>NZ_CP128474.1:2022204-2696272 GCF_030369635.1 Microbacterium arborescens | reverse complement strand
GCTGTCGTCGTTGCGCCGGCATCACCCGGCATCCCTCGTCCGTGCCTACGCCGACGCGAACCGCGACGGCTTCGAGTGGATCACCCGTGCTGCCGACGAGCTCGGTGTCTCGACGACCGTCCGCACCGCGTACACCTACGCTCACGGTGCCGACGGCGTGGCGTCGGTGACGGAGGAGTACCGCGCGGCCCGTGAAGCGGGCCTCGCCGTGCGTCTCGCCGGTCCCGAGGAGCTCGCGGCCGGTCCCGTCCGCATGGTCAGCGCCGTCGCCCTGGACGATCAGCGCGCGATCGACCCGATGAGCCTGTTGACGGCACTGGCGACCGCGTTCGTCGCCGCCGGCGGCCGGCTGCATCTGAACACGGCGGTGCGGCGCGTGCGGGTCGTGCCGCGGCCCCGGGTCGACACCGAGGCCGGCACGCTGTTCGCCGCGAAGATCGTGCTGGCCACGGGGGCGCCCCTCACCGATCGCGGACTGTACTTCGCGAAGGTGAGCGGGATGCGGTCGGCGTGCGTCTCGTTCGACCTCGAGGGCGAGGTACCCGACGGCATGTACCTCTCGGCCGACAGCCCGACCCGGTCGGTGCGCACCGTGACGGCCGCCGACGGCGCGGGCGGCGGAACGGATGCGGCGCCGCAGCTGATCGTCGGCGGCGCCGGTCACCCGGTCGGCCGAGTCGAGAGCGAGCTGGCGATGCTCGAGGAGCTCGTCACGTGGGCGCGGGAGACGTTCCCCGTGGGGACGGAGACCCACCGCTGGTCGGCGCAGGACTACACCTCGCACAACCTCGTGCCGTTCATCGGGGTGATGCCCCGCTCGCTCGGGCGCGTGCGGTTCGCGACCGGCTACGCCAAGTGGGGGTTGACCAACGCACCCGCTGCCGCGTTGCGCATCGCCAGCGAGCTGCGCGGCGAGAAGATGCGCGAGCGCCCGACATGGATGACGGTCATCGGCACGCGCCTCACGGTTCCTGCCGACCTCGCTCGCGGCGCGACGGAGAACGCGAAGGTCGGGGCCGCCGCTGCGCGCGGCTGGGTCGGCGCGGCGACGCGATCCACGCCGGTCGAGCAGCCGGCAGAGGGCCAGGGCACCGTAGCGCAGCATCATGCCCGGCCTGTGGGCGTCTCGACGGTCGACGGTCAGACGCGGGCGGTCAGCGCGATCTGCCCGCACCTCGGCGGCGTGCTCGAGTGGAACGACCTCGAGTGCACGTGGGACTGCCCTCTGCACGCATCACGGTTCACCCCCGACGGCGAGCGCATCGAGGGCCCCGCCTCGACGGGCCTGCGGCGGCTGGGCTGAGAGGCTCAGTCGCGCGCGAGAAGCTCTTCGCGCACCTGGCGCCGGAGCACCTTGCCGATGAGCGACCGGGGCAGATCGTCGACGGCGATGATCCGGCGCGGCACCTTGTACGCCGCCAGCCGCGTGCGGCAGAAGTCGCGCAGACCCTCGACATCGAGCGTGGCGCCGTCGCGCAGCACGACCGCGGCGACGACCTCCTCACCGCCCGATGAGCGCGGGGCGGCGACGACGGCCGCGGCCTCGACATCCGGGTGGGCGTGCAGGGTGTCTTCGACCTCGCTGGGCGAGACGTTGAACCCGCCCGTGATGATGAGCTCCTTGAGGCGGTCGACGATCGAGACGAAGCCGTCGGGCGACACGACGGCGATGTCGCCGGTGCGCAGCCAGCCGCCGGGCAGAAGCGCATCGGCGGTCTCGGCGGGGCGTCGCCAGTAGCCCGAGAACACCTGTGGTCCGCGCAGGAGAAGCTCGCCCTCTTCGCCCGGCTCACGGTCGACGGAGGGGTCGTCGGGGTCGACGATGCGGATGTCCGTGCTCGGGAACGGGACACCCACGGTGCCGGGACGGCGCGAGGGGCCCATCGGATTGCCGAGCGCGACGGGGGAGGACTCGGTCATCCCGTATCCCTCGACGAGCAGGCCCCCGGTGGTGTCCTCCCAGCGGCGGACCGTGGCGACCGGCAGGCTCATCGCCCCCGAGATCGCGAACCGTACGCGCGAGAGGTCGATCGCGCCGCGGGATGCCGCACGCGCGAGCTGGTCGTAGATCGGCGGCACAGCGGGGAGGAACGTCGGCGGGCTCTTCTTCGCGGCATCCGCCATGAGGCCCACGTCGAACTTCGGGAACAGCACGAGCTTCGCCCCGATGCTCATCGCGAACGTCAGGCAGAGCGTCATGCCGTAGGCGTGGAAGAGCGGCAGAACGCCGTAGAACGTCTCGTTGCCCTCGACGAGTCCCGGCACCCACGCGCGACCCTGCATCGCGTTCGCCCGGAGGTTGCGGTGCGACAGCACGGCGCCCTTGGGGATGCCCGTGGTGCCGCTGGTGTACTGCAGCAGCGCGGTGTCGTCGAGGCTCGGCCCCGCCACACGCCGCGACACCGCGCGGCGGTGGAGGAGCCGCGACCAGGGCAGCGCGTCCTTCGTGCGCGGCTTCGCCGTCAGCTGCGCCCGCGACTCCCGTGCCTTCGCGACGGGCAGCCGCAGGAGCATCCGCTTGCCGCGGGGGAGCGCCTCCGTGACATCGACGCTGATGATGCGCTCGACGCGCAGATCGGTCGGGAAGTCGGCGATGGTGTCGACGGTCTTGTCCCACACGATCGCGAACCGCGCGCCGTGGTCCTCGAACTGGTGCCGCAGCTCGCGCGCCGTGTAGAGCGGGTTGTGCTCGACCACGATCGCGCCCAGGCGGAGCGCTGCGTAGAACGCGATGACATGCTGCGGGCAGTTCGGCAGCACGATCGCCACCCGATCTCCGGCGGTCACGCCGAGCCGGCGCAGCCCCTCGGCGGCCCGGTCGACGCTTGCCCCGAGCTCGCGATAGGTCATCGAGGCGCCGAAGAACTCCAGCGCGGTCCGGTTGCCGTGCCGTGCGACGGTCGCGGCCAGCATCTCCGGCAGGGTCTGCGTGACCTCGTCGATCTCGGCGGGGACGCCGTCGGCGTAGGCCGACAGCCACGGGCGGGACTCCAGGGCGGTCATGTCACCATCCTGCATTCCAGGGCATGCCGGCCGCTGAATACGGCCTGGGGGTTGCGGGAGTGTCAGGTGGCGACGTAGAGCACGCCGGTGATGAAGAGGGTGATGATCGTGGTCCACATCACGATCGCGGCTCCCTGCCACAGGAGGACGATGCGCGGGGGCACCCCGGTGGCGGTCAGGGCGGCGGCGGTGAACTGCGTGGGCAGCAGGAGCGGGCCGAGCAGGCTCACGCCCGGGGTGCCGTAGCGGTGGTACGCCTTCTGGAACTTCTCGCTGCGGGCCGACTTCGGTTTCTCGGGTGCGCCGCCCCGCGTGGTGACGGCGGTGCGCACGCGCGCGGCGACGAGCACGACGACGGCGACACAGACGAAGTTGCCGATCGCGCCGGAGAGCGCGGCGACGACGGGGTGGATGCCGCCGATGATGCCGATGCCGGCGGCGCCCTCGCCCTCGATGAACGGCACCGCACCCGCGAGGGCGACGATGACGGGCTGGAGGATGTCGGGCATTCGGGCCACGAGGTCCTGGAAGCCGAGGATGAGGTCTGCAAGGGGATTGGTCATGGATCCATCCCAGCCGCGCCCGATCGCAGGCGGGAGTGTCGGGGCGTCACCCGCGACCGGGAGGTTCGGCGGCCTCGGCCATGACAAACGTCATGGTCGTACTCTGGCCTCGTGAACGACCGCGACCATCGACCGGCATCCGCGCCGCGCAGCACGACGCTGGCCCGCGAGGTCGTGGCCACCTCGTGGTACATCGCCGCATCCATCGTCTTCTTCATGATCTCGGCGCTCGGCATCTGGAGCCTGTGGGCGCTGCTGGTCCGCACCCGCCTGGAGGATCCGGCGGTGATCGTCGGGTATGCGGCCGGCTCGGTCGCCGTCCTGGTCTCGACCGTCGTGCTGCTGTCGCGCTACCGCACCGACGGCGACGTGGGTGAGGCCGACCGGCCGCCCCGGCTGCGGCGGTTCCTGTCGTGGCCCGTCCTGGTCGGGGTGGCCGGATCGCTGCTCGTCGGCGTGACGACGATGACGGTGCTGTTCGCCGCCGCCGTCCTGGCCACGATCCTGTGCCTGGTGCGTTGGGGGCCCGGCATCCGGTGGCGCGGCGTGATCCTCGTCGAGGCCGCGCTGGTCGCGCTGTGGTTCGCGGAGCGGGCGCGCATCGAAGGCGCGCTCGAGGGCACGGGATCATTCGCCTTCGCCCTTCTCGTCTTCGCCGTCGCCCTCCCGGCCTCCATCGCGCTGTCGCTGTGGTCGTGGGACGTCGTGCTCGAGCTTGACCGCGCCCGCGCGACCGAGTCGCGTCTGGCGGCGACGCAGGAGCGTCTGCGCCTGGCGGGCGAGTTGCACGACCTGCAAGGACACCACCTGCAGGTGATCGCACTGCAGCTCGAGCTCGCCGAGCGGATGCTGGAGCGCGATCCGGATGCCGCGGGCGAGCAGATCCGTCTGGCGCGGGCATCCGTCGATGCGGCGCGGACCGGAACGCGCGAGCTCGCCGGGCGCTTCCGCGGTGTGCCGCTCCCCGACGAACTGGCCAACGCCGCCGATCTGCTGCGGGCCGCGGGGCTCGCGGTGCGGCTCGACGTCGCGGCCGATGCCGTTCTCGCCCCCGCCGACACCCTCGGTCCCGTCATCCGGGAATGCACGACGAACGTCCTCAAGCACGGCGGCGGTCGCTGGGCGGAGCTGAGGCTCGACCGCGACGGTGCGTACTGGCGTGTCGCCTTCGCCAACGATCCGGGTGCCGGGTCGGCTCTCGGTTCCGGCTCGGGCCTCGACGGCATCTCGCACCGGGTCGGGGTCGCCGGCGGCGACCTGCGCACCCGTCGCGACGACGATCGGTTCGAGGTCGTCGTCTCGATCCCCGCGGCTTCAGCTGCCGGGGCGGGGCGCCGGGAGCCGGCCGAGGAGGGGCTGCCGCAATGATCCGGGTGCTCATCGCCGACGACGAGGACATGATCCGCTCCGCCCTCGCCGCGCTGCTGCGCCTGGAGGACGATCTCGAGGTCATCGCGGAGTGCCGCGACGGCGAGAGCGCGGTCGAGCGTGCGCTCGAGCTCCGGCCCGACGTCTGCCTGCTCGACCTCGAGATGCCCGGCATCGACGGGGTCGAGGCGGCGGCCCGCATCCGCCGGCACGTCCCGGCTCGCTGCGTCGTGGTGACCCGGCACGCACGGCCCGGCGTCCTCCGGCGCGCCTTGAGCGCAGGAGTCGACGGATTCGTGCCGAAATCGCGTCGCGCCGACGATGTCGCCGCCGTCATCCGCGAGGTCGCCGCCGGGCGCCGGTACGTCGATCCCGAAGTCGCCGCCGACGCCCTCAGCGACGAGCGGAGCCCCCTGACCGACCGCGAACTCGACGTGCTGCGAGCGGGTGCGCGCGGCGAGACCATCGCCGAGATCGCGGCGACACTTCACCTGTCGGCGGGCACGGTCCGCAACCACGTCTCGTCCGTGCTCGGCAAGCTGCATCTCGCGACCCGTCAGCAGGCGGCGATCATGGCGCGCGAGCGCGGCTGGATCTGACTCGGCCCCCTTCGTTCGGCGGGGATCGGGCAGGGGCCGTCAGGCGCGGGTAGTAGGCTTTCCGATCGGGCGATATCTCGACATCGAGATTCTTCACGCCCATCACCCACCGTCGCCCAGCGAAGGATTGCAGTGGACCTTTACGAGTACCAGGCCCGAGACCTGTTCGAGAAGTACGAGGTGCCGGTGCTCGCCGGCATCATCGCCGACACCCCTGAGGAGGCGAAGGCGGCGGCCGAGAAGATCGGCGGCGTCGTGGTCGTCAAGGCTCAGGTCAAGACCGGAGGTCGCGGCAAGGCCGGCGGCGTCAAGGTCGCCAAGACCCCCGACGAGGCGTACGCCGCGGCCGAGACCATCCTGGGCCTCGACATCAAGGGCCACGTGGTCCAGCGCGTCATGATCGCGCAGGGCGCCGACATCGCCGAGGAGTTCTACTTCTCGGTGCTGCTCGACCGCGCCAACCGCTCGTACCTGAGCCTGTGCTCGGTCGAGGGCGGCATGGAGATCGAGGAGCTCGCCGTCGAGCGTCCCG
The DNA here is from genome assembly GCF_030369635.1 of Microbacterium arborescens. Lineage (NCBI taxonomy): Bacteria > Bacillati > Actinomycetota > Actinomycetes > Micrococcales > Microbacteriaceae > Microbacterium > Microbacterium arborescens. Next base: position 2,690,207 of record NZ_CP128474.1, on the reverse strand, counting down.
AGGCGCTCGCGCGCATCGAGGTCGACCCGCTGCAGGGCATCGACAAGGCCAAGGCCGTCGAGATCGCCCGCGCCGCGAACTTCCCCGACGACCTCGTCGAGAAGGTCTCGGACGTGTTCGTCAAGCTGTACGACGTCTACAAGGGCGAGGGCGCGACCCTCGTCGAGGTGAACCCGCTGGTGCGCACCGGCGCCGGTGACATCGTCGCCCTCGACGGCAAGGTCTCGCTCGACGAGAACGCCAGCGAGGTGCGTCACCCCGAGCACGAGGCGCTCGAGGACAAGGGCGCCGCGGACCCGCTCGAGGCCAAGGCCAAGGAGTCGGGCCTGAACTACGTCAAGCTCGACGGTCAGGTCGGCGTCATCGGCAACGGTGCGGGCCTGGTCATGTCGACCCTCGACGTCGTCGCCTACGCCGGCGAGAAGCACGGCGGCGTCAAGCCCGCCAACTTCCTCGACATCGGCGGCGGCGCCAACGCCCAGGTCATGGCCTCGGGGCTCGACGTCATCCTCGGCGACGAGCAGGTCAAGAGCGTCTTCGTCAACGTCTTCGGCGGCATCACCTCGTGCGTCGCCGTCGCCGAGGGCATCGTCAAGGCCCTCGAGATCCTGGGTGACTCGGCGACCAAGCCGCTCGTCGTGCGTCTCGACGGCAACCAGGTCGACGAGGGCCGTGCGATCCTCGCCGACGCGAACCACCCGCTCGTGACCCTCGCCGCCGGTATGGACGAGGGCGCCGACAAGGCCGCCGAGCTGGCGAACGCCTGAGCTCCGGACGCGAAAAGGACCAACGACATGTCTATCTACCTCAACAAGGACTCCAAGGTCATCGTCCAGGGCATCACGGGCGGTGAGGGCACCAAGCACACCGCTCTGATGCTCAAGGCGGGCACCAACATCGTCGGCGGCGTCAACGCCCGCAAGGCCGGCACCACCGTCTCGCACGCCGACGCCGACGGCAACGCCGTCGAGCTGCCGGTGTTCGGCTCGGTCGCCGAGGCGATCGAGAAGACCGGCGCCGACGTCTCGGTCGCGTTCGTGCCCCCCGCGTTCACGAAGGACGCCATGGTCGAGGCCATCGACGCGGAGATCCCCCTGCTCGTCGTCATCACCGAGGGCGTGCCCGTCGGCGAGTCGGCCGAGGCCTGGGCCTACGCCAAGTCGAAGGGCAACAAGACCCGGATCATCGGGCCGAACTGCCCCGGCATCATCACCCCCGGCGAAGCTCTCGCGGGCATCACTCCCGCGAACATCACGGGCAAGGGCCCGATCGGTCTCGTGTCGAAGTCGGGCACCCTGACGTACCAGATGATGTTCGAGTTGCGCGATCTCGGCTTCTCGACCGCCATCGGCATCGGCGGCGACCCGATCATCGGCACGACGCACATCGACGCCCTCGCAGCGTTCGAGGCAGACCCCGACACGAAGGCCATCGTCATGATCGGCGAGATCGGCGGCGACGCCGAAGAGCGCGCGGCCGAGTACATCAAGGCCCACATGACGAAGCCGGTCGTCGGCTACGTCGCGGGCTTCACCGCGCCCGAGGGCAAGACGATGGGCCACGCCGGCGCCATCGTCTCGGGCTCGGCGGGAACCGCGCAGGCGAAGAAGGAGGCCCTCGAGGCCGCCGGTGTCAAGGTCGGCAAGACGCCGTCCGAGACCGCCGCGCTCATGCGGGAGATCATCGAGAAGCTCTGACGCTTCCGGATACGACGAAGGGGCGGATGCTGCGGCATCCGCCCCTTCGCTGTTCTCCAGAAGCGCGTCTGGCGGCGATCAGACCCCGAGGAGCGCCTCGAGGGGGCCGCGGGCGAAGAAGATCACGAAGCCGCCGGCGACGACCCACAGCAGCGGGCTGATCTGCTTGACGCGGCCCGAGAGCGCGTTGACCAGCACCCACGAGATGAAGCCCGCGCCGATGCCGTTGGCGATCGAGTAGGTCAGCGGCATCACCGTGGCGGTGAGGAACACCGGCAGCAGGACGCGGAAGTCGCTCAGGTCGATGTGCGCGATCTGCGACAGCATCATGGCTCCGACGATGACCAGTGCCGCGGCGGCGACCTCGGTGGGGACGATCGAGGTCAGCGGCGTGAAGAACATCGCGAGCAGGAAGACGAGGCCCGTCACGACGTTGGCGAGTCCCGTTCGTGCGCCCTCGCCGATGCCCGATCCCGACTCGACGAAGACCGTGGCCGACGACGAGCTCGTCGCGCCACCCGCGATCGCGCCGACGCCCTCGACGATCAGCGCCGACTTGATGCGGGGGAAGTCGCCCTTCGCGTCGGCGAGGTTCGCCTCCTTGGCCAGGCCCGTCATCGTGCCCATCGCGTCGAAGAAGTTCGAGAACACGAGCGTGAAGACGAGCATGACGAGGGTCACGATGCTGACCTTGCCGAGGTCGAAGCCGAAGTCGACCGCGCCGATGAGGCTCAGGTCCGGGACGCTGACCGGCGAGCCCGATAGTGCCGGGACGGTCAGCCCCCATCCGCCGGCGTTCTCGGTGGCCGGCCCGAGGTGCCAGATGGCCTCGACGACGATCGACAGGACGGTGCCCGTCACGATGCCGATCAGCATGCCGCCCTTGACCTTTCGGGCGACGAGGATGCCGGTGAGCAGAAGGGTGATGACGAACATCAGGGTCGGTACCGACGCGACGGATCCGCCGACGCCGAGCCCGACCGGGGGAGAGGCCTGGCCGGTCGAGGTCACGAAGCCGGAGTTGACGAACCCGATGAACGCGATGAACAGACCGATAGCCACCGTGATCGCGAGCTTGAGCTGTACGGGGACCGCATCGAAGATGAGCTTGCGCAGACCCGTGGCCGCCAACAGCACGATGATGACGCCGTTGATCATCACAAGCGCCATCGCCTCGGCCCAGGTGACCTCGCCCACCACGCCGAAGGCGACGAACGCGTTGATGCCCAGCCCGGCGGCGAAGGCGAACGGCAGCCGCGTGATGAGCCCGAACAGGATCGTCATGACGCCCGCGGTCAGCGCCGTCGCGGCGCTCACCGCGGCGAAGTCGAGGGTCGTTCCCGCCACATCGGGTTTGCCCGACAGGATGATCGGGTTCAGGATCACGATGTAGGCCATCGTGACGAATGTCACGAGGCCGCCACGGACCTCCGTGCCGATCGTCGAGCCGCGCCGGCTGATGTCGAAGAAGCGGTCGATGGCCCCCTGGGGCGCGCGCGATTGCGTAGTGTTCACAAGTTCCTCCGAGAAGACGCTAGCGCGCCCGCGCGCGTCCGCCCGACACGCACAGACTCGCTGGGTAGGGTCGATCAGGCATGAATCGCCTCCTCGTCGCCCTCCTCTCCGCCTTCGACGCCCTCGTCGCGGTGGCCGTCGGCGTTGCCGCGGCCCTCGCGCCGCTGACCGTGCTCTGGGCGGTCGGCTTCGGCGGGGGAGCCGACTGGTCGTCGCTCTGGCCCGCGTCGGTGCGGCTGTGGCAGTTCGGAAACCTGGTGCCGCTGCAGGTCTCGCTGCCGCAGGAGTACACCGTGGCAGCCGGCATCGCCCCCGACGCGCTCACCTTCTCGCTCTCGCTGCCGCCCCTCGCGGTCGCGCTGCTGATCGCGCTGTTCGCCGCGCGGTCGGGGGCGCGCGCAGCCGGTGCCGGAGCCGGGTTCACCGGGGTGCTCGCCGGGACGGCGACCGTCGCCGTCGCCTCAGCCCTCGTGGCCGCCACGGCCTCGACCCCCTATGCCGTCGTCGAGACCTGGCAGGCCGTTCTGCTGCCCACCCTCGTGTTCGCCGTCCCCGCCCTCCTCGGCTCGGTCGCCCGTGCGTGGCGCGACGGTGACGACGGGCCCGTCGACTCGCTGTTCGTGAGGCTCGACCGGAGCGGCTACGCAACGGCCGTCTCGGCCGGCGCCCGCGGTCTCGCGATCGCCGTGGTCGGCTTCGCGGGTGTCGGTGCGCTGCTCGTCGGCGTCGCCGTGCTCGTCCGCGGGGGCGAGATCGTGTCGCTCTTCCAAGCAGCCAACGTCGATGCGATCGGTGCGACCGCCGTCACCATCGGGCAGGCCGCGTACCTGCCGACCTTCTTCGTGTGGGGTGGAGCTTTCGCCGCCGGGCCCGGGTTCTCGCTCGGTGCCGGCTCGACGGTCGCAGCATCCGGCACGCAGTTGGGCGTCGTTCCCGGCATCCCCGTGCTCGGGGCGATCCCGCCGGCGACGCCCCCCGTGCTGCTGCTCGTCGCGCTGCTCCTGGTCGCGCTCGGGTTCATCGCCGGCAGCGCAGCACGTCGCCGGATGCCCGCGCCGGCATCCGCGCTCGTCGCCGATCCCGTCCTTCCCCGCCTCGCCGCCGCGGCGATCGTGGCTGTCGGGGGCGGGCTCGCGGTCGCCGTCCTCTCGCTCCTGGCGTCGGGCGCCTTCGGCCCCGGCCGACTCGACCAGATCGGCCCGTCCGCGGGCGCCGTCGGTCTCGCCTTCGCGGTCGAGATCGGCATCGGCGCGACGATCGCCTTGCTCGGCCCGCGCACCGTCCGCCACGCGGACGCGGCCGCCGAACGCTCCACCGCGGGGGATGACGATCAGGCGCGGCTCGCCGGAACGGCGCGGGTAGAGTAAGACGGTGCTGACGGTCGCGGTCCTCATCTCCGGTGGCGGGTCGAATCTGCGGGCCCTCCTCGATGCCGCGGCCGAGCCCGGATTCCCGGCCCGCGTCGTGGTCGTCGGCGCCGATCGCCCCGCCGACGGTCTCGCCCACGCCGACGCCTTCAACATCCCCACCTTCGCGGTTCCGTTCCGGGAGTACGCGACGCGCGAGGAGTGGGGCGACGAGCTCCTGCGCCAGCTCGAGGCCTGGGCTCCCGATCTCATCGTGCTCAGCGGTCTCATGCGGCTGCTGCCCGCCGCCGTCGTCGACGCGTGGGCACCCCGCATCATCAACACCCACCCGGCATACCTGCCCGAGTTCCCGGGAGCGCACGGCGTGCGAGACGCGCTGGCCGCGGGCACCGACCGGACGGGGGCGAGCGTCATCGTCGTCGATGCCGGCGTCGACACCGGGCCGATCCTGGCGCAGGAGCGGGTTCCCGTTCTGCCCGGTGACGACGAGACGACCCTGCACGAGCGCATCAAGCCCGTCGAACGCCGCCTGCTGATCGACGTCGTGCGGCGCATCGCGACCGGCGACATCGACCTCGCCGCGCCCGCTTCCCCGAACCCGACCGCTCCGACCGCCTGACGCACCGCAGGCCCCACACCGCACCCGAGGAGAACCGCCATGGCCGGACCGAGCCACGACCCCGCCCTCTACCGCGCACGCGACCTCGTCGCCGTCCGCCGCGCGCTCATCTCGGTGAGCGACAAGACCGATCTCCTGCCCCTCGCGCAGGCGCTCGCCGACGCCGGCGTCGAGATCGTCTCGACCGGAGGGTCGGCCGCGCTCCTGCGCGACGCGGGCCTGACGGTGACGGATGTCGCCGAGGTCACCGGATTCCCGGAGTCGCTCGACGGTCGTGTGAAGACCCTGCACCCGAGCGTCCACGCGGGACTCCTCGCCGATCTGCGGCTCGAGAGCCACGAAGCCCAGCTCGGGGAGCTCGGCATCTCGGCGTTCGACCTGGTGGTCGTGAACCTGTACCCCTTCGTCGAGACCGTCGCGTCGGGCGCCGCGCCCGACGACGTCGTGGAGCAGATCGACATCGGCGGCCCGGCGATGGTGCGCGCGTCGGCGAAGAACTTCGCCAACGTCGCGATCGTCGTCTCGCCCTCGTCGTACCCGGCCATCATCGAGTCCGTCTCCGCCGGCGGCACGAGCCTCGCGCAGCGCCGCGACCTCGCCGCCCGTGCGTTCGCACACACGGCCGAGTACGACCGTGCCGTGGCGACGTGGTTCGCCGAGTCGACGCTCGAGGGCGACGAGCTGCCGCAGCACCTGACGATCCGCGCCGAGCGGCTGGCCACGCTCCGCTACGGCGAGAACTCCCACCAGCGCGCCGCCATCTACACCCGCGCGGGCGGCCACGGCATCGCCCAGGCCGAGCAGCTGCAGGGCAAGGAGATGTCGTACAACAACTACGTCGACGCCGATGCGGCCCTCCGCGCCGCGTTCGACATGGTCAAGCCCGCCGTCGCGATCATCAAGCACGCGAACCCGTGCGGCATCGCCGTCACCGCGCCGCAGGCGCTGGATCCCATCGCCTCCGCACACCTGCGGGCCCACGAGTGCGACCCCGTCTCGGCCTTCGGCGGCGTGATCGCCGCCAACCGCACGGTCACGCTGAAGATGGCCGAGAACCTGCGCGACATCTTCACCGAGGTGATCGTCGCCCCCGACTTCGAGCCCGAGGCACTCGAGGTGTTCAAGCTGAAGAAGAACCTGCGGGTGCTCCGTCTTCCGGCCGACTGGCGCCAGGAGCGCATGGACGTCCGCCTCGTCTCCGGCGGACTGCTGTTGCAGGACGCCGACCGCTTCCCCGACGACATCGAGTCGGTCGCGAAGGACTGGCAGCTGGTCTCCGGCGAGCGCCCCGACCCCTCCGAGCTCGAGGGCATGATCTTCGCGTGGAAGGCGTGCCGCGCCGTCAAGTCGAACGCGATCGTGCTCGCACAGGGCTCCGCGACGGTCGGGATCGGCATGGGCCAGGTCAACCGCGTGGACTCGTGCCGACTCGCCGTCGAGCGCGCGGGCGAGCGCGCGGCCGGCTCGGTTGCGGCATCCGATGCCTTCTTCCCCTTCGCCGACGGTCCGCAGGTTCTCATCGACGCCGGGATCAAGACGATCATCCAGCCCGGCGGGTCGGTGCGCGACCAGGAGGTCGTCGACGCGGCCCAGGCTGCCGGCGTGACGATGTTCTTCACGGGTGAGCGCCACTTCTTCCACTGACGTTCCGGCCTCTCCGCCGGCGTCGTGCGGGCCCGTCGAGTCAATAGTCGATCGCCGGGCCCGCGACGGACGATAGGGTCGCTTCGGGTGTGAACCGTTTCGGGGAGGAACGAGTGATCTGGGAGATCGATGAGCGCGCTCGGACGATCGAGGGGCTCGATGCCGACGGTCGGCCGAGACCGGAGTACGCCGCGTCGCTCGGGCTGCGTCCAGCACCGTTCGGCCGGCGCGTGCTGGCGACGGTGCTCGAGGCCATCGTCCTGCTGCTGATCCAGTCGCCGATGCTCATCGTCGTCGTCCCGGCGCTGAGCACGGCCATCCTCGCGGCCGATCCCGTCGAGGCGCTGACCGCTCGTGACGATCTGGTGCTGCTGATCATCCTCGCCGCCGTCAGCTCGGGGCTGTCGACCGCTTTCCTCCTGGTCCAGCTCATCCTGCTCGGTCGCCGCGGTGTCACCCTCGGCAAGGCGCTCACCGGCCTGCGGGCCGTGAACGTGCGCACCCTCGAGCGGCCGGGGTTCTGGCGCGGGGCCGTCGTGCGCTATCTCGTGCTCTGCGCGAGCATGATCGTTCCGCTGCTCGGTCCATTGCTCGTCATCGCGCTCTCGCCCCTGTTCGATCCCGCCCGGCGGGGCCGCGGCTGGCCGGACATGGCCGCCGCCGTCTGGCTCGTCGACGTCAAGCACGGGCTCAACCCCTACGACGACAAGCGGATGCGCATCGCGCGTAAGACCGTCGCGACCGATCTGCTCGATGTGAAGGCCGAGCTCCCCTCGCTCGCGACGCCGGTGGCCACCGGCTCGGCCGGTGCCTATGTCCCGCTCGCGCGTAACAAGGGGGGCGTGCTCGGTGCGGTGCGCTCCGCTCCCGGCAGCGGGATCATCGGCGAGACGGATGCCGCCGATGACGAGGTCCGCCCCGGCATCCCCACGACCGTCGCGCCGGCACCGTTCGTCGCGCCCGCTCCGGGAATGCCCGCTGCGTCACCGTCGCCCGGTGCGCCGGAAGCACCCGCCTCCGCGCCGATTCCGGCCGCCGCGCCGAGGCCCGCTGCTGTCGCGCCCGGCGCGATCGTCGCTCCGGCCGCGGGTTCGGCATCCTGGACACCGCCCTCCCTTCTCGAGGACCCGGCACCCGCGCCGGCTCCGACGGCGCCGCCGGCTGCTCACGCGACACCCGCGGTTGCTCCTCCTGCTCCCGCCGCTTCCGAGCAGGTGCCCGCGCCGGCATCCGCGTCGTCCGCGGTCGTCGAGCTGACCCTCGACTCGGGTGACACCATCGCCGTGCCGGGCGGAGGCGTCGTCCTCGGGCGTGCGCCCGCGACCGGCCCCGACGACGTGGACGTGCTGCCCGTGCCGGTGATCGACCACACCCGGTCGATCTCGAAGACGCACTGGGCACTGCTGCGCCTCGACGGCCGGGTCGTGGCGGTCGAACGCGGCTCGACCAACGGCAGTGTGCTGGTGCGAGGGGCTCGCGAGCAGGCTCTCGTGCCCGGGCACCCCGTCGACCTGCGCGACGGCGACACCATCCGCTTCGGCGACCGCTCCGCGGTCGTCGCCATCCGCTGACCTCCCCGCCGACCGACGTCGCACGGCTGACAGGAAACCTCGATGAGACTCAAGCTGACTCTCCAGCGCCGTGATCACACCGGCACCGACATCGTCGTCACGTCGGACTCGACGGCCACCGTGCACGACGTCGCCCGCCGGATCGTCGACAGCGATCCGCGACGGGAGGTCGCGGCAGGCGAGGCGGATGTCCTGACACTCACGGTCGCGCCGCCGACCTCACCCGACTTCGTCATGCTCGACCCGCACATGCTCGTCAGCGACGCGCCCATCGGGTCGGGGTTCGTCGCGTCGGTGACCAACCTGGGCGCGGATTACGTCGCCACGCGCGGAGCGGGCGGCCCCGTCGCCGCCATTCTCCACGTCGTCGGCGGCCCCCTCGCGGGACGCGAGTTCTCGCTGCCGCAGGGTCATTTCACGATCGGCCGGGCGCAAGGCAACGACATCGTCCTCGACGACCGGCTCGTCTCCAAGCGCCACGCTCGCATCGAGATCGGGGCATCCGTCGAGCTGGTCGACCTGAACTCGGCCAACGGCATCGTGATCGACGGCGGTCTCGTTCAGCGTCTCCGCGTCATCCCCGGTCAGCGCTTCCAGCTCGGCGACACCGAGCTCGTGGTCTCGATGGCCGAGACGTTCGCTCCGGTCGAGCAGGATCCGGTCCTCGAACGCGGCGGCAGCCTGCTGTTCAACCGCAGCCCCCGGGTCGAGGCGCGCTACGTCGGGGAGGAGCTCGAAGAGCCGCGGCTGCCCAAGGACCCGGTCTCGCGCCTCTTTCCCTGGCCGATGCTCATCGCTCCGCTCATCCTCGGCATCGCGATGTTCTCCATCACCAATCAGCCGCGCACGCTGCTGATCGTCTTCATGACCCCGATGATGCTGCTCGGCAACTTCGTCTCGCAGCGCACGCAGCTCGGCCAGCGCCAGCGCAAAGAGGTCGAGATCTTCGAGCGCACCTTCGAGGAGCTCGAAGAGAAGCTGTACCGGCTGCGTCCGCGTGAGCGCGAGGTGCGCAACGCCGAAGTCCCGCCGGTGGCAGTCGTCTTCGAACAGTCGATGCAGCTCGGCCCCATGCTCTGGACCCGCCGGCCCGAGCATTGGAACTTCCTCTCGGTGCGCATGGGCACCTCGGAGGCTCCCTCGCGCACGAGCGTCAAGCGCGCGGAGAACCCCGACGCGCTGCAGGAGTACGTCGAACGCGTCGACCGCTTGCGCGAGCGCTACCGTCTGATCGACGGCGTCCCGGTTCTCGAATCGCTTCAGAGCGTCGGCGTCATCGGCGTCGCCGGCGGTGCCCGCGAGGCCGCCGACGCTCTTCGCGGTCTGGCCGTGCAACTATTCGGCCTGCATTCCCCGAACGATCTCGCCGCCGTCGCGCTGACCGAGCCCGAGTGGGCGAAGGAGCTCGAGTGGCTCAAGTGGCTGCCGCACACCTCGAGTGAGCGCAGCCCGTTCCGTGACATGCCGCTGTCGGATTCCGCCTCCACGGGGGCCGCGCTGCTGTCGGGTCTCGAAGAGCTCGTGATGCGTCGGTCGAAGGCGGCGGCCGCGCCGCGTCTGCCGTTCGACGACGACTGGGACCCGATGCGCTACGGCACCGACGTCCGGCGCGCCGCTGAAGAGGCGACGTTCCCGGGGCAGACCGCGGTGCTCGTCATCGTGACCGCCGACGCGCCTGTCGACCGCGCCCGTCTGATCCAAGTGCTCGAGCGCGGCGCCGACGTCGGGGTCTACGGCATCTTCGTCGCCCCCGTCGTCGATGCGCTGCCCGCCGTGTGCCGCTCGTTCGTCGACGTGTCGGCGGGCCTCGGTGCGGCGCGTGTCGGAACGGTCCGCAGCGGCGTCGAGTACCCCGTCACCGAGGTCGAGGGTGTCTCGAACGAGCTCATGACCGTGCTCGCGAAGCGCCTCGCGCCCGTCACCGACGCGAGCACGATCATCGAGGACTCCTCCGACATCCCGAACTCGGTGATGTTCCTCTCGCTCGTCGGGTCGGAGCTCGCGTCCGACCCCACCTTCGCGGTCGAGCGCTGGCGTGAGAACAACACGATCCTCGATCGCTCGGGCGCTGCGCTGCCCCGCCTCAAGAAGGCGGGCAACCTCCGCGCGATCGTGGGCCAGGGCGCCACCGACGCCATGACGCTCGACCTGCGCACACAGGGCCCCCACGCCCTCGTCGGCGGTACCACGGGTGCCGGCAAGTCGGAGTTCCTGCAGGCCTGGGTGCTCGGCATGGCGGCCGCCCACAGCCCCGACCGCGTCACCTTCCTCTTCGTCGACTACAAGGGCGGGTCGGCCTTCGCCGACTGCGTCGAGCTGCCGCACACCGTCGGCCTGGTGACCGACCTGAGCCCGCACCTCGTCCGCCGCGCCCTGACGAGCCTCCGGGCCGAGCTGCATCACCGCGAACACCTGTTCAACCGCAAGAAGGCGAAGGACCTCCTCGAGCTCGAGAAGCGTCGTGACCCCGAGACCCCACCCGCTCTCGTGCTGGTGATCGACGAATTCGCCGCTCTCGCCGGCGAGGTGCCCGAGTTCGTCGACGGAGTCGTCGACATCGCTCAGCGCGGCCGTTCGCTCGGTATCCACCTCATCATGGCGACGCAGCGTCCCGCCGGCGTCATCAAGGACAACCTCCGCGCCAACACGAACCTGCGCGTCGCGCTGCGCATGGCCGACGAGTCCGACTCGAAGGACGTCGTCGACGATCCCGTGGCGGCACGCTTCGACCCCAGCATCCCCGGCCGCGGTATCGCGAAGACCGGCCCGGGCCGGCTCGTGCCCTTCCAGTCCGCCTATGCCGGCGGCTGGAGCACCGATGAGGTCGTCGCCGCCGATGTGAGCGTCGCCGAGCTCCGCTTCGGCTCGGTGCAGCGCTGGGAGGTCGACGAGAAGCCCGAAGACCCCGCTGCCGAGGTCGACCCCGGGCCCAACGACCAGAAGCGCATCGTCGCGACCCTCGTCGCTGCGGCCAACCGGGCGGCCATCCCTGCCCCGCGGCGGCCGTGGCTCGACGATCTGGAGACGACCGTCGACATCCGCTCGTTGCCCGCGGGCAGAGCCGGGTCGATCCTCATCGGCAAGAGCGACATCCCCGAACGCCAGCTGCAGGAAGCGGTCTACTTCGATCCCGACCGCGACGGCTCGATGCTCGTGTACGGCACGAGCGGCTCGGGCAAGTCGACGGTCCTCCGCACGATCGCCATCGCCGCCGCGACCACGGGCCGCCGCGCCGAGAACATCGAGGTCTACGGCCTCGACTTCGGATCGGGATCGCTCAAGAGCCTCGAGATCCTGCCACACGTCGGATCGGTGATCCCCGGTGACGACGCCGAGCGTGTGCAGCGCATCATGCGTTCGCTCGGCAAGGTCCTCGACGATCGCGGCAAGCGCTTCAGCGCCGCCAACGCGTCGACGATCGCCGAGTACCGCGAGCTCACCGGCCGTGACGAGGCGCGCATCGTGCTGCTGCTCGACGGGCTGCCGCAGTTCCGGGCCGAGTGGGAGTCGACGACGGCGCGGATGCCGTTCTACCAGGCGTTCATGCGGATCCTCGGCGAGGGCCGCCCGCTCGGCGTCCACGTCGTGGCGACCGCCGACCGCTCCGGGTCGGTGCCGACGGCCGTCAGCTCGAACATCTCGCGTCGCGTCGTCCTGCGCCTCTCCGACGAGAATGCCTACGCGCTACTGAACGCGCCGAAGGATGTCCTCGACGAGCGATCTGCGCCGGGTCGGGCGATCGTCGACGGGTTCGAGACCCAGATCGCGGTGCTCGGCGGCACGCCGAACGTCGCTGAGCAGACGAAGCTGCTCGGTCAGCTCGCCGACGAGCTGCGTTCGCGCGGCGTGCGCGAGGTCGCCGAGATCGGCTCGCTGCCGACGCGTCTGGCACTCGCCGACCTGCCCGACCGCATCGGGGAGTTCCCCGTACTCGGTGTCGCCGAAGACACGCTGGCGGCGCGCGACTTCGACCCCGTCGGCACCTTCGTCGTCGCCGGCCCGCCGATGGCGGGCAAGACCACGGCGATGAAGGCGCTCATCACCTCAATGACGCGCCTCGACCCCGAGGTGACGCTGTTCCACTTCGGCGGGCGCCGGTCGCAGCTGCGCGATTTCGCGCCGTGGGTGCGCAGCGCCACGACGCCCGACGACGCGAAGGAGCTCGCCACCGAGCTCGCGGAGCTCGTCGCGGATGAGACGCTGGGGCGCCGCATCCTCATCGTCGTCGAGGACGTGCCGCAGTTCGCCGACTCGCCCGCGGAGCGCCCCCTGAAGGCGCTGTTCCAGGCGGTGAACCGCAGCGATCACCTGCTCATCGGCGATGCCGACGTCACGCAGGTGACCAGCGGGTTCGGCCTCGTCGGCGACTTCAAGGGCGGCCGCAAGGGCATCATCCTCAAACCGGATGCCTTCGACGGCGACGCCGTGTTCAAGGTGCCGTTCCCGAAGGTCAAGCGCAGCGACTTCCCTGAAGGCCGCGGAATCTTCGTGCAGGCCGGTCGCGCCGTCACGGTGCAGATGCCGCTCGTCGAGTCCGAGACCGTCGCGGCGCCCGGTCCTGTGGCGGCCAGCGCCGCGGAGGTCGTGTCGACGGACACCGTCACCGAGACCATTCGCTGAGTCGGATGTCGTCGGGGCGGGTCCGCGCGTCGCCAGCCACTGCGGGCGGGCGGTGGTGGGCGTGGATCGCGGGCGCCGGGATGACGTCCGCGGTCGTCTCGGCTGCCGTGATGTATCCACCGCTCCGGCGTATCCGGCTCGACCCCGGCCTCGCCCTTCCGATCATGGTGACGGCATCCGTCGTCGCGGTTCTCGCTCTCGGCGCGGCGGCCGTCGTCCGGCCTGCGGCAAGGCGAACGGATGCCGCGATCATCGCCACGATCGTCGCGGTGGCAATGGTCGCGGCGATCGGATACCGCGCTGTGGTGGGAACGTCTGCGGGCACGTCGTTCTCGGAAGCGCAACTGCGGCTGTGGTTCGCACTCGCCGTGGCGCAGGTCGTGCTCCTCGTCATCATCGCGGTGCGATCGCCCCGCCCCCGGCGCGCCGATGAGGTGCGGCGGTGAGCATGCGGAGAAGTCTGTTCGGTGCGACGGCGGCCGCGTTCGCGGTCACCGTTCTGACGGGATGTGGGGCGACGGTGGCAGAACCGACAGGTGAGGAACTGTTCGAGCGGGCGGAGAGCCTGTATCTGGATTTCCGGGAGACGACGAACGGAGTGCTTGCGGCGGTCCACGACGGGCCCTGGGAGGTGGGGCGTACGGGATGCTGCCGTCGGGAGTCGGGTGCGGCGACGGGTGGAAGTTCGATCTGACCCGGACGGTGAGCATCGATCCGGCGGAGATCCCGGACAAACGGGAGGCGGTGTCTCAGCATCTGGTCGAGGCGGGTTTCGAGGTCGAGGGTATGGATCTCGCGTCCGGGACGGTGTCGTCGGGTGATGTGATCGTGCGCAAGCAGGGGGTGTACTCGCTGTTGACGGTGACGTTGATCGACAACGGCAACGTGGTGCTGACCGCGACCTCGCCCTGCCAGCCCGGCGACATCGAGGAATTGGACCGGATGATCTATGGTGACGATCCGATTCCGGATTGGCCGGTCCCAGAGCAGGAGGCGCCCTCCGACCCGATCTTCTTCGGCATCGCCGATGGTGAGCCGCGGCTGCCCTCTTCCCCGCCGCCCGCAGACTGAGCGGGCCGCGGAGAGTTGACCGGGGTTGTGGATCACACTCACCCCTGGGAGTGGCGGCGTCGTTCTCCGGCACCGCGGTGCTCGTGCCACCCCGCCACGAGCGCAACCGGGGTCCGGTCGTCGCCATGGCCGTCTTCGTGGGGGCCGCGCGCTCTCCCGCGTACGTGCTGTCGGCCGGCAGTGCTGCCGGCCGCCTGGCGTACGGGACTGCACGGTGCGGTTGCCGCGCCGGGACCTCGTCCGACGGTGTCGTCGTTGTCCGCCTGGGCTGGCGCCGTGCCGCAGCCGACCGCCTCACCACGCCGAGCGCACTCCGCGAGCCGAACGCTCTATGTGGTGATCACCGTCGTCTCACGCACTCGTTGCATACCTCATCGGGTCGCTCGTGCTGTCGGGTGGCCAAGTGAGCGCACCGATGGACACGAAGCGGGACGCCGTCATCCCCTCACCGCTCTTCCTCGTGCCGACGGCGATCCTGGTCGGCCTCGCTGCGGCTCTCCGGGGTTCTCGCGCGATCCTGAGCGCGGAGACGCGGTTCAGTCGCCTCGAAACGGTCGCTTTCCAGCGGCATTCCGAGATCTTTCATACCCTGGCGCTGCGCGTCGGGACGGCGGAGATGCGCGTCAGAACGGTGGTGGTACGTCGGGTGGTGGCCCAGCCGTGCCGGGTGGTTCTGGGATCGTGAAGGTGACCAGTGGTGGTGGTGCGTCTTCGCGATAGACCCGCCCGGTCGGTGAGGTCCAGACGAGGGTTCCACCCGCGAGTTGTGCCACGTGCCATCTGGTGTGGTGTTTGACGTCGTGGTGGCGTTTGCAGAGGTCGGCGAGGTTGCACACGTGTGTCTTGCCGCCGTCGGATGCGGCGATGGTGTGGTCGAGTTCGCATCGGATGGCGGGTTGTCGGCATCCGGGGAACCGGCAGTGCCGGTCCCGGGCTCGCAGCAACCGGATCATTGCCGCGGTGGGCCGGTACGCGTCGCATTCCAGGACGGTTCCGGTGACGGGGTGGGTGAGGAGCCGGCCCCACGAGGTGGCGTTGCCCGCCAGCTCGCGGGCGGTGGCGGCGTCGATGGGGGAGCGTCCGGCGAGATCAGCCGGCTCCTCATCGTTGCCCATCAGGGTCAAAGCCGACACCGCGACCTGTACGTGCGCGCGGATCGCTCCGAGGGTGCCGTTGCCGTCACCGGTCGCGGTGGGGTCGAGGGCCGGTGTTCCGGCCAGCAGGAGGTCGGAGAACACGTCGGCTCGAACCTGGTCGATGCTCCGGCCGTCGTCGATGAACGACGACCCGACATCAAGCGTCGTTTCGGCGTCGGGTGCGCCGCCATTCGCGTCGGCTCGCGTGTCGGCTCGCTCGTCAGGAACGCCCGCGGCGTCGCGCGCAGGTCGTGCGTTGATGATCTCCCGCGCCTGTCGCGTAAGTCGGTCGACGATTCCGTCGGCGATCACGGTCGGCAGCGTCGCGATCAAATCCGACATCCCGTCCGGGCCGGGCTTAACCGAGACGCACCTCCCCGCCGCGACCTCCTCGTGGCGTTCCGCGAACGATCGCGGGTGCACCCGTTCGGCGACCATCTGGAGCGCGTCGCGCACCCGGTTCGGGGCGTCGCGTTCGCACTTCTCGATCGCGAGGCGTTCGAACTCCGCACGGTCACCCGCCGGGATGACGCCTCCGACGTCCTGGATGACCCGCACGTGCCCGCGGACGATCCGCCCGGCCTCCCATGCCGCCATCGTCAACGGGTAGTTGTCGACGAGGTCTCGGGCTTCGTCGATGCGACGCTGCAACGTCCGGTCGGTCGCGACGAACACCCCGGCAAGCTCGGCGGCGATCCCACGCAGTGCCATCTCCCGCGCCTTCACCCGCTCTGACGCGCCCGCCGACTGCTGCTCAGCCAGCACCCCCGCCGCCGCCAGAACCCGCACCTCCCGGACCTGCCCGGCCCGCACCACATCCGCAGCCGCCTCGGCATCCGCGACCAGCGCCGCGAGCGCGGCGACGTCGGCGTCGCTGCCCATCCCGCTGCCGGATGCGTGGTTCGAATGCACGTTCTAATCATGGCGCCGACCTCCGACATTCACCCGAACTGTCCACAGGCTGCGGCATCCGCGCGATCGACCGTCGGAACATGCCGCAGCACAGCCGTCCGAACCTGACGCGTCACGCACGTTTGGACCGCGGTGGAGCCTCCCGAGCGCCTGGGTTCCGCTCATCATCATCGCCGTCGTCAACATCGCCCCCGCCGCGATCGTTCTGGCTGGCCGCGGCCGCGGCTCACATCGCCCTGCACGTCTTCCTCTCGCGCGTCGTCCGATTCCGCGGGGGTGGTCCGATGTCGAGAAGCTCGAGATGACGATGGCGCCGGAGGTCATGTCGCCTCGCACGAAGGCCGCGCTCGCGGGCGTCGGCCACCTCACCTGAGCTCACCGACGGGCGGGATGGAAAAGACCGCGGTATCACGGCGCGTCCTCTCGGCATGAAGGGCGGAACTGCGCCACGGGCTGCCGGAGGAAAGCGATTGCCTAGCACATTCCGAGATGGGGAGTTCTCCCCATCGACCTGATGTGATCGGTGCCGATAGGTTTTGGGTGTCGGCTCCGGAGGGGGGTCGGGACATCTACTTTCAGGAGGGCCGTCATGGCTGATTTCGGTGCGTCTTATGGCGAGATGGAGCAGGTTGCGAGCTCGCTGGCGCAGGCTCGTGATGACATTCAGGGTCAGCTGGACACCCTGAAGTCGCAGGTCGACACGCTGCTGGGCGACGACTTCAAGACGCAGCACGCGTCGGGCAAGTTCGGTGAGGGCTACTCGGAGCTGACGACGGGTCTGAAGAACGCGGTGGATGGCATCAACGACATGTCCGAGTCGCTGCTGGGCATGATGCGCGCGATCCAGGACCTCGACCAGCAGCTCGCCGGCAGCTGATCTCGTCTTCTCGGAGCCGAGGCGTCCTGGGCGCCTCGGCTCCGCTCGATTCTCGGAGGTGACCATGGTCGACGTGCGGATCGACTACGGCGCGATGCGCGCCAGCCGCAACGCTTACGCGAACATGCGAGATGTTCTCGACGGGGCGACACGGGCGATGTCGAACGTCTCGGGCGCGGCCGTGCCCCAAGACGTGCTGCGGCGGCGTCTCGAGGATCTCCACGACTCGTGGGGTGGCGGTATCGACAAACTCGCCCGCTATGCCGAAGACGCGGGCACGGGACTCGAGGGCATTCTCGAGGCATTCCAGCAGCTCGACACCGAGCTCGGCAACAGCATGGTTCCGCAGGAAGGATCGGCGTCGTGACCGACTTCTCCGCTCTCGGCTTCGACCCCGCCCCGGGAGACGTCGCGACGCTCTCCGGATATGTGGTTGCGCTCACCACCAGTTGCGACGGCGTCGATGACGCGCTCTCGATGATGGACGGCTCCGACGACGCCGCCTGGATCGGGAAGTCGGCGACGGCCTTCCGCGCCGCACTCAGCGAGGACTTCCGACCGCACCTCAGCGACACCGGCGAGGCGTTGCGCACATCGCGGACCGCCCTCGCAACCTGGACCGATCAGCTCACCAACTACCAGCGGCGTGCCGCAGCGCTCGCGGAGGAGGCCTCAGCGGCATCCGCGAGCGTCGCCTCATCGGAATCGGCGCATGCGCAAGCGCAGGCGAACAAAGACGCCGAGGATGCCGACCCGGATGCCGTGTCGAACGCGTCGACGGCGCTGGCGAACGCGCAGGGCGAGCTGGAGTCGATCCGAGCGCGCGCTCGTCAGCTCAAGGACGAGGTCGACGCCGACGCGGCCGCCGCGGCGGGAGCGCTCCTGTCGGCGAGCGACACGCTCGACTCCTACGCGGGCAACAAGTTCACCAACTTCATGGGCTCGGCCGGCGACTGGCTCGCCGACGCAGGCAACTGGCTCATGGACAACGTGGTGCCGATCCTGGAGGACATCCTCCGGGCGGCGCTGCCGATCATCGCGATCCTCTCGCTCTTCATCCCCGTCCTCGGCACGGTGGCGCTCATCATGTCCATCGCGCTCGTCGCGATCGACGGCCTGCAGTGGGCGACCGGTCGCGGAACGTTCGCCGAGTTCGCCACCGGCGCCCTCGGACTGCTCGCGGGTGGCGCGCTCGGGCAGGCGGCAAAGGCGCTGATCGGACCCGGCGGACAGGTGCTCATCCCGTCGATCCAGGGCATGACGCCGGCCATGGCCGGCGGTGGAGCCGCGGCGGGAAGCGTCGCCGTGGCGCTCAACGTCAATCTGCCCAACATGGTCGCGAACACCTACTGGACCGTGAACAGTGCGATGGACGCCCACAGCAAGGGGACGGACTTCGTCGACAGTCTGACCGGGCCGTGGCAGAACCTCTCCGAGCGGTTCAACAACACCCTGCGCGGCAACGGTCCGCGCACCGACGAGGAGGTCTGATGGCCGAGCAGGAGGCGACGCTCGACCCGATCGCGGCTGAGGGTGCGCCGCTGCGGGTCTGGCAGCGGGTGCCCCAGGGGTGGATCGAGTTCCGCTCGTTCGGCGATCGTTCGCCGCAGGAGTGGCTCGACTGGTACCTCGTGAGTGCCGAGGGCTGGCTCCCGGATGCCGCGCGCGACGCGATCGTCGACGGCTTCCGTGCCGGCGTCGAGCTGTTCGCCGACACCGCCTTCGCCTTCGCCGGTGTCTCGCTGACGCTGGGCGAGCGCCCGGCGGCATTCTTCCTCTGCACGAACGTGGTGCCGGGGGCGGCCGCGACCGACGCCGCCGCGACGGCCTTCCACCGGCTGCTCCCGCTTGCGCGGTTCGGCGAGGGCGGGCGCAGCGAGAGCTTCACTACCCCGGACGGTCGCGTCGGCACGATCACCCTCGGTGCGTCGATGGACGGCGGGATGCCGCACCTCACCGCGGTCGGCGAGATCCGTCTTCCCGGCGACGCGGGCACAGCCGTCGTCATGGGGTTGTGCTCCGACCCGCAGCAGTCGGCCGAGCTGGCGCTGCACGTCGCGTTCGCGCTCACGACCACGCAGGCTCTGCCCGAGGGCGTCGAGCCCGCAGACCCCGTCTCAGCCACCCCGTAGCATTCTGTTCATGGCGTTCGCGTTGATCCAGGCCGCATCCCGCCCGTTCCTCGGGACGGGTGAGACCGTGGATCCGTACGCGCCCCCGACGGCCGCCGAAGCTGATCGTGCCGCCGCCGTACTGCGTTCGGACTACGAGCGATGGTCGCGCTGGGCTCTCGGCGTCGTCGCCTTCGTCGTCGCCGCCGGGGGAGGCTTCATCGCAGCGGGAATGGTCGCGTCACTCAGCACCCCCGGGCGCGTAGACGCTGTCGATGTGATCGTGACCCTGATCGCCGTCGTGATCGCGCTGGCAGGTTCCACATTGCTCGTCGCCCTGTGGTGGACCGGCCGCGCGCTCACCCGGGCGGCGTCGTACTGGCTGCGCGCGCCGTACGTGAACGGCCAGCGCGCGCCGCGAGCCGCCGGGTGGGTGCAGGCGCGAACAGTGAACCTCGAGCCCCGCATCCTCGTCCGCCTGCTCACGGTAGCGCTCGCGTTGCTGGTCGCTGTGGGTGGCGTCGCAGTGTTCATACGCGACCTCGGCGCCGGCGTCTCGATCTTCACGGTGCCGGCCCTGCTCGTCGGCATCTGCGGCGCCCTCAGTGGAATCGGGCAGAGCGGCGGCGTCTTGCGTATCGTCAACGGCCTGAGTGCGGGCGACCCGCTGTGGTCGTGGCTCACACGCTCGGTGCGCGCTCGCTGACACGCGCTCCATCTGCCGCATACGCTGACACCGTGGTCCCGCCGTCGTCGCCGCCGAGCCGCGGGCACGCGTTCGCCACGCGTGCCTCTGCGATCGTCGGCGTGGTTCCTCCCGCTGCGCTGATCGTATTCCTCGTGGGGTCGCTGATCCTCTCGGGCGGGCAGGTCAGCGAGTCCACAAGGGCCAAGTGGGCCGTCGCGGCGCCGTATCCGCTCTTCGTCATACCCGCCGGAGTCCTGATCGCGCTAGCCGGTGCATCCGTGGTCTTGGCCGTCGTCTCGGTGGCGACCGCTCGTCGCGACGATGTGCCGGGTCTGCGCGGACTTATCGGGCCTGGCACCGCCGCCGCGATCGCTGCGGTCCTGTTCGCCGGTATGACGCCGGAGCACGGCGTGCGAACGGGGGACATGGTCTGGGGTGCGCAATGGGCCGCGGCCCCGATCTCGGCTCTCGCGGTCGTCATCCTGGTCGTGGGCATCGCCATGCTCTCCCGACGTTCCTCGATTGGTGAGCGATGACGGCGGGCCGGCTGGGGCACTCGCGGAGCAGCTCATACCGCCTCCGCGCGACATGGCGAGCGCGACGCACGTTTGCCATGGCGCTGGCCACGGGAATGGTAGTGATCATGACGGGATGCAGTCCCGCAGCCGAAGCACCGACGGGAGATGCGCTCTACCGCGACGGCGAGGATCGATACCTCTCGTGCGCGACGACCATGCATTCGGTGATCATGGCGATCCACGATGGTGAGTGGAAGGTGGATCAGGGGTCGTGGGGAGCCTCGCCTATCCCGTGCCGGAGAGAGGGCGGCTCCGACGGGTACGCCTTTTCGTGGGCGCGACTGCTGGAGCAGGACGCGCCGGATGTCGACTCGATCGTGGCGGCATCATCCGCTGCCTTCGAGGCCGCAGACATGACGGCGACCACCACGACCTACGGCGAGGGAGACCGCCAGGAAGTCAACGTGATCGCGACGGGTGGTCCCGTCGGTCGTGGCGTCGTGACCATACGCCCTGCGCGGGGCACGATCCGAGTCACCGCGGAACCCGGGTGCTTCCCCGGTGACGCCGCGAAGCTGTATGACATGGTCTTCGCCGGCATCTCCTACCCCGGACTCGCCCTGCGCGTGCCGGCCTTCGAGGGGCCCGATTGGCAACCCCGGTTCTATTTCCCCGAGGACGGCAGCCCGGTGTACTGGAACGAGGACGGAACGCCGATCGAACCTCCGCCCGCGTCCACCGAGTCTCCCGTCGCCCCCTACGGCGGTGGCTCATGAGCTTCCTCCGCACCACCGCACGCGGCTGGGCGGAGGACCACTCGCTCGCCGCCGACGTCCGATTCGCGCAGCTCGAGGCTGTCGCCTACCAGCGGCATCCGGAGATCTTCCAGCACTTCGGCGCCGACGGCGCCGCGATGGCGCAACGCCTGCACGCGAACGCGAAGAGGTCATCGTTACATCGCATCCTCGACGTCGTGCTGTGGGCCCTCGTGATCGGCGCGTTCTTCGCACCGATCACGGGCCTCGCCGTGCTCATGGGCGACCGCTTCGACTTCCACCGCATCGAGGCCCAGCGGGCGATGCCGATCGCGGGCGCGATGTTCACCGTCGCGGCGGTCAGCCAGGCCACCCTCCTGGTCATCTGGCTGCTCCGGGGCGCCCGGTTCTCGTGGCCGGAGTTCTCCATCCACCTCGTGGCGGCGGCGATGGCACTTCTCGCGCTGGGCACGATGCCCGGCGTCGCCGAGCTCGACGACTACACGGGGTGGCAGCAGTGGCGGGTTCCGGTCCTCATCGCGCTCGGCGTCGCCGGGCTGGCAGCCCTCGTGATGCTGGTGCGCTTCCGCGTCCGCGAGCCCGATGGCGACGGCGAGGGCGCGCCCGAGACAGGCCTCAGCGTCGGCGACATCCGCGCCCGCATCGCGGCGCTGCCGGCGGGTGAGCGTCAGGCCATCGTCGACGACCGCGACGCCGCGCTCGCCGTGCTGCACGAGCGCGGCTTGATCGACGCCGGCACCCTGGAGCAGGCCCTCGGGTGCGAGCCGGGAACGCTGTTCCTCCTCGACGCCGAGCGGCGCGCGTGAGCCGGTGGCTGCGGCGGGCCGACCGACTCAGACGGTCGGCCGGCCGTAGGTCTCGAGGAAGCGCAGCCACACCTCGCTGAGCGTCGGGTACGCCGGCACGGCGTGCCACAGCCGCGCGAGCGGAACCTCGCCGACGACCGCGATCGTCGCCGCCTGGAGCAGCTCACCGACATCCGCCCCGACGAACGTCGCCCCGATGAGAACGCCGCGGTCCTCGTCGACGATCGCGCGCGCCTGACCGGTGTACGCGTCCGAACGCGTCGACGCGCCCGCGATCCACGAGAGGTCGTAGTCGAGCACGCGGATGTTGCGACCCGCGGCGCGCGCGGACGCCTCGGTCTCGCCGATCGAAGCGACCTCGGGGTCGGTGAAGGTCACCTGCGGCACGGCGGCATGGTCGGCGGTCGCGACATGGGCGCCCCACGGAGCGTCGTCGACCGTGCCGCCGGTCGCCCGGGCGACGATGACATCGCCCGCCGCGCGGGCCTGGTACTTGCCCTGATGGGTGAGGAGAGCGCGGCGGTTGACGTCACCGACCGCGTAGAGCCAATCGGATCCGCGGACGAGCATGGTGTCGTCGACATCCATCCAGGAATCGGGCTCGAGGCCGACGGCATCCAGTCCGAGATCCCCGGTACGAGGGACACGACCGGTCGCGACGAGCACCTCGTCGGCGCGGACGCGCGTGCCGTTCGACAGCTCGAGCTCGACCTGGCCGTCCTCGACGCGCTGGGCGGAGACGAGGTCGGTGTGGAGCAGCACGCGCGCGCCGCGGTCGGTCAGCGACTGCGCCACGAGGTCGCCCGCGAAGGGCTCCATCGGTCCGAGCAGCCGGCTGCGCGCGATGAGTGCGACGTCGCTGCCGAGGTCGACGAACGCCGTGGCCATCTCCGCGGCGACGACACCGCCGCCGACGATGGCGAGCGAACCCGGAACCTCTTGCACGGCGGTCGCTTCGCGGCTCGTCCACGGCGAGACATCGGCGAGGCCGGGGACATCGGGGAGGAGGGCCGCCGAACCCGTGCACACCGCGACGGCGTGGCGCGCGACGAGCGTGGTGACGGAACCGTCGGGTTCGGTGACCTCGACGCGCTTCTCGCCCGCCAGCCGGCCGTGGCCGCGGACGAGATCGACTCCCGCCCCCTGCAGCCACTCGACCTGGGACGAGTCGTTCCAGTCGGACGTGAGCGAGTCGCGACGGCGCAGCACACCGGCGACGTCGACATCGCCTGTCACGGCCTGCTTCGCGCCGTCGACTGCGCGGGCCGCGCGCAGCGCCGCGCCGGCCCGAAGCAATCCCTTCGACGGCATGCACGCCCAATACGAGCACTCGCCGCCGACGAGTTCGCTCTCGACGATGGCGACGCTCAGGCCGCCTTGTACGGCACGGTCGGCGACGTTCTCGCCGACGGGGCCTGCTCCGATGACGACGAGGTCGTAGGTGCGTTCGCTCATGCCGCGACGCTAACCCCGTCGCGGGCTGCACGCCAGCGGTTGCGCTCGGAAGCGTCGCGGGGGTCACGTCGCCGGGCGCGGGCGGCGCAGCCGGTCGCTCGTCCGCGTGTGCCGTCAACAGGCTGAGCGGTTCAACCCGACCGATGAACGGAGATCGCGTGGGGTTGAGCCTGCGCACGGCACGCTCGGTCGGCCGCGCATCGGCGCGCGGCGCAGGCTCGACCCGCCCGCCCCTCCGGGCCGACGAAGACACCGGTGGCACCGCTGCGCGCCTCGGGGCGTGCCGAGAACAGGCTGCGTCGACGCATCCCGCCTGTGCTCGGAGGTTGGGGCCGGGTGAGCCTGTTTGCGGCACGGCGAGCCGGTCGCGCCGCGGATGAACCGGCGGATGCCGCGGCCGCAGCGCGCGGGGTGCGGCAGGGGAGTCCTCCCCATCGACGCGGCAGCGGGCCTGTCGATAGCGTGTCAGCGTCGGCCGGACCGAGCCGGCGGAGGGGGCCCGATGTCAGACGTCGAGATCTACTATCACGCGCTCACGAGCGCGGCGGATGCGATCCAGACGCGGGTCTCGAGCGCGGTGGTGGACAACGCCGACATCCAGGGGGACGACACCGGCGTCGAGAACCCCGCACACCGGGTCGCGCTCCGTCTCGAGATGAACCGGCGGCTGAGCTCACTGAATCGGGTCGTGCTCGACCGGACCACCGCGGCATCCGAGGTCGCCGCCTTGCTGACCGCGATCGCGACGCGCTACTCCGATCTCGACGTCGAGCTCACCGGGCAGGAGCAGCCGTGACCCTCACGTCGCCGAACCGCGGCTACCCGCTCGAGCGCCTCGAGGGCAATCCCGGGTCGATGAGCTGGTGGAGTGGTGCGTTCAGCCGCGTCGCGGGCTCGCTCGGAGACCTCCGCACGACCGTCCAGTCCGCGACCGACCTCGACGGCGTCGGCGCATCGATCCGGTCGGCGCGCTCCAAAGCGCAAGAGGTCGCCAGCGGACTCGCCGCGGAGATCGCCGAGGCGGAGCTGCTCGCGGGGGTGCTTCAGCGCTACGCCGACGCGTTCTCATCGTCGGCCGAGGCGGCCAACCGGCTCATCGACGACATCGAGTCCGCCCACGCCGCGTTGTCGTCGGCATCGGCCACGGCGAACGAAGCGGGGCTGAACGCTCTCTGGACCTCGCGCTCGGGAGAGCCTGCCGACGTCCGGCGCGCGAACGACGAGGCACAGGATGCCGTCGCCGCCCGGGATGCCGCGGCCAGCGATCTCGCCGATCTGTGGGAGCAGTTCGAGAGCCACTACTCCGCCTGGGACACCGCCTACGACGCGGCGCTCGCCGAGCTCGCCGGCGGGGCGGGGCCGGCGATGACGTCGCAGGCGCAGAACCTGCTCGACCAGCTGCTCGCGGCGGACACCCCGCAGGCGGTGCTCGAGCTGTGGCTCGCGCATCCCGAGCTGCAGGATGAGGTCGCCCGGGCGCATCCCGACATCATCGGCAATCTCGACGGCATCCCCTACGACGTCCGCGGACGGATCAACCGCGAGCGCCTCGAGGCGCTGCGCGCCACGAACCCCGGGGGTGCCCTCGGCGACGACGTCGCGGCGCTGTGGGAAGAGCTGACGGATGGCCCGCCCTTCCCGCTCCTGATCTCGTTCGATCCCGACGGTTCGGCGCAGACCACCGCGGCACTGGCCTACGGCGATCTCGCTTCCGCAACGGACATCAACGTGCTGGTTCCCGGTATGAACTCGTCTGTGGCGGGCATCGGTGAGTGGGGAGACTCGGCTCGCGCGCTCAACAACGCCGGACCGGGCCTCGCGACGATCGCGTGGTTCGGCTACGACTCTCCCAACGAGATCGAAGAGCCCGGCATGGACCGGGCGCGTGACGGCGCGGCAGCACTCCGCTCGTTCCTGCTGGGAATCGACGCGGTGCATCCGACGGCGGAGAAGGCCGTCATCGCCCACTCCTACGGCAGCACGACCGCCGCCCTCGCGATCGGTTCGCGCCCGGGCGCACTCGGCGTCGACCAGTTCATCGCCGTGGGCTCCGCCGGTTTCCCCAGCGATCCTCAGGTGCTCTCGAATCTTCAGAACGCCGACGACCTGCGCATGTACGCGACGCTGTCGGAGAACGATGCGTGGGCGCGGATCGGCCGTGACACGAGTTGGGGTGGCGCGCACGGCACGGTGCCCGAGACGCTCCCGGGCGTGACCGAGTTCGGTAGTGACGGCGGTTACGCGGGCGACCAGCACCTCGCGCCCACCCCGGGGCACGGCGCCCACGAAGGCGGCAACGGCCCACTTCCATCGGGCGACGGCGAGGGGTACCTCGTGCAAGGATCGGAATCGTTCTACAACATCCAGCAGATCATCCTGACCGGTGAACCCGGGACGGAGATTGACGGTGAGGGCAGCGAGCGCGGCTTCTGGGATCTGCCCGATTGGCTGCGATGGCTGCCCGTTGACCCCTACCGGACGTGACTGATGAGACCGACCTCGCGGATGACGATGACGGCTTTCACCGTCGGATTGGTGTTGATGATGAGCTCGTGTGCGGCGACGCCAAGTGACGAACAGCCGGCCGCGGACGTGTACACCCAGGCGCGCGAGCAGTTCACGGCGATGGCCGACGAGCTGCATACGGTGATCATGGCGATCGAGCCGACCGACTGGCGGGTCGACCAGGGACAGTACGGAGCCCGCCCGAGCGGATGTCAGCTGGGGGTCAGCTCCGACACGGGGTACTCGTTCACCGCGGTGCGCGCGCTCGAGCTGCCGGGGCGGGATGCTGCGGACATCGCGGCTGCGGCATCCGAGGGTTTCGCCGAGCTCGGGATAGACGCGGAGGCCGTGGAGCGCGGTTCGGGGGACGCGCGGGAGGTGACCGTCGTGGGGGAGAGCGACGCCGCCCGCACCGTGGTCGTCATCCGCCCCGTCGACGGCCGTGTGCTCGTCTCCAGCGAGACCGCCTGCACCGCCGGATCGAGCTCCGACATCCTCACGACGATGTTCGGTGAGGAGCTGTACCCCGATGACGTCTGGCGTCGCCTTCCCGCGACGGAAGGTCCGTCGTCGGTGCCCCTGTTCTTCTTCCCGCCCGACGGTCCCGTGTACTACAGCGAGGACGGCACGCCGGTCGAGCCGCAGCCACTCGTGACGGACGCCCCGGTTCCGCCTCGATGATGACCTGACACGCTCGCAGATGTTCCGGGTGAGAAGTGTGAGCCGTGCCGGCGTCGGCGCACTCGTGCTGCTCTCGGTGCTGCTGGTGAGCGGATGCGGAGGCTCCGGCGGCGTCGGTGACAGCGAGACGTACGCGCAGGCGCGGGACCGGTTCTTCGCGTTGGCGACGGGCGTTCACACGGTGATCATGGCGATCGAGCCGGCCGAGTGGAGCGTCGTGGACGGTGCGTACGGCGCACATCCGACAGGATGCCAGCGCGGGCTCAGCGAGGACGGGGGATACCGTCTCGTGGCCGTACGCGGTCTGGAGCTGCCCGGACGCGACGCATGGGAGGTAGCCGACGCAGCGGTCGAGGCTCTCGCCTCACTGGGGATCGAAAGCGACACGAGCGACCGGGGGCAGGGGGACGCGCGCGAAGTGACAGTCGTCGCCGAGGGGGTCATCGCCGAGCGGACGGTCGTCACGATCCACGCGGCAACGGACCGGGTGAGGGTGTCGGCCGAGACGGAATGCGCCCCCGGGTCGGCACATGCCCTCGCGACAGAGGTTTTCGCCGAGGAACGCCTGCCCGCGGACGTCTGGCGCCGGCTTCCCGCGACGGAAGGTCCCTCCTCGGTCCCGCAGTTCTCCTTCCCGCCTCGCTGACCTCCCGTCGACTCGCCAGAAAGCGCGGATCCGGGAGGGGCGGGATCCGCATCCCGTGGCGAGTCGACCGTGCCGTGCCCCGGGAACGGTCGTGTCCGATTTCCGCGAGCCGGTGTCGGCGGGGCGTGTCAGGCTGGGGGCATGACGAGTGACGGGATGACCTTCGACGAGCGGTATCGCGCCATCGACGCGCGCGACCGCCGCTTCGACGGCCAGTTCGTCACGGCCGTTCGCTCGACGGGCATCTACTGCCGCCCGAGCTGCCCCGCCCGCACCCCGCAGCCCGCCAACGTGACCTTCTATCCGACGAGCGCCGCGGCACACGAGGCCGGCTACCGCGCGTGCAAGCGGTGCCTGCCCGAGGCGACTCCGGGCTCGCCGCAGTGGAACCTGCGCGGCGATCTCGCCGCGCGTGCGATGCGTCTCATCGCCGACGGCGTCGTCGATCGCGAGGGCGTCCCGGGGCTGGCATCCCGCCTCGGCTACTCCTCGCGGCACCTCACCCGGCTGCTGACATCGGAGCTCGGAGCCGGTCCGCTCGCGCTCGCCCGCGCGCACCGCGCCCACACGGCGCGGGCGTTGCTGGTCGACACCGACCTGCCCATCGCCGACGTGGCCTTCGCCGCGGGATTCGCGAGCGTGCGGCAGTTCAACGAAACGGTGGGCGAGGTGTTCGCGATGCCTCCCGGCCAGCTGCGGGCGCGCCGGCAGGTGGGGGAGCGGATGCCGGGCCGCATCGACCTCGTCCTTCCGGTGCGGGAACCGTTCGACGCCGCCGGCCTGTTCGGGTGGATGCGGGCGCACGCCATCCCCGGTGTCGAGTCGGGTGACGAGCGCTCGTTCGCCCGGGTCGTCCGGCTCGCGGGCGGTCCGGCCTGGTTCGAGGTGCGCCAGGATGACGCGGGCCGCGTGCGTCTGCGCGCCGAGCTCGCCTCGCTGACCGACCTGTCCACCCTCATCGCGCGCGTCCGACGGCTGTTCGATCTCGACGCCGATCCGACCGCCGTCGACGAAGCCCTGGCGCGGCATCCCGAGCTGGCGCCCCTCGTCGCACGGATTCCGGGAGTGCGCCTGCCCGCAGCCATCGACCCCGACGAGATGCTCATCCGGGCCATGATCGGCCAGCAGATCAGCGTCGCCTCGGCGCGCACCGTGCAGGGGCGGCTGGCCGCCGAGCTCGGCGAACCGGTCGAGACCGCCGCCGGCCCGGCGATCCTCTTCCCGACGATGTCGGCGGTCGCCGAGCACGGCGCCGACGTCCTGCGCGGGCCCGGCGCCCGCATCCGTGCCATCGTCGGCGCCGCCACCGCGCTCGCCGACCGCTCGTTGCGCCTGTCTCCCGGCGACGACACGCACGAACAGCGCTCCGCTCTGCTCGCCCTCCCGGGCATCGGCCCCTGGACGGCCGACTACGTGCGCATGCGGGTGCTCGGAGACCCCGACATCCTCCTGCCCGGCGATGTCGCGGCCCGAGCAGGGGCCGCCGCAGCAGGCATCCCCGCCGGCCCGTCCGAGCTCGTCGCCTGGTCCGAGCGCGTCGCGCCCTGGCGCAGCTACCTCATGGCGCACCTCTGGTACGCCGCCCCCGTCACCCAGGCTTGGCGCGAGAGCGCGACCGAGCCCACCCTCTCGCCGTCCCGAAAGGCCCGAGCATGACCGCCACCACCGACGCCTCCGCCCCGACCGAGACCACCCTGGTCGAGACGGCCCGGCTCCAGACCGTCGCGACGCCCGACGGGCCTTTCACGATCCTCGAGGCGGGCGGTGAGGTGCTCGCCTCCGGGTGGACCAGCGATCCCGATGCGATCCTCAACCGACTCCGCCCCGTCGCGCGTCCCGCGCAGATCCTCGACGGTCCTACGGATGCCGCGGCCGCCGTGGCCGCCTACTACGGTGGCGACCTCACCGCCATCGACGCGGTGCCGGTGCGTCAGCCCGGCACCACTCTGCAGAGCGTGGGGTGGCAGGCGCTCCGGCGCATCGCTCCCGGTGAGCCGCTGACCTACGCGGGCTTCGCGGCGGCGCTCGGCTCACCCGGAGCCGTGCGTGCCGCGGCATCCGTCTGCGCCCGCAATGCAGCGGCGTTGTTCGTCCCGTGCCATCGCGTTCTCCGCACGGGTGGGGCGCTCGGGGGATTCGCGTGGGGCGTCGAGGTCAAACAACGTCTCCTCGAGCGCGAGGCGCGGCTTCGCGCCTGAATCGCTGCCAGGTTTTCCTTGCACTCAGCGAATACACAGATATATCCTGGAGGGCTCCCGTGTGCGTAGCGGGTGCCCCGTCCGCTCGACCCCAGGAGGAAGCCATGTCATCGGCCATCGTCATCACGAAGTCCGTCGCCTTCCTCGTCACGGCCGACGGGCGTCCCGCACGCGGAGGAATCGTCCGGTAGCTCCGGGAAGCGCTTCAGCGCTTCAGACGTTCCTTCCCTCGGGGTCCGTGCCCCGATTCGCCGCGCTCGCGCGCGCCCCTCGCCGTCACCGGCATCCCGCTCGACACACCTCAGGATCATGACCTCCTCGACGCCCCCTCGTCTGTCCACGCCGCGCGCGCTCGCGCGTCTGCTTCCGTTCGCCAAACCGGTGCTGCCGCGACTGAGCCTCGGCTTCGCCAGCGCGCTCGTCGCGAGCCTGCTCGCTCTCGGCATCCCGCTCGTCCTCGAGGTGATCGTCGGCCCCGAGGGGCCGATCTCCTCGGGCGACCCATGGCTCATCGTCCTCGGCGCCGGCGCCATCCTCGCACTCGGCCTGCTCGAGGCGCTCATGGTCTGGGCGCGCCGTTGGTTCGTGCTCGCCCCTGCCACGAAGGTCGAGTACGAGCTGCGCACCGACTTCTTCGCGCGGCTCCAGCGCCTGCCGGTCGCCTTCCACGATCGCTGGCAGTCGGGCCAGCTGCTGAGCCGGATGATGCAGGACATCAGCCTCATCCGCCGCTGGCTCGCCTTCGGCATCGTCCTGCTCGTCGTGAACATGGTGACGATCGTCGTCGGCTCGATCATCCTGTTCCGGTGGCACTGGCTGCTGGGCACGATCTTCGTTGTCGTCTCCGCGCCCCTGTGGATCGCGGGCTTCGTGTTCGAGAACCGCTACGGGCTGCTCTCGCGCCAGAGCCAGGACCAGGCCGGTGATCTCGCGACGGCCGTCGAGGAGTCGGTGCACGGCATCCGCGTGCTGAAGGCGTTCGGCCGCGGCGGTCACGCCCTGCAGAAGTTCACGCGGCAGGCCGAGACCCTGCGCGAGACCGAGGTCAAGAAGGCCAAAGCGGTCGGCTGGATCTGGTTCTGGCTCGTTCTGCTGCCCGACATCGCCTTCGCACTGTGCCTCGGCGCCGGCATCTACCTCGTGCAGGCGGATGAGCTCGGAGTCGACTCGCTCATCGCGTTCTTCGCGATGGCGACGATCCTGCGCTGGCCCGTCGAGTCGATCGGGTTCCTCTTCTCGTTCCTCGTCGACGCCCGCACGGCGACCGACCGCATCTTCGAGGTGTTCGACGAGCAGAACACGATCACAGACCCCGAGAACCCGACGACCATCGCGCAGCCGCGCGGCGAGCTCGTCTTCGAGGGCGCCCGCTTCCGTTACCAGGATGCGCCGGAGAGCGAGCGCGATCTGCTCGACGGCATCGACCTCGCGCTGCGTCCGGGCGAGACGATGGCGCTCGTGGGCCTGACCGGGTCGGGTAAGACGACGCTCACGACGTTGCCCGGCCGGCTGTACGACGTCACCGGCGGCCGTGTGCTGCTCGACGGCGTCGACGTGCGCGACCTGCGGCTCGACGAGCTGCGCCGCCACGTCGGCATGGCATTCGAAGACGCGACGCTGTTCTCGCAAACCGTCCGCGAGAACGTGCTGCTCGGGCGCGAAGACCTCGAGCGCGGCAGCGCGGAGGCCGAGCGCGTCATGCGAGAGGCGCTGTCTGTCGCGCAGGCGAACTTCGTCGACACGCTGCCGGCGGGGGTCGACACGGTCATCGGCGAAGAGGGGCTCAGCCTCTCGGGCGGACAGCGGCAGCGCCTGGCGCTCGCCCGCGCCGTCGCCGCTCGTCCGGCCGTGCTCGTGCTCGACGATCCGCTGTCGGCACTCGACGTCGACACCGAGGCGCTCGTCGAAGACGCGCTCCGCGAGGTGCTCGCCGACACGACCGCCCTCATCGTCGCGCACCGCCCGTCGACGGTGACGCTCGCCGACCGGGTGGCGCTGCTCGAAGAGGGGCGCGTGACCGCCGTCGGCACCCACTCCGAGCTGCTGCGCACCAGCGAGCACTACCGCCACGTCATCTCGAGTCTCGAGGACGAACAGCAACGACAGGACGAAAGGGAGGTGACCCTGTGAGCACCGTCACCGGGACGAGCGGCGAGGACCGCTCCGACTACACCCGCGACGAGAGCCGCGAGATCCGGCGGCGCTCGCTGCGCCTGCTCGGGTCGCTGGTCTCGCCGCTGCGCATGCAACTGGCGCTGGCGGCGGTCGTGCTCGTGGTGTCGACGGCGTTGCGGGTCGCCGGCCCCGCTCTCGTGGGCTGGGGCATCGCCAATGCGCTACCCGCCGTGCAGAAGGAAGCCGACTGGATGCCGACCATCGCGGTCGTCATCGTCTTCCTCATCACGGCTATCGGCGGCGCCGCGCTCATCGGCTGGTACGCCGTCGTCGCAGCTCGCCTGACCCAGGCGGTCATGATCGACCTGCGCAAGCGGATCTTCCGCCACACGCAGCGGCTGAGCCTGGAGTTCCACGAGTCGTACACCTCGGGGCGCATCATCTCGCGTCAGACCAGCGATCTCGACACGATCCGCGAACTGCTCGACGGCGGCCTGAACGAGCTCGTCTCGGGTCTGCTCTACGGCGGGTTCACCCTCATCGCGCTCCTGCTGCTCGATTGGCAGTCGGGCGTCATCCTCGCGGTCATGGGCATTCCGCTGTTCCTGCTCATGCGCTGGTTCTACCTGCGCTCGCAGGTCGTCTACCGCGAGTCGCGCGTCATCAGCGCGAAGGTGATCGTCAAGTTCGTCGAGTCGATGACCGGCATCCGCGCGGTGAAGGCGTTCCGCAAGGAGCCCGCGAACGATGCCGAGTTCGGCGGGCTCTCGAGCGACTACCGCGATGTGAACATGCGCTCGATCCGCCTGTTCGGAACGTTCGAGCCGGCGCTCATGGCGGTGGCATCCGTCTCGCTCGCCCTCGTGCTGGCATGGGGCGGATTCCGGGTGGTCGACGGCACGCTGAGCCTCGGCTTCCTGCTGTCGGCTGTGCTGTACGTGCGCAACTTCTTCGCGCCGATGCAGGAGGTCGCCTTCTTCCTCAACTCGTACCAGTCGGCGACAGCGGCGCTCGAGAAGGTGTCGGGCGTGCTCGAAGAGGAACCGACGGTTCCCGACCCGATGGCTCCGGTCGAGCTGCGTGAGGCCCGCGGGCACCTGCGTTTCGAGGACGTGACCTTCGGGTACTCGGATGCCGTGACGATCCTGCCCGACTTCTCGCTCGACATGCCCGCGGGGCAGACGATCGCGCTCGTGGGGACGACGGGCGCCGGCAAGTCGACACTCGCCAAGCTCGTCGCGCGCTTCTACGACCCCACGAAGGGCCGGGTGACCCTCGACGGCGTCGACCTGCGTCAGCTGCATCCGAAAGACCTACGGCGCGCGATCGTCATGGTCACGCAGGAGGCGTACCTGTTCAGCGGCACGGTGGCCGACAACATCGCGCTCGGCAAGCCCGACGCGACGATGGACGAGATCCAGGCCGCGGCACGGGCCGTGGGCGCGCACGAGTTCATCGAGCGACTCCCCGACGGATATGCGACCGACGTCAACAAGCGAGGCGGCCGCGTGTCGGCGGGGCAGCGTCAGCTGATCTCGTTCGCGCGCGCGTTCCTCGCCGACCCGGCGGTGCTGATCCTCGACGAGGCGACGGCCTCGCTCGACATCCCGAGCGAGCGGCAGATCCAGGAGGCCCTCGGGACGCTGCTGGCCGACCGCACGGCGATCATCATCGCGCACCGCCTGTCGACAGTGGCCATTGCCGACCGTGTGCTGGTGATGGAGCACGGCCGCATCATCGAGGACGACACACCCGCCGCGCTGATCGCGGGAACGGGCAAGTTCGCCCAGCTGCACACCGCCTGGCGCGAGTCGCTCGTCTGACCCCACGCCGAGAACGCACCCTCGCCCCGAGAACGCACCGGAGACGGTGCGTTCTCGGCGTTGCGGTGCGTTCTCGGCGGGGGTCGGCGTTGGGCGGAGGTCGTCAGCGGATGACGCCGGCGTGATGGGTGACCGCGGCGAGGGGGTGCGACTCGTCGAGGTCGGCGAGGGCCATCACCCCGTCGATACCGACGCCGACGGGGGCCACCAGGCGCACCGACTCGTCGCCCGCGTGCAGATCGTCGGCGAAGGCCTCCCGCAGCGGGGTCGAGCCGAACACGCCTCCGATCGCGCACACCGGGAACGACTCCTCGTCACTGCGCACCTGGGCGATCGCGGCGCGCACGCTCTGGGCGAGCTCATGCGCGGCGCGCACCGAGATGTCCTGCGCGACGGCGTCGCCCGCGTCGGCCGCGCGGGCGACGACGGCCGCGTAGCTCGCGACGACGCGGACGCGGTCGGGGTCTGCCTGCAGGCTCATGTACGCCTGCGACAGGTCGGGCCAGCGGTCCGAGACCGCCGCCGTCAGCTCGGTCGTCGGGCCACGACCGTCGTAAGCGCGCATCACGGCGTCGAGGGCCTCGCGGCCGATCCAGTAGCCGCTGCCGGCATCGCCCATGATCCAGCCCCAACCGTCGACGCGAGCGGTGGTCTCGGCCCCGACGGCGAGCGTCACGACTCCGGTGCCGGCTGCCACCACGGCCCCGCGCCGGTCGCCGAGGGCGCCGAGGAACGAGGTCGTCGAATCGTGCGCGAGCACGACCCCGCGCACGCCCTGCGCCGCCGTCAGGGCGAGCAGGGCGTCGGCGTCGGCGTTCGCGTCGGTCAGCCCCGAGATGCCCGCCACAACCACGTCGGCCGGTTCTCCGGTGCGCGCCGCCGTCTCGGCGACGACGGCGGCGAGCTGGGGGAGCAGCGGCTCGCCGGTGCGGATGCCGGGGAAGAGGAGGTCTCCACCGGATGCCGCGGCCGGGCGCACCTTGATCCCGCTCTGTCCCGCGTCGATGGCGAGCACGCGACGTGCGCTCATGCGTCGCCTCCGAGAACACGACGCAGGAACGCCGCCTGGGCCTCCCACTGGTAGCCCTGCCCGCCCTCGTGCTCGTTGAAGGGGAAGACCGACATCTCCTTGTGCGTGCCGCCATAGGCGTTGAATGCGGCGTAGACCGTCGACGGCGGGCACACCGGGTCGAGCAGTCCCACCGAGAACAGGGCGGCGGCGTCGGCGCGACGGGCGAAGTTCACGCCATCGAAGTACGACAGGGTCTCGAAGACCCGGGCCTCGTCGCCGCGGTGGACGGCCAGCCAGCGCACGACCTCCTGATAGGGGTCGCTGCCGGTGAACCCGACGGCACGCTCGAAGTGGCAGAGGAAGGGCACGTCGGGCATCGCCGCGACGAGGCCTTCGCTCAGGCCGGCGGCTGCGATGGCGATGCCGCCGCCCTGGCTGCCGCCCGTCACCGATACCCGCGAGGGGTCGACCTCGGGGAGCGATCGCACCGCGTCGACAGCGCGCACGGCGTCGGTGAACACGCGTCGGTAGTAGTAGGTCTCGGGCGATTCGATGCCGCGAGTCATGAAGCCGGGCACGGCCGGGCCCGACCCGTGCGGATCGGGCGTCTCGCCGCCGCTGCCCCACACGCTGCCCTGTCCGCGGGTGTCCATGACGAACGAGGCGTATCCGGCGGTGGCCCAGGCGAGCCGCTCGGTGGGCAGACCCCGACCGCCGCCGTAGCCGACGAACTCCACGACCGCCGGCAACGGCCCCTCGCGATGCGCGGGGAGGATCAGCCAGGCCTTCACGGGATCACCGCCGTAACCGGGGAAGGTCACGTCGTGCACATCGACGGTGGCGTACAGCTCGGATGCCGCAGACACCGTCACCTCGCCTCCGGCCTCACGCGAGCCCGCGATCGTGGCCGACCAGAAATCGTCGAAATCGCTGGGCTCGCTCACCTCCGGGCGATAGTCCTGCAGTTCGGCGAGCGGAAGATCGAAGCGCGGCACGCGCTCACCCTAGCGCGAAGCCCGGAGTCGTGAGAGATATCTCGACATCGAGAGAACTGCCCCCGTGCGATACGCTGAGGACCGACCCTCGACGCGCTTTTTGGAGAGACGACACGTGCCCGACTCGACCATCATCTACACGTACACCGACGAGGCGCCGGCACTGGCCACCGCCTCCTTCCTGCCCATCGTCGAGGCCTTCGCCGGTGCGGCCGGCGTGGCCATC
The DNA here is from genome assembly GCF_030369635.1 of Microbacterium arborescens. Classification (NCBI taxonomy): domain Bacteria; kingdom Bacillati; phylum Actinomycetota; class Actinomycetes; order Micrococcales; family Microbacteriaceae; genus Microbacterium; species Microbacterium arborescens. The sequence continues at coordinate 2,654,623 of NZ_CP128474.1, read as the reverse complement.
GAAACCCGCGACATCTCGCTCGCGGGCCGCATCCTCGCCGCCTTCCCGCAGAACCTCACCCCCGAGCAGCAGGTGGGCGATGCCCTCGCCGAGCTCGGCGGCCTGGCGACGCTGCCCGAGGCCAACATCATCAAGCTGCCGAACATCTCGGCCTCGATCCCGCAGCTGAAGGCGGCCATCGCCGAGCTGCAGGCTGCGGGGTACGACATCCCGAACTACCCCGACGAGCCGCAGAACGTCGACGAGAAGGACGTCCGCGCCCGCTACGACCGCATCAAGGGCTCCGCCGTGAACCCCGTGCTGCGCGAGGGCAACAGCGACCGTCGCGCTCCGCTGTCGGTGAAGAACTACGCGCGCAAGCACCCGCACCGCAACAAGCCGTTCGCCGACGGGTCGAAGACCCGCGTCGCGACGCTGGGCCACGACGACTTCAAGTCGAACGAGACCTCCACGGTCATCGAGGGCGACGACGTGCTCACCATCCGCTTCACGGCTCAGGACGGCACCGTCACCGAGCTGAAGTCGGGCCTTAAGGTGCTCCCGGGCGAGGTGGTCGACGCGACCTTCCTGTCGGCCGCGGCCCTCGACGCCTTCCTCGCCGACACGGTCGCGCAGGCCGCCGCCGAGGACGTGCTGTACTCGGTGCACCTCAAGGCGACGATGATGAAGGTCAGCGACCCGATCATCTTCGGTCACGTCGTGCGCGCCTTCTTCGCCGACGTGTTCGCCCGTTACGGTGACGACCTCGCCGCTGCCGGCCTCACCCCCAACGACGGCCTCGGTGCGATTCTCGCGGGCCTGTCTCAGCTCGGGAACGGCGACGAGATCCGTGCCGCCTTCGACGCCGCGATCGCCGCCGGCCCGCGTCTGTCGTACGTCAACTCCGACAAGGGCATCACGAACCTCCACGTGCCCTCCGACGTGATCGTCGACGCCTCGATGCCCGCCCTCATCCGCAACGGCGGCAAGCTCTGGGGTGCCGACGGCGGCGAGGACGACACGATCGCCGTCATCCCCGACTCGTCGTACGCCGGCGTCTACCAGGCGACGATCGACGACGTCATCGAGCACGGCCCGCTCGACCCCGCCACGATCGGGTCGGTGCCCAACGTCGGCCTGATGGCCCAGGCGGCGGAAGAGTACGGCTCGCACGACAAGACCTTCGAGATCCCGGCTGCGGGCACGGTCGAGGTCGTCGACTCCTCGGGCTCGGTCCTGCTGTCGCACGAGGTCCAGGCCGGCGACATCTGGCGTGCGACCCAGACGAAGGATGTCGCGGTGCGCGACTGGGTCAAGCTCGCGGTCACCCGCGCGCGCGCAACGGGCGTCCCCGCCGTGTTCTGGCTCGACGAGACCCGTGCCCACGACGCGAACCTCATCGCGAAGGTCAAGACCTACCTCGCCGAGCACGACACCGACGGCCTCACCATCGAGATCCTGGCGCCCGCCGACGCGACGCGCTACTCGCTCGAGCGCATCCGCCGCGGTGAGGACACGATCTCCGTCACCGGCAACGTCCTGCGCGACTACCTGACCGACCTCTTCCCGATCCTCGAGGTGGGCACGAGCGCCAAGATGCTCTCGATCGTCCCGCTGCTGGCCGGTGGCGGTCTGTTCGAGACCGGCGCAGGCGGCTCGGCACCGAAGCACGTGCAGCAGCTCGTCGCCGAGAACTACCTGCGGTGGGACTCGCTGGGCGAGTTCTTCGCTCTGGCCGCCTCGTTCGAGCACCTCGCCGAGTACACCGGCAACGCCCACGCCAAGGTGCTCGCCGACACGCTGGATGCCGCGACCGGCACGTTCCTCGAGCAGGACAAGTCGCCCGGCCGCGCGCTCGGCACGATCGACAACCGCGGCAGCCACTTCTACCTCGCGCTGTACTGGGCTCAGGAGCTGGCCGCACAGACGGTCGACGCCGAGCTCGCCGCCGCGTTCGCGCCGGTCGCTGAGGAGCTCGCCGCGAACGAGACCACGATCGTGGACGAGCTGGTGGCGGTTCAGGGATCGCCGGCGGAGATCGGCGGCTACTACCGCCCCGATGCCGAGCTCGTCGCTGCCGTCATGCGGCCTTCGGCGACGCTGAACCGCATCATCGACGGGATGTGACCTCACTCTGACGCAGCAGAACGCCCCGGCCGCTTCGGCGGTCCGGGGCGTTCTGCTGCGTGCGTGGGGGAGTCCGTCAGAAGCGGATCTCGGCGACGACCTCGCCGTACTCGGTCTCGTCGACGGGGGTGAAGCCGACACGGGCGAAGAACGCCTCGGGCCCGCCCTCGCCCGCTTCGTAGATCACGTTGAGGCAGTCGAAACCGCGCTTGCGCGCCTCGTCGACCAGTTGCTCGACCGCGAAGCGTCCGACGCCGCGGCCCTGGTCGTCGGCGTCGACGTTGATGCGCCACAGCACCGAGCGGAAGTGCTCGTGCGGCGCGTCGGGGTCGAAACCGGCGCTGACGAATCCGACGACCTCGTCGCCGTCGAGGATGACGCGCTGCCATGAGGTCGCGGGGTCGACCACGGTCGCGGCGATGGCGTAGCTCTCGGGCACGACGAAACGCTCCTGCCCGGGCTTCAGCGACAGGTTGTTCACCGCGACGATCGTCGACGCCGACAGTTCTTCCACTCGGAGGTCAGCCATGGTCACAGGCTAACGGTGATCGATCCGTCGCGCATCGATCGATCGGACGATACGACGGGAGACGTCGGTTCCCGTCGATCAGGCGTGGACGTAGACGTCGGTTCCGGCGACGGCCCACTCGTAGATCTGGGCGGCGCGCGAGTCGGGCATCCCGACGCACCCGGCGCTCATCCGGTTGCCCCAGTTGCTGTGCCAGTAGACGCCATGGAACGCCTGATCGCCGTTGAAGTACATGGCCCACTTGACGTCGGGCTGAACGTAGCTGACACCGGAGTCGGCAGCGGTGCCGCGCATGTCCTGGCGTGGGGTCTTCCACCCGATCGTGTAGTAGCCGGTCTGCGTGTCGGCGCCGGGGCGGCCCGTCGAGACGAGCCACGAGTCGACGACGACGCCGTTCTCCTTGAGGTAGAGGCGTTGCTCGCCGAGGTCGACCTCGAGAAGACGGGTGATGGTCTCGGTAGTGACCGGGACGACATCCACGGGCAGACGGTAGGCGGCATCCCCCGTCGCGAGCTGTTCGGCGAAATCGGCGGCGATGCCGTCGGTCGAAGTCAGCGTGCGGCCGTCGAGACCGGCGTCGGAGTCGTCGATGATCTCACCGGCGGCGTTGGCGAACACCACGCCGTTCACGGGGGCACGATCGACGAGGCTCGGCAGCGTGTCGACGACGGGCTGGATGGCGGCGGGGTCTGCCGTGATCTCGAACGACCCGTCGTCGGCGGTCGCGACCGTCAGCCAGCTCGCCGCCGTGGCGCGGTCGACGGGAACGGTGCGCTCGTCGCCGACGTAGAAGCCGACGCCGTCGAGCATGCTGTTGAGCGACGCGGCGGTCTCTTCCGCGGCGGCGGTGGTGGTCAGTGCCGAGACGGGTGTGAGCTCGGGGTCGATGGCGGCGCCGGTCGCGCCGGAGTCGAACGCGCTCTGCAGGCCCGCACGGGCCGCCTCGGGGTCCACTCCCGCGCCGGGCACGTCGGGGCTGACGACGTAGGACGTACCGTCGAACGAGATGGATGCCGCCGTGGGCTCGACGTAGAGGTCGCCCGCAGCGCCCCGCAGCGCGCTGCTGGCGCTGGCTTCGTCGAGGGTCACGGTGGCGGCGATGGGGTCGCCGAACCACTGGGTGACGTTCCACGCGGGTCGGGCGTCGAAGGCGGATGCCGCGAGCGCCGTGCCGTCCACCTGCGCCCCGAGGTCGGCACCCGAGACGCTCGCCCCGCCGTCACCGAGCGTGACGGTGGTCTGGTCGAGCCGGTCCTGCACAGCCGATGCTGCGGCGCCGGGGGTCATGAAACCGACGGGGACGCCGGCGATGGTCGTGCCGGGGGCGATCAGGAAGAAGGATGCCGCGGCTGCTCCCAGCGCGACGACGCCGACGGGAACACCGATCCACAGGCCGAGATGCCGCTTCTTGCGCGCCGGCTCGACAGGTGCCCATTCGACGCGCTGATCGGGATCGGTCGAGGGCACGCCCGATTCGGCCGTGCTCTCGTGATCATGCTTCGACGCGACATCCGTCACCGCTGTACCCCCGTCTGCGCGTGAACGCGCACTCGGAACTCATGGTACGCGACAGCAGTCCGAGAGCGGCCTGAGTGAAACCAGAGTGTTATTCAGCGGCGCAATCCGGCTCGCGCCGGGTGCTCAGCTGGCGCCGCAGAGTTCGGTGTAGGTGTCGATGCTGCCCTGGACGTCGCTGAGCGCCGTGGTCAGCTCCGTGGCTCGATCGGTGTCGCCGGCGGCGACGGCCTCCATCGAATCGGCGGCCGAGGAGAACGCCGTCTGCAGGTCGGGGAGGATGCCCGAGACTTCTTCGTTGGTGACCTGGGCGGCAGCCTCGCCCATGCCGTCGGAGATGGTGCGCAGCGCACTCGCCGCCGCGGCGGGGTCGGAGGGGTCGATCTCCTGGATGCCCTGCGTGGCTTCGGTCATGACGTCGTCGACCTGCGTGCACGCGTCTTCGACCGACTGGTTGCTCGCGGCGTTCGAGCCTCCGGAGGCGGAGTCGTCGCCCCCGGTGCATCCGGTCAGGGCGACGAGCGCCAGCGCGGTGACGGTGAGGGCGGTCAAGCGACGGTTCATGCGGTTCTCCTCGGGGCGGCGATCACTCCACCCTACGGAGGAGTGGCGCTGGAGAGTCCCACTTGACATCTGGTCTGGACGTGCGGCGCGGATGTAACGGGTTTGTAAACATCACTAGCAAAACCGACCCGGCCGCTTGTGCCGGCCCCTTTCGTAAGGTCTACTAACAAACATGACGAGCTCGGACACCCAGGCCCCGCGGCGCACGACCCGCACGCGGCGCCCAGGCGCGAAGATCCTGCCCGAGCACGCTCGGGCGCACAACCGCGCGCTCGTTCTCGAACGGCTCTTCCACGGGGGAGCGATGAGCCGTGCCGACCTGGCCCGCGAGACCGGATTGACGCGCGTCACGATCTCCGACCTCGTCGCCGAGCTCATCGGCGACGGCTTCGTGGCGGAACAGGGTGTCCGCGAGGCCGCGGGCCCGGGCAAGCCTGCCATCCTCATCGATCTCGCTCGTGACGGGCACCGCATCGTCGGCCTCGACCTCTCGGGGAACGACCTGTTCGCGGGGGCAGTCATGACCCTCGACGGCGAGATCGTCGCGCGTCACGAGGCTGCCGTCCCCCGAGACCGCGCCGACATCCTGCCGGTGGTCGTCGAGCTGGCGCGCACTCTCGTGCGCGATGCGCATGCGCCCGTGCTCGGGGTGGGCGTCGGTACCCCGGGTGTCGTCGACGCGGCCGGGGTCGTGCTCGCCGCGCCCGGCCTCGGTTGGGAAGGCGTCGACCTCACCGGCATCCTGAGCGATGCCGTCGGCGTGCCCGTCCTCGTCGCGAACGACGCGAACGCCGCGGTGCTCGCGGAGCACACGTTCGGCGGAGCCGGTGACGACGTCATCCTCGTCAAAGTCGGCCGAGGCGTCGGTGCCGGGCTCCTCACCGGCGGCGACCCCCTGCGCGGTGCGCGATCGGCCGCGGGTGAGATCGGTCACGTCACCGTGGGCACCGACGGCGGCCCCGACTGCGCCTGCGGCAAGGTGGGATGTCTCGAGGCATGGATCTCGGTCCCCTCTCTCTCCGCCCGCCTCGCAGCCGGTGCCGAAAGCGATCGCGAGGGACTCCTGCGCGACGCGGGCGAGCGGCTCGGCATCGCACTGGCCCCCATCGTCGGGGCGCTCGATCTGTCGGAGGTCGTCCTCTCCGGCCCCGCAGAACTTCTCGACGGCCCGCTCGCACGGGCGGCTGCCGAGACGGTGCGCACCCGCACGCTCGCCACGTTCCACGACGAGCTGCAGGTGCGGATGACGGAGCAAGGCCAGGACATCGTCCTGCGCGGCGCTGCCGTCATGGTCCTGTCAGGTCGCCTCGGCGTCTCCTGACCCTGCTCCACATCCGCTGAGATCCACCCGCACCAACCGCTCCACACCCGGACGAGCCATCCGACTCGTCGACACCAGAGAAGAAGGAATCACCATGAAGAAGAGCCTCGGAGCACTGTCGCTCCTCGGTGCCTCCGCCCTGCTGCTCGCCGGTTGCGCGAGCGGCGACGCGGGGCAGAGCGCCGAGACCGGAGACCTGACCGTGTGGCTTGTCGGCACCGACACCCCGCAGGACGCCCGCGACTACCTCAAGAAGACGTTCGAAGCCGAGAACGAAGGCTGGACGTTGACCATCGAGGAGAAGACCTGGGCCGACACCGCGGACAACTACGTCGCCGCGCTGTCATCGAACGACGCACCCGACCTGGTCGAGGTCGGCAACACGCAGTCGCCCGGCTTCATCGACCAGGGCCTGTTCCTCGACATCTCCGACATCGAGGCCGACCTCGGCGGCGATGCGTTGCTGCAGAGCTTCGTCGAGCTCGGATCCGCGGACGGCAGCCTCTACGCCGCGCCGTACTACGCGGGGTCGCGCATCGTCTTCTACTCGCCCTCTTCATACAGCGGTGAGGTGCCCACGACGCTCGAGGAGTACGTGGCCGACGGCATCGCCGCGACGACAGCCACCAAGTCGGGCATCTACGCACCCGGCAAGGACTGGTACAACGCCCTTCCCTACGTCTGGGCGAACGGCGGCGAGATCGCGACCCAGGACGGCGACACCTGGAAGGGCGGGTTCTCCAGCTCGGGCGGCATCGCCGGTCTGGAGATGCTCCAGGACGTCTACGAGAATGCCACCATCGCGCCGGCCGACGCGGACGAGACCGATCCCCAGGTGCCCTTCTGCGCCGGCGAGGTCGGATTCCTCTCCGCTCCCGCCTGGGTGAAGTGGTCGATCCTCGCACCCGCCGACGACGCGAAGGCTCCCGGCTGCCCCGAGACCGCGGGCGCCGACCTGAAGGCCTTCGCGCTTCCCGGCATGACCGCCGGCGAGGTCGCTCCGGTGTTCGCGGGAGGCTCGAACATCGCCGTCGCCGCGAAGTCGGACGCACCCGACAAGGCCGAGGCTGCGCTGAAGATCATCCTCTCGGAGGGCTACCAGAAGATCCTCGCCGAGAACGGCCTGATCCCCGCGCTGACCTCCTTCGCCGAGTTCCTGCCCGACGACGAGATCACGGCCGAGGCCGCCAAGGCCGTCGCGTCGTCGAAGGCCGTGCCGGCGAGCCCGAATTGGTCCGAGGTCGAGTCATCCGGTGCCATCAAGGACGCGCTGGTCAAGATCGCACAGGGCGGCGACGTCACCGCGATCGCGACCGAGCTCGACAGCCAGATCGAAGCGATCCTCAACAAGTAGCCGGGCGTCGTGGGACGCGGCGCCCGGCCCCGCGTCCCACGACGATCGCAGAGAGGACAGGACGATGACAGACGTCCTCACCCGCCCGCCCCGCCGCGCGAAGCGCCCGGCGTCGCCGACGCCGGGCGAGCGGGAACGGTCGCGCCGACGGCGTGACAACGTCGGCGCGCTGACACTGCTCGGCCCATCGCTCATCATCCTCGGGGTGATGGTCGGCTATCCCGCCGTGCTGATGCTCGTGCAGTCGTTCACCGACTACGCCATCCGCAACAAGGTGCAGGGCACGCTGCCCGACTTCATCGGTTTCGAGAACTACCTCGAGGTCTTCACGCAGTCCGACTTCCCGGCCGTCCTCGTCCGCAGCCTCGGGCTGATGGTGGTGATGACCGTGCTGATCGTCAGCCTCGGCGCTCTCGTCGCCGTGCTCATGACGCGGCTGCGGCGAGGCTGGCGCGTCCTCGTGTCGCTCGGCCTCCTGCTCGCCTGGGCGATGCCGCCGCTGGCGGCGACCACCGTCTGGGGCTGGATCTTCGACTCGCAGTACGGCATCGTCAACTGGGCCCTGAACACCATGACGGGATCGACCGACTGGACCAACCATTCGTGGCTGGCCAACCCGTGGTCCTTCTTCTTCGTCCTCACCGTGATCGTCGTCTGGCAGGGCGTGCCCTTCGCCGCCTTCACCCTTTACGCAGCACTCGGACAGGTCCCCGCCGAGGTGCTCGAGGCGGCATCCCTCGACGGCGCGGTGGGCTGGCAGCGTTTCCGCCTCGTGGTCTTCCCCTACCTGCGCAATGTCGTCACGGTCGTCGTCGTGCTCCAGGTCATCTGGAACCTCCGCATCTTCACCCAGGTCTACGCGCTGCAGCAGCGCGGCGGCCTCATCTCCGAGACCAACGTGCTCGGCACCTACATCTTCCGGCAAGGGCCGGGGGAGTTCGGCGTGACGAGTGCGATCGGCGTGCTCATGGTCGTGCTGCTCCTCGCCCTGTCATGGGGATACATCCGCACCACGCTCAAGGAGGAGGAGCTGTGAGCACCCAGGTCACCCCGGCGACCCAGCTCGGCACGATCGGGGTCGACGAGGTCGTCGGCGAGGTGGGGCGCGCGAAGCGCCCCCGGCCGCGATCGCTCGACGTGAGGCGACCGCCGCGTCGCCGCATCCTCTCGCGGGCGGGACTGAACCTCGCGGCGCTGATCGTCTTCGTCTGCTCGGTGTTCCCCGTCTACTGGATGCTGAACATGTCGTTCACGCGCGGCGAGAGCATCATCAGCCGCACCCCGAGCTTCCTGCCCTTCGACTTCACCCTCGGCAACTACGCGACCGCGTGGACGCGCGAGGCGGCTCCGGGGCAGACCGACTTCGTGCACGGTCTGCTGTCGTCGACCCTGGTGACCGTGGGCGTCCTCGTCGTCACCCTGGTGCTGGCCTTCCTCGCCTCGATCGCGGTCGCCCGCATCCGCTTCCGCGGCCGGCGCTCGTTCATCGTCGCCGTGCTCATCGTGCAGATGATCCCCGGCGAGGCGATGATGTTCACGATCTACGGCATGATCGACGACTGGCGCCTGATGAACACCCTCATCGGCCTCGGCATCGTCTACGTCGCCGCCGTCATCCCCTTCACGATCTGGACCCTGCGCGGCTTCGTCGCGGGAGTCCCGGCAGACCTCGAAGAGGCGGCCATGATCGACGGGTGCACGCGCACCCAGGCGTTCTGGAAGGTGACCTTCCCGCTGCTGGCCCCCGGGCTCGTCGCGACCGGCATCTTCGCGTTCATCCAGTCGTGGAACGAGTTCACGATGGCGCTGCTGCTCATGAAGGGCTACAACCTGACCCTCCCGCCGTGGCTGCTGTCGTTCCAGTCGGCGACCGCCGCGACCAACTGGGGCGCCGTGATGGCGGCATCCACCCTCATCTCGATCCCCGTCGTGATCTTCTTCCTCATCGTGCAGGGGCGGATGTCGGGCGGGCTCGTCTCGGGCGCAGTGAAGGGATGACGCTGCGCATCGGTGTCGACGTGGGCGGCACGAAGATCCTCGCCGTGTCCGTCGACGACCACGGTGACGAGATCGCGCGGCGGCGCCGGCCCACCGGATGGGGCGGGGATGCCGTCGCCGACGGCGTCGCAGCCATCGTCGCCGACCTCGCGGGCAGTGAGACGGACGTCGCCATCGGCGTCGGGGTTCCGGGACAGATCCTGCCGGGAAGCGGCGTCGTCGAGCACGCTCTGAACCTCGGGATCGAGCGGTACGACCTCGCCGAGGCTGTCGGGGCGCGGCTAGGCGTCAGGCCCTCGATCGACAACGACGTGCGCTACGCGGCTGTCGGCGCGCGCTCACTCCGGCCCGCGGGCGGATCGCTCGCCTACCTCAATCTCGGTACCGGCGTCGCGGCGGGAATCGTCGACGAGACCGGACCGAGGCGCGGCGCACGCGGCGCGGCCGGCGAGATCGGCCACATCCCCATCGACCCCGACGGCCCTCGCTGCCGCTGCGGACAATACGGATGCATCGAGGCGTTCGCCGGCGGCGGAGCCGTCGCCGAGCGCTGGGGCGAAGCCGCGCCGCTCCCGGTGCTGACGGTCTTCGACGCCGCCGATGCGGGAGACGAGCGCGCGGGCGCCATCCGAGGCGACCTGGTCCACGGCGTCGCCGCAGGGGTTCGGCTCCTGGTGCTCACGACCGACGTCGACGTGGTCGTCCTGGGTGGGGGCATCGCCGCGCTCGCCGACCGCCTGCTCAGCCCCGTGCGGGCGGCGCTCGCCGAGTCCGCCGCGGCGTCGCCGTTCCTGCGGTCGCTGCGGCTGGACCAGCGGGTCGAGCTCGTGCCCCGCGATGTGCCGGTGGGAGCCCTGGGGGCCGCTGTTCAGGCCCAGGCGAGCGGAAGCAGATGCTCGGTGCTGAGCGGTGCCAGTGGCAACGCGGCGGCTTCGTCCGCCGTGAGCCAACGCGCCTCGGCGATCTCGGCGGCTGCGCTGACCGACGCGGGGTCGAGCGTGATCGCGAACGCTTCGGCGACCACGCGGAAACCCGGCTCGTTCGCGGCATCCGACTCGAACCGGCCGAGATAGACGAGGTCGGGTTCGGCCACGACGACGCCGAGCTCTTCGTGCAGCTCGCGGACGAGGGCCGCGCCGGCCGACTCGCCCGGCTCGGGCTTGCCGCCGGGCGCCATGAACCGCTCGGTGCCGCGCTTGCGGACGAGGAGCGTGCGCCCGTCGCCGTCGGTCACCACCGCGGCGCTGACGTGCACCTCCCGGGCGGGGACGGATGCGGTCACTGTGCGAACACCTTCCCGGGGTTCAGGATGCCGGCGGGGTCGAAGACCCGCGCGATGCGGCGCTGCAGCTCCCACTGGTCGTCGCCGAGCTCGTCGGCGAGCCAGCGTCGTTTGAGGACGCCCACGCCGTGTTCCCCGGTGAGTGTTCCGCCGAGGCGTAGAGCCGACTGGAAGAGGTCTTCCGCCGCCTCCCAGATCACCTCGGGAACCTCGTCGCCGTCGAAGATGAAGTTCGGATGCAGGTTGCCGTCGCCCGCGTGGCAGACGGTGGGGATCGTCAGACCGAAGCGCTCTTCGATGCGCGCGATCTCGTCGAACATCGCGGGCAGGGCGCTGCGCGGCACCGAGACGTCTTCGATGAGTGCAGTCCCCAGCGTCTCCATGGCCGGATGCATCGACCGCCGCACGGTCCACAGCTGCTGAGCCTCCGCGTCGTCCCGGGCGAGGCGAACGGTGCCGCCTGCCGCGGCGAGCACCGCCACGACGGCCTCCGCTTCGGCGGTCGCCCCGGGGCCGTCGGTCTGGACCGTCAGCTGCGAGGCGCCGGGGGTGGGGGCGGGAAGACCGAGCAGACGATGCGAGGCCGCCAGCGAGGTTGCGTCCATCAGTTCCATGATCGCCGGCTGGATCCCGGCTGCGGTGACCGCCGACGCCGCGACCGCCGCGGCGCGGACATCGCCGAACGTCGCGGCGATCGTGCGCGCCTCACCGGGAACGAGGCGGCGGAGTTTCAACGTCGCGGCGACGACTATGCCCAGGATGCCCTCCGAGCCGATGACGAGCGAGGTCAGGTCGAGACCCGTCACGCCCTTGACCGTCCGGTGGCCCAGGCGCATCAGGCGCCCGTCGGCGAGGACGAGATCGAGCCCGAGGACCGCGTCTCGGACCACGCCGTACTTCGCGCACAGCAGGCCGCCCGCGCCCGTGGCGATGTTGCCGCCGACGGTGGAGATGTCGCGGCTCGCGGGATCGGGAGCCCACCACAGGCCGTGCTCCGCGAGGGCGGCGTTCAACTGTCCGTTCAAGATGCCGGGCTCGACCACCGTGATGAGGTCGTCGGGGTGGACCTCGAGGATGCGGTCCATCGAACGCAGCGACAGCCCGATCTCGCCGACCCCGGTGTTCGCGCCGCCGGCCAGCCCCGTGCCGGCGCCGCGCGGGACCACGGGGGTGCCGGTCGCCGAGGCGATGCGCATCGTCGTCTGGACGTCGTCGACGGTGCGGGCATGGACGACAGCGAGGGGCGACCCGGATGCCGCCTGGCCCGACTTGTCGGCCCGGGCAGCGGTGCGGCCGGCGTCCGTGACATCGACGCGGTCGCCGAGCTCGGCGACGAGCCGGGCGACGACGTCGGGCACGGTCATGACAGGCGCCGGCGCCCGGCGATCACGCCGCAGGTCACCGCGATGACTCCGAACACCAGACCGATCCAGGCCTGGCCCATGCTCCACCAGGCGATGGTGGCCGAGGCATACACGAACAGCTCCACGAGGGCGCGCACGAACGGGTGCACGACGAGCACGGCGCGCGGCGAGACGAACAGAGCCCACAGGAGGATCGCGGCGACAGGAGCCCCGATGCCCGCGACCAGATTGAGCGGGAAGTCCCACGCGGCGAAGCCCCAGATCGCGAACGTCGCGACGGCGAACAGCAGACAGGCGAAGGCGAGGAGCTCGACCGCCGAGAGAGCCCGCCGCGTGCCGGCCGCCTGCTGCGGCGCCTCGGGGTTGGCAGGACGGACGTTCGGCAGTTCGGACATGCCTCCGATTCTAGGCGCCGGCCTCACGCCACCGCCCCGGGAGAGACCTCCGGCGAGCGGGTCACGCGCACCCGGTCCACACGCGGCGGACCACGAGATCGGCGTCGAGCAGCACGGCGTCCGCCGGGCTTCCGATCGCGAGCGATCCGAGCTCGGGGCGGCCGATCGCCTGGGCCGGAGTGGTTGTCAGCGCCGTGACGGCCGCCGGCAGGTCCACGCCCGCGGCGACCGCCGTCCGCAGCGCGGCATCCTGCGTGAGGGTGGACCCGGCGATCGTTCCGTCGAGCAGCCGCGCCACGGTGTTCTCGACGCGCACCGCGAGCGCCCCGAGCACGTAGTCGCCATCGGCCGAGCCGGCAGCCGCCATCGCATCGGTGACGAGCGCAATGCGCCCGGGGGCGGCGGCGAAGGCGATCCGCACCACCTCGGGAGCGAGATGCACGCCGTCGGCGATGACCTCGAGCGTGACCCGCGGGTCGGCGGTGGCCGCGCCGATGGGGCCGGGCTCGCGGTGGTGGAGTCCCGGCATGGCGTTGAAGGCATGGGTGAGGATCGTGGCGCCGGCATCGAACGCGGCGCGCGTGGTCTCGGCATCCGCGTCGGTGTGCCCGACGGCGGCCGCCGCACCCGCGGCGACGATGCGCTCGATCGCGGCGAGGGCGCCGGGAAGCTCGGGGGCGATCGTGACCTGACGGACGGTGCCGCGCCCGGCATCCATCAGCCGCGCCACGGCGTCGGACGCGGGGGCGATGAGCAGCCCGGGGTCGTGGGCGCCGTGGTGCCCGAGGTCGAGGAACGGGCCTTCGAGGTGCGAGCCCAAGACGGTGCCGTCTGTTTCGGTGAGATCGGCGATCGCCGAGACCCGGCGTGCCAGGTCGTCGACCGACGCGGTGACGAGCGAGATGACCGCACGGGTCGTGCCGTGAGCGCGATGCAGGTCGCGGGCCGTGCGGATCGCGTCGGCGCCGTCGTCGTACGCCGCGCCACCGCCGCCGTGACCATGGATGTCGATGAAGCCGGGTGTGATCGTCGCGCCGGGACCAGCGGCCTCGACGGCGTCGACGATCTCGTCGACCGGTGCGCCGGCCACCGCGCCCCGCCACGTGTCGCCGGTGCCGTGCGCCTCGACCCGGCCGCCGCGTACGACGAGCCACGCGTCGGGCGTCTCGCGTCCGCCGTCGATGAGCCGCGCGGAATGGATGACGTGGTTCACGGGGTCCATGCCACCTCCGACGAAGCGGGGAAACGGATGCCGAGGGTCGTCCACAGCGGCCCGAGCCCGCCGACCCGCTCGCGGAACGACTCCCACGTGCGGTCATCGGCGGCCCCGGTGGCGACCGACCAGGCGGCTTCGGCCGCAGCCGCGATGCGCGGGAAGGCCAGGGCGTCGATGCCGTCGAGATCGCGCACGGTCTCGGTCCACAGCGGGGCTTCGACCCCGAGGATGTCGTCGTCGGTGAGGCCGGACACGACATCGACCGGCTCCCACGAGTACGCCCGCTCGAGGCTCGTCGGGCCGTTCGCCCAGGTCAGCCCGAGCGGCGCATCGGCGGTCGGCTTCATGTCGAGGTACACGGCGTCGGCGGGGGAGAGGATGACGCGGCCGCCCCGCGCGACGAACGCCCGCGCCCGCTCGTCAGCGCCGTCGGTCGGTGTGACGAAGCCCCAGTACTGACCGATCGTGCCCGGTGCGAGGTCGTCGGCAGCGCCGGCCTCGTGCCACGCCACCGGGGTCTTGCCGAGGCGCGAGATGACTCGCGACGTGCGCGCGACGAAGGTCGCGAAGTCCGCCGCCGGGGTGCCGTGCGCCTCGTCGCCGCCGAAGTGCAGGTACGGCCCGGGCGTCAGCTCCGCCAGCTCCGTCAGGACGTCCTCGACGAACGCGTCGGTCGCCGGTGCGCCGATGCGCAGCGACGAGAAGCCGACGCCCATGCCCGAGTACGGCTCTCCGGCGACGGGGGTCGGGCCGCCCGCGGCATCCCACCCCTCCAGCGACGGCGCGGCCGCGACCTCGGGGTAGGCCAGGCCGACGGCGTGGGTGTGTCCCGGCATGTCGAACTCCGGGACGACGGTCATGTGGTTCGCGGCGGCGTGCGCGATGATCGCGCGGTAGTCGTCGGGTGTGTAGAACCCGCCGGGATCACCGCCCACCGCGCTCGACGAAGCGCGGGCGGCGAGCTCGGGGCGGCTGGCCAGAGCGAGCCGCCAGCCTTGGTCGTCGGTGAGGTGCAGATGCAGGACGTTGAACTTCAGGCTCGCCGCCCGCTCGAGGTAGGCGGTGACGGTCGAGACGTCGTGGAAGTGGCGCGCGACGTCGAGCATGACGCCGCGGTAGGCGAAGCGAGGCTCGTCGGCGATGTCGACGGCGGGGATGACCCAGCCTTCCGGCGACCCGGCGATGAGCTGGCCGAGAGTCTGGGCTCCGTAGAAGAGGCCAGCGGCGTCGGCGCCTCGGATCGACACGCGGTGCTCGTCGACCGACATCCGGTACGACTCGGGCGGGCCGTCGCCGTCGACTGCGGCGTCGATGACGGCGCGACCGGGATCTGCCGTGATGTGGAGGCCCGTGCGGGTCAGGATGAGCCGGTGGAGCACGCCCGCGGCATCCGCATCGCCGGTCACAGCCACGTCGGCGGTGAGCGCGAAAAATGCGCCGGGAGAGGGCGTGACGGAGGAGGGCAGCGGGACCAGTGGCAGCGACGTCATCGCGCCCCTATCTGTAAGGATGCCTAACAAACTTTCGTGCCAGCGTACCAGCGCGGCATCCGTTATGCTCGGACGCGTCGCGACTGGCGTTGAGGTGGGCCACCACCGGGGAGCGACCGACACGGCATTCGACCGCACGCCTGGGCCGATGTGGAACCTCTGTTCGTGAAAGCCGTCGTCAGGAGATCGTCATGACCGATTCGTATTTCAACGCCCCGCTCGCCGAGGTCGACCCCGAGATCGCTCAGGTCCTCGAGCGCGAGCTCGACCGCCAGCGCGGCTACCTCGAGATGATCGCATCCGAGAACTTCGTGCCCGTCTCGGTGCTGCAGTCGCAGGGGTCGGTGCTCACCAACAAGTACGCCGAGGGTTACCCGGGTCGCCGCTACTACGGCGGCTGCGAAGAGGTCGACGTCGCCGAGGAGCTCGCGATCGAGCGCGCCAAGTCGCTCTTCGGCGCCGCGTTCGCCAACGTCCAGCCCCACTCGGGCGCGACGGCCAACGCCGCCGTGCTCCACGCCATCGCGCGCCCCGGCGACACGCTCCTGGGCCTCTCGCTCGACCACGGCGGCCACCTCACCCACGGCATGAAGATCAACTTCTCGGGCCGCCTGTACGACATCGTCGCCTACGGCGTGAATCCCGAGACCTCGCTGATCGACATGGACGAGGTCCGCCGCCTCGCCCACGAGCACAAGCCGAAGGTCATCATCGCGGGCTGGTCGGCCTACCCGCGTCAGCTCGACTTCGCCGCGTTCCGTGCGATCGCCAACGAGGTCGGCGCGTACCTCTGGGTCGACATGGCGCACTTCGCCGGTCTCGTGGCCGCGGGTGTGCACCCGTCGCCCGTGCCGCACGCCCACGTCGTCTCGTCGACGGTGCACAAGACCATCGGCGGCCCCCGCTCGGGCATCATCCTCACGAACGATGCCGACCTGGCCAAGAAGATCAACACCGCCGTCTTCCCGGGTCAGCAGGGCGGCCCGCTCATGCACGTCATCGCGGCGAAGGCGACGGCGTTCAAGCTCGCCGCGACGCCGGAGTTCAAGGAACGCCAAGAGCGCACCGTGCGCGGCGCCGCGATCATCGCGGACCGCCTGACGCAGCGGGATGTCGCGGATGCCGGCATCGCCGTCCGCTCGGGCGGCACCGACGTCCACCTCGTGCTCGTCGACC
The DNA here is from genome assembly GCF_030369635.1 of Microbacterium arborescens. NCBI lineage: Bacteria > Bacillati > Actinomycetota > Actinomycetes > Micrococcales > Microbacteriaceae > Microbacterium > Microbacterium arborescens. The sequence goes on along the minus strand of NZ_CP128474.1, from coordinate 2,638,313 downwards.
TGCGCGACGCCGAGCTCGACGGCAAGCAGGCCGAAGACCTGCTGCACGAGATCCGCATCACGGTCAACCGCAACGCGGTGCCGAACGACCCGCGTCCGCCGATGGTCACCTCGGGCCTGCGCATCGGCACGCCCGCTCTCGCGACCCGCGGCTTCGGCGACGCTGAATTCACCGAGGTCGCCGACATCATCGCGCTCGCGCTGCAGCCCGGCGCCGACCTCGAGGCCCTGCGCGCTCGCGTGGCGACGCTCGCCGACGCCTTCCCGCTGTACCCCGGCCTGCAGCAGTAACCCGGCGTCGCCGGTCGCCGAAAACGCACCCGCTCCGCGAGAACGCACCCCGCGCGGTACGTTCTCGCGGGGGCCATGCGCTCTCGGCGGCCGCGGCCCCACGACCGCGATCCCTCTCGAACGGAGACTGACATGACCGCGCAGAAGCTCGACGGGCGGGCCACCGCCGCCGCCATCAAGACCGAACTGGCCGAGCGCGTCGCCGCGCTGAAGGCGCGCGGGGTGACCCCGGGCATCGCGACGGTGCTGGTCGGCGCCGACCCGGCATCCCAGCTGTACGTCGGGATGAAGCACCGCGAGTCCGAGGCGATCGGCATGAACTCGATCCAGATCGAGCTGCCGGCAGAGTCGAGCCAGGCCGAGGTCGAGGAGGTCATCGACCGCCTCAACGCAGACCCGACGTGCCACGGCTACATCGTGCAGCTCCCGCTGCCGAAGCACCTCGACACCGACCGGATCCTCGAGCGCATCGACCCCGCGAAGGATGCCGACGGTCTGCACCCCGTCAACCTCGGGCGTCTCGTGCTCAACGTCAACGACCCCATCACGACGCCCCTGCCCTGCACGCCGCGTGCCGTCATCGAGCTGCTGCAGCGCAACGGGTACGACCTCGCGGGCAAGCACGTCGTCGTGGTCGGCCGCGGTGTCACGATCGGCCGCTCCATCGGCCTGCTGCTGACCCGTCGCGAGATCAACGCCACGGTGACCCTCACCCACACCGGAACCGCCGACCTCGGTGCGCACCTGCGCGAGGCGGACGTGATCGTCGGCGCCGCAGGCGTGAAGCATCTCGTGACCGCTGCCGATGTGAAGCCGGGCGCCGCCGTGCTCGACGTGGGGGTCACGCGCGAGAACGACCCCGAGACCGGCAAGTCGAAGGTCTACGGCGACATCGCACCGGATGTCGCCGAGGTCGCGGGCCTGCTCTCGCCGAACCCCGGCGGCGTCGGCCCGATGACCGTCGCCCTGCTGATGACCAACGTCGTCGAAGCCGCCGAGCGCGCGACCGCCTGACCCCGGCCTCCGCGTCCCCGCCCCCCGCTCGTCGACTCGCCACGAACTGCGGATGCCGGCCCGCCCGGACCCGCGTTGTCTGGCGACTCGACGGGGTGGAGGGGGAGTGGGGTCAGAGGAGGAAGCGGGAGAGGAAGGCGCGCGTGCGCGGTTCGCGCGGGGAGCCGAAGACCTCCGACGGTGCACCTTCCTCGACGATGACGCCTTGGTCGAGGAAGACCACCCGGTCGGCGACATCCCTCGCGAACGCCATCTCGTGCGTCGCCATCAGGATCGTCGACCCGGCCACGGCGAGATCACGGACCAGTTCGAGGACCTCGCCGACGAGTTCGGGGTCGAGTGCCGACGTGATCTCGTCGAGCAGCAGCACCTCGGGGTCCGTCGCGATCGCACGGATGATCGCCGCCCGTTGCTGCTGGCCGCCCGAGAGCCGATCGGGGTGCTCACCGGCCTTGTCGGCCAGCCCGATGCGCGCGAGGAGCTCACGCGCCCGCGCCTCCGCCTCGCGCCGTGGCACGCGATGCACGACGCGGGAGGCCAGGGTCACGTTGTCGAGCACCGACAGATGCGGGAAGAGGTTGTAGCTCTGGAACACCGCTCCCAGGCGTGCCCGCACCGCGTTCGCGTCGACGCGAGGATCGGAGATGTCCTCGCCGGCCAGCAGGATCTGCCCGTCGTCGATGGGCTCCAGCAGGCCGAGGCAACGCAGCAGGGTCGACTTGCCCGAACCGCTCGCACCGATCAGGGCGACGACCTCGTGCCGGGCGAGCGATACATCGACGCCGCGAAGCACCTCTTTGTCGCCGAACGACTTGCGGATGCCGCTGGCGTGCAGGACGTCGGTGCCCGCAGTGACCTCGCTCACAGCACCGATCCCGTCTGCTCGCGGCGTCGAAGCCTCGCGGTGTACCAATCGGTGAGCCGGATCGTCGGGATCGCGAGCAGCACGAACAGCACGCCCGCCACGACATACGGGGTGAAGTTGTAGGTCGTCGCGACCACTCCCCGCGCCTCGGCGATCGCGTCGAATGCGGCGAGGATCGAGATCAGCCCGACATCCTTCTGCATCGAGATGAAGTCGTTCATGAGCGGCGGGGTCATCTTGCGCAGCGCCTGTGGCAGCACGACTCGCACCAGGGTCTGCGGGTAGCTGAGCCCGAGCGCGCGGGCGGCGAGACGCTGCGACGGATGCACCGACTCGATGCCCGCCCGGACGACCTCCGCGACGTAGGCCGAGTAGGTCAGCGTGATGGCCAGGACACCCAGCAGCACCGGGTCGATGCGGGTGTTCAGGATCGTCGGCAGCCCGAACCCGATGAGGTACAGCACGATGACGAAGGGCAGGCCTCGGAACAGGTCGGTGTAGGCGGCGGCGATCAGGCGGAGCGGGAAGAACACCGGCCCCCGCAGGGTGCGCAGCAGCGCCAGCACCAGGGCCACCGCGGCGACCGTGAACACCGAGATCGCGAGCACCTGCAGGTTGACGAGGAACCCCTGCCACACCTCCGGCAGCGCCTGGACCGCCACGGCGGGGTCGAAGAAGCTCCGCTGGACGGTCGCCCAGCCCTCCGTGTTGATCACCATCACCCAGACGACGGCGGCGAAGGCGAGCGTCGACGCGACGGCGATCAGCACCGACCGGCGCTCGCGGCCGCGCCGATACGCACGGCGCTCGAGTTCGAGCGCGCTCGGGACGGAGGAGGTCACGGATAGACGCTAGCGCGCCCTCACTGGAGGAGCGTCACGCCCTCCGTGAGACCCGAGAGCCACTTCTGCTCGAGGTCGGCGAGGGTGCCGTCCTCGCGCAGTTCGTCGACGGCGGCCGTCACGGCCGGGGTGAGCGGCGAGTTCTTCGCCAGCAACAGGCCCCATTCGTCCTCGATGCCCGCCTTCGGCAGCTCGCCGACGAAGAACGAGTTCTCGATGTAGAAGTTGACGGCGAGGTAGGCGGTGGGCGTGTCGAGCACGATCGCGTCGATCTGTCCCGCGCCGAGGGCGGCCACGGCATCCTCGTTGGAGTTGTACAGGCGGGCCTCGGCGTCGGGCGCGACCTCTGCCAGCGTCTGGGCGCTGGTGGAGTTCGCCATCGCGCCGATCGTGAGGTCGGTCAGGCCCGCGATGTCGGAGACGCCGTCGGCCGCGCCGCCCGCGATCGCGACGATCGACTGGCTGGCCGAGTAGTAGGGCGACGAGAAGTCGACGCCCTGCTTGCGCTCATCCGTGATCGTGTACTGCTGGACGTTGATGTCGAAGCTCTTCGGCCCGGGCGCGATCGCGGCCTCGAAGCTCGTGCGCACCCACACGACGTCATCCGGTGCGAAGCCGAGCTTGTCGGCGACGGCGTAGGCGACGGCGGCTTCGAAGCCCTCGCCCGACTCGGGGTCGTCGTCGACGAAGTACGGCTCGTAGGCCGTCTCGCCGGTGGCGAAGGTGAGCTTGCCGGGGGTGACGTAGTCTTCGGCGGCAGGTCCGGAGGCGTCGCCGGAGGCGGCGGGCGCAGGCGAGGACGAGCAGCCGGCGAGGAGGATCGCGAGCGCAGCGACGCCGATCGACGCGGCGCGGACAAGAGAGCGGGACATCGGGGAACCTCCGGGTGCGGATGCCGCGCATCGGCGTGCTGTCACCGGCGGCTGCATCCATTCTCACCTGCCCCGGATACCGCGGGGCGCGCGGGTCGTCGTGTTACGGCCTGCGCGGCGGCGGGGCCCGAACCCTGCGACGTCCCACTTGGGCCGGGTATGAGCCGCGCTTACCCGGCCCAAGTGGGACCTCGCAGGAAGTGGACCCGCGGGGGCGGGATCGGGCAGGATCGGCGGCGTGCGGGACAACGGTGGGGGCGATAGCGGCAAAGGATGCCGCGGGGAAGCTGAGGTGATCGCGGCGCAGCGGCTGCGTTCCCACCTGCTGAGTGAACCCGCGTCGTCACTCGGCGAGGCCGCGGCTCACATGCTCGCGCTACAGGCGCAGGACTTCTGGTCCGGACGATGGGCGCTCGCCGTCCGCACCGACGGCGAGCCCGCGCTGCGCGCGGTGGATGCCGCGTTCGAGGACGGCACACTCGTGCGCTCGTGGACGCAACGCGGGACGCTGCACATCGTGCGCTCGGTCGACCTCGCCGGGATGCTCGCGGTGACCGCCGAGCGCCAGCAGCGCGCGGCAGCCGGCATCCTGCGTGGGCTCGCGGTCGACGATGCGGTGCTGGCGACGGCTGAGCGCGCCGCCCGGCAGGCGCTGCGCGGCGGGAACCGGCTCACGCGCGACGAGTTCGCCGACCTCCTGCGCGGCGCCGGCATCGAGACGGAACGCTCGCGCGGCAACCACATCCTCTCGGCGCTTGCCGTGCGCGGGGTGCTCGCCTTCGGCCCGGTGGTGCCGCGCGAGGGCGGGCCGACCCGCGACCAGTTCCTCGTCGCCGTGGACGAGCTGCCATCGGGGCGGATGCCCGACGATCCGCTCGCCGAGATGTTCGTGAGCTACATGCGCTCGCACGGACCCGCGCGCATCGAGGACTTCCGATGGTGGGCGGGCCTGCCGATCGGGATGTCGCGACGTGCGGCCGAGGCGGCTGGTGACCGGGTCGTCGAGGTCGAGACCGGACTGTTCGCGGCACCGGATGCCGAGCCCGGCGCGTCGGCATCCACCTCCGGCTCGGTTCCCGGCCGCGACGGCGGGGATGTCGTCGCCCTCCCCGCCTTCGACGAGTACTACCTCTCCTACGCCGACCGGACGACCGTCTGCGACCCCGACCTCGCGTCGCGGATCGGCCCGACCATGAACGGCCAGGTCGCGCCGATCCTGATCTCCCGTGGCCGGGTCATCGGCACCTGGCGCCACTCCGTCGCCCTCGGGCGGCACCATCTGCCACCCGGCTCCACGCTCGTGACGGACCCGTCGGTCGCGGCATCCGCGATTGCGGCGGCGCTCGCGCGGGTCTCACGCTTCCTCGCCGGCTGAGCTCGCGCGGCGCCTCCGAGGTCCCACTTCGGCCGGGTATCCCGGCGTGATTCCCGGCCCAACTGGGACCTCGAGCGCTGTCCCGGGTCAGCCGGCGGCGTGACGGTCGAGGAAGGCGTAGACCTCGCCGTCGTCGACACCGGGGAAGTTGCCGCGCGGCAGCGGCGAGAACATCTGCATGTGCACGCGAGCGCTCGGCCAGGCCTTGCCCTCCCATCGCGACGTCAGATCGGGATCGGGCCGCCGGCAGCACGACTCATCGGGGCACGTGGATGTCGCCCGCTTCTGCGTCTCGCGTCCGCGGAACCAGCGGGCGTCATCGAACGGTACGCCGACGGTGATCGAGAATTCGCCCTCAGCGGTGGTCCCGGTCTGGCTCGAGCACCAGAAGGTTCCGCCCGGGGTGTCGGTGTACTGGTAGTGCTCGACGGTGCGGTTCTGCTCCTCGAACGCCGACCGCGCCGAGAAGGCCCGGCACACGACCTGGCCCTCGACGCTGCCGGTGACGTCCATCGGCAGCGGCAGGCCGTCGTTCTCGTAGACCCGCGTGATCGCGCCCGCCCCGTCGACGCGCAGGAAGTGCAACGGGATGCCCAGGTGCGTGGTCATGAGGTTCGTCATCCGCATCCCGGCCGCCTCGTGCGTCACCCCGAACGCGTCGCGGAAGTCCTCGACAGCCAGGTTGCGGTCCTTCTTCGCCTGCGACAGGAACGCGACCGAGGCCGTCTCGGGCATGAGGCAGCACGCGGCGTAGTAGTTGATCTCGAGGCGCTGCTGCAGGAAATCGGCGTAGTCGTTCGGGGGAGTGTGTCCCAGCAGGCGATGGGCCATCGCCTGCAGCGCCATCGACCGCAGGCCATGGCCGCCCGGGATCGACGCGGGGGGAAGGTAGATGCGCCCGTTCTCGAGGTCGGTGACCGAGCGTGCCGAGTGCGGGAGGTCGGCGACGTACAGCAGCTCGAACCCCAGCTGCTCGGCCATGATGCTCACGGTGCGATGCGTCAGCGCGCCCGAGGTGTGTCCGGCCGCCTTCAGCTGCTTCTCGGCGAGGCGCTCGATGTCGGGGAGGTAGTTCGCGACCTCGCGCATCCGTAGGCGCAGCTCGGTGTTGGCACGCCGAGCCTCTTCGGGCGTCGCGATCGCCTCGCGCTCGCGGCGCTGCAGTTCGCGATGCAACCCGAGGATCGACTCCAGTGTCTCGTCGCTCATCGTCTTGCCCGCGCGTACCGGTGCGATCCCGAGCCTGCGGAAGACGGGACTGGCCTGTGCGCGCTCGAGCTCGAGTTCGAGGGCCGCGCGCCGGTTCGGCGGTTCGGGCGAGAGGAGATCGGCGACATCGGTGTCGGTCGCCGAGGCGATCGACTGCAGCAACGAGAGCTTGGGCTCGCGCCGTCCGTTCTCGATGAGGCTCAGCTGGCTGCCGGCGACGCCGACCTGCGCGCCGAGCTCGTCGAGCGTCAGCCCGCGGGCGACTCGGTGGTGACGGATGCGGTGGCCGAGGGTCGCGAGTTCGATTCCGGATGCAGCCATTCCTTGATCATAGGGAAAGATTCGGGTTTCTTGAAGGCACCGATCTCTGTAAGACGGGGTATTCGTGCGTTGGAATCGTCAGGTATCACCGATCTCGCCGCCGATGTAGGAGACCGACATGGCCATCGCCGACCTCTTCACCCGTCCCGCCTCAACCGGTACGTCCGCCGCGGCCAGCGCGCAGCGCCGCCCCCGCACCGATCTGGGCGCCCGGCCCGCGACGGCATCCGGACCGCTCGCGGATGTCGTCGCCTGGGTCGACGAGATCGCCGCGCTCACGCGGCCCGATCGGGTGCACTGGGTCGACGGCTCGGCCGCCGAGAACGACGCGCTGCTGCGCGAGATGGTCGACGAGGGCAAGCTCATCAAGCTCAATCCCGGGTGGCGGCCCGGGTCGTACCTCGCCCGATCGCACCCGAGCGACGTCGCTCGCACCGAGGCGCGGACCTTCATCGCGTCCGAGCGCGAGGAGGACGCCGGCCCCACCAACAACTGGGTCGCGCCCGACGACATCCGGACGACGATCACGCCCCTGTTCGCCGGGTCGATGCGCGGGCGCACCATGTACGTCGTGCCGTTCTCGATGGGAGCGGTCGGCGGCCCGCTCTCGCACATCGGCGTGCAGGTCACCGACAGCGCCTACGCGGTGGCATCCATCGGCATCATGACCCGCGTCGGTGCGGCCGTGCTCGACGAGATCGCCGACGGCAAGCCCTGGGTCAAGACCGTCCACTCGGTCGGTGCGCCGCTGGCACCCGGCGAGGCGGATGTCGCGTGGCCGTGCAACGACGAGAAATACATCGTCCACTTCCCCGACACTCTCGAGGTGTGGTCGTTCGGGTCGGGCTACGGCGGCAACGCCATCCTGGCCAAGAAGTGCTTCGCGCTGCGCATCGCGTCGGTGATCGGCCGCGACGAGGGCTGGCTCGCCGAGCACATGCTGCTCATCCGGGTCATCGACCCGGCCGGCAAGGCCTACCACGTGGCCGCGGCGTTCCCCTCGGCCTGCGGCAAGACGAACCTCGCGATGCTGCGTCCCACGATCCCCGGATGGCGGGTCGAGACGCTCGGCGACGACATCGCCTGGCTGCGTCCGGGATCCGACGGCCGGCTGTGGGCGATCAACCCCGAGGCGGGCTTCTTCGGCGTCGCCCCGGGCACCGGGGAATCGACGAACGTCACGGCGGTCGAGACGCTGTGGGGCAACACGATCTTCACGAACGTGGCGCTGCGTCCCGACGGCGACGTCTGGTGGGAGGGACTCACCGACGAGGCGCCCGCCGAGCTCATCGATTGGGAGGGCAAGCACTGGACGCCCGACTCGGGCCGGCCGGCCGCGCACCCCAACTCGCGCTTCACCGTCAGCGCCGCTCAGTGCCCCCAGATCGCGTCGGATTGGGATGCCGCCGAGGGCGTGCCGCTCGACGCCATCCTCTTCGGCGGCCGCCGGGCGACGAATGTCCCGCTCGTCGTCGAGGCGACCGACTGGACGCACGGCGTCTTCATCGGCTCGACCATCTCGTCGGAGCGCACGGCGGCGGCTGAGGGGACGCTCGGGGAGCTGCGCCGCGACCCCTTCGCGATGCTGCCGTTCTGCGGTTACAACATGGGCGACTACTTCGCGCACTGGCTCAAGGTCGGGCAGAAGCTGCGCTTCGACCGGGCTCCGCGCGTGTTCCAGGTGAACTGGTTCCGCAAGGGCGCGGACGGGCGGTTCCTGTGGCCCGGCTTCGGTGACAACTCGCGGGTCATCGACTGGATCGTCCGCCGCCTGAACGGTGAGGTCGACGCCGTCGAAAGCCCGATCGGCCGTCTGCCGCGCACCGATGACCTCAACCTCGACGGCATCGAGGTGTCCCAGCGTGATCTCGACGAGCTGTTCGCGGTCGACACGGAGTCGTGGCTGCGCGAGGCCGACCTCACCGAGGAGTTCTACGACACCTTCGGCGACCGGCTGCCCGCGGCACTGCGCTCCGAGCTCGAGGCCCTGCGCTACCGCCTCGGCCACCGCGCCTGACGTCGCCCCGTCCCGCCGCCCCGCGCCGGCCGCGAGGACGCACCGTCGCCGCGAGAACGCACCGCAGAGGGTGCGCGCTCGTGGCGATGGTGCGTTCTCGGCGAGAAGGCGTGGGCCTCAGACGAGCAGCTGGTGCTTCGCGAGATCGCGGTACAGCGGCACCGTGGCGACGAGCTCGGAGTGCGTGCCCTGGCCTACGACCCGGCCATGGTCGAGCACCACGATGACGTCGCTGTCGACGACCGTCGAGAGCCGGTGCGCGATGACCACGAGGGTGCGTCCCGTCGCGACCGCGTCGATGGCCTCGCGCATCCGCTGCTCGTTGAGTCCGTCGAGCGACGACGTCGACTCGTCCAGCAGGAGGACCGGGGGAGCCGCCAGCAGGGCGCGCGCGATCGCGAGACGTTGACGCTCTCCGCCCGAGAGCATGACACCCGCTTCGCCGACCGGAGCCTCGAGCCCCAGCTCGCTGCGCTCGAGCACGTCGCCGAGGTTGACCGCGCGCAGAACACGTTCGCATTCCGCGTCGGTGGCCTCGGGGGCGGCCAGCCGCAGATTGTCGGCGATCGTGCCCGCGAGGGTGGGGGCGTCCTGCTCGACGTAACCGAGCTGTGCGCGCAGTTCGGCGCGGGGGATCGACCGGATGTCGGTGCCCCCGACCAGCACCGCTCCGCCGGTGACGTCGTAGAACCGTTCGATCAGGGCGAGGGTCGTCGACTTGCCCGCACCCGAGGGGCCGACGAGGGCCACGCGCGCGCCGCGGGGAACGCGGAAGCTGACGCCCCGGAGCACCTCGCCCTCACCGGCGGCGACAGCCCCGGTTGCCGGGACGGAGACCGCTTCGGCATCCGCGTCGCTCTCCGAAGCACCGGCTCCCTCGGTCACCGCGGTGACCGAGGAGGTGTCGACGCGCGCGTCGGCGAGCGTGCGCAGCGCTTCGTCCGACGCGGTGCGCCGAGCCGCGACGACGGCCTCGGGGTAGTGGAAGTGCACCTCTCGGAACTCGATCGCGACGTCGCTGTCGCCCGAGGCGGTGACGGCGGCCGCGGCATCCGGGTCGGCCGAGTCCTCCGTGGGCAGATCGAGCACTTCCTGGATGCGGCCGAGCGCGCCGAGCGCCTGGTTGACCGAGGTGATCGCCCCGAGGAACGACGCCAGCGGCTGCACGAGGAAGAACAGGAACATCACGAACGTCACGAGGCTCGCGATCGAGATGGCGCCCGAGGCCACGCGGTATCCGCCGACGCCGAGCACGACGAGCAGTGATAGCTGAAGCGCGATGCCCGCGACGGGCACGACGAGAGCCGATGCCTTCGCGACCCGCACCCCCGCGTCGTACGCCTGGCGAGCGGAACCCGTGACGGCTGCTTCCTCGCGCTCGGTCGCTCCAGCGGCACGGATGGTGCGGATCGAGCCGATCGCCCGTTCGACGCCCGAGGCCAGTTCGCCGACGCGCTCCTGCTGTTCGCGTGTGGCACGGCGGATGCGGGTGCTCAGGCCCACGACGACGGCGACGGAGGCTCCGATCACGATGACGATGAGCAGCAGGAGCAAGGGGTCGATGAAGAGCATCGCGACGATCGCGCCGACGAAGATCAACGCGTTGCCGACGGAGTCGGCGAGGCCCTGGGTGAGCACGGCGTAGAGCAGGGTCGTGTCGGTGCCCACCCGCGAGACGAGGTCGCCGGTGCGCCGGGCGTCGAACTCGGAGATCGGCAGCCGCAGCAGCCGCGCGATGAGACGGCGGCGGCTGGAGAACACCACCGCCGTGCCGGTGCGCTGGAGCAGATAGTGCTGGAAGGCGCCGATGGCGGATGAGACGACGACGAGGATCACGAGTGCCCACACGAGGATGCCGAGCGCGTCGCCCGCCTGCACACGCTCGATGACCTGCCCGACGACGAGCGGCTGGCCCAGCGTGGCGACAGCCTCGACGATGCTCAGCACGGCGACCGCGACGAGCACTCCTTTGTGCTCGAACAGGTAGGGGAGCAGCTGCGAGAGCCGGGCTCGGGGCCCCTCATCGGTGCGGCGGCGTCCGCCGCGCATGCGGCTGCGGGTGTCGGACATGCGGTCCCCTCGGTTCGGCGAAGCTGTCACCTTCGACCGTACTTTCTTTCGCCCGAGGTGGTTGTCTGCTCACGGCATCGATGGCAGAGTGCCCGGATGCGTTCGACCACGAAACGTCAGGCGGCGCCGCTTGCGGCGGCCGCGTTCCTCGTGTTCTCCCTCGCCGGCTGCACCGGTCCGGTCGTAGACGGCGAGGTGGCAGAGCCGTCGGCATCCGCCGGTTCCACGCCATCGCCATCGCCCACACCGACATCCGATGCACGCACCGACGAGGAGCAGCTGCCGCTGCCGGTCGATGAGATCGCGGACTGGGCCGAGACGGCCGTGCCGCGTTCCTCGGACACGACCGGCATGGGCACGTTGTCGGGGTGGCTCAGTCAGCACACCTCCGCGCACCAGACATCGCAGTTCTCGTCGCTGCCCGCCGGCACCTACCAGGCGCAGGTCGCGTGCCGCGGCGCCGGCACGATCACGGTGACGGCGGGCCCGGTCGACGGAGCCTCGCCGAGCGAGCCCGTGACGTGCGAGAACAGCACGATCGCCTTCGACGTCACGATCGACCAGCCCGGCATGAGCGTCACGATGGACCTTGCCGGCGACCCCACCATCTACGCGCTCACGTTCGAGCGGATGGCCTAGACGCTCAGCGCTCGACGAGCACGCCGTCGGCGTCGGCCCAGAGGCGCCGGCCGGGTGTGAAGACGACGCCTCCGACCGTGACCGGCACATCGACCTCGCCGATGCCCGCCTTGCCGCTTTTACGCGGGTTCGAGCCGAGCGCCTTGACACCGAGGTCGAGCGACGCGATCGCCGCACGGTCGCGGATCGCGCCGTTCACGACGATGCCCGCCCACCCGTTCTCGACGGCGGATGCGGCGATCAGATCGCCGACGAGAGCCGATTCGAGCGACCCTCCGCCGTCGACGACGAGCACCGCGCCGTCGCCCGGCGTCGCCAGCACCTGTTTCACGAGTGCGTTGTCGCGATGGCAGCGCACGGTGCGGATCGGGCCCTCGAAGGCTCTCCGGCCGCCGAGGTCGAGGAGCTGGACGCCGAGCGAGTCGAGCTCGTCGCCGCGTTCGTCATAGAGATCAGCGGTGGCGGTCGTCATGTCGACAGGGTAGCGGCGACCGCCGAGCGCGGCCCCTCAGGCGCCGGTGGCGACGGGCCGATCGGGATGCTGCGACCACTGACTCCACGAGCCGGGGTAGAGGACGGGCCGGTACCCCGCGAGGCTCAGGGCGATGGCCTCGTGCGCGGCGCTGACCCCCGAGCCGCAGTAGACGCCGACCGTCGAGCCGGGCTCCGCGCCGAGCGCGGCGAATCGTGCCCGCAGCTCGTCGACGCTGCGGAACCGCCCCGACTCGTCGTTGTTCTGCGTCGTCGGCGCGGACACCGCGCCCGGGATATGACCGGCGCGCGGGTCCATCGGCTCGACCTCGCCGCGGAACCGTTCGCCGGCGCGGGCGTCGAGCAGCAGGCCGGCGCGGGCATGGTCGAGGACGTCGTCCATGCCCAGGACCGGCAGTGCGCCCGGCGACACGACCGCGGTGCCCGGACGCACGGCTGGCGCGTCGCCCTCCTCGAGGTCGAATCCCGCGTCGATCCAGGCGGCCAGGGCGCCGTCGAGCACCCGGACGTCGGCGATGCCGGCATCCCGCAGCACCCACCACGCTCGGCCGCTCGCGAGGTTGGCGACGTCGTCGTAGACCACGACGGTGTCGCCGTCGTCGATTCCCCAGTCGCGCACGGCGGCCTGCACCGTCTCGCGGGAGGGAAGCGGATGCCGCCCGGCAGCCGGGTCGCCGTGCTCGGCGAGCTGCGTGTCGAGGTCGGCGTAGCGCGCGCCGGGGATGTGGCCGGCGCGGAACGCGGGGCGTCCGTCGGGGCGGTCGAGCCACCAACGGACGTCGAGGATGCGCACGGGGCCGCCATCGGAGTAGCGGCCCGCCGCGATGGCGGTGCGGAGTTCAGCGGCAGTGGTGAGGATGCGATCCATGCGTGCGATTCTCGCGCACCGCGGCTCCGGTCGCTGTCCGACCGCATCGCTAGTGTTGTCGCGTGCCAGAATCCGTCATCTCCGCCCGTGGGCTGCGCAAGACTTACGCCGTCAAGGGCAAGCCCGACTTCGTCGCCGTCGACGACCTCTCGTTCGAGGTGGCGCCCGGCGAGTCCTTCGGGCTGCTCGGCCCGAACGGCGCGGGCAAGTCGACCACGATGAAGATGATCGGCGCGGTCTCGACGCGCAGCGGCGGCGACCTGCAGATCCTGGGGCTCGACCCCGATCGCTACGGTCCCGAGATCCGGTCGCGGCTCGGTGTCGTACCGCAGCAAGACAACCTCGACGGTGAGCTCAACGCGCGCGAGAACCTCTACATCTACGGGCGCTACTTCGGTCTTCCCGGCAAGGTCTGTCACGAGAAGGCCGATGAGCTGCTCGCGTTCGCGCAGCTGGAGGACAAGGCCAAGAACAAGGTCGACCAGCTCTCGGGCGGCATGAAGCGACGCCTCACGATCGCCCGCGGTCTCATCAACGACCCGCGCATCCTGCTGCTCGACGAGCCGACCACGGGTCTCGACCCGCAGGCGCGCCACGTGCTGTGGGACCGGCTGTTCCGGCTGAAGGAACGCGGCACGACCCTCGTGCTCACCACGCACTACATGGACGAGGCCGAGCAGCTGTGCGACCGGCTCATCGTCGTCGACAAGGGGCGGATCATGGCCGAAGGCACTCCCGCCTCCCTGATCCGCGAGCACTCGAGCCGCGAGGTGCTCGAGGTGCGCTTCGGCTCCAATCGCAACGAGTCCGCGGCGGTCCAGCTGCGCGGCATCGGCGACCGTGTCGAGGTGCTGCCCGACCGTATCCTCGTCTACGCGCACGACGGCGAGGCCGCTCTCGAGCGGGTGTCGGCAGCCGGCCTCACGCCGCTCACGAGCCTCGTGCGCCGGTCGAGCCTCGAGGACGTCTTCTTGCGCCTGACCGGACGGTCGCTGATCGAATGAGCACGCGAACCGCACATCCCACCCTCGACGAGTTGCGTGCCGAAGCCCTCGCCGGCGGGCGCAGGCCCCGCCGTTACGGCACCTGGTACGTCGCCGAGCACATGGTCCGCGCGATGCGCGCCTATGGCTGGACCATCGTCGTCGGCGCCGTCGGGCAGCCGATCATGTACCTGCTCGGGCTCGCCGTCGGACTCGCTGCCCTCATCACGGTGCCGATCTCCTCCCACGGGCAGGAGGTCGGCTACCTCCCGTTCGTCGCCCCGGCTCTGCTGGTAACCGCGGCGATCGCGGTGGCATCCGAAGAGATGACCTACCCGGTGATGGCGGGGTTCAAATGGCGCCGCTACTTCTACGGCTTCAACGCCTCGGCGCTGTCGAGCCCGCAGATCGCGAACGGCGTCATCATCGGGGCGACGGCGCGGATGATCGTCGCCGTCGGCGCCTACTACCTGTTCATCTGGCTGCTGCCGTTCGGCGCCGTGCCGAACCCCGCGACGGGCTGGCTGTCGATTCTCGCCGGCGTCGCGGCGGGCGTCGCCTTCGGCATCCCCCTCATGGCGTACGCCGGGTCGATCCAAGACGACAAGGGTCAGTTCGCTCTCGTTCAGCGGTTCATCTTCATGCCGATGTTCCTCTTCTCGGGCACCTTCTACCCGGTCGAGACCTTACCGATCGGCCTGCAGTGGATCGCCTGGATCTCGCCCCTGTGGCACGGCGCCGAGCTCGGGCGCGCGGCGACCTATGGGGCCGACATCGGGGCCGGGATGATCGCCGTGCACGTGCTCTACCTGGTCGCACTCGCCACCGTCGGCTACCTCTGGGGTCGTCGCGTGTTCACCCAGAGGCTCGCGAAATGAGCGCCGTGATCGCGCGAGAGACGTCGCCGGCCGGTCGCCGCGGCGGCGTGCGTGCGCTGTGGGCGGGCAACCCGGGCGCAGTCGTTCAGCGCGGCCTCATCGCCGCCCGCTCCTCGAGCTGGATCGTGGTGCTGTCGGGCTTCTTCGAGCCCGTGTTCTACCTCGCTTCCCTCGGGATCGGGCTCGGCGCTCTCATCGGCGACGTCGAGACTTCGTCGGGCGCCGAGGTTCCGTACGCCGCGTACATCGCCCCCGCGCTGCTCGCGGTTTCGGCGATGAACGGCGCCGTGTACGACTCGACGTGGAACGTCTTCTTCAAGCTGAACTACGGCAAGCTCTACGAGGGCATGCTGTCGACGTCGCTCGGGCCGCTCGACGTCGCGCTCGGCGAGATCCTCTACGCGCTGCTCCGCGGTCTCGTCTACGCGACCGGCTTCATGATCATCATGCAGGTGCTGGGGCTCAACCTCGCGTGGACCGCCGTGCTCGCTCTCCCGGCGGTGCTGCTCATCGCGTTCGGGTTCGCGAGCATCGGGATGGCCGTCACGAGCTACATGAAGACCTTCCAGCACATGGACTGGATCAACTTCGTGCTGCTGCCCATGTTCCTCTTCTCGGCGACCTTCTACCCGATCACGGTGTACCCCGAGTGGGTGCAGGTGATCGTGCAGGCGCTGCCGCTCTGGCACGGCGTCGAGCTGATCCGAGGATTGACGACCGGAATCCTCTCCGCCGGGATGCTGTGGCACGTGCTCTACTTCGTCGTGATGATCGGGCTCGGTCTGATCTTCACCACGAAGCGATTGCGAGCCCTCTTCCTCGACTGACGCCGAGACTCACCGCGCGGCAGCCTGCGCCTCCTCGCGGCGCCTCGATATCCAGGCCAGGACGTCCGGGGTGACGTAGTCGACGTGGCCCGCCTTCGGCCGGATGTCGGCCTCGAGGACCGCGAACGCCCACGCGCGCGCGACCGCCCACCGGGCGTCGTCGATGGGGGCCGATCGCGCGACATACGCGTCGTGCAGCGCGCGCCCGAAGCGAGGCAGCAAATCGGGAGCCAGCGCGCTGCCCGGGGATGCCGGGGTGCTCGTGAGGCGGCCGATGAACTCGACGAGCGAGTGGGTCCTCGCGAGATCGAGCAGCGCGGGGCCACGGCGGGCGTTCGCCCAATCGATGACGCCGGAGACCTCGCTGTCGCGCACGATCACGTTGAACGGATGCAGGTCGAGGTGCAGCATGCTCTGTCGCGTGCCCTCGAAGGTCGCGTGCACGCTCGCTCGCGCCGCTGCCGTGGGCGGCATCGCCCAGGCCGCCGACCACGAAGGCAACGCCGAGACGTCGAGGTGCGCCGCGTGCAGGCGAGCCAGAACATCGCCGCACGCCGCTCCCCAGTGCTCAGCCTCGTCGGGAGCGCGTGCGAGGCGTCCTGCGAGCGTCTCGCCGTCGCAGAATGCCACGATCGTGAGACGCCCGTCTCGTTGTCGCTCGTCATGCAGGACCGCGGGAACCGTCAGGCCGCCCTCAGAGGCCAGGCGCAGCGCCGTCGTTCCCACTGACCTCTCGTCGTCCGAGCCGCCCGGAGCCGACGGCGCCCACCGCGCGACCGCGTCGGGGATGCCGTCGCGGGTATGCACATGCCAGACACGGTCACCGCTGGAGCCGGCTTCCATCGGGGTGATGAGCGCCTCCGCGGGACGAGTGACGACCCCCAGGGCGTCGACGATCCGTTCGACGATCCCGGGCGGAAGCGATGATGCGGTGGCCACGCGGCCACGCTATCCCGGCGCTGGTCCGTGACGCGACGAGGCTACGACTCGATGACCTCGCGCGCTTTCCGGATGCGCCGCGGATTCACCGGATGCGTCGCGAGCACGACCTTGCCGCGCGAATGCAG
This sequence comes from Microbacterium arborescens, assembly GCF_030369635.1. Classification (NCBI taxonomy): domain Bacteria; kingdom Bacillati; phylum Actinomycetota; class Actinomycetes; order Micrococcales; family Microbacteriaceae; genus Microbacterium; species Microbacterium arborescens. The sequence continues at coordinate 2,621,684 of NZ_CP128474.1, read as the reverse complement.
CTTCTGGAGGTCGTCGTATGCCTCCGCGACGTCCGCGAGCGGGTAGAAGCCCGACACGAGCGGCGAGACGACCCGCTTCTCGGCGAGCTCGACAACCTTCCGCAGCTGAGTCGTGCCGTGGGCGACGGCGTCGGGGCTGTCGGAGAGCAAGGCGACCTCACGGTCGCGCCGATCGGCACTCGAGCGGAACTTCCCTGCGGGCACCCCCAGAGCCTCGGCCACCTCGCGCCCGTCCTGCCCGAAGTTGTCGATGAACGCCGTCACTCCCCCGGGCGCGAGAGCGCGGATGCGCTCGACGATCCCTTCGCCGTAGCGCACCGGCTTGACGCCGAGCTGGCGCAGGTAGTCGAAGTTGCGCTCGCCGCAGGTGCCGATGACCCGGGCGCCGCGGTGCAGCGCGATCTGCGCCTCGATACTGCCGACCCCGCCTGCGGCCGCCGAGATGACGACGGTGTCGCCGGAGTCGATCTTGAGCTCGTCGAGGATGTCGAGCGCGGTGGTGCCCGCCAGATACAGCCCGCCAGCGATCTCGAAGGTCACGCCGCGCGGCTTGCGGACCAGCCGGTCCACCCCGACCGTGAGGTGACTCGCATGCGCCCCCGATCGCACGTGGCCGACGACATCGGCGCCGACGGCGAACCCGCTGGTACCGGTGCCCGCCGCGATCACGGTGCCCGCGAAGCAGCTGCCCGAGCGGCGAGGAAAGGGATCGTCCCATTCCTTCTCGGCGCCCGATCGCACGAAGCCGTCGATGTGGTTGAGGCCCATCGTGATGATCTCGACCGTCACCTCTCCGGCCTCGGGCGCGGAAAGCGGACGTTTCACGAGACCCAGAACCTCGGGCCCGCCGGCCTGCTCGTACTCGACGACCGACGCCTCGGCGACCTTCTTCATGACGGGCTCCTCACCTGAATGTGAGTCAGACAGTAGACCGCGCGTGATGAGGTGGGGAGACCTTGACAACGACGGATGCCGCGAGCCCGAAGGCCCGCGGCATCCGTTCGTTCGCCGTGGCGATCAGCGGGTGGCCCCCGCCTCGCCGATGTTGGTGTCGTACTCGGAGTCCTTGGTCTCCTTCGACAGCCACAGCGCGATGAAGGTGAGCACCGCCGACGCCGTGAGGTAGACGCCGACGAGCCAGGTCGAGCCGCCCGCGAGCGCCCACAGGGTCGTCGCGATGCTGGGCGCGACGGCCGCACCGAGGATCGACGCCACGTTGTACGAGATGGCCGAGCCGGTGTAGCGCACGTTGGTCGGGAACAGCTCGGGCAGCAGCGCGCCCATCGGGCCGAAGGTCGCGCCCATGAGCATGAACCCGAGCACGAGGAATGCCTGCACGAGGGCTCCGGTGAACTTCGGGTCGAGCTGCGGCGCGAGGAAGACCGCGAACAGCAGGCCGAAAACCGCGATGACCCCGGTGACCCACAGCAGCAGCTTGCGCCGGCCGATGGAGTCGGCCACGGGGCCCGACAGCAGGGTGAAGATGCCGAAGAAGATCACGCCGACGATCTGCATGATGACGAAGTCGGTGAACCCGAACCCGAGGCCGGGGACGTAGGCCGCCGCGTCGAAGGCCGCCCCCGATGCCTCGGCGGTCGCCTGCGCGGTCTCGAGGGTCGGCTTGGTGCCGTACGCGAGGGTGAAGCTCGTCATCAGGTAGAAGAGCACGTAGGTGGCGAGCATGATGAACGTGCCGAGGATGAGCGCCCGCCAGTGCCCGCGGACGACGGACCCGAGCGGGAACTTGCGGATGGCACCGGTCTTCTCCGCCTTGGCGAACGTCTCGCTCTCGACGAGCTTGAGACGCACCCACAGGCCGACGATGACCATGACGGCCGAGAACAGGAACGGCACGCGCCAGCCCCAGGCGAGGAACTCCTCGGATCGCTGGGCCGGGCCGTCGGGGTGCGGCAGCGCGAAGTAGATCACGAGGAAGACCGAGTTGGCGATGATGAAGCCGATCGGGGCGCCCAGCTGGGGGAAGGTGCCGTACCAGGCGCGCTTGCCCTTCGGTGCGTTCTCGGTCGCGACGAGGGCGGCTCCCGACCACTCGCCGCCGAGGGCGAAGCCCTGAGCGAGACGCAGCACGAGGAGCAGCAGCGCCGCCCACCAGCCGATGTCGTTGAAGGTGGGGAGGCATCCGATGAGGATCGTTGCGATACCCATCGTCAGGAGCGACGCGACGAGGGTGGCCTTACGGCCGAACTTGTCGCCGAAGTGGCCGAAGACGACGGCACCGATGGGTCGGGCGACCATCGCGGCGCCGAAGACCGCGAACGAGGCGAGGAGCGACGCGGTGTCGTCATCGCTCGGGAAGAAGAGGATCGGGAAGACCAGGACGGCCGCGGTCGCGTAGACGTAGAAGTCGTAGAACTCGATCGTGGTGCCGACGAGGCTGGCGGTGATGACGCGGGAGCGGGGGTTCGCGGGCGCGGCGGGGGCCGCGGTGGCGGATGACATGTGCGGTGTGATGCCTGTCTGGGAGAACGGGTGAGCGCCCTCGTGGGAGCGTGCCGGTGGGCGGACGTCCGAGCGGGGTGGTGCGGCGGACGTTCGACGCGGGGATCACCGGCGGCGTCGACGGTGTCGGCGACGCACGATCGTCCATTCTACGGCGGATGCCGCGACCCGGGGTCCGAGTCGCGGCATCCGCTTGCCTGGTGGGCCGTGGCCCGGGTCGTCAGCGCCAGAGCACCGCGATCGCGACGTTCGCCACCGTGCCGAGTCCGATGAGCCAGAAGATCGCGGCGGGTACCGACTGCGTGCGCTTCTGGCGGGCTGAGCCGATGCCCAGAAGCGCGCCGATCACGAGCAGGATGACGAGTTTGACGGTGATCTTGACGTAGTTGAACTCGTGGTCGGTGCCCCACGGTGCTGCCAGAGCGAGCCCGGCGACCCCGGCGACGAGCAGGCCGTAGCTCATGACCCGGGTGATGCGGCGGGCTCCGAGGGCTTCGACGAGCCAAGCGCCGAAGAGCGTGGCGAAACCGATGAGGTGGACGACGAGGACGATTCCGCGGAGCGTTTCCATACCCTCAGCCTAGCTGAAGGTATGGAAGCCCGAAACGACGTCAGCCGCGGAACGAACGCAGCGTCAGCGCGGTGCGCAGCGCCGCATCCGCAGCCTCGGCGCCCTTGTCCTCCTTCGAGCCGGGCAGGCCCGCCCGATCGATGCCCTGCTGCTCGTCGTCGAGGGTGAGCACTCCGAATCCGACCGGCTTGCCCGTGTCGATGGCGACACGGGTCAGCCCGTCGGTGGCTGCCGAGGAGACGAAGTCGAAGTGCGGTGTTCCGCCGCGGATGATGACGCCGAGGGCGACGACCGCGTCGGCGCCGGAATCGAGCGCCGCCTTGGCCACGACCGGAAGCTCGAACGAACCCGGCACGCGCACGAGCCGCCAGGCCGCACCGGACTCCTCGAGCACGCGTTCCGCGCCGGCGATGAGGCCGTCGGTGATGACGTCGTGCCATTGGCCGGCGACGACGACGACCTTCAGGTCGGTCGCGTCGATCTGCTGGCGTTCGGGGGCGCCGTGTCCGCTCATGCGATGTTCTCCGAGTTCTGTCGGGGGTCGGTGGTCTCGTCGGCTGCGCCGGTGGACGTGGCGGCGACCGTGCCGCGGGCGAGTGCCGCGCTCAGCTCGGCGTCGTCGATGATGTGGCCCATGCGGTCGCGCTTCGTCGCGAGGTACTGGTGGTTGTTGGCACCGACTCCGACGAGCAGCGGTACCTGCTCGGCGATGTCGAGGCCCAGGGCGCGCAGCTGCGACACCTTGTCGGAGTTGTTCGTCAGCAGTCGGATGCTGCCCACGCCGAGGTCGGCGAGGATGCCGGCCGCAGCCGCGTAATCCCGGGCATCGGCGGGAAGCCCGAGCGCGAGGTTCGCGTCGAGGGTGTCGAGCCCGCGCTCCTGCAGCTGGTAGGCGCGCAGCTTGTTGATGAGGCCGATGCCACGACCTTCGTGACCGCGCATGTAGATGACGATGCCGCCCTCGCGGTCGATCGCGTCGAGGGCCGCATCCAGCTGCGGTCCGCACTCGCACTTGAGCGAGCCGAACGCCTCGCCCGTCAGGCACTCCGAGTGCACGCGCACGAGCGGGGCGGCATCGGTGAGATCGCCCGAGACGACGGCGATGTGGTCGGTCCCGGTGACGCGGTCCTTGTAGGCGAGGAAGCGGAACGCACCGTGCGAGGTCGGCACCTGCGCCTCCGCACGCAGGCTCACGCGGCGGCGGTTGGCCGCGGCGCCGCCGGCGGGGCGTGGATCCGTCTCCTCGAGGTGGGCGATGAGCTGCTCGATCGTGATGACGGGGATGCCGTCGCGCTCGCCGAGCTCGAGCAGTCCCGGCATCCGCATCATCGAGCCGTCGTCGGCGACGATCTCGGCGATCGCGCCGACCGGCTCGAGACCGGCGAGCTGCATGAGCTCGACGGCGGCCTCGGTGTGACCGCTGCGCTCGCGGACGCCCCCCTCGACGGCGCGCAGGGGCAGGATGTGCCCCGGACGGATGACGCTGCCGGGCGTGGAGGCGGGGTCGGCGAGCACCGTGAGGGTGCGGGCGCGGTCGGCGGCGCTGATCCCGGTCGTCACGCCCTCGGCCGCGTCGACCGAGACGGTGTAAGCGGTGCCGCGGGCGTCCTCGTTCGTCTCGACCATCGGGGGGAGGTCGAGACGGTCGGCCCACTCGGCGGGCATGGGAGCGCAGATGAACCCGCTCGAGTGGCGGACCGTCCACGCGATCCACTCGGGAGTGGCGAGAGCGGCCGACAGGATGACGTCGCCTTCGTTCTCACGGTTCTCATCGTCGGCGACGATGATCGGCTTTCCGGCCCGCAGCGCGTCGAGCGCCTCGGAGAGGGGAGAAAGGCTCATCGGGAGCCTCCTTCGTTCGAGAGAGTGGTGAATGCCAGCAACCGCTGGACGTGTCGGGCGAGGATGTCGGTCTCGAGGTTGACCGCGTCGCCGGCGACACGGTCGCCGAGCGTCGTCGCGGCGAGGGTCGCGGGGATGAGCGAGACCTCGAGCCAGGCCTGCGGTGCGGTCGCCGTGCTCACATCGCTCACCGTCAGCGAGACGCCGTCGACCGTGATCGAGCCCTTATCGACGACGAGCGGTGCCAGGTCGGCAGGCACCGAGATGCGCAGCACGCGCCACTGCTCACCGGGACGCACCTCCAGCACGCGGCCGAGGCCGTCGACGTGCCCCTGGACGATGTGCCCGCCCAGACGGGTGTGTGCCGCGAGGGCGCGCTCCAGGTTCACGGCGCGGCCCGGTTCGATGCCCGTCAGGCTCGACACGTCGAGCGTCTGGCGCATCACGTCGGCCGTGAACCAATCGTCGCCCTGGTCGACCACCGTGAGGCAGACGCCGCTGACGGCGATCGAGTCGCCGTGTCCGGCATCCGACACCGCCTTCGGCGCGCGCACGGTGATCCGGACGCCGTCGCCCGACGGCTCGACGGCGACGACCTCGCCGATCTCTTCGATGATTCCGGTGAACATCAGGCGTCTCCTTCGGAGGGGGAAGTCGGGGTCACGGGGGAGGCGACGATCAGCAGGTCGTCGCCGAGGGGCTCGACCGAGCTCACCCGCAGGCGTCGCTGGTCCGCGATCGTCTCGACGCCGAGCGAACGCAGTGCGGGACGGTCGTCGCCGGCCGATCCGGAGCCGATGAGGGTCGGCGCGATGTATGCGAGGATCTCGTCCGCGAGCCCGGCCCGCACGAACGCGCTCGCGATGGTCGGGCCGCCCTCGACGAAGACGCGCTGCACGCCGAGTTCCCGCAATTGCGTCATCAGCGAGGGCCCGTCGGGGCTCTCGCCGCCCAGGTTCTCGCCGTCGCGGTGAAGCAGCGGCATCGGATGACGGCGCACCAGGGCGTCGTCGGGCACGGACCGCTGACCGAGCACGACGGGCATCGGCTGCCGGTCGTAGAGGGTGCCGTCGGGACGCCGAGCGGTCAGGGCGGGATCGTCGGAGAGGAGGGTACCCGTTCCCACCACGATGGCGTCCGCCTCGCTGCGGCGGCGATGGACGTCTGCTCGTGCGACCGGGCCGGTGATCCATTGGCTCGTGCCATCAGGGGCCGCCGCGCGTCCGTCGAGCGACTGCGCCCACTTCACGGTGACGTGCGGTCGGCCGAGGCGCTGCACGGTGAGCCAGTCGTGGATGAGCGCGTGACCGTCGTCGCCCAGCACTCCGCCCTCGATATCGACGCCGGCATCCCGCAGACGCCGGGCTCCACCGGCCGACGCGTCGCCCGGGTCGGAGACGGAGTAGACCACGCGCGCCACGCCGGCCTCGATGAGGGCGAGCGCGCACGGGCCCGTGCGGCCGGTGTGGTTGCAGGGCTCGAGACTCACAACGGCAGTCGCGCCACGCGCCGCGCCCGCGGGCAGCTGCGACAGCGCATCCACCTCGGCGTGCGGCGTGCCGGCGCCGCGGTGCCAGCCCTCGGCGAGCACGGAGCCGTCGGCGGCGAGCAGCACGGCGCCGACCTGGGGGTTCAGTCCGCGCGGACCGTTGCCGGCGAGCTCGAAAGCGCGACGCATCGCGGCGATCTCGCGGTCGGTGGTGCCCGGCATCCTTCGTCCTTCGGTCAGTCTCCGGGGACGCGGGCGGGCGCGCGCAGCGCGAACGCTGCCGTGCTTCCTCTCATCCGGACTAGCGACTCGCGTCGCATCACCGTCGGTCCCGGAATTCCACCGGATCAACCTCTCGGCCCGAGGGCCTCGAGGGTCGCGGACTCTCACCGCCGGTTCGGATTCTCACCGACCCCGGAGCACGTTCAATACTCCGATCGTACTCAACGCGCGGGCGTCCGCGGCATTCCCGACTTCCGCCGTCACTTGAGCAGGCGTGAGAGCCGGCGATCGGCGAGCAGCTTGCCCCCGGTCTGACACGTCGGGCAGTATTCGAGACTGTTGTCGGCGAAGAAGACGCTGCGCACCTCATCGCCGCAGACGGGGCAAGCCTCGCCGCGGCGGCCGTGCACCCGCATCCCTCGGCGCTTGGCGTCTTTCAGATCGGCGGGCGGCTTGCCGGATGCCGCGGCGACCGCCTCGGCGAGCGTCGCGCTGAGCGCTGCGTAGAGGCGGTCGACCTCGGCGTCGTCGAGGTTTGCGGCGAGGGCGTACGGCGACATCTTCGCGGCATGCAGGATCTCATCGGAATACGCGTTGCCGATGCCGGCGACGATCGATTGATCGCGCAGCACGCCCTTGATCTGCGTGCGGCGTCCGGTCAGCAGACCCGCGAGCGTGTCGCGGTCGAAGGAGGCGTCGAGCGGGTCGGGCCCCAGCCGCGCGATGCCGGGCACCTCGGCCGGATCGCGGACGACGTAGACCGCGAGCGACTTCTTCGTACCGGCCTCGGTCAGATCGAACCCCGAGTCGTCGTCGAAGCCGATGCGGAGCGCGATCGGGGTCTTGCCCGGGCGGATGACGGTCGACGGCAGCGCGTCGTACCAGCGCAGCCATCCGGCCTTGGCGAGATGGAACACGAGGTGCGTGCCGCCGTCGGTGGCCAGGTCGACGAACTTGCCGTGGCGGGACGCCGAGGTCACCGTCGCGCCCTCGAGCGACTCGATCGGCGGATCGTATGTCTTCAGCGCAGAGATCGCACTGACCCGGGCTTTCGTGATGCGGCGCCCGGCGAGGCGGCCGCCGAGGTAGTCGACGAGTCCCTGCACTTCCGGCATCTCGGGCATGGCGTCATCCTGGCACGCATCACCCCCATCGAGCACGGGGTTGCGCGCCTGATTCGGCGCGGTTCAGGCCGCGCGGGTCAGTCGGCGCGGGTCAGTCGGCGCGGGTCAGTCGGCGAGGATCAGTCGGCGAGGATCGGCCAGGGTTGCGGCTCACGGTCGTCCGTCGGCAGGAGGCCGGCGATCCAGCCGTCGTGGTGGGCATCGCTGTGCGAGAGCCCCTGGCGCAGCATCCCCTCGTATCGGAAGCCCAGAGTGCGCGCCGCGCGTGCTGAGGCGATGTTGCCGACGATCGCCCGCCACTCGATGCGTGCGAGCGCCAGCGGCTCGGCGAACCCGAAGTCGATGACCGCCCGCGCCGCCTCGCTCAGGTATCCGTGCCCGCGCGCCGGTGCGCTCATCCAGAACCCGATCTCCGCCGCGCCTCCCGGGCTCACCCGGTGCAGGCCGATCATGCCGATCCACTCGCCGTCACGACGGATACCCCAGGTGAGCTCGGACTGCTCGTCCCACCAGGCCGCCGCCTTCGCGACGAACTCCTCGGCATGCGCGCGGGTGTACGGCGACGGCACCGTCGTCCAGCGCGGGACCTCGGGGTCCTGGGCGGCAGCGGTGATCGCCTCGGCATCATCGAGAGTAGGGATCGACAGCTCGAGCCGCGCCGTGCGGAGGGTCACCGGTTCCATGCCCCGACCCTACCGAGGTCCGGCGCGTGGTCCGGTTCCGCGGCCCCACACCTCGGTTCGGTGCCGCGAACAGGTTCAGCTTCGTGTTCCCGCGTCGAACGGCTCGGTGCGCCGCGTCCATCCTGCTGACGGCACGTCCGTCGGCTGTGCGGGAGGGGCGGTCTGCTCGCCGGTCTTTCGTGCGTCGATGGGGCGATGGGGCGATGGGGGAGTGGAACGCGCTAGCTGTGCCGCGAACAGGCTCACGGCATCATCGCGCGCGCCACCGCGCGCGGCGGCCCGCGTGAGCCTGCCGGCGGCACCGACACCGCGACTCCCCCACAAGCGGCGGATGAGCTGATCTGCTCACAATCTGCTACTGCTCCGGCCGCTGACGTGACCGCAAGCGGCACCGTCTCCGCATGGACCTTCGCGCCTCCTCAGCCTGGCCCGCCGCCGACGTCATGGATCTGCGTTGCTGGTCGACATCCGAGCTGCGCGCCGACGGAATGCGCAAACGCGACATTGCGGATGCCGTTGCCACGGGCCGGCTCGTGAGGCCCCGGAGGGGCTCGTATCTCGTCGCCGATGCGCCACGGTCCGTCGTGACCGCCGTGTCGCTCGGTGGTCGGCTGACCTGCGTCAGCCTCCTGCGTCTGCTTGGGGTGTTCGTCCTCGAGCCTGGGCAACCGCACGTTCAGCTCCCGCCGACGGCATCCCGCTTACCGCTCCGAACGGCGGGGACGGACGCGAAGCCGGTCCTGCACTGGACACCGCCCGCCGCACCGCGGCCCCGTTGGTTCGCGTGCTCGAGCATCATCGACGCCTTGGCGCGCGCGGTGATGTGTCAGCCGCCCCGAGCGGCCGTCGCGACGCTCGACAGCGCGCTTCAGCTCGGGCTCCTCCATGCCGCCGATCTCGACGCGGTCTTCGCGGCGCTACCGCTCCGGTACCGTTCCCTCCGGCGCCTGATCGACGGACGGGCCGAGTCCGGGCCGGAGACGCTCATGCGGCTCCTTCTGCGCGGCGTCGCGAAGACTGTCGAACTGCAGGTGCGCATACCTGGAGTGGGGCGAATCGATCTGCTCGTCGACGGCTGGCTGATCGTGGAATGCGACAGCGATGCGCATCATTCCGGACTCGACGCGCGGCGACGAGACAGCACGCGCGATCTCGCGGCGGCAGCCCTCGGTTACCTGACGCTGCGACCGATGGCGGCGGACATCATGTGGCGTCCCGACCGGGTGCTCGAAGCCGTGCGGGGACTTCTCGGTCGCGGCGCGCCGCGGGCGCGCGTGCGCTGACTCCGGACGGGCGGGCCTCGTCGCGCGGCTTGTCGCGCGTGCCGTGCGCAGGCTGAGGGGGGTCGCGGCGGGTCGTGTGGGTGTGTGGGGAGTGATGAGCCTGTTGACGGGACGGGGATGAGTCGAGGATTGGTCCCCGGCCCCTCCCGCCCCGGCCGGTGTCGACGGATGTGGTCGTGGTCGTGGTGTGGGCTGGTGGACGGGGGCGGTGCCTGCTGTTTCGCGTGCCGTGAGCAGGCTCAGGTACGTCGCGGCGGGTCCTGTGGGTGTGCGCGGGGTACTAAGCCTGTCGACGGAACGGGGATGAGCCGAAGGGATGCTCGGTCCGCGTCGCCCGGCTTCGGTAACCCGGATCTGCACGGGGGATGGGGGCTGAGGTACCACCCCGGCCGGTATCGACGCTGATATCGCCGTGTTTCTGGTCCGGGCGTGGCCGGACGCGGCTCGGCCGCCTGCGCCCGCTGTTCCGCGTGCCGCGTTCAGGCTGAGAGGCGCCGCGGCGGGACGTGCGGGCGTCAACGGGGTGCTGAGCCTGTCGACGGAACACAGACGAGATCGAGACTGAGGATGCGGGCCTCAGGCTGAGGGATTCTGCGAGATGTAGACCGCCATCGCGGCCAGGTTCGACAACGGAGCCATCGCGCCGTTGGCCGGCGCGTCGAAGACCATCGCTTCGACACCCGCCTCGGCATACGACGCGACCCAGGCCGCCGCCGACGGAAGCGGCACCGCGAGCAGTCGCGACGCCTCATCCTCGGGCAGGCCGAACCCGAGGGCGGCTTCGTGCGCCCGGTCGGCCGTCGAGAACGCGAAGATGACGGCACCTTCGTCGGACCGCAGCGCGAAGGGGGTGGGCTCGTCGTCGGAACCGCGGGCGATGAAGAGCCAGCGGTCGAGCGCGAAGGCGGCGCGCCAGAGCCGCTCCTGAACTGCGGCGTCGGTCGGCGATGCCTTCGATGCGGCGGCGGCCTCGTCGAGCGCTGCGATCAGTTCGGGTGCGGGCTCGGCCGGCACCTCCGCCAACGGCTCCGCGGACGCTGATGCCGACTCCGCGGGAACAGCAGCCCCGCCCCCGGTCGATTCGTTGTCAGACACGTCGCAGCAGTCCCAGCTTGTCGTAAACGTCGCCGAGCGTACGGTCGGCGACCTCGTCGGCGCGCGCGGCGTTCGACGCGAGCACCCGGTCGAGCTCGGCGGGGTCGTCGAGCAGCTCGAGCGCGCGCTCGCGCACCGGTCCGAACTCGGACACGACCACCTCGGCGAGGCCCTTCTTGAAGTCGCCGTAGCCGCGGCCGGCGTACTCGTCCTCGATGGCGGGGATCTGACGGCCGGTGAGCGCCGCGTAGATCACGAGCAGGTTCGACACTCCGGGCTTGTTCTCGCGGTCGTATCGCACCGACCCCTCCGAGTCGGTCACGGCCCGCATGACCTTCTTCGCCGACACCTTCGGGTCGTCGAGGAGCCACAGCACACCGGCATCCGATTCTGCCGACTTCGACATCTTCGCGGTCGGGTTCTGCAGGTCGTAGATGCGGGCGGTGTCCTGCTGGATGACGGGCATCGGCACGCGGAAGGTCTCGCCGAAGCGCGAGTTGAAGCGCTCCGCAAGGGTCCGCGTCAGCTCGACGTGCTGCTTCTGATCGTCACCGACCGGCACGATGTCGGTCTGGTAGAGCAGGATGTCGGCGGCCATGAGCACCGGGTAGGTGAACAGCCCCACGTTGGTGGCGTCAGCGCCGTAGCGCTGCGACTTGTCCTTGAACTGCGTCATCCGGCCGGCTTCGCCGAAGCCGGTGATGGTCGAGAGCACCCACGCGAGCTCGGCGTGAGCGCGGACGTGCGACTGCACGTACAGCGTCGACCGAGACGGCTCGATGCCCGCCGCGATGTACTGGGCTGCGGTACGCCGGGTCTTCGCCCGCAGTTCGGCCGGATCGTTCGGCTGGGTCAGGGCGTGCAGGTCGACGACCGAGAAGAATGCGTCGTAGGTGTCCTGCAGGTCGCGCCACTGCATGAGAGCCCCGATGTAGTTGCCGATCTGGAGCGAATCGGCGGACGGCTGCATTCCGGAGTACAGGCGGGGCTTGGTCACCAGAAGAGTCTACGGGCGTCGTCCCGCGCTTCGTCGCCCCGCCCCTCGCCCCTCGGACGTCACCCAGGGAAGACGTAGTCCGCCACGACGGGGGCGTGGTCGCTCCACCGGGTGTCCCACGAGGGCGCGCGTACGACGCGGTAGTCGGTGACCCGCTCCGCCAGCTGCGGGGTGGCGAGGTGGTAGTCGATGCGCCATCCGGTGTCGGTGTCGAAGGCTTTGCCGCGGTTGGACCACCACGTGTACGGCCCGTCGACCTCGCCGGCGAACCGGCGTCCGACATCGACCCACCCGAGACCGGTGCCCCGCCCGCCGTCGACGGTGTCGACTTCGACGCCCTCGGGCGCGGTGAAACGGTCGAAGTAGGCGCGCTCGCGCGGCAGGAAGCCCGCCTTCTTGCGGTTGCCGCGCCAGTTGCGGATGTCGAACTCGCGGTGGCCGACGTTCAGGTCGCCGGTGATGACCGCGAGCTCGCCGAGCTGCGGCATCCGCTCCTCCATCGCGTCGAGGAACGCGTACTTCGCGACCTGCTTCTCGGTGTCGGCCTCGCCGGTGAAGACGTAGGCGCTGACGACGGTGAGGTGCTCGCCCGCGACCTCGATGTCTGCCTCGACCCAGCGTCCCTTGGAGTCGAGGTCGTCGTCGCCGAGCTCGATACGCCACACGTCGAGCGGCTCGCGGGCGGCGATCGCGACGCCCGCACGTCCCTTGGCGAGCGCCTCATCGGAGACGAAGTGCCAGCCGGGCAGGGCGGCGGCGAGGTCGGAGGCCTGCGCGCGGACCTCTTGGAGAGTCAGGATGTCGACGTCGGCGGTCTCGAGCCATTCATGCATGCCCTTGCGGGCGGCGGCGCGGATGCCGTTGACGTTGACGGAGGCGATACGAAGACGGCGTGACACGTCTGCCAGCGTAACCGCGACCTCCGACACCGCTCACCGGGCGGTCGTCTGCTCCGCGTCGAGTCGCCGCAGCAGCTCGCGAGCCCGGTTCACGTCGCGCCGAGCGGGGATGCGCTGCCACCAGCCCGCCTCGGCGAGAGCGTGCTCGGCGTCGCGCAGCTGTGCTTCGGCGACAACGCGCAGCGCCCGCCGCTCGTCCGCGCGGCGCTCCTCCTCGGTCCTGACCTCGAGCGGGATGTCGTCGTCCGCGGCCGACACGGCCACCCACGACGCCGCGACGAGGATGACGATCCCCGCGAGCCGCAGCCAGAGGAGGAATCCGATCAGCACAGAGAAGGTCGCCAGGAGCGGGTTGGTGGGGGAGTATACGGCGAGGAAGCCGGCCCCGAGCTGCAGCACGCTCAGCGCGACGCCGCCGAAGATCGATCCGGGGATGATCTTGCGCCAGGGCAGTGCTGTGCCGGTCAGGAACCGGATCAGGGCGGTGAGCGCGGCGGCGTTGATGACGATCGCGACCAGCACCGATGCGAGCCGGCTGAGTACGTCGATCGTGGTCGACTCGTAGGCGACGTCGAACAGGTCGAACAGCTGCCGGACGACGCCGCCGGCCACGAGGCCGAGCGCGGCCCCCAGCACGAGCGCGAGGCCGAACAGCAGGGCCGCGCCGAAGTCGCGCAGCTTCAGGAGCACGTAGTTGCGCGTGTCGAACGGCAGGCCGAAGATGTCGCGCACCGCACGTCGCGTGAAGGTCACGAATCCGATGGCCGTCCACACCGCGACGGCCAGGGCGGCGGTACCGGTGACGGCGAGGAGGCTGCCGCTGTCGCGCGCGATGCTGGCGACGTCTTCGGGGGAGACGGGACCGTCGTGCGAGATCAGCCCCGGGATGTAGCTGTTGACGACCCCGATGAGGGCGTCGATGGCCATGCGCGACCCGCCGAGCCATAGCCCCACCACGGCGAACGCCGTGTAGAGGGTGGCGAAGAGCGCGAAGAGCGACTGGTAGCTGATGCTCGCCGCGAGGAGGAACCCGTTGTGGCGGAGGAAGTGCCGCCAGACCCGGATGGGGAACCAGCCGAGCGTGCGACGCGTGATGGTCGTCGCACGCTCGAGAGGCTGATCGAGGCGTTCGCGCAATCGGGACGAGTCCCACCGCTCGCGCAGCGCATCTGTCGCCGAGGGGTCGGGTTCCACGTCGTCGAATGTACCGGCAGCGTCGGTGTCAGCTGATCGAGCGCGAGGCCCGGCCGGCTCAACGACCGCGCAGAACCGCCTGCTTGACCTCGGCGATCGCCTTCGTGACCTCGATGCCGCGCGGGCATGCCTCGGTGCAGTTGAAGGTCGTGCGGCACCGCCACACGCCCTCCTTGTCATTGAGGATATCGAGGCGGACGTCGCCGGCATCGTCGCGCGAGTCGAAGATGAAGCGGTGCGCGTTGACGATCGCGGCCGGCCCGAAGTACTGACCGTCGGTCCAGAACACGGGGCACGACGAGGTGCACGCGGCGCACAGGATGCACTTCGTGGTGTCGTCGAAGATCTCGCGGTCGGCGATCGACTGGATGCGCTCCTTGCCGGCCTCGGGCTTCGAGTTGGCGATCAGGAACGGCTGCACCTCGCGGTAGGAGGCGAAGAACGGCTCCATGTCGACGACGAGGTCCTTCTCCAGGGGCAGGCCCTTGATCGCCTCGACGTAGATCGGCTGCGAGATGTCGAGGTCCTTGATCAGCGTCTTGCATGCCAGGCGGTTACGGCCGTTGATCCGCATCGCGTCGGAGCCGCAGATGCCGTGGGCGCACGAGCGGCGGAAGGTCAGCGACCCGTCGACGTCCCACTTGATCTTGTGCAGGGCGTCGAGGACGCGGTCGGTCGAGTAGAGCTCGACGTCGTAGTCGACCCACCTCGGCTCGCTGTCGACCTCGGGGTCGAAGCGCCGGATGATGAAGGTGACCAGGAACGACTGGATGCCGGTGTCGTTCGCCGCCTCGGCAGGGGCCGTGGCATCGGTCTCGACGATCGTCATCAGTACTTCCTCTCCAGCGGCGGGTACCGCAGTTCGCCGGCCTCGTTCTTGGTGAACACGACGGGCTTCCAATCGAGCCGGATGTGGTCTTCGGGGTGCGACGAGTGGGGGTCGCCCGACAGGTAGGCCATCGTGTGCTTCATGTAGTTCTCGTCGTCGCGCGTCGGGAAGTCGTCGCGCATGTGTCCGCCGCGGCTCTCCTTGCGGTTGCGCGCGGCGACGACGACGACCTCGGCGATGTCGAGCAGGAAGCCCAGCTCGACCGCTTCGAGCAGGTCGGTGTTGAACCGCTTGCCCTTGTCGTCGACGTGGATGTTGTTGAACCGCTCGCGCAGGTCGGCGATGACGTCCATGACGTGCAGGAGCGACTCCTCGGTGCGGAACACCTGGGCGCCCTTGTCCATCTCGTCCTGGAGCGTCTTGCGCAGGACCGCGATCCGCTCGGTACCGGGGTTGTTGCGCACGCCTTCGATCAGCTCGCGCACCTCCTTGGCGGGATCGGCGGGCAGCGGGACGAAGTCGGCGGTCTTGACGTACTCGACGGCGTTGCGGCCGGCGCGCTTGCCGAAGACGTTGATGTCGAGCAGCGAGTTGGTGCCGAGGCGGTTCGAGCCGTGCACCGAGACGCACGCGCATTCGCCGGCGGCGTAGAGACCCGGAACGACGGTGGTGTTGTCGGCGAGGACCTCGGCCTTGACGTTCGTGGGGATGCCGCCCATCGCGTAGTGCGCCGTGGGCATGACCGGCACGGGCTCGACGACCGGGTCGACGCCGAGGTAGGTGCGGGCGAACTCGGTGATGTCGGGCAGCTTGGTCTCGAGGACCTCAGCCCCCAGGTGCGTGCAGTCGAGCAGCACGTAGTCGCGGTGCGGGCCTGCGCCGCGACCCTCAGCGACCTCCTGCTGCATGCATCGCGAGACGATGTCGCGGGGAGCGAGGTCCTTGATGGTGGGCGCATAGCGCTCCATGAACCGCTCGCCCGACGCGTTGCGGAGGATCGCGCCCTCGCCGCGCGCGCCTTCGGTGAGGAGGATGCCGAGACCGGCGAGGCCGGTCGGGTGGAACTGGAAGAACTCCATGTCCTCCAGCGGCAGGCCCTTGCGCCACACGATGCCGACGCCGTCGCCCGTGAGGGTGTGGGCGTTCGAGGTCGTCTTGTAGATCTTGCCGAAACCGCCGGTGGCGAAGATGACCGCCTTCGAGTGGAAGACGTGCAGATCGCCCGTGGCCAGGTCGTACGCGACGACGCCGGCGGTCTGGGTCGAGCCGTCGGGGGCGGTGACTGTGATGAGGTCGAGCACGTAGTACTCGTTGAAGAAGTTGATGCCGAGCTTGACGCAGTTCTGGAACAGCGTCTGCAGGATCATGTGGCCCGTGCGGTCGGCGGCGTAGCAGGCGCGGCGGACCGGCGACTTGCCGTGGTCGGCGGTGTGGCCGCCGAACCGGCGCTGGTCGATCTTCCCGTCGGGCGTGCGGTTGAAGGGGAGGCCCATGTTCTCGAGGTCGATGACCGCGTCGATGGCCTCCTTCGCGAGGATCTCCGCCGCGTCCTGGTCGACGAGGTAGTCGCCGCCCTTGACGGTGTCGAAGGTGTGCCACTCCCAGGAGTCCTCTTCGACGTTGGCGAGTGCCGCCGCCATGCCGCCCTGCGCCGCACCGGTGTGCGAGCGGGTCGGGTACAGCTTCGAGATCACCGCGGTACGGGCACCCGGACCGGCCTCGATCGCCGCCCGCATGCCGGCGCCGCCGGCGCCGACGATGACGATGTCGAACTGGTGGTAGTGGATGCCGTCCTTGACGACGACCTCTTCGGTCTGGGTGCTCACGGGGCGAGCCTTTCGTTGCTGTGATTCACGTCGTCGGAGCGCAGGGTCAGCCCTGGCAGGTCTCCCAGAGCATGCTGTCGGCCGTCACTCCGAGGCAGGGGTCGAAGGTGAACACGACCAGGGTGCCGAGCAGGATCAGCAGTCCGGCGGAGAGCCAGATGGCCCACACCAGAACCTTGCGCGCCGTGGCACCGGTGACGTAGTCGTTCACGATCGTGCGCATGCCGTTCGCGCCGTGGATCAGCGCGAGCCACAGCATGAGGACGTCCCACCACTGCCAGAACGGGCTGGCGAACTTTCCGGCGACGAACGCGAAATCGATTCCCTTGATGCCCTCGCCGAGCATCAGGTTGACGAAGAGGTGACCGAAGATCAGGACCACCAGGAGCACGCCGGATGCGCGCATGTAGACCCAGCCCCACTTCTCGAGGTTGGCGCCCTTCTTGCGGACCTGCGGGCTGCGGGGAGCGGCAAGGGTGTCGGCGGTCATCAGTGACCCCCTCCAATCTCGGAGAGAACGATCGGCACGTGGCGGGCTGCGAAGCCGACGATCGTGACGGCCCAGACCGCCAGCACGCCCCACCACAGCTGGCGCTGGTGGCGCGTGGCCCACGGCCACAAGTCGACCGCGATGATGCGCAGGCCGTTGAAGGCGTGGTACACGATCGCGGCGACGAGGGCGACCTCGCCGAGACCCATGATCGGGTTCTTGTACGTGCCGATGACGGCGTCGTAGGCCTCGGGCGACACGCGGATCAGCGCGGTGTCGAGCACGTGGACCAAGAGGAAGAAGAAGATGGCCACGCCGGTGATGCGGTGAAGCACCCACGACCACATGCCCTCGTTGCCGCGGTACAGCGTGCCGCGCGGGGTCTTTGATGTGGTCTGGGCTACCGACGGTGTGACGCGTGCTGGTGCAGACACGGTCGTCCTCCCTGGATCGAACACGGTTCGTGGGGGCGATCGATGCCCCGGTGGGGTGGTTGACCCCCGGCGTCACATGGGCGCACAACGATTCTAGGCCGGGAAAATGACGCGGGGCGACGAAGGGCACCCTAAAGAAAGGGGGTTCTTGCGCCGGGAGCCGCACCGGCGCCCGGGTACGCTCGGAGCATGGTCGACGAGATCCCGGACTTCTACGCCGTCATCCCCGCGGGAGGGGTGGGCAGCAGGCTGTGGCCGCTGTCGCGCGCCGACGCCCCGAAGTTCCTGCATGACCTGACCGGATCGGGCCATTCGCTGCTGCGCGACACGTGGGATCGGCTCGCGCCGCTCTCGGGCCCCGATCGCATCGCCGTGGTCACCGGCCGTGCTCACCGCGCCGCGGTCGAGGCTCAGCTTCCCGGCATCCCCGACAAGAACGTCTTCCTGGAGTCGGAGCCGCGCGACTCGGCCGCAGCCATCGGTCTCGCGGCGGCGATCCTGCACCGGCGGCATCCCGACGTCATCATCGGCTCGTTCGCGGCCGACCACGTCATCCGCGGCAGCCGGGTGTTCGAGTTCGCGGTCCGCGACGCGGTCGAGGTCGCCCGCGAGGGCTACATCTGCACCATCGGCATCACCCCCTCCGAGCCCGCTGTCGGCTTCGGCTACATCAAGCGCGGCGGCGAACTGATCGTCGATGGCGCTCGCGACGCCTCTCTCGTCGAGCGTTTCGTCGAGAAGCCCGACCTCGAGACGGCGCGAGCCTATGTCTCCGACCGGTCGTACCTCTGGAACGCGGGCATGTTCATCTCGCGGGCCGATGTGCTGCTCGCCGAGATCGAGGCCAACAGCCCCGAGCTGCACGCGGGCCTGCTCGAACTGGCCGAAGCGTGGGACGACCGCGACCGTCGCGGCCCCGCCGTCGACCGCATCTGGCCGCGACTGAAGAAGATCGCGATCGACTACGTCGTCGCCGAGCCCGCAGCAGAGAAGGGCAAGCTCGCCGTCGTCCCGGGTCACTTCGACTGGGATGACGTCGGCGACTTCGCGAGCCTGGCCAAGCTCAACTCGAACGGGCGCAAGAACGATCTCGCCATCCTGGGCGAGAACGCCCGCATCCTCTCCGACGCCGCCAGCGGCATCGTCGTGAGCCACACGTCGCGCGTCATCAGCCTCATCGGCGTCAAGGACATCGTCGTGGTCGACACCCCGGACGCGCTGCTGGTCACCACGAGCGAGAACGCCCAGCGCGTCAAGCACGTCGTCGACGCCCTCAAGCTGACGGGCCGCGGCGACGTTCTGTGACGCGCACATTGCGTCTTTGTAACCATTCGCGAGGCGGGGTGCGTCCGAGGTGCAACCCGGACGAAACAGTAGGTAACTTCATTCCAGCCGCCGCGAAGTCCGCGGCGCCTTCAATGTGGAGGCTGCATTGACACTCTCGACCCCTCAGAAGCTCGTCGGCATCACAGCTGCCGCGGGCCTTCTCGTCGCCCTCGCCGGTTGCGGAGCCGCACCCGATGAGGCCGGCGGATCCGCCGCACCCGAGGCGGGCTCGGACTTCACCCCCTGTCTCGTCTCCGACGAGGGCGGCTGGAACGACCGTTCGTTCAACCAGTCGGCCAAGGAAGGCATGGACCGCGCGGCCAAGGAGCTCGGCGTGGAATCGATCGAGGTCGAATCCACCACGGAGAACGACTACGCGCCCAACCTCGAGACGCTCGTCTCGGAGGGCTGCGACCTGATCGTCGCCGTCGGCTACAAGCTCGCTCCGGCCACCGTCGCGTCGGCCACGGCGAACCCCGACATCGACTACGCGATCATCGACGACTACGCCGACACCGACTTCGACGGCACGACCGACGCGCCCAACATCAAGCCGCTGGTGTTCAACACCGCTGAGGCCGCCTACCTCGGCGGCTACGCGGCGGCTTCGTGGTCGGCTGACGCCGGTGTGAACAAGGTCGGCACCTTCGGTGGCGACAAGTTCAACTCGGTCACGGTCTTCATGGACGGCTTCCAGCTGGGTGTGGAGAAGTACAACGAGGACAAGGGCGCGAACGTCGGCGTCGTCGGCTGGGACATCACCGCCCAGGACGGCAACTTCACGGGCGGCTTCACCGCCAACGACACCGCCAAGCAGGTCGCTCAGGGCATCCTCGACCAGGGTGTCGACGTGATCCTGCCCGTCGGCGGCCCGATCTACCAGAGCGCCGCGCAGGCGATCCGCGAGGGTGGCAGCGACGTCGTCATGCTCGGCGTCGACAGCGACCTCGCCGTCTCCGACGACACGGTCGCCGACCTGACGCTCGTGTCGATCCAGAAGGCGATCGACGTCGCCGTCTACGACGCCACCGTTGCTGCCCAGAGCGGCGACTTCACGACCGACCCCTACGTCGGCACGCTGAAGAACGAGGGCGTGAAGCTGTCGAGCTTCCACGACTTCGAGTCGCGTCTGCCGGCCGGTCTCGCCGACGAGCTGACCGCCCTCCAGGAGTCGATCGTCTCCGGTGACATCACCGTGGACTCGCCGAACTCCCCGTGAGTTCATGAGTCGTCGGGGCCGGGGGACGAAAGTTCCCCGGCCCCGACCGCTGTCCACCCACCCTCCGTCGCATAGATTGGCCGACATGAAGCTCGAACTCCGGGGCATCACCAAGCGCTTCGGCACCCTGGTCGCCAACGACCACATCGACCTCGTCGTCCGGCCGGGCGAGATCCACGCTCTCCTCGGGGAGAACGGCGCCGGCAAGTCGACTCTCATGAACGTCCTCTACGGCCTGTACCAGGCCGACGAGGGCCACATCCTCCTCGACGACGTCGTCCAGGACTTCCGCGGACCCGGCGACGCCATGGGCGCGGGCATCGGCATGGTGCACCAGCACTTCATGCTGGTCCCGGTCTTCACCGTCGCCGAGAACGTCATGCTCGGTCACGAGAACACCAAGGGTCTCGGGGTGCTCGACCTCGCCGCCGCCCGCGCGCACGTACGCGCCGTGGCCGACCGCTTCGGCTTCCAGATCGACCCCGACGCCGTCGTCGGCGATCTGCCGGTCGGCGTGCAGCAGCGCGTCGAGATCATCAAGGCGCTCTCGCGCGAGGCCAAGGTCCTCGTCTTCGACGAGCCCACCGCCGTGCTCACTCCGCAGGAGACCGACGAGCTCATGGCGATCATGCGTCAGCTGCGTGACGAGGGCACCTCGATCGTCTTCATCACCCACAAGCTCCGTGAGGTCCGCGAAGTCGCGGACCGCATCACCGTCATCCGCCTGGGCAAGGTCGTCGGCGAAGCCTCGCCGACGGCGAGCAACGCCGAGCTGGCAGCGCTCATGGTCGGCCGCCCGGTCGAGATGGTCGTCGCCAAGGGGGCACCGAACGTGGGGGAGGGCGGTCTCGTCCTCGACGGCATCCGCGTCGTCACGCCGTCGGGAATCGTCGTCGTCGACGACGTCGACCTGCAGGTGCGTTCGGGTGAGGTCGTCGCCGTCGCCGGCGTCCAGGGCAACGGTCAGACCGAGATCGTCGAGGCGATCCTCGGGCTCCTGCCGATCGACCACGGTTCGATCCGCCTCGACGGCGACGAGCTCGGCGGACGCAGTGTCCGCGCGATCCTCGACCGCGGCGTCGGGTTCGTGCCCGAGGACCGCAAGGAGGACGGCCTCGTCGGAGCGTTCTCCGTGCAGGAGAACCTCATCCTCGACCGTTCGGACGACCGCGCCTTCAGCCGCGCGGGCACGATCGACCGCCGGGCGCTCGAAGCGTTCGCCCGCGAGCGCATCACCGAGTACGACATCCGCACCCAGGGCCCCGACACCCCGGTCGGCACCCTGTCGGGCGGCAACCAGCAGAAAGTCGTCATCGCCCGCGAGATGGCCCGGCCGCTGCGACTGCTCGTCGCGGCCCAGCCCACACGCGGCGTCGACGTCGGCAGCATCGAATTCATCCACAAGCGCATCATCGAGGCCCGTGACTCCGGCGTCGCCGTCCTCGTCGTCTCGACCGAGCTCGACGAGGTGGTCGCCCTGGCCGACCGCATCGCGGTGATGTACCGCGGTCGCATCGTCGGCGTGGTTCCGGCGACGACGCCGCGCGACGTGCTCGGTCTGATGATGGCCGGCGAGGTTCCCGAGGAGTCAGCAGCATGACCACCCCCACGCCCGGTCCCGGGCCCGACCTTCCCGTCGAGCCCGCGGACTCGCAGCTGCCCCCTGTAGGCGGCCCCCTGACGGGCAAGCCCGAGGTGGCCCCGCCGCCGACGACGAACCGCGTCATCACCGAGGTGATGCGCAGCAGCGCCGTCATCACGGTGCTCGCCATCGTGCTCGCGCTCATCGTCGGCGGCATCATGATGGCCGTCACGGACGAGCGGGTGGCTGCGGCGTCCGGCTACTTCTTCGCTCGCCCGGGTGACACCCTGGCCGCGATCTGGCAGTCGGTCTCGGGCGGCTACGACGCCCTGTTCCGCGGCGCCGTGTTCAACACGCGTGTCGACGACTTCGCGACGCAGATCCGTCCGCTCACGAACACGCTCGGCTTCGCGGCTCCGCTGATCGCCGCCGGACTCGGCGTCGCGCTGGCGTTCCGCGCCGGTCTGTTCAACATCGGCGGCCGCGGCCAGATCCTCATCGGGGCCGCTTTCGCCGCCCTCGTGACGTTCAACCTCGATCTGCCCATGTTCATCCACCTGCCGCTGACGCTGATCGCCGGCATCGTGGGCGGCGCCCTCTGGGGCGGGCTCGTCGGACTGCTGAAGGCGCGCACCGGCGCGCACGAGGTGATCCTCACGATCATGCTCAACTACATCGCCTACTACCTCGTCAGCTGGATGGTGCGGACCCCCTCGCTGCTGCAGCAGACGGGCACGACGCAGTCGATCTCGCTGCGAACGCCGGAGTCCGCCCAGTTCCCCGAGCTGCTCGGCCCGCAGTACCCGCTGCTCGACTGGGGCTTCATCGTCGTCATCATCGCGACGGTCGTCGTGTGGTGGGTCATCGAGCGATCCAGCCTCGGCCTGCGGCTGCGCGCCGTGGGCGAGAACCCGCACGCCGCACGCGCCGCCGGCATCTCGGTCGAGCGCATGTACGTCTATGCGATGCTCTTCGCCGGCGGGCTCGCGGGCCTCGCCGCCATGAACCAGGTTCAGGGTCAGGTCACCACCGGTTTCACCGCTTCGATCGACGCCGGCATCGGTTTCGACGCGATCACCGTCGCTCTGCTCGGACGCTCGCGTCCGTGGGGCGTCTTCGCCGCCGGCATCCTGCTCGGCGCACTCAAGGCGGGCAGCTTCACGATGCAGGGCTCGGAGGGGATCCCCGTCGAGATCGTGCTCGTGGTGCAGGCGCTCATCGTTCTGTTCATCGCGGCTCCGCCGCTCGTGCGGACGATCTTCTTCCTTCCCAAGACCGATGCTGAGAAGCGCGCGTCGGGCCGCACGAAGAACTCGTCGCGCCGCGCCGCTGTGAAGGCGGGTGCCTGATGGCAACGACCGATCTGACCTCCGCCGCCGCTGCTCCCGTCGCGGTGAAGGTCCGCCACCTCAAGCCGGCCATCGCCCTGGGCGTCGCCACCCTGCTGCTGGCGATGCTGTTCGCCCTCGTCCCGCGCGGCGGTACGAGCACGTTCCGCCTCGCCGACGGCGGCTCGACGATCCCGATCCCGGACGTCGCGCTCCCGACCGGGCCGACCAGTTGGACGCTGCTCGCGCTCATGGCCGTCATCACGGCGGTCGCGACGTGGGACGCGTTCGCCTACCGCCGCCCCCGCACGTGGCTGATCGCTGTGGCAGGGTTCGTCGGCGTGTTCGCCTTCCTCGTCTGGGCAGCTGCCGAGGGGCTCGTTCCCGTCATCGGTCTGCTGTTCGGCGCCGTGTCGCTGTCGGTCCCGCTCATCTTCGGTGCCCTCGGCGGCGTCATCGGTGAACGTGTCGGCGTCGTCAACGTCGCCATCGAGGGTCAGTTCCTGCTCGGCGCCTTCGGCGCGGTGCTCGTGGGCAGCATGACCGGCAACCCGTTCATCGGACTGATCGCCGCCATGGTCGGCGGCGTCCTGGTGAGCCTCGTCCTCGCGGTCTTCTCGATCCGCTACCTCGTCGATCAGGTGATCGTCGGTGTCGTGCTGAACGTGCTCGTGACCGGCCTCACCGGATTCCTCTTCGGTGCGCTCCTCGCGCCGAACGAGGCGACGCTCAACCGTGCGACGACGTTCCAGCGCCTGCCGATCCCGCTGCTCAGCGACATCCCCGTGATCGGGCCCGTGCTGTTCAACCAGACGTTCATCGTGTACCTGATGTACGTCACCGTCGGTCTCGTCGCCTGGGGCCTCTACCGCACCCGGTGGGGTCTGCGGCTGCGGGCCGTCGGCGAGCACCCGCAGGCCGCGGACACCGTCGGCATCAAGGTCAACCCGACCCGGTTCTGGAACGTCAGCCTCGCCGGTGCGATCGCCGGCGCCGGCGGTGCGTACTTCACCCTGGTGTCGGTGCCGACCTTCACCAAGGAGATGACCGCGGGCCTGGGCTTCATCGCCCTCGCCGCCGTCATCTTCGGACGCTGGGACCCGATCCGCGCGACCCTGGCGGCGCTACTGTTCGGGTTCGCGACGAACCTGCAGAATCTGCTGACGGTGCTGCGGACGCCGATCCCCAGCGAGTTCATGCTCATGCTCCCGTACCTTGTGACGATCCTCGCGGTCGCCGGGTTCGCGGGGCACATCCGTGGGCCGGCAGCCGCCGGCAAGCCGTACATCAAGGGGTGACCTCTGCTGTGACAGACATCGATTGGGACGAGCTGCGCGCCGTCGCGACGGAAGCCATGACGCGTGCGTACGCACCGTACTCGCGCTACCGGGTGGGCGCGGCCGCGCTCGTCAGCGACGGACGCATCGTCTCGGGATGCAACGTCGAGAACGCGTCGTACGGCGTCGGGCTGTGCGCCGAGTGCGCCCTCGTCGGCGACCTGCACATGTCGGGCGGCGGACAGCTCGTCGCCTTCGTGTGCGTCAACAACGACGGGCAGACGATCATGCCGTGCGGTCGGTGCCGCCAGCTGCTGAACGAATTCGCCCTGCCCGGAATGCTGCTCGAGACCGTCTCGGGCATCCGCACGATCGACGAGGTGCTGCCCGACGCGTTCGGGCCCCGCGACCTCGAGGAGGCCGCCCGATGAGCGCCGAGTCCACCGCATCCGCTGTCGAGGCGTTCGACGCCGTCGACGTCATCCGCACCAAGCGCGACGGCGGCGCCGTCCCCGAGGAGGCGCTCCGGTGGATGATCGACGCGTACACGCGTGAGTACGTGGCCGACTCGCAGATGGCGGCGTTCGCCATGGCGGTACTGCTCAACGGGATGGAGCGCGACGAGATCCGCGTCATGACCGACGCGATGATCGCCTCGGGTGAGCGCATGAGCTTCGCCGGACTCGGCAAGCGCACGGTCGACAAGCACTCCACCGGCGGTGTCGGCGACAAGATCACCCTGCCCCTCGCGCCGCTCGTCGCCGCCTTCGGTGTCGCCGTGCCGCAGCTGTCGGGCCGTGGCCTCGGACACACGGGCGGCACGCTCGACAAGCTCGAGTCGATCCCCGGGTGGCGTGCGGCGCTGTCGAACGACGAGATGTTCGCTCAGCTGCGCGACGTCGGTGCCGTGATCTGCGCCGCAGGCTCGGGCCTCGCGCCGGCCGACAAGCGGTTGTACGCGCTGCGCGATGTCACCGGCACGGTCGAGGCGATCCCGCTGATCGCGTCGAGCATCATGTCGAAGAAGATCGCCGAGGGTACGGAATCGCTCGTGCTCGATGTGAAGTTCGGCTCCGGCGCCTTCATGAAGGACGTCGACAAGGCGCGCGAGCTCGCCCGCACGATGGTCGCGCTCGGCGCCGACTCGGGCGTTGCGACGACCGCGCTCCTCACCGACATGAACGCACCCCTGGGCCTTGCGATCGGCAACGCGAACGAGGTCCGCGAATCGGTCGAGGTCCTCGCCGGCGGCGGCCCCGCCGACGTCGTCGAGCTCACCGTGGCGCTGGCGCGCGAGATGCTCGCGCTCGCAGGACAGCCCGACGCGGACGTCGAGGCGGCCCTCGCCGACGGCCGGGCGATGGACGTCTGGCGCCGCATGATCCAGGCACAGGGCGGCGACCCGGATGCCGCGCTCCCCGCGCCCCGCGAGACGCACACGGTCACCGCGCCGACCGCCGGCGTGATCTCCCGGCTCGAGGCGCTGCCCTTCGGCATCGCCGCCTGGCGCCTCGGCGCCGGTCGCGCCCGCGCCCAGGACCCGGTCATCCACGCCGCGGGCATCGACCTGCACGTCAAGCCGGGTGACGAGGTGGCTGCCGGTCAGCCGTTGTTCACCCTTCTGGCCGATGATGGTGCGCGGTTCGACCGTGCTCTCGACGCGCTGCACGGCGCGTGGGAGATCGACGACGACGCTCCGCCCGCGGGGCCGCTCGTCCTCGAGCGCATCACAGCCTGAGCTCCGGCATCCGTTCGTCGGGTGCCGTCCTTCCTAACCGTCCTACCCGCTCGTTCACACCAGGGAGCCCGCCATGCCGATCGAACAGCACGCCGACGTGAAACTGCAGGGCGTCTCGGTGCGGTCGCTGCCGAAGGTCTCGCTGCATGACCACCTCGACGGCGGCGTGCGTCCCGCCACGATCGTCGAGCTGGCCGACGAGCTCGGAACCGACCTGCCCGAGACCGACGCGGACGACCTCGCCGACTGGTTCGAGGAGCAGAGCGATTCGGGTTCGCTCGTGGACTACATCAAGACCTTCGAGGTCACACTCGGGGTCATGCAGACCCGTGAGGGGCTGCGCCGCATCGCGCGCGAGTTCGTCACCGACCTCGCCGCTGATGGCGTGGTCTACGGCGAGGTGCGCTGGGCGCCCGAGCAGCACCTGCGCGCTGGTCTGTCGCTGCAGGACGCCGTCGACGCCGTGCAGGAGGGCATCGAGGAGGGCGAGGATGCCGCCGAGGCTGCGGGCGACGACATCCGTGTCGGTCAGATCCTGTCGGCGATGCGTCAGGCCGACCGCTCGCTGGAGATCGCCCGTCTGGCGGTCGACAACCGCGGCCGCGGCGTCGCGGGCTTCGACATCGCGGGCCCCGAGGACGGCTTCCTTCCGGCGGGCCACCGCGAGGCGTTCGACTATCTCGCCTCGGAGTTCTTCCCGGTGACCGTGCACGCGGGTGAGGCCGCGGGCCTCGACTCGATCCGTTCGGCGCTCATCGACGGGCGTGCGCTGCGCCTCGGCCACGGTGTGCGCATCGCTTCGGACCTCAACGTCGTCTCACGTGAGGGCGAAGAGGTGCTCGTCCAGTTCGGCGACCTGGCGCGGTGGGTGCGCGACCGCGAGATCCCGCTCGAGCTGGCACCGTCCTCGAACCTGCAGACCGGTGCCATCGCCGGCTGGGGCACGCAGTGGGAGGATCACCCCTTCGATCTGCTGTACCAGCTGGGCTTCTCGGTCACGGTGAACGTCGACAACCGCACCCAGAGCCGGACATCGCTCACGCGTGAGCTCGCGACCCTGGCGCAGACCTTCGACTACGACCTCGACGATCTC
Source organism: Microbacterium arborescens (assembly GCF_030369635.1). Lineage (NCBI taxonomy): Bacteria > Bacillati > Actinomycetota > Actinomycetes > Micrococcales > Microbacteriaceae > Microbacterium > Microbacterium arborescens. The sequence continues at coordinate 2,594,683 of NZ_CP128474.1, read as the reverse complement.
CAGGCCTTCCAGCTGAACGCCGCCGCCGGCGCGTTCCTCTCGGTCGAGGATCGGGAGGAGCTCATCGAGGTCATCGCGGAGGGCTTCGGAGCCTGACCCCGGCTAACTCCTCAGTTCTGTGCCGGGTCCGCCGAGTTTCTGGGTTCGACCGAGGCTAGGGAGCCCGGTATGAGGAGTTATCGCGTTGGACGGTGGGCGACCACAGCGCGAAGCTGCTGCGCCAGCCGGTCACGGTTGTGGAAGATGTCCTCGGCTAGCGGGCGAATAGTCGTGTACCCCTGGGCTGCGGCTGCGAGATCTCGTCGCCTGTCGCGCTTCTGAGCATCCCAGCCGGAGTGGTGGGCTTCGCTGTCGCATTCGACGATCAGCCAGCCTTCGACGAGGAAGTCGACCCGGCCGACTCCCGGAATGTCGACCTGAGTCTCGAATCGGCATCCGATCGCACGGAGGACGAGGCGGAGGAGTGACTCGGAACCGGATTCTGCTGAGGGGTCGAGGAGGAGCTGTAGCCGGCGGTATCGGCGCGGCAGGCGTGCGAAGATCTCGGCAATGCCCTCAGCGTCGATCATGCGCTGGTGCCATGCGCTGTCGAGCGTGGCGACTGCGGCGCGGGGATCTTGGCAGCGGCACGCCTGCGCCAGCGCGGAGACGAGATCGGCGGTAACCGAGGTCGGCGGGTCGTCATCCGTTCGCCAGTGTCGGACGACACCGTCGGGGGCTTCCGGCAGCCTGCTGGACCCCACGCGGGCGTTGACGTGGAGCGGATGCCGGTCCAGCACGAAGACGCCGACAGCCCTCAGCAGTGAAACGCAGTCCAGCCGGCAGCCCAGCCGCGCCGCCGCGAGGATATCGGGATGGGTCGAGCCGGGCAGATAGCGCCCGCGGCGGACGCGTACGAGTGTTACCTGCGCGAGCGCGCGGTCGACCTCTGAACGGCGGAGACCGAGGTCCGTCGCGCTCTTCCAATCTGTCGGCATCACGTCGGCAGTATGCGAACTCTGTGCCTACCGTGATCGAGGTAAGTGGGGTGCTGAGGACAGCAGACCTCGGGATCAGCTTTGGGGAGGGCCCGCCGCCCGGGCGTCAACTCCTCAGTGTTCCAGCCTCAGTAGGGCCTGCGGCAGTCTCAGGCGCCTCCGATGCCCATATCTGAGGAGTTCGGCCGCCCCGGGCGCCGGGTCAGCGGGGGAGGGATGCCACGAGTGCCGACAGCGCCGCGGTGACCTCGGCCCGCATGTCGGCGGGCGAGATCGAGGGGGTACCGTCGCCGGCCTGGGGACCGTAGTCGCCGAAGGATGCGTGGCTGGCGCCGGCGATCTCGACGAAAGTCGCACCGGCGGGCAGCAGGTGGCGGTTGTCGTCGACCTTCTGCGGTGTGGTCAGGCCGTCGTCCGAGCCCGACAGGCTCAGCACCGGCAGCCCTGATGCCGACAGGTCGGTCGCGCAGTATGACCCGAACAGGACGAGCCCGTCGGCATCCGTCGCCAACTGGCACGCCCGTACGCCGCCGAGCGAGTGCCCGCCAACCAGCCAGGTCTCGACCCCGGGGACGAGGTCCGTGAACGACGAGAGCGGCCGCGGGTCGAAGAACGCGAGGTTGAGCCACGGCCGGGTGATCACCACCGTCACATCGTCGTCGGCCACCACGTCGGCGAGGATCGCCGCGTATGCCTCGGCCTGCACTTTCGCGCCCGGCACGAAGACGAGGCCGACACCCCCCGGTCCCTCGGCGGGTTCGAGCACGAGGCTGCCGTCGACCTCCGACATCGCGATGCGCGCGTCGGCGCGGACGGCGGCGAGGGGCTCCGCCTCGGCGTCCATGACTCCGACCTGGCTCCAGACGAGGATGCCGACGACGGCGGCCACCAGGATGCCGGCGATCGACAGCAGGCCGACGCGGACGATCCGTCGCGTCCGCAACCGACGGTGCGGGCGTCCGGGCTCGTCACCCGCCGCCCGCACCGCCGCGTCGCTCATCGGGGGTCTGAGCCGATCGCCGACTGGCGCTCGGCGACCGCGCGCTCGACCCGCGCGAAGAGCGGGTGCGAGGGCTCGAGTCCCGTCACCGAGGCCGTGAAGGATGCCGCATCCTCGGTGCGCAGGCGCTGCTGCAGCTCGACGGACTGCGGGTCCTCCGGGTCGTCGAACGCAAGGGCGGCGCCGATCGCCGCGACCAACGCATCCACCGACAGGCCGGCCTCGGCCGCTTCCGCGGCGGGGCCGACGAAGCGCTCGTGCCGGGAGAGCTTGCGGAGGGGCTGGCGTCCCACGCGTCCGACGGTGTCGGGCAGCTCGGGGTTGGCGAAGCGCCGCAGGATCGTGGCGCGGTACTCCGCGAGCTCGCCGGCGTCGAGACCGTGCTTGTGGACGAGGAGCGCCGAGGTCTCTTCGAGCGCGGCCGAGACGCTCGCGGCGATCTCGGGTACGGCGAGGGCTTCGGCCACGGTCGGGGTACCGGCCTGCGCACCGAAGTACGCCGTCGTGGCGTGTCCGGTGTTGACCGTGAAGAGCTTGCGCTCGATGTAGGGCTCGAGGTCGTCGACGAAGTGCGCGCCGGGGATGTTCGGCAGGTCGCCCCCGAACGGGCCGGACTCGATCGCCCACTCGTAGAACGGCTCGACCGTGACGTCGACGCCGGCGCCCGCGGGCTGCGCGGGCACGATGCGGTCGACGGCGGTGTTGGCGAAGATCGCTCGGCCCGAGACGGCCTCCCACGCGTCACCGGCCTGGGCGCGGATCTCGTCGCGCAGCAGGTCGGTGGCACCGATCGCGTTCTCGCACGCCATCACGGCCAGCGGAGCGGCCGCGGGGTCGCGCAGCGCGAGACCGGCGAGGATGTGCGGCGCGATGAACTTCAGAACAGTGGGACCCACCGCGGTCGTGACGACGTCCGCGGTCGCGACGGCATCCGCGACGGCCTGCGGGTCCTCCGCGCTGTTGAGTGCGCGGAAACCGGTGACGGTGCGGTCGACACCGCCCTCGCCGACCTCGTGGACGGTGTACTCGGACGCGGCGTTGATGGCGTCGACCAGGGGAGCGGCGACATCGGAGAAGACGAGCTCGTAGCCGCCTTCGTTCAGGAGGAGGCCGACGAAGCCGCGGCCGATGTTGCCGGCTCCGAAGTGGACCGCGGTGCTCACTGGTTCACCGAAGCGAGCAGGGCGTAGAGCTCGTCGGGGGTCTGCGCGGCCTTCAGTCGGGCGACGTCGTCCTCCTCGGAGAAGAGCAGGGCGATCTGCGACAGGATGTCGAGGTGCTCGTCGCCCTTGCCGGCGATGCCGACGACGAACGACACGGGCTCCCCGCCCCAGTCGACGCCGCCGTCGTAGCGGACGAACGACAGCGCCGAGTCGAGGATCGCGTCCTTGGTCTCGTTGGTGCCGTGGGGGATGGCGAGCTCGTTGCCCATGTACGTCGACACGGTCTGCTCCCGCTGCTGCATGGCGTCGAAGTACGCGGAAGTGACGGCACCTGCGGACTCGAGAAGGTCAGCGGCCTCCTTCATCGCCTCTTCGCGGGTAGCGCTTCCGGAGTGGATGCGGATCTGACCGATGTTCAGGACCTCACGTGCCATGTCTGTCTCCTTCGAGTGATGTTGCGGGGGGATGACGCGGGGCCGAGGCGGATGGACCGCCCCGGCCCCGGGTCTGGGTTTCGAGCCTATGCGTCGGCGTCGTGCTGCTTGCGGACCATCTCCACGACCTCGTCGTACTTCGGCGAGTTCATGAAGTTGTCCACCGACACGTGCAGCGCGTCGGGGTTCTGCGCCTTCGCGCGGTCGGTCAGCTGCTGCTGCGTGATGACCAGGTCGGCGGTGCCGTCGAGGTTCGCGATGGCCTTGTTGACGACGGTGACGTCCTCGATGCCGGCCTTCTTCATCTTGTTGCGGAGGACGCTCGCGCCCATCGCCGACGAGCCCATGCCCGCGTCGCACGCGAACACGATCGACTGGATCGGCTTGGTCGCCGTCGCGGTGCCGGTGCCGGTGGCGGCGGCTGCGCCGGTGGCGGCGGCCGCACCCGATGCGCGCAGACCCGACAGGGCCTCCGAGCTCTTGCCCTTGTTGGCCTCGGTGCGTGCGATGGCGTCCTCGAAGGTGCCCTCACCGGCCGCCTCGCGGGCGAGGTCGCGCTTGCGGCCCGCCAGCAGGATTGCCGCCGAGACGGCGAACGTCACACCGGCCGAGATGATGACCGACAGGATGACGCCGAGGTGGCTGCCCGGCGCGGTCTGGATGAGCACCGCGAAGATCGACCCCGGCGAGGCTGCCGCGACGAGGCCGGAGTTGAAGATGGCGTTCGTGGCAACACCACTGGCGCCACCGGCGATGAGCGCGACGATCAGGAGGGGCTTCGCCAGCACGTACGGGAAGTACACCTCGTGGATGCCGCCGAAGAACTGGATGATGAACGCACCCGGTGCGGTACCGCGCGCGATGCCGACCCCGAAGACGGAGATCGCGAGCAGGAGGCCGGCACCCGGGCCGGGGTTGGCCTCGACGAGGAAGAGCAGGCTCTTCCCGGTCTCGAGCGACTCCTGGGTTCCGAGCGGGGTGAACACGCCGTGGTTGATGGCGTTGTTGAGGAACAGCACCTTCGCGGGCTCGACGATGATGCTCGCCAGCGGGATCAGGCCGCGGTCGACGAGGAAGCCGACGGCACCACCGAGCACGTCGGTGACGAACTTCATCACCGGGGCAAGCCAGAAGAAGGCTGCGAGCGCCGCGAAGAATGCGACGAAGCCGGCACTGAAGTTGTCGACGAGCATCTCGAATCCGGCGCGGACCTTGCCCGCCCACAGCTTCTCGATCCACTTGAGAGCCAGAGCGGTCAGGGGACCGGCGACCATCGCGCCGAGGAACATGATGGTGCCCGAGGCGCCCACGATGACGCCCATCGCCGCGACTGCGCCGACGACACCGCCGCGGACGCCGAAGACCATGCGGCCACCGGTGTAGGCGATCAGGGTAGGCAGCAGGTAGGTGATGATGGGACCGACCAGGCCGGTCCACTCGGTGCCGTCAGGGGTGACCCCGCCGCCGAGCATGCGGGAGTCGGCCCACTGCCAGGCTTCGATCGGCCCGTCCTGGCCGACCCATCCCGTGTCGATGAACAGAGCGGTGATCAGACCCCATGCGATGAAGGCCGCGATGTTGGGCATGACCATTCCCGAGAGGAAGGTTCCGAAGCGCTGGACGCGGACCCGGACCCCACCTCCCGCGGATGGTGTTGACGTCGTTGTCATTTCTGGTTCTCCTTCTGGTGCGGTGCAGTGTGTGGTGCGGGTGCTGGTGCTGATCAGATGCCGGCGGCGGTCTGCGCGGCGGCGCGTGCCGAGGCCGCGTCCGTCGCGGTCAGGGCGGCCTCGGCGATGCGACGTGCGTCGTCGAGGGTGTGGGCGAGCAGGGTGGCGCGGACGTCGGCGAGCGCGGTGGGCGCCATCGACAGGCTCGTGGCGCCGAGGCCCACGAGCACGACGGCCAGCAGCGGGTCGGCCGCGGCCTCGCCGCAGATGCCCACGGGCTTGCCGTTGGCCTGGCCCGCCTTGCCGGTCTCGTGGATGAGACGCAGCACGGCCGGGTGCCAGGGGTCCTGGAACGACGACACCGAACCGAGCAGGCGGTCGGCGGCGAGCGTGTACTGCGTCAGGTCATTGGTGCCGATCGAGGCGAAGTCGGCGACCTTGAGCACGTGGTCGGCGAGCAGCGCCGACGACGGCACCTCGACCATGACACCGGCGGTCTTGATGCCGTACTCGCGAGCGATTCCGACGAAGTACTCCGTCTCCTCGACGGTGGAGACCATGGGGGCCATGACCCACAGGTCGGCCTCGGTCGCGGCATCCGCTTCGGCGAGCGCGGTGAGCTGCTCGCGCAGGATGTCCTCGCTGGCGCGGAGGGCGCGGAGCCCGCGGAGCCCGAGCGCCGGGTTCTCCTCGTGCGCGTCGTTGAGGAATGCGAGCGGCTTGTCGGCCCCGGCATCCAGGGCGCGGACGACGACCTTCTGGCCCGGGAACGCCTGCAGCAGCTTCGTGTAGGCCTCGCGCTGCTGCGCGACGGTGGGGGCCTGAGCGGAGCTGAGGAAGAGGAACTCGGTGCGGAAGAGGCCCACGCCCTCGGCGCCGAGCTCGACGGCCTGCGCCGCTCCCTCGGGCTTGCCGAGGTTCGCCAGCAGCGGGATGGCCGTGCCGTCGGCGAGTGCACCGGGGGTGATCGGGGCGGATGCCGCCGACTTCCGCTCGTCGGCGCGGTTCTGGGCCTGCGCGAGCTCGTCGTCGCTCGGGTCGGTCGTGACGACGCCCTTCGCGGCGTCGACGATGACGGTCTCGCCGTCGGAGAGGCTCGCGGCCTCGGTGACGCCGACGACCGCGACGATCGACTTCTCACGGGCCAGGATCGCGGTGTGCGAGGTCGGACCGCCCTCGGAGGTGACCAGCGCGAGGACCATGTCGAGGTCGAGCAGCGCGGTGTCTGCGGGGGCGAGGTCCTTCGCGACGAGCACGAACGGGTGTCCCGGCTCGGGCACGCCCGGGGCGGGGACGCCGCGGAGGTGCGCGATGACGCGCTGCGCGACGTCGTCGAGGTCTGCGGCTCGCTCGCCGAGATAGCCGCCCATCGCCGACAGCTGGTCGCGGAACGAGGCGAAGGCGTCGTAGACGGCGAACTCACCGGTCTTGCCGGCCTGCAGGCGGGTCGCGACCTCGGCCTCGAGGCTCGGGTCCTCGGCCATCATGGCCTGCGCTTCGAGCACGTCGCGGGCGGCTCCGCCCGCCTGTGCGCCGCGCTGTTCGAGTTCACGCGCGACAGCGGCGACGGCATCCTTCACGCGCGCCGTCTCTTCGTCGAGCGAGCGCTCCGACTTCTCGTCCTTCGGAGCGGGAAGCGGCTCCGCCATCCGTGCGATCGGTCCCTGCGCGACTCCCAGGCCGATGCCCACTCCGCGAAGCTCACTCATTGCTCGATCTCCTTCGTATCGTCCGTGTTCGTATCGATGGTCGTTCGTGGTCACTCGTCGTGGTCGGTGGCGAGGAGGTCGGCGAGTTCGTCGAGGACGTTCTCCGCGCTGTCGCCGTCGGCCGTGAGGGTGACGTAATCGCCGTACTCGACGCCGAGCGCGATGACTCCGAGGATGCTCGCCGCGTTCACGGGCGAGCCCGATCCCTTCGAGATCGTGACGTTGGCACCCGACTGCTTGACCGCCTGGGCGAACAGCTTCGCGGGACGGGCGTGGAGCCCGTTGGACGATCCGATGCGGACGGTACGCGATGCCTCGCTCATGAGGAGGTCCTCTCCGTTGAAGGGATGTCGGTGCTGGAACGTGTGGTGGCAGCCGGAGCGGTGATCAGCGCGAGCGTCCGGCTGCCGTCGAGATCTCGGAAGATGTCGGCGGGCATCAGGATGACGCGCGTTCCGCGGGCAGCCGCGGCCTCGGTGATCCGGTCCAGCTTCGGGATGAGCTGGGGGCCGACGAGGACGATGTCCGCCGCGTCGAGATCGATCGGCAGTGACTGCTCGGTTCCGGCGGTGGCGGTGATGTCCAGACCGCGCGCTTGCGCCGCATGGCGCACTCGCTGTGCGACGAAAGTACTCGACGCACCCGCGCCGCATACGACCAGGATCCTCATCGACCCGCCTCCTCCTCTCCCCATTGTTGTGAGCGGCCTGAGAGGCGACAAGGCCTTCCTGCTTCCGCAGGGGCGGAAGGTGAGTCGGGCCATGATGGAATGGGAGCGTGACCAGGAGCCGGCAGGACCGCGTCCTCGCGATTCTCGCGCGAGACGGCGACTGGGTGACGGCAGCCGCGCTCGCCGACGCGATCGGGGTCACGCCGCGCTCCATCCGAAGCTATGTCACGGCGCTCAACGCCCGGGTCCCCGACGGCGCCGTGGTCGAGTCCGGGCCGCAGGGCTATCGTGCGGGGCCGGACAGTGCCGCCGCGGTGCACGTGGGTGACGCGGGCACACCTCGCGACCGGCTGCACCGCCTCGTGCGCGCACTGCTGGATTCCTCCGAGGGGATCGACCTCTTCGAGACCGCGGAGGCCTTCTTCGTCAGCCCCGCCACGATCGACGCCGACCTCGGCCGGGTGCGCGGCCTGCTCGGCGGCACCGAGCTCAGCCTCGAGCGCACGTCGTCGCGGGCGCGCCTGCGCGGCACGGAGATGGCTCAGCGGCGGCTCCTCAGCCGGCTCGCGCACGAAGAGACCGACGACGGATCGTTCGACCTCGACAGTCTTCGTCGCACTCTCGGCGAGCGGTCCGTCGGGGCGGTGGCCTTCGGCCCGTTCAAGGATGATCTCGTCGCCGAGCTCACCGAGCTCGGCTACTTCGTCAACGAGTTCGGCATCGGCGACGTCGTCATGCACATCGCCATCGCCGCCGATCGCATCACTCGAGGTCGGGCGCTCGAAGTGGCCGAGGCCGACGACGCCGCATTCCGCGCGGAGGTCGGCGACATCCTCGATCGCCTCACGCGACGCCACCTCGGGGTCGTCCTGGGCTCAGGCGACCGGCAGCACCTCGCCGCCCTCGTGCTCACACGTGTCGTCGCCCCGGGGGCGACCGAGCCGGCGGCGCTCATCCGCGAGCGCATCGACCCGGATGTCGCGACCGCGGTGCGCGACGTCGTGCGGCGCGCGGCCGCGGAGTTCCTCGTCGACATCGACCAGGAGGACTTCGTGCTGCGCCTGTCGCTGCACGTGCAGAACCTCAAACACCGGGCGCGTGAGCAGGCGTGGTCGCGGAACCCGCTCACCCGGTCGCTGAAGACGACGTATCCGATGATCTTCGAGGTCGCCGTCTACATCGCCGACGCGCTTCGGGGCCTCCTCGGCATCCCTCTCCTCGACGACGAGATCGCCTACATCGCGATGCACGTCGGCGGGCGCCTCGAACGCAGCCGGCTGTCGGCGCAGGCGCTGACGGCGACGATCGTCTGCCCCGGCTACTACGAGCTCCACGAGCTGCTGCGTTCCAGTGTCGACCGGTCGTTGGGGCAGGCACTGGATGTCGTGGGCGTCGAGACGCGCGTCGACCCGGACTGGGCCTCGATCGACACCGACCTCATCCTCTCCACCATCGCGCCTCCCGTGATGAGCGATCGGATCGTCCACATCCAGCCGTTCCTCACCGACGCCGACATCGATCGCGTGCAGACCGCCGCGGCCCGGCTTCGACGCGCTCGCCGCCTCGCGCGCCTGCGCGCCGAGCTCGAGCGCTACTTCGACCCCTCCGCCTTCATCCGCGGGCTCGACGGCGAGGGCGGGGAAGAGGCCTCGATACGCCGACTGGGCTCGCTGCTCGTCGAGCAGGGGGTCATCGACGACGACTACATCGAGCGCACGATCGAGCGCGAGCGGCTGTCGTCCACGGCCTTCACCGACGCGCTCGCCGTGCCGCACGCCATCGGCATGACGGCCACGCGAACGGCCATCTCGCTCGGCATCGCGGATCCCTCGATCGCGTGGGGCGACGGGCGGGTGCAGGTCGTGGCGATGGTGGCGTTCTCCGAATCGGATCGCGCCGCGTTCCAGACCGTCTTCGAGCAGCTGGTCGAGGTTTTCAGCGAGCGCGAGAGCGTGCAGCGGATCGTGCGCCGCGGCACGACCTTCAGCGCCTTCCTCGACGAGCTCGTGGCGGTCGTCGACGGCTGATCGCCTGCGCTCAGCGGGCCAGTCGCGCCCCGAGTCCCAGCTTCACCGCGGGCCACTCGTGCGGGAGCACGGAGTACACGACGGTGTCGCGCAGCGTTCCGTGCGGCCCGAGCCGGTGGTTGCGGAGCACGCCGTCCTGCTTCGCGCCGAGCCGCTCGATCGCCGCGCGCGATTGGCGGTTGTGCCATGACGTGCGGAACTCCACCGCGATGGCGTCGCAGGCCTCGAACGCGTGGGCGAGCAGGAGGCGTTTCGCGGCGGTGTTGACGGCTGTGCGCTGCACGGCGGGCGAGAGCCAGGTGTGCCCGATCTCGACTCTGCGGTTGGGCTGGTCGATGTTGCAGAACGTCGTCATCCCCACCGCGATGTCGCCCCGCAGCACGGCGAACGGGTTCATGTGCCCCTCGTCGCGCCAGGCGAGTCGCTGCGTGATGTCCGCCGACACCGAGTCGGGAACCGAGGTGTACCAGGCGTACTCGAGTCCGACGGTGGCCCGCGTCAGGTCGTCGGCATGGTCGTACGCGAGCGGCACGAGCCGCACGTGGTCGTCGGCGAGCTCTACGGGTTCGGTCAGCAGCACTCCCGAAGCCTAGCGGCGCGGAATGCGCGACGCGTGGGCCGTGCGTGCCGGAACGCGTGCGTCAGCCGATGGTCGCGAGCAGCTCGCGGACGCCGGCCTCGAGAGCGGCGAGCCGGGATACCGCGTCGGCGGGCGAGTCTCCGCGGACGTCGAGGTACAGCTTGAGCTTGGGCTCGGTGCCGCTCGGGCGTACGAGGATGCGGGCGTCGCCCTTGAGCCACAGTCGGAGGATGTCGCCGAGCGGCGGACCCGTCACCGGAGCGGCGAGATCCTCGAACGACACGACCGCGGCATCGCCGATCCGCGTGGGCGGCGCCGCGCGGAGGGCGGCGGTGATGCGCCCGATGACCGCGAGGTCGTCGACGCGCACCGACACCTGTCCGCTGGCGAAGCTGCCGAACTCGGCGTCGAACTCGGCGAGCAGGTCGCCCAGCGCACGGCCCTGCTCTCGCGCTTCGGCGGCGAGGCCGAGGATCGCGATGGCGGCGGAGATGCCGTCCTTGTCCTTGACCGTTTCGGGATTGACGAGGTAGCCGAGCGCCTCCTCGAATCCGAAGACGAGCCCGGGGGCGCGTGAGATCCACTTGAACCCGGTCAGGGTGGCGTGGAAGTCGAGGCCGTAGCGCTCGGCGACGACCTGGAGCGCGGGGGAGGAGACGAGCGAGCAGGCGAGCGATGCCCCCGGCGTCGTGCCACCCTCCGCGGCGCGACGCGCCGCGCGCCAGCCGAGCAGCAGACCGATCTGATTGCCCGTCAGCCGCCGCCAGCCGCCCTCCGCCGCGGCATCCGGAATCGCGACGGCGAGACGATCGGCGTCGGGGTCGTTGGCCAGGATGAACTCGGCGTCGTTCGCGCGCGCTGTCTCGAGCGCCAGGTCCATCGCGCCCGGCTCCTCGGGATTGGGGAAGGCGACGGTGGGGAACCGGCCGTCCGGCTCCGCCTGCTCGGCGACCTGAACGGGGTGGGGGTAGCCGGCGGCGTCGAGGATGCGCAGCATCGTCTCGGTCCCCACGCCGTGCATGGCGGTGTAGACCCAGCGCATCCCGTTCGCGCCGGCAGGAGCCGGGGCGACCGTCGCCGTCGCCGCGACGTAAGCCTCGACGACCGCGTCGTCGGCGGTCTCGTACCGCTCGGAGCGGGGGAGGGCCGAGATGTCGCCCGCGTCGGCCACCCGCTGGATGTGCGCGGCGATCTCAGCGTCGGCGGGCGGCACGATCTGCGAGCCGTCGTCGGCGCCGCCGAGGTAGACCTTGTACCCGTTGTCGTCAGGCGGGTTGTGGCTCGCGGTGACCATGACGCCCGCGTCAGCGCCGAGGTGCCGCACCGCGAACGCCAGAACCGGCGTCGGGAGCAGACGGGGGAGCAGGATGGCCCGCAGGCCGGCGCCCGCGAAGACCTCGGCGGAGTCCTGTGCGAACCGCGCTGAGCCCCGGCGTCCGTCGTAACCGATGACGACGACGGGAGGGGCGTCCGGGCCCGCCTTCTCGAGGAGGTACGCCGCCAGGCCCGCGGCGGCCTGCGTCACGAGAACGCGGTTCATGCGATTGCTTCCGGCGCCGAGCCGGCCTCGGAGTCCCGCGGTGCCGAAGGCCAGGCGGGTGCCGAAGCGGTCGACGAGGTCGGCTGCGGCGACGGCATCCCCCGCCTCAGCCGCCGCGATGACCGCGGCCAGCTCGTCCCGGGTCTCGGGGTCGGGATCCTGAGCGAGCCAGGCTCGCGCCGCGTCCCACGGCACCACCGGGGTCGTCGTCTCGACGCCCACGCCCGTGACAGGCTCGTCCGCGGCGGTCACAGCGCCTCGATCACGCGGGCGAGGAGCGCTGAGATCACCGGCTCGGCCTCGCGTCCGGCCTCGATCACCTCGGCATGGCTGAGGGGGCTCTCCTGGATGCCGGCGGCGAGGTTGGTGATGAGGGAGAACCCGAGGATCTCCATGCCGGCCTCGCGCGCGGCGATGGCCTCGAGCGCCGTCGACATGCCCACGATGTCGCCGCCGAGCGTGCGAGCCATCCGGACCTCGGCCGGCGTCTCGTAGTGCGGGCCGCGGAACTGCGTGTACACGCCCTCGTCGAGCGTCGGGTCGATCGAGCGGGCGATGTCGCGCAGCCGCGAGGAATACAGGTCGGTCAGGTCGACGAAGGTCGCGCCCTCGAGCGGCGAGTCGGCGGTGAGGTTCAGGTGGTCGCTGATCAGCACGGGCTGGCCGGGGCGCCACGTCGGCTTGATGCCGCCGGCGCCGTTGGTCAGCACCATGATCTTCGCGCCCGTGGCCGCGGCCGTGCGCACGCTGTGAACGACCCGGCGGACGCCGTGACCTTCGTAGTAGTGGGTGCGCGCGCCGATGACGAGGATGCGTTTGCCCTCGGGGGTCAGGATGCTGCGAAGCGTGCCGACGTGCCCCTCGAGCGCGGGCTTGCTGAATCCGGTGACGTCGGTGGCGGGAATGGTCGCCGTGGTCTCACCGATCAGCTCGGCCGCACGACCCCACCCGCTGCCGAGGGTGAGCGCGATGTCGTGGCGCTCGACGCCGCTGATACGGGCGATGTCGGCCGCGGCCTCGCGGGCCACATCGAGCGGGTCGACCGCGGGATCGTCGAGCGGGTGCACGGAGGAGTCAAGCATCCCCCCACTCTAAGACGCGCGACCGCTCCGACGCAGGCGTGCGCGATGGCCTCCGCGGCTGAGGAAGAATGGAGACCATGTCGCCTCTCAGCTTCGAGCGCACCCAAAGCGTCGCCGTCCTCGGTGGCGGCCCCGGCGGATACGAGGCGGCCCTCGCCGCCGCCCAGCAGGGCGCGGAGGTGACGCTGGTCGAACGCGCCGGCGTGGGCGGCTCCGCGGTCATCACCGACGTCGTCCCCTCGAAGTCGCTCATCGCCACGGCTGATGCGGCCGTCGCCATCAGCGGGGCATCCGATCTGGGGGTGCAGCTGTTCGCGCGGTCCGATTCCGGCACGCCGCTCAAGCCGGAGGTCGCGATCAACCTCGCGGCGGTCAACCGCCGACTGCTTTCCCTCGCTCGCCAGCAGTCCGACGACATGCGCGCGCAGCTCGTCGAGGCCGGCGTGCGCATCATCTCCGGTCACGGCCGCCTCGACGGCACGCACGCCCTCATCGCGGCGACCGGCCCCGGGGGCACGGACTTCGACCGCGTCGAAGCCGACACCCTGGTCGTCTCGGTGGGCGCCTCGCCGCGCGAGCTGCCGAGCGCGAAGCCCGACGGCGAACGCATCCTGACGTGGACGCAGCTCTACGACATGAAGTCCCTGCCCGAGCACCTCATCGTCGTGGGCTCCGGCGTCACCGGCGCGGAGTTCGCGTCGGCGTACATGAACCTCGGCGCGAAGGTCACGCTGATCTCCAGCCGCGACCAGGTGCTCCCGGGCGAAGACGTCGACGCGGCCGCCGTCATCGAGAAGGTCTTCAAGCGCGGCGGGATGACGGTGCTGTCGAAGTCCCGTGCCGAACGAGTGGAGCGCACCGAGAACGGCGTCGTCGCGACGCTCTCGGACGGTCGCACGGTCGAGGGGAGCCACTGCCTCATGGCGGTCGGCTCGATCCCCAACACCGCTGGCATCGGGCTCGAGGAGGCGGGCGTCCAGCTCACCGACTCCGGTCACATCCAGGTCAACCGCGTCGCGCGCACCTCCGTGCCGAACATCTACGCCGCCGGCGACTGCACCACCTTCGTGCCGCTCGCCTCGGTGGCCGCGATGCAGGGGCGCCAGGCCGTCTTCCACGCGCTCGGCGACACCGTCATCCCGCTCGATCGTCGCCGCATCACCGCGAACATCTTCACCGCTCCCGAGATCGCGACGGTGGGTCAGCAGCAGAAGGACGTCGAGTCGGGCCTCGTCAACGGCTACGTCCACAAGCTCCCGCTCGCCGCGAACCCGCGCGCGAAGATGATGGGCGTCAAGGACGGCTTCGTGAAGATCATCGCGCGTGAGGGCTCGGGCACCGTCATCGGCGGCGTCATCGTGGCCCCCCGTGCATCCGAGCTCATCTATCCGATCGCGATCGCCGTCGAGCGCCGTCTCACCGTCGACCAGGTCTCGCGCGTCTTCGCGGTGTACCCCTCGCTGACGGGCAGCATCACCGATGCCGCTCGCGCGATGCACCTCGTCCAGCGCGACGAGGATCCGCTGTCCTGAGCGGCGCCGACGTACCAACGTCGGAGAATCGCGCGAAGGTCGGAGCGGTACGAGCGAACGGTTCCGCTGTTCGCGACATTCTCCGACGTTCGCGCGGCGCAGGACGCGGGTAGGTCAGTCGACCTCGGCGTAGAACCGGGTCTCGGGGTCTGCGGCGACGTCGACGGTGACCGCGGTCGTCCGGCCGGCATCGGCGAGGTCGAGCCGGTGCGGCTGCTCGTCGCAGGCGATATCGGACTGCAGGGCACGCGAGCCGGTCGCGGTGGCTGCTTCGACGAAGACGGTCGCGGTGTGCCCGCCGAAGCAGCGCACCTCGACCGCGGCCACCGGGCTGGGGTCGCCGAGCGTCAGGGTGACGCCGGCGGCGGCATCGGTCCTGTCTCCGACGGGGCTCGTGTTCCCGCTCGCGATGCCGACCCCGAGGTCCGCATCCGCGCGTTCAGCGGCCACCGAGGCGAGCCACGCATCCGCCGCCGCGAGATCCACGGTGGTGGGAGCGCAGGCGCTCAACCCGAGCACGAGCCCCAACGAGCAGACGGTGATGACACGTGAACGATGCGGCATGGCCCCGCTCCCGTCACGAGATGGTGAGCAGGGGGTGGCCCGCGCCGACCGTGGTGCCCGGGGTCGCATCGATGGCGCCGACGACGCCGTCCTTGTGCGCCTGAATGGGCTGCTCCATCTTCATCGCCTCGAGCACGACCACGAGGTCGCCCTTGACGACCTGCTGACCGGCCTCGACCGCGACCTTGACGACGGTCGCCTGCATGGGCGACTTCACGGCGTCTCCGGATGCCGCGGCGCTCGCACTCGCGGCGTGGGAGCGGCGCGACGGGGGCACCTGAGCGGGGCGCCCCACGGCGACCGGCGGTGTGGCGACACGGTCGGGAAGGCTGACCTCGAGCCGCTTGCCCGAGACCTCGACGACCACGGTGTGGCGGCCGCTCGGCTGCGCGGGAGCCTCCGACTCGCCGTCCCATGCAGGGATGTCGTTGACGAACTCGGTCTCGATCCAGCGGGTGAAGACGCCGAACGTGCCGTCCTCCGCCGTGAAGGCGGGCTCGCGCACGACGCGGCGGTGGAACGGCAGGACCGTCGGCATGCCGGCGACCTCGAACTCGTCGAGCGCGCGTCGCGAGCGCTCGAGGGCTTCCTCGCGGGTGCGCCCGGTGACGATGATCTTGCCGAGCATCGAGTCGAACGCGCCCGAGACCGAGTCGCCCGCGGTCACGCCGGAGTCGAGACGGATGCCGGGGCCGCCGAACGTCTTGAAGACGTGGATGCGGCCGGGCTGGGGCAGGAAGTTGCGCCCGGGGTCCTCGCCGTTGATGCGGAACTCGATGGAGTGCCCGACGGGGGCCGGGTCGTCGTAGTCGAGCGTGCCGCCTTCGGCGATGCGGAACTGCTCGCGGACGAGGTCGATGCCGGTGACCTCTTCGGACACCGGGTGCTCGACCTGCAGTCGGGTGTTGACCTCGAGGAACGAGATCGTGCCGTCGGCGCCGATGAGGAACTCGCAGGTTCCCGCGCCGACGTAGCCGACCTCGCGCAGGATGGCCTTCGAGGCGGAGTAGAGGATGTCGTTCTGCTCGGCGGTGAGGAAGGGGGCGGGTGCCTCTTCGACGAGCTTCTGGTGGCGTCGCTGCAGCGAGCAGTCGCGCGTGGAGACGACGACGACGTTGCCGGCCGCGTCGGCGAGGCACTGGGTCTCGACGTGGCGCGGCTTGTCGAGGTACTTCTCGACGAAGCACTCGCCGCGACCGAACGACGCGATGGCCTCGCGGGTGGCCGACTCGAAGAGCTCGGCGACCTCGTCGAGCTCGCGCGCGACCTTGAGCCCCCGCCCGCCGCCGCCGTAGGCGGCTTTGATGGCGATCGGCAGACCGTACTCGTTCGCGAAGGCGATGACCTCGTCGGCGCCGCCCACCGGCCCCGGAGTGCCCGGGGCGAGGGGAGCGCCCACCTTCTCGGCCACGTGGCGCGCGGTCACCTTGTCGCCGAGAGCCTCGATGGCTTCGGGTGTCGGGCCGATCCAGGTGAGGCCGGCGCCGATGACGGCACGCGCGAACTCGGCGTTCTCGGCGAGGAAGCCGTAGCCGGGGTGCACGGCGTCGGCACCGGAGCGGCGGGCGACGGAGAGGATCTTCTCGATGGAGAGGTAGGTCTCGGCACTCGTGGATCCCTCGAGGGCGTACGCCTCGTCGGCGAGGCGAGCGTGGAGCGCATCGCGATCCTGGTCGGCGTAGACGGCGACCGACGCCTTCCCACTGTCTCGGGCGGCGCGCACGATTCGGACGGCGATCTCGCCGCGGTTCGCGATCAGGACCTTGGCGATCTCAGGCATGAATGCCAGCCTAGCGAGCCCAGGCGCTCCTCTTTTGGATCACTCGCACAAAGTGATCGACTGAACGTGGGCGGATGCCTACCAACGTGGCGTCTCGGTCACGACGCGCGGGGCGTGGTCCACAGGTCTGGCCAGGCCACATCGAGCTCGCCGACGAGGCGGCGCAGCGTCGACAGCGACATCCCCACCACGGTCGAGGGATCGCCCTCGACCCGCGTGATGAAGGCGCCGCCGAGACTGTCGACGGTGAAGGCGCCCGCGACCTGCAACGGCTCGCCGGTGGCGACGTAAGCCGCGATCTCGTCCGCGGAGATGTCGTCGGCGAAGGTCACCGCGGCCTCGGCGACCGCGTGAGCCTCACGCGGAGCGGCGCCCGGACGAACCCGGAACACGGAGTGACCGGAGTGGAGGATGCCGGTGCCCCCGCGCATCCGCTCCCACCGCTCGGTCGCGACCGTCGGGAGCAGGGGCTTGCCGAGCACCTCGCCGTCGAAGGCGAACATCGAGTCACCGCCGATGACGATGCCGTCGAACTCGGGCTCGTCGCGCAGGAGAGCCGCGACGACGTCGGCGGCCTTGCGCCGCGCGAGCAGCAGAACGTGCTCCTCGGGCGGCAGAACCCGGCCCTCCGCTGATTCGAGCGCGGCGACGACAGCCTCCTCGTCGACCTCGGGCGCACGTGTCGACGGTTCGATGCCGGCCTGTCGCAGCAGCATGAGTCGGGCGGGGGAGGTCGAGGCGAGGCACACGCGCATGCCGTTCACGCTACCCGTGGGCGCGTGTGTGCGAGCATCGTGGGATGCAGTCCGGCGACCTTCTCGATCTCGACGTCACCGACGTCGCCCATGGCGGCGTCTTCGTCGCCCGTCACGAGGGGCGCGTCGTGTTCGTCCCCGACGCGATCCCCGGAGAAAGGGTGCGGGCACGGCTGACCGACACCGCGAAGTCCTCGTTCTGGCGGGCCGAAGCTCTCGAGGTGCTCGAGGCGTCGCCGCACCGGAGGTCCCATGTCTGGGCGCCGGCCGACATCGGCACCGCACCGGAGAACCGGCCCGGCGGGGCGGACTTCGGCCACATCGAGCTCACGCACCAGCGCGAGCTCAAGCAGCGGGTCCTGCGCGACGCCCTGCAGCGCTTCGGCGGTGTCGACAGCGACGTCGTGGTGGCCGCCGCGGGTGCCGACGAGACCGCCGACGGCACCGGATGGCGCACGCGCGTCAGCCTCCACGTCGACGACGAGGGGCGCATCGGTCCTTTCGCGGCCCGATCGCATCGCGTCGTCGAGGTCGACGAGCTGCCCCTGGCGACGCCCGCGATCGCTGACGCGGTGTCGCGCGGCCGCTCGGCGGCTCCCGGTCGTCTCGACCTGGTGCAGCCCTCCGATGGGCGGGTGCGCGCGCTGCCGCGGCCCGAGACCCCCCGCCGTCGTGGTCGGGGCGGCCCCCGCCCGGTCGTGGACCCGGCTCTGCGCGAGACGGTGATCGAGCGGGTCGGCGACCGCGAGTTCCGGGTCGACGCGGGGGGCTTCTGGCAGGTCCACCGTCTCGCGCCGGCTGCTCTGCGGAACGCCGTGCACGAGGGGCTGCGCGCGGCAGGACGCGACGCGGTGGATCCCGAGGCGTGGCACCTCGATCTGTACGGCGGCGTGGGGCTGCTCGCGGCCGCCGTCGCGGAGCTCGGCGGCCCCGCCACCCGGATCACGAGCGTCGAGTCCGATCCGCGTGCCACCGACCATGCCGGTGAGAACCTCGCCGAGTGGGTCGGCGCGCGCGCGGAGACCGGTCGCGTCGACCGCTGGCTCGCCCAGACGGAGCAGGCGGCCTCGAGCGCCGAGCGTGCTCGGATGCGCGCCGGGGTCACGCTCCTCGATCCGCCGCGGGCGGGGGCCGGCCGCGAGGTCGTCGACTCGCTGCTGCGGTTGCGCCCCGCGACCCTCGTCTACGTCGCGTGCGATCCCGTCGCCCTCGCGCGCGACCTCGGCATGCTCCGCGCCGGGGGCTATGCGCCCGTGTCGCTGCAGGGGCTCGATCTGTTCCCCAACTCGCACCACGTCGAGGCGGTCGCGGTACTCACCGACGAGGGTCCGCTGTCCTAGGCTGAGCGCATGACACGGGTGGCACTCATCGACGATCACGAGTCGGTCCGACTCGGGCTCGCTGCCGCCTGTTCCCGCGCGTCCGTCGGCGACGTCGTCTTCACGGGCAGCACCGTCGCCGAGTACTTGCGCTGGCGCAAAGAGACCGGCGAGGCACCGGCGGATGTCGTCGTCCTCGACCTCATGCTCGGCGACGGCGCCACCGTCTCCGAGAACGTCGCGCAGCTCGTGTGGGACGGATCGCAGGTCATCATCCACAGCGTCGCCGACCGGCCGGCCGCCGTGCGCGAGGCGCTCGCCGCCGGAGCGCTCGGCGTCATCAGCAAATCAGCGCGCGCCGATGACGTCGTCGCGGCGATCCGGACGGTGGCGCGCGGCGAGCACCTCGACAACGTCGAGTGGGCCAGCGCCGTCGACGGCGACCGGGCGTTCGCCGACGCTCAGCTCTCCGCGCGCGAGCGCGACGTGCTGCGGCTCTATGCGGCGGGCCTTCCGCTGAAGGCCGTGGCCGAACGCCTGGGGATCGCCTATTCCACCGCGAAGGAGAACATCACCCGCGTGCGGGTGAAATACGTCGAGGTCGGCCGCCCCGCACCCACCAAGGTCGACCTCCTCCGCCGTGCGATGGAAGACGGTCTCGTCGCCGAAGCCTCCGATGTCCGCTGACCCCCCTGACACCGGAGTCCCCCGTCCCCGCCGGCCCGCGGAGTTCCGTGAAGCTCTGGCTCAGACGCAGCGGTTCACCCAGTCGCGCATCGACCGCATCCTGGGAATCGTCGTCGGCGCGGGAAGCTCGGTCATCGGCATCCAGGCGCTCGTGGGCGCGCTCAGCGCGCCGGCGGGAAACCCGACCTGGAACACGATTCTGCTGGTCGTCGTCCTCGGCTCGCTCCTGATGATGTGCATCTCCCTCCTCACCTCCCGGGGTGTCCGCGTCTTCGCGGGGATCTTCGCGGGCGTCTTCCCGATCGCGACGCTCCTCTGGCCGCTCGCAGCCGGAACCGGCACGACGGTCGACGAGCAACCCTGGCTGTGGTTCCTCATCAACGTCGGCACCGTCGCGGCCGTGTTCTGCATGCCGCTCGCGGGACAGATCGTCTGGGCGTTCCTGCTGCCGCTGCTCTACGGCACCATGCGGCTGACCTTGCTGCCACTCACGCCCGCCACCGTGCTCGATGTGGCGCTGGACTCCGCGTTCGCCATCATCCTCGCCAGTGTCCTGATCGTCGTGGGATGGATCCTCCGCTCTCTCGCCGCCAGCATCGACAGCGGGCGGGAGGGGGCCGTGCGCTCCTTCGCGCAGGCGGCGGCCGCCGACGCGGTGGAGAAGGAGCGGGTCGCTGTGGCAGCGCTCATGCACGACAGTGTGCTGGCGGCCCTCATCGCGGCCGAACGGGCCGAGACCGACCGGGAGCGCACCCTCGCGGTATCGATGGCTCGTGACGCCCTCACCCGTCTTGCGAACGTCGACCAGGAGGCGGGGGAGGGCCCGGACGCGCCGGTGTCGGCCCCCGCTCTCGGTGCCGAGCTCGAAGCGAGCGTGCGGAGGCTGCATCCGGCGACCGCCGTCACCCACGACATCGGCCCCGACGCCGTGGCGGTTCCGGGTCGCGTCGCGCGTGCGCTGCAGCTCGCGGCCGCGCAGGCCGTCACCAACTCGGTCGAACACGCCGCTGCGGCGAACCTGCGCGTCTCGTTCCGAGCCGACGCCACCGGGCTGGGCATCGCAGTGAGCGATGACGGTCCCGGTTTCGAGGCGTCTCGCGTCGCCGAAGACCGCCTCGGCATCCGCGCGTCGATCATCGCGCGCGTCGCCGCGGTGGCAGGAGTGGCCACGGTCGAATCCGGCGCGACCGGAACGACCGTGTCGATCAGCTGGCGGGAGCGCCCATGAACCGTTCGGTCCGTTGGGTGCTCTCAGCGCTCGGCGTCGCGTTCACCGCGTATCTCGCGGTGGGCGGCATGTTCTGGACCCGCCCCGTCGACGTGCCGGTCGTGCTGGTCCTCAACCTCGTGGTGTACCTCGCCGTCACCGGGCTGTGCATCTTCTGGCCCGCGCGGCCGATGGGCGTTCCGTCGCGGCCCGCCGCCGACGTCCCGGCGTTGAGCGCGGTGACGGCGGGGATGAGCCGCCCGGCGCCGCTGCCCCTGTGGATCGCGCTGCTCGCCTTCGCCGTGACGATCGTGATCCCGTCCGCCACGTGGTGGGCCGCAGGCGAGGCCGGGCGGCTGCAGCCCTTCGCAACCTGGAGCCTCGGCGGTCTCGGGGCGCTGATGGCGATCCTCGTCGTCCGGCGGCGGTCGATCGTGGCCTGGTCGGGGATCGCGATGCTGTTCCTGCAGTCGGTCATCTGGATCGGTCCCGAGCCGACTCTGTCGCTCGGCGCCGTCGGTTCCGCCCTCTGGGTGGGCGGTGCGCAGATCATCGTGCTGCTGATCGACCGAGCCGCCGTCGAGACCGCGCAACTGACGGCCCTTCAACGCGAGGCGTCCGAGTGGCTCGCGACGCAGGAAGGGCGCCGGCGGGAGAGACGCGTTCGCGTCCAGCGAGCGCTCGCCGTCGCGGGCCCGGTGCTCTCGCGGACCATCAAAGCCGATGGCGACCTCGACGATGACGAACGGCTCCAAGCCCGGCTCGCCGAGGGACGTTTGCGTGATGAGCTGCGCGGGCCCCGCCTGCTGGACGATGCGGTGAGACGCGTCCTCGAGGACGTCCGACGCTCGGGCTCTCACGTCACCTTCCTCGACGAGGGCGGGCTCGATGGGCTCGATGAACGCGAACTCGCCGCCATTCGAGCCGAGCTCGCCGACGTGCTCGACGGCGTGCGGTCGGAGCGCCTCTACATCCGCACGTCGACGCATCCCGATACGGCGGTCACGGTGGTCGGCCGATCACGTCACGACGACGGTTCCGACGAGACGGTCGACCTCTGGCGCGAGATCGCGCGGCCTCGCCCGCGCCTCTGATGCCGACGGGGTGCTGGGGGCGAGGGGCGGCGAAGCCGCCCGCCCCTCGCCATGCGAGTGGTTACCCGAAAACCGACTCGCAGCAGTCACCGGCACGAGGCTCAGGTGACCGAACGCAGTAGCGTTCCAGCAGATCCAGTCTGTGGCAATGTGCCAGATCTGTCTGTAGGTATTTCGGGGGACAAAATCGCTCGGGAGCGAACCGCCCCGAGCGAGCCGTCAGCCGGTGAACCTGCCCCAGCCGAAACCGCGGCGCAGCGGGGTCCGCAGCGCGCGCGCCGAGCGACGCCACGCCGATTCGGGCGTCGGCTCCGGGGCGACGGCCTCGGCCGCCTCCTGGGCGTACGACTCGCTCACGACGGCGATGAGCGCGGCGAGCTCTTCGGGCGTCGGGTTGCCGCGGCGCACGTCGATGCGGAGGGGCCGCTCCTCGCGCGCCGCCTCGTCACGAGCGTCATCCGGCCCGGTCACAGCGGGATGTTCCCGTGCTTCTTCGCGGGCAGCTCGGCCCGCTTGCCGCGCAGCGCGCGCAGCGACTTGGCGATGTACACGCGGGTCTGCGCGGGCTCGATGATGCCGTCGAGCTCGCCGCGTTCGGCTGCGAGGAACGGGGAAGCCACGTTGTAGGTGTACTCGGATGCCAGGCGCGATCGGACGGCGGCGACATCCTCGCCCGCCTCTTCGGCGCGCTTGATCTCACCGCGGTAGAGGATGTTCACCGCACCCTGCCCGCCCATCACGGCGATCTCCGCCGTGGGCCAGGCCACGTTGACGTCGGCGCCCAGCTGCTTCGACCCCATCACGATGTACGCGCCGCCGTAGGCCTTGCGCAAGATCACCGTGACGAGGGGGACCGTCGCCTCGGCGTAGGCATAGAGCAGCTTGGCGCCGCGGCGGATGACGCCGGTCCACTCCTGGTCGGTGCCGGGGAGGTAGCCCGGGACGTCGACGAGAGTGACGATCGGCACCGAGAAGGCGTCGCAGAAGCGCACGAACCGGCTCGCCTTCTCGCCGGCGTCGATGTTCAGCGTGCCCGCCATCTGCGAGGGCTGGTTGGCGATGATGCCGACGGTGCGGCCTTCCACCCGGCCGAAGCCGACGACGATGTTCGGCGCGAACAGCGGCTGCACCTCGAGGAAGTCGCCCTCGTCGACGATGCCGGCGATCACCTGGTGGATGTCG
Organism: Microbacterium arborescens; assembly: GCF_030369635.1. NCBI lineage: Bacteria > Bacillati > Actinomycetota > Actinomycetes > Micrococcales > Microbacteriaceae > Microbacterium > Microbacterium arborescens. The sequence continues at coordinate 2,571,711 of NZ_CP128474.1, read as the reverse complement.
TAGGGCTGGTTCGGGGAGTCGGGGATGACGGTGTTCAGGGTGCGGTCGTCGTCGGTGGTCTCCCACTCGAAACCGGTCTCGTAGACCGGGGCGTCCGACATGTTGTTGTCGGGCAGGAAGCTCAGGAGCGAGCGCGCGTAGTCGATCGCGTCGTCCTCGTCCTCGGCGAGGTAGTGCGCGACACCCGAACGCGTGTTGTGGGTGTGGGCGCCACCGAGCTCCTCCATGCCGACGTCCTCGCCCGTCACCGTCTTGATGACATCGGGGCCGGTGACGAACATCTGGCTCGTCTTGTCGACCATGATCACGAAGTCGGTGAGGGCGGGGGAGTACACCGCGCCGCCGGCGGCCGGGCCCATGATGAGCGAGATCTGCGGGATGACGCCGGATGCGGCGGTGTTCAGGCGGAAGATCTCGCCGTACTTGCCGAGCGCCACGACGCCCTCCTGGATGCGGGCGCCGCCGGAGTCGAGGATGCCGATGATCGGCATCCCGCCGCGGAGGGCGAGCTCCATGACCTTGATGATCTTCTCGCCTGCCGACTCGCCGAGCGAGCCGCCGAACGTGGTGAAGTCCTGCGAGTAGACCGCGACCGTGCGTCCGTGGATCGTGCCCACCCCGGAGACGACGGAATCGCCGTACGGGCGGGAGCGGTCCATGCCGAACGCGGTGGTGCGATGCCGCACGTACTCGTCGAGCTCGACGAACGACCCCGGATCGACGAGCATCTCGATACGCTCGCGCGCGGTGAGCTTGCCCTTCTTGTGCTGCTTCTCGCGTGCCGTGTTCTCGGCGTCGACGACGGCCGACTGGTAGCGCGCGCGGAGGTCGGCGATCTTGCCGGCGGTCGTGGACAGGTCGGGCTGGTCGGTCACGCGTTCCACCCTATCCAGCGCTGCCCCGCAGCCGTTGGAGCACGCCCACAACGACGGCGGTGATCACCTGTGGAAACCCTCGGACGCAACCCCTCGCCTCGCGCCGATCCGGCATCGTAGGGTGACGCCATGACGATCCCCGAGAACGGCTATCCCCGTGCGGCCGCGGTATCGCCCCGCCTGCACGTCGTGGAGCACACCGATTCGACCAACGCCCACTTCCGTCGCGACGTCGAGGCCGATCCCGATGCCCACCCGCATCTCTCCGTCGTCGTGACGACCGACCAGCGCGCCGGGAGGGGCCGGCTCGATCGCAGCTGGACCGCTCCGGCCGGCACCGCCCTCGCGATCTCGGTGCTGCTGCGCGTCGGGGCCGTGCCGGTCCGCTTGCGCGGCTGGATCCCGCTCGTCGCCGGTCTCGCGATGAGCGACGCGGTCGCCGCCCAGCTGCACGGTCGGCGCGTGGGCGTCAAATGGCCGAACGACGTGCTGGTCGACGGCCGGAAGATCAGCGGCATCCTCGCCGAAGTCCTCCCGGGTGAGGCGGGGGACGTGATCCTCGGTGCCGGAGTCAACACGACCATGGCCGAGGTCGATCTGCCGGTCGCGACCGCGACGTCGTTCACCGCGCTGGGTGCCTCGGCCGACGAGGATCGGCTGCTGGCGGACTTCCTCTCCGGTCTGCGCGACCACATCGCCCACCTCGCGGTGTCGGGCGCAGACGACGCGCTGCGCGAGCGCGTCGCGGCGGCGTGCGTCACGATCGGCGAGGACGTCGTCGTCTCGCTGCCCGGCGGCGAGACGTTGACGGGAACGGCGGAGCGCCTCGACGAGGATGGGCGTCTGGTCGTGCGGACAGGGTCGGTCGAAAGCGTCGTCGGCGCCGGTGACGTCGTTCACGTCCGCGGAGTCGGCTGAGGCCTCGCGGCATCCGGGCGTGCCGTCGTCGCGTTGTCGTACCGGCGGGTCATGATGGTGCTGTGACACAGCCCGCAGCCTCGTTCGGCCGACCCGTCGCGCCCGCGCTCGGTGCCGCCGCGCCCGAGCTGCGCGTCGCCCGGCTGCGCCCGCACGCCGGGCCGCTGTTGTGGCCTGCGCTTCTGCTCATCGTCGTCGCGGGTGTCACGGGGTACTTCACCGACAACCTCCCCGCGCCGTTCACGGATGTCATGCTCTGGTCGGCCGCGGGGCTGGTGGTCGTGCTGCTCGTCGTGCTGCCGTTCCTGCGCTGGCTCGCGCATTCGTACACGATCACGACGCGCCGGGTCATCGAGACCTCGGGACTCATCGTGCGTCGCCGGTCCGAGCTCAGCCACATCCGCGGCTACGGCATCGATGAGTCGCGCGGCCCGCTGCAGCGACTGAACGGCACGGGAACCCTGACGCTCTCGAACGGCGTCGACCCCTCGATGCGGCTGCGCAGCATCCCGGCTGTCGCGCTCGTCCACGAGGTGCTCGCGGACCAGGTCGAGGTCAGCCAGATCCTCGCGCATCGCGACTCGCACAGCATGCCGGTCATCGGTTCCGAATCCTGAGCCCGTCCGAGTCCGATCGCACGTGCGGTCGCGTGGCCCGCTGTGCGCGATGATGGATCCGAAACCGGAGGAGGCGCCATGTCGTTGCGAGTAGGAATCGTCGGCGGAGGACAGCTGGCCCGCATGATGATCGCGCCGGCCGTCGAGCTGGGAATCGACGTGCGGGTGCTGGCCGAGGAGCCCGGGATGTCCGCCGCCATCGCGGCGACGTCGACGGGTGACTATCGCGACCTCGAGACGGTCCGGTCATTCGCCCGCGACGTCGACGTCATCACCTTCGACCACGAGCACGTGCCGCAGGACGTTCTGCGTGCCCTCGTCGACGAGGGCGTGGCCGTGCACCCCGGCCCCGACGCGCTCTTCTACGCGCAGGACAAGCTGCGTATGCGCGCTCGCCTCGCCGAGCTCGACATGCCGCAGCCCGAGTGGGCCGCGATCTCGGATGCCGCCGGTCTGCAGGCGTTCCTCGACGACAACGGCGGGCGTGCTGTCGTGAAGACCCCGCGCGGCGGTTACGACGGCAAAGGCGTGCGCGTCGTGCGCGCCGCCGAGGAGGCGGCCGACTGGCTCGACGCGCTCGAACCCGGCGGACAGCTCCTCGTCGAAGAGCTCGTGGAGTTCACGCGCGAGCTCGCTCAGCAGGTCGCACGCCGGCCCTCGGGGGCGTGGCGTTCGTACCCCGTGGTGGAGACCGTGCAGCGCGACGGCGTGTGCGCCGAGGTCATCGCTCCGGCGCCGCGGGCGGGCCGGCGCCTGGTCGAGGTCGCCGAGAGCATCGGCGTCTCGATCGCGGAGGGGCTGGGTGTGACGGGCATGCTCGCCGTCGAGCTCTTCGAGACGGCAGACGACCGTCTGCTCGTCAACGAGCTCGCGATGCGGCCGCACAACAGCGGTCACTGGAGCCAGGACGGCGCCGTGACCGGACAGTTCGAGCAGCACCTGCGCGCAGTGCTCGACCTTCCGCTCGGCGACACGTCGCCGCGCGCGCCGTGGTCGGTCATGATCAACATCCTGGGCGGCCCCGTCTCCGACTCGCTCGCCGCGCGCATCCCCGCCGCTCTCGAGGCCCACCCGGGCGCGAAGGTGCACACGTACGGCAAGGCGCCGCGGCCGGGACGCAAGGTCGGTCACGTGAACCTCTCGGGCGACGACCTCGACGCCGTCGTGGGCGACGCCCGCGTGGTGGCCGCGCACTTCGACGACTGAGCATCACCGGGTACCGCGCCGCTCCGGGGATTCCTCAGGTGGCCCGCCTAACCTGGGTCGGTGACATCCTCGCCGCTGCATTCGTCGGACGCTCCGCTGGTCGGAGTCGTCATGGGTTCGGACTCCGATTGGCGCGTCATGAGCGACGCATCGCAGGCACTGACCGACCTGGGCATCGCGCACGAGGTCGAGGTCGTCTCGGCCCACCGCACGCCCGACAAGCTGCTGCGTTACGGCCGTGAGGCACGCGGGCGCGGGCTGCGCGTCATCATCGCGGGAGCCGGAGGAGCAGCGCACCTCCCGGGCATGCTCGCATCGCTGACGCCCCTCCCTGTCGTGGGGGTTCCCGTCCAGCTCGCAACCCTCGACGGGCTCGACTCCCTGTTGAGCATCGTGCAGATGCCCGGCGGCATCCCCGTCGCCACCGTCTCGATCAACGGAGCGAAGAACGCCGGCCTCCTCGCCGCGCGCATCATCGGGGCCGCTGATCCGGCGCTCGCCGACCGGCTCGAGGAGTACGCGCGCGGGCTCGAGCAGCAGGTCGAAGAGAAGAACCGCCGCCTGAAGGAATCCCTGTGAGCGTCGGCGCACCGCCGCGAAGCTCCGCCCGGCCGCGTTCCTCGAGCCTGATCGAGGAGCGTCCCCTCCGGCATCCCGATACGTCGTCGCCCGAGGTGATGGGACGACGCGGCTGGTGGCTCGTCGTGCTCAACTTCGTGCTGCCCGGGTCGGCCCAGGTACTCGCGGGCAACCGGCGCCTCGGGCGTTTCGGTCTCGCGGCCACGATCACCATGTGGGTCCTCGCACTGCTGACCGTGCTGACCGGGCTGCTCTGGCGCCCCCTCCTGCTGTCGCTGGCGACCAACTGGTTCGTCCTCCTGATCGTCCAGGCGGTCATCGCGTTCTATGCGGTGCTGTGGATCGTGCTCACCATCGACACGCTGCGCCTGGTGAAGCTCGTCCGCGCCGGCACGGTCGCCCGCATCGGCGTGCCGCTCCTCGCGATCCTCCTCGCCGTCGCATCGACGTCCGCGGCAGCCTGGACCTTCGACCGGGTCAACTCGGTGCGCGAGACCCTCAGCACCGTCTTCGGGGCGAGCGGACCCAGCGTTCCGCCGTCGGACGGGTACTACAACGTCCTCCTGCTCGGCGCCGACAGCGGTGAGGGGCGCGACTCGATGCGGTTCGACTCGATCTCCGTCGTCTCGGTCAACGCCGAGACGGGGGCGACGACGATCACCGGTGTGCCGCGCGACATGGGGCATTTCCCGTTCGCGCCGGGACCGATGCACGACCTATACCCCGACGTCCACGAGGGCCGTGTCGATCCGAACTGCGGGTGGAGCAGCGGCATCAACCAGCTGCAGACCGAGGTCGAGATCTGTCGCGATGGCGACGCGATGTACCCCGACGCCCGAGGCGACGGGTCGTCGCCGGGCGTCGAGGCGACCAAGGACGCCGTCGAGGGAATCCTGGGCATCACCATCCCGTACTACGTCTTCATCGACATGAAGGGCTTCGCCGACCTCGTCGATGCCCTCGGCGGTGTCGACATCAACGTCGTCGAGCGCCTGCCCAAGGGCGGCGGCCCGCGCTACGAGGGCCAGAGCGCCGAGGACTGGGCCGAGGGGTGGATCGAGGCCGGACAGCAGCACATGGACGGCGACACCGCCCAGTGGTACGCCCGCTCGCGCTACACGACGAGCGACTTCGACCGGATGCGCCGCCAGCGCGAGCTGCAGCAGGCGATCCTCGCCCAGATGACGCCGCAGAACGTGCTCGATCGGTTCACCGAGATCGCCGACGCCGGGCAGGTACTCGTGCAGACCGACATCCCCGCCGACCTCCTGCCGTTCCTCGCCGACATCGCGATGAAGGCCAAGGAGCAGCCGGTCACCACGATCGAGCTGACTCCCGAGAACGGCATCGAGGAGGCCGACCCCGATTGGGCTCTCGTCCGGCAGATGGTGCAGGATGCGCTCCACCCGCAGACCCCGACCCCGGCGCCGGAGGGCTGAGCGATGGCCACCGTCCTCCGTGTCGTCCTCGACCAACTGACCGACGTCGTCGACGCCGACTCCGCCGAGGCATCCCTCGAGGTGGCGCGCGCGCTCATCGAGACCGCGCCGGCGCGATGCGAGGTAGCCGCCGTCGTCCCGTCGGATGCCGTGGATGCCGCCTCCGCGCTCAGCGGTGTCGCCCAGACCATCCGGGCGCCGTTCCCTCGAACGGGCCTGCTGGCCTCGTGGCCGATGGGCATCTCGGGAGGCGTCGCGGGCGGTCTCTTACACGCCCCCACGTTGCTGGCCCCGCTCGTCAAGCACGATCGAGCGCACGACAACGAGCAGACCGTGGTCACCGTCTGGGACCTCGCCGTCTGGGACACGCCCGCACTGTTCCCCCGGGCGACGCTGCTCGCCCATCGAGCGCTGCTCAAGCGCGCTGAGAAGCATGCGGATGCCGTCGTGGTCCCCGCGCACGCCACCGCGCACCGTCTCGCCGAGATCGCGCCCAAGCTCAGTGGCCGGATCCGGGTCATCCCCGGCGCCGCGCCCGGGGACTTCCGCGTCCCGACCGACGCGGTCGGGCGGCGGCGCGAGCTGGGCGTGCCCGATCGTGTGGCCGTCGTCGCCGGCGGCACCGAGGAGCAGCTGCGCGCCGTGCTGGCCTCGATCGCGGGGGAGCAGACCTCCAGCGTCGTCGTGTTCGACGAGCCGGCCGAAGTGGCGAGCGCGATCGCCGGGGCCGGGATCGACCGCGACCGCGTCATCGTTCCCGGCCGGCTCGATGCCGCCGACCGAGCTGCCGTCCTCGACGCGGCCGTGCTGCTGATCGCGCTCTCCGACGGGTCGGGGTTCCCCTGGCGCGCGGTCGAGGCGATGGTGCTGGGCGTTCCCGTCGTCGCGTGCGACTCACCCGTGCATCACGAGGTGCTGCTCGACGGCGCGCGCGTCGCGCCGTTCGACGAGCTGCGGGATGCTGCGGGAGAGGTGTTGTCGTCGCCGGACGAGCTGCACCGGTGGGCTGTGCGCGCCGGCGACCGCGGCCGAGCGTTCTCGTGGCGCGATCACGCAGAGCGCGTGTGGGCGCTCCACGCCGAGCTGTGAGCTGTCGGTAGATCTTCCCTCCTAGGGTGGACACATGCCCGCACGCGTAGGAGTCGTCATCCGCACGGCCGACCGGCCCGAGTTCCTCGCTCGGGCCCTCGCCGACGTCGCCGCCCAGACCTTCGGCGACCGACGGATCGTCGTGGTCAACGACGGCAGCGACCGGACCGCCGTCGACGCCGTGGTGTCGGCGTCCGCCGCCGTCGACACCGTGACGGTCCTCGACTCGCGGGCCCCGGGCGGCCGATGCGCCGCGGCGAACACCGGCGTGGAGGCTCTCGACACCGAGTTCGTCGTCATCCACGACGATGACGACCTCTGGGCTCCGGAGTTCCTCGAGCGCACCGTCGCTTTTCTCGACGACCACCCGAACGACTCCGGGGTCGGCGTCGCGACCGCGATCGTCTACGAGCAGAAGCGCGCGGGGCGGTGGGTCGAGACGGGACGCGTGCCGTTCTGGGCCGATCTGACGGCGCTGCGCTTCATCGATCTGCTCGAGGTCAACCGCGCTGTCCCCATCTCGTTGCTCTACCGTCGCGCGCTTCACGAACAGGTCGGTCCCTACGACGAGTCGCTCGAAGCCGTCGAGGACTGGGAGTTCTACCTCCGCGTCCTTGCTGTGGGGACGCTCGGCTTCATCGGGGGAGAGCCGCTGGCCTTCTGGACTCAGCGTCCGGGGGCGTCGGGTGCCGAGGGGAACAGTATGTTCGCGTTGGAGCATCTCCACGACCGTGACGACATGATCGTGCGCGACCGTGAGCTCCGCTCCTGGGTGGCGGAGAACGGTGCCGGCCTGCCGCTCTACCTGGGAGCCATGGAACGTCGCATCGTCGCGGAGCTGCGGAGCGAGGTCGAGTCGTTGCGGCGCGAACAGCGAGATCAGCGGGCTGTCATCCGAGCCGAGATCGATGCGCACCAGCCGATCTGGTCGCGGCTACGTCGCCTGCGCCGCCGGATGTCGCGCTGAGCGCCGCCGTAACGGACGGATGACGAATCGGCGTGGATGCTGTGTGAACGCGGCGCTGGCCGCACAATAAAAGCGTGACCTCTCCCCGTGCGCGCAGAACCACGACCTCGGTGACCGCGACGAGCTTCCGCCTCTTCGGCGGCCTCGTTGTCGGGATGCTGGCCTTGAGCGCTTGCGCCACCCCCGTGGGTGGCGCGATGACTCCGACTCCGACGGCGACCCTTGAGAGCCCGACTCCCGAGCCGACACCGACGCCGACTCCGGACGACGCCGCGACCCCCGACGTGCCGGTTCCGACGGAAACGGTCGAAGTGGACACCCCCTACAACGGTGAGGTCCTCATCATCACCGCCGAGCAGCGGGGTGCGACCCTCGAGGTGACGGCGATGGTCCCGGGCGTCAGCGAGGATGACGGCACCTGCACGCTCCGCGTCGACGGCGTCGGGGTGGCCACCATCACCAGCACGGCCGGTAACGGTGTGACGTACTGCGGCCTCATGTCGGCCGACGTCGCGTCCGACTCCGCGGCAACGCGGTTCGATGTGCGGTACGAGTCCTCGTCGACGCGGGCGCGTTCCGCCGACTCGAGCGTCGAGTCGAGCCAGTGAGCGCGCGTCGCAGCATCCGCTCGTCCGTCGCGGTCCTCGCCGCATGGGTGTGCGCTATCGCGCTGCTCGTCGCGGCGCCGGTGGCGTTGTCGTCGTCGATCGCTCCGGCTCCGGCTGCCGCGGCCGCATCGGGATCGGACTTCAACCCCGGCAACATCATCAGCGACGCCGCCTTCTACGACTCGAATGCGATGGGATCGCCCGAGATCCAGGCATTCATGGAGCGTCAGGTGCGGTCGTGCGCCTCGGGTTTCACGTGTCTGAAGGACTACCGGCAGAACACCGACAACCGCCCGTCCGACCGCTACTGCAACGGGTACGAGGGTCGCGGCAACGAGAGCGCGTCGACGATCATCGATCGCGTCGCCCGCTCGTGCGGCATCAGCCAGAAGGTCATCCTGGTGCTGCTCGAGAAGGAGCAGTCTCTGGTCACCTGGAACGCTCCGACAGCGCGCGCTTACGCAGCAGCTACCGGGCAGGGGTGCCCTGACACGGCTCCGTGTGATTCGGCGACGCTGGGCTTCTTCTACCAGGTGTACTACGCGGCCCGGCAGTACAAGATCTACAAGGCTTTCCCGCAGGACTTCGGCTACCAGGCTGGCCGGTGGAACAACATCCTGTACCACCCGTACAACAACTGCGGGACGCAGCGGGTCTACATCGAGAACCAGGCCACCGCCGGTCTCTACATCTACACGCCGTACGTGCCCAACCAGGCCGCGCTCAACAACCTGTATGGCACGGGAGACACCTGCTCCTCATACGGAAACCGCAACTTCTGGCGGCTCTACACCGACTGGTTCGGGTCGACGCAGCCACAGCCTCCGGCGAATCCGTCCGGACCGTTCGGTAGCGTCGATGCCGTCCAGGCGAGGCCGGGGACGTTCGAGGTCTCTGGTTGGGCCGCGGACCCCGACACCAGCAACCCCATCGCCGTCCACGTGTATGTGAACGGTGTCGGCTACGCCTTCACCGCAGATGGTGATCGTGCCGACGTTGGCGCTGCGCTCCCTCACCTCGGGTCACGCCATGGCTTCTCCGTGACTGTCCCGGCCTCGGCTGCGGGCAGCAACGAGGTGTGTGTGTACGGCATCAACGTGGGTCCGGGAGGGAACTCGCAGATCGGATGCTCGAAAGTCGCAGCCCTCGCTGGGTCGCCAGTGGGAAACCTCGAGGGTGTGTCGGCGACCGCAGGCGGTGTGACGGTGGGCGGCTGGGCGCTGGATCCCGATACCCGCGATTCCGTCGACGTGCATGTGTATGTAGGGTCCACGGGAACGGCTTTGCGTGCGGACGCTAATCGTCCCGACATCGCCGCTGCTTATCCGCTCTACGGTGCCGCCCACGGTTTCGGGGCCACCCTCCCCGCTGCTCCCGGCACGTACGACGTCTGCGCATACGCGATCAACACCGGCTTTGGTAGCAACGTGCTCCTCGGGTGCCGAAACGTCACTGTGACTGCGCCGAGCGACCAGGGGCGTGCTCCGTTCGGTGTGTACGAGGGGCTCTCGGCCGACGGCCAGACACTCACAGTCAGCGGCTGGACGATCGACCCCGACACGGCCGCGCCTATCCGCGTCCGTGTGGACGCGGGCGGAGTGATCACCACCATCGCCGCTGACAACGTCCGCGCGGATGTCGGGGCAGCGTATCCCTCGTTCGGTTCGCAGCATGGGTTCGTTGCGAAGATTCAGGTTCCCGTCGGCGAAACACGTGTGTGCGTCACCGCCCTGAACAACGGACGAGGCGGCGACACGTCTCTGGGCTGCAAGACGATCACAGCGCGATTGCCTGATCTCGGGCGCGCGCCGATTGGTGTCCTCGAGGGTGTCACCGTGCGAGGGGCGACTGTCGCCGTAAGCGGATGGGCGTTGGATGAGGACACCTCAGACGCCATATCGGTGCATCTCTACGTGGGATCCAGGGGCGTGGCCTATAACGCCGACCTTCCTCGCGCCGACGTCGGCGCGGTGTACCCCGCGCAAGGGCCCAATCACGGCTTCTCGCAGGTCATGAATGCGCCACCCGGCCGGTCGGACGTGTGTGCCTACGCGATCAACAACGGCGCCGGCGGCAATACGCTGCTGGGATGCCGGGCCATTGTCGTAGGCACCAACGAGAAGCCTCCTTTCGGGAATCTCGAAGCGGTGTCGGTGGCGGGGCGGAACATCGTCGTCGACGGATGGGCGATTGATCCGGACACACCTGATCCGATTGCGGTCCACGTGTACATCAGCGGAGTCGGAACCGCGCACACGGCCGACCGAACCCGTGCGGACGTGGCTGGCGCTTACCCGGCGTCGGGGCCGCAGCACGGATTCTCAGTCACCCGTGCGGTGTCTCCCGGCACATACGATGCCTGCGTTTACGCGATCAACAACAACGGCAACGGGCCACACACACTGCTGGGATGTCGTCAGGTTCGGGTGCCGTAACCCGCATGAGGGGTTGATCACCGATCAGCCCCTCATGCGGGTCAACCGCGAAGGTATCGCGCGAGGACCTCTCGCCAGTCGCTGCCCGCGAGCATCGGGTCTTCGCGCAGCATCCCGTTCGCGGGTCGAGGCGACACGGCAGTCTCGACTTGGGCAAAGTATGCGGCCGTGGTCACCGCAGAGACGCGTTCGGGGTCATGCCCCATCAACGCGAAGACCGCCGCGGCGACTTCGTACCAGCTCGCTGGCGCTCCCGTCGAGGTGACATGGTGCAACCCGAACGGTGCATCGCGTTCGAGGAGGTGCCGTATCGCGCGGGCGATGTCGTCCGTGAACGTCAACCGGCCGATCTGGTCGTCGACGACCTTCGGATCGATACCCCGCTCGGCGAGCGAGGCCATCGTGCGCACGAAGTTGTTGCCATCGCCGATGACCCAGCTGGTGCGAACGATGTAGTGACGGGGAACGACGGACACGACGGCATCCCCGGCGGCCTTCGTTTGTCCGTACACGCCGAGCGGCGACACGGGGTCGTTCTCGGTGTACGCGCCGTCCTTCGTGCCGTCGAACACGTAGTCGCTCGAGACATGGACGAGGGTGATGCCGTTCGCCGTCGCGATGCGCGCCAGCGCGGCGACCGCGGTGACGTTCGCCGCCCAGGCGTCGACGCGGCCCTCGGGGGTCTCGGCGAGGTCGACCTTGGTGTACGCGGCCGCGTTGATGATCGTGCTGTAGTCGCGCCACCGGCGCGCGGAGGCGAGATCCGGCGACGTCAGGTCGAGCTCGTCCCGGCTCGCGTACTCCATCCACGGATGATCGCCGAACTCGGCGCGGAGCGCGCGGCCGAGCTGCCCGTTCGCCCCCGTCACCAGGATCCGCTTCGGCGGCATCGGAACCACGTCGGACAGACGCGGGTGGTTCTTGTCTTTCTCGCTGATCTCGACCTCGTCGAGGGGGATCGGCCACTCGATCGCTGCGGTCTCGTCAGCGAGATTGAGGAACGTGTAGGTCGCATCGGGCGACCAGTGGTCGTTCACGAGATACGTGTAGGCGGTGTCGGGCTCGAGGGTCTGATACGAGTTGCCGACGCCGCGCGGGACGAAGATCGCGCGCGAGGGATCGAGTTCGGTCGTGTAGACGGCGCCGAAGGTCGGCCCCTCGCGAAGGTCGACCCAGGCGCCGAAAATGCGGCCCGTGGCGACGGAGACGTACTTATCCCAGGGTTCGGCGTGGATGCCGCGGGTCGTGCCGACCGCGTCGTTGAACGAGATGTTGTTCTGCACCGGGCCGAAATCGGGCAGGTCGATGCCCGACGCGGTCATCTTCTCTCGCTGCCAGTTCTCCTTGAACCAGCCGCGTGAGTCGCCGTGCACCGGGAGGTCGAGGACCACGAGCCCCGGGATGGGGGTCGCGGTGACCGTGAGCGCCTTACCGAACTCGATGGCCACGGGTCACTGTCCCTTCGAGGCGTAGAAGGCTTCGACGCCGTCTTTCGCGGGCGCCCACCAGTCCTCGTTGTCGCGGTACCAATCGATGGTGGCCTTCAGGCCGGCTTCGAAGTCCTCGTAGCGGGGCGTCCAGCCGAGCTCGGTGCGGAGCTTCGTGGAGTCGATCGCGTAGCGCATGTCGTGACCGGGGCGGTCGGTGACGTGGTCGTACGCGTCGGTCGGGTTGCCGGTGAGGGCGAGGATCAGCTCGACGACGGTCTTGTTGTCCTTCTCGCCGTCGGCGCCGATGAGATACGTCTCGCCGATGACACCCTTATCGAGGATGGTGAGGACGGCGGAGGAGTGGTCGTCGGCATGGATCCAGTCGCGGACGTTCTCGCCCGTGCCATAGAGCTTGGGGCGGATGCCGCGGAGGACGTTGGTGATCTGGCGCGGGATGAACTTCTCGACGTGCTGGTACGGCCCGTAGTTGTTCGAACAGTTGCTGATGGTCGCCTTCACCCCGAACGATCGCACCCAGGCGCGTACGAGCAGGTCGGAGCCGGCCTTCGTGCTGCTGTAGGGAGAGGACGGGTTGTACGGGGTGTTCTCGGTGAACCGTGCCGGGTCGTCGAGCTCGAGGTCGCCGTACACCTCGTCGGTGGAGATGTGGTGGAACCGCTTGTCATGCTTCCGCGCGGCCTCAAGCAGCGTGTAGGTGCCGATGATGTTCGTGTCGAGGAACGGCCGCGGGTCGTGCAGAGAGTTGTCGTTGTGCGACTCGGCCGCGTAGTGCACGACCGCGTCGACCTGGCCGAACAGCTCATCCACGAGGGCTGCGTCGGCGATGTCGCCCTGCACCAGGCGCACCCGGTCGTCGGGCAGGCCCGCAAGAGATGCGGCGTTGCCCGCATAGGTGAGCTTGTCGAGCACGATCACCGTGTGGTCGGTGTGGTCGATGACGTGGTGAACGAAATTCGAACCGATGAACCCGGCGCCGCCGGTCACAAGAAGCGTGGACACACCGTCCAGGCTAGTAGCCGAGTTCGTAGTTTGGTGCGGCGGACGGCGTAGGGGAAACTTGTCCCATGCGCGGCATCATTTTGGCTGGTGGTACGGGATCACGTCTGCATCCGATCACCCAGGGGGTCTCGAAGCAGCTCGTTCCGGTCTATGACAAGCCGATGATCTACTACCCGCTGTCGACGCTCATCCTCGCCGGGATCCGAGACATCCTGATCATCACCACCCCCGACGATGCGCCGCAGTTTGCCCGTTTGCTGGGGGACGGCTCGGCCTTCGGTGTGTCCATCACCTACGCCCAGCAACCGCGACCCGACGGACTGGCGCAGGCCTTCGTCCTCGGCGCGGACCACATCGGCGGTGACTCCGTCGCGCTCGTCCTGGGCGACAACATCTTCTACGGCCAGGGGATGGGCACCCGCCTTCGTCAATACAACGACGTTCGAGGAGGCGTGGTGTTCGGCTACTGGGTCGATGATCCTTCGGCTTACGGTGTCGTCGAGTTCGACGACACCGGTCGAGCGATCTCCCTCGAGGAGAAGCCGAGTTCGCCACGAAGCAACTACGCGGTGCCCGGCCTGTACTTCTACGACAACGACGTGGTGAGCATCGCTCGCGACCTCCGCCCGTCAGCGCGAGGAGAGCTGGAGATCACTGACGTGAACCGGACCTATCTTGAGGCCGGGCGTCTCACCGTCGAGATTCTCCCGCGAGGGACGGCCTGGCTCGATACCGGCACGTTCGATTCACTCAGCGAGGCCACCGAGTTCATCCGTACCGTCGAGAAGCGGCAGGGGCTCTCGATCGGTTGTCCCGAGGAAGTCGCATGGCGGATGGGGTTCCTCTCGGACGATGAACTGCGTGAACGTGCATCGAAGCTCGCGAAGAGCGGCTACGGCGCGTACCTTCTGAAAGCGCTTGCACAGGGAGCAGGTGCGGCGCATTGAGTCGCGCTACTGTCCCGGCCGCCTTTCCGGTCGGAGGGCGGCGCGGCGTCGTCTACAGCGTTGCGGCTCGGCGGGGGCGGATCTCGGAAGCGGCGATCTACGCGATCGAGCGACTCCGCCGCGAGGTCGACGAGGTTCTCGTGGTCACTGGACCACTCGAGGACGATACGCGAGTTCGCGTGCAAGCCATCGCGCACGAGGTCGTGGAAGAGAACGGCGTTGTTGCGGGCTTGTGGGGTGCGCGGCTCGGGCTCTCTCGCTGGAGCCGTCGCGTCGACGAGTTCGACGAACTCATCCTCACAGGCGACCGGTGGTTCGGTCCGGTGAACGATCTGCGGCCGGTTTTCGAACGCATGGACCGGCGCGCCGTCGACGTGTGGTCGATCACCGATCGTCGCGACCCGCGGCGATTCGACCGTTCGGAAGGGCGGGACGGCGTCCCGGAGTTGAGCTCGTACTGGCTTGCCGTTCGACGTCGCGCTCTCGACTCGTCGGCATGGCGCACTTTCTGGAAGACCCTGCCCGCGATGCCCGAGAGCCGTCATGACGCCCGACGGATCGAGTCAGGCCTGGCGCGCCTCCTTACGAAAGCAGGGTTTCGCGGGGACGCCGCATTCCCGAGCGAGGACTATCCTGCCGAACATCCCGAGATGTTCAACGCCGAACTGTTGATCGCCGACGGCTGCCCCGCTGTCGTGCGCGATGTCTTCGACGGGTATCCACTCTTCTTCGACCAGCACGCCATCATCGGACGACGTATCGCTGCGGCGATGGCTGATCACGGCTATCCCGTGCGGTTGCTCTGGCAGGACCTGGCTCGCACGATGCCCCCGAAGTCGCTTCACACGCAAGCGGCGATGATGGAGATCCTGCCGAGCGTCGGCCCGGACGTCGAGCGCGCCGACCTCGCTGTCGTGGGCGTCGTGCAGGTCGTCGAGACCGAAGAGTTGCCTGACGTCCTCGCGCATCTCGCATCGGTGCCCGGAATGCGTCGTGTCGTGTGCACCGCTCCTGACGATGCGGTGGCGCGCGCGATCACCGAGGCGTCGCTGGCTATCGGATTGGGCGGGGTGGATGTGACTGTCGTCCCAGCGCCGGGCCGCGTGTTCGACGACGTGTCTGTCGTATTCGACGTATGCCGGGAGTACGTGTTCGCCGGCGATGCTGACATCGTCATCGCGCTTCACACTGGTACTCGCCCTGAAAACTCGATGAACGCGCGGCGCTACCTCCGCAAACAGCAGATCGACTGCCTCCTGGCCGGACCGGGCTACGTGCAGAACATGCTCGATCTGTTCCGCCGAGAGCCGGGTTTGGGGATGGTCTTCCCCCCCACCCCGCACATCGGCGTGTCGAGTCTCGGAGCAGGATGGCTCGGTCTTCGCGAGGAAGCGCATCATCTACTCAGCGATATGGGCGTCGATGTCCCTCTCGACTGGGCATCACCGCACGCGCCGCTCGGTGGGATGTGGGTCGGGCGACCCGAGGCGCTGCAGCGCCTCGCGGGTCGTCCGTGGGCACCGGGACAGAGCGGTAGCGATTTGCATCGCAGAATACTGACGTACGTCGCTGCGGAGGAGGGTTATCACACGCGCACCGTGGCCACGCCCGAACACGCAGGGCTCAGCCACGGGTCGTTGGAGTACACCGCTGACTTCATGGCCATGACCTCCTATGGGTATCCGGCGGGATACACCTCGATGCTCCACCGTGCTGGCGATGTCGGAACCGGCCGCGGGCGCGATTTCGCGCGCATGTATCTCCGGTATCGAGCGCCCCGGCTTCTGACCGTGTCTCGTCTCGTGGCACGGATGTTGCGCCCGGCGCGGCCAGTCCTGCGGGCGATCCGACAAACGCTGAGGAGGAACCAGTGACGGAAGTGGCCGAATCGCCCGGCGTGCCGAGACGATTCCTCGAGAGCGATCGACGCGCGGTCGTGTACGTGATTTACGACAAACGCGGTCGCGTCGACGACTTCGTCCTCCACGCATTGCGTGGTCTCCGTGAGCATGCGCATCACATCGTCGCTGTCGTCAACGGCGAGTTGCGCTCGGATGCTCGGCGGTCGCTCGAGACTCTCGTCGATGAGGTGTTGCAACGCGAGAACACAGGGCTGGACATCTGGGGTCAGAAGGCGGGACTCGACCTGCTCGGGGACAGGCTCGCCGAGTTCGATGAGGTCGTGCTGACCAACGACACCTGGTTCGGGCCAGTGCGTCCGTTCTCTCCCATCTTCCAGCGCATGAATGCTGCCGAACTCGATTTCTGGGGTCTGACCGATCACCCGCGCGTAGAGATCGAAGCGTCTTGGACGGGGGAGGTGATCCCCTACCATCTCCAGTCCTTCTGGATCGCCGTGCGGCGCCGCATGTTCACCTCCGACGCGTGGCGCGACTACTGGCGGGACCTACCCCTGCTCGACGATTGGCGACAGGCCGTCACTCGGCACGAAGTGACCTTCACTGAGCACTTCGCCTCGCGCGGTTTCACTCATGACGTCGGCTTCCCATACGCGGACTACGACACCGAGAATCCCTCGATCTTCAATGCGGATGCGATGCTTGACGCGGGCTGCCCGGTGGTGAAGCGTAAGCCGTTCTTCTTCTGGCCGATCACCATGGATCACAACGCCTCGATCGGGCGCTGGACGCTCGAAAAGGTCGAGTCTTACGGATATCCGCGGGAGCTGATCCTGCCGAATCTCGCCCGGAACTCGCCGCCTCGAGATTTGGCCACCGATATCGGGGCATTGGAGATCCTGTCGGATCAGCCTGCGCTGTACGACGCGTCTTCTCCGCTGCGCCTGGTCGTCGTGGCTCACATCTACTACGTGGACATGGCGCGCGACATGCTGCGGCGCGCTGACATGATGCCGGGCCCGTACGATCTTGTCGTCACCACTCCAGATGCGGGCCGCGCTGATGCGATCGCCGCTGTCGTCGCCGACTCTCCACGGGAGGGCCGTCGTGTCGACATCCGCGTTCTTCCGTCGAACAACGGCCGTGACCAGAGCGCGTTCCTCATCGCGTGCCGCGATGTCATCATGGACGACCGGTACGACGTGCTGGTGAAGATTCACACCAAGCGAACCCCGCAACAGGGGTATGCCGTCGGTCAACACTTTGCCTCGCAGCAGCTTGACAACCTTCTTCCCAACGCAGGCTACGCGGCGAATCTCGTCGGCCTGTTCCAACGCGAACCGACGTTGGGTCTGGTCTACCCGCCGATGATCCACATCGGTCACGGCACTCTCGGTCATGCATGGTGGGGAAACCGAGACAATTTCGTCAAGGTCGCCGACCAGCTGGGCATGCAGGTCCCGCTGGACGACGGCTCGCCGTTAGCGCCGTTCGGTTCGATGTACGCCGCGCGCCCTATCGCGTTGCGGAGGCTGGCCGAGCACGCGTGGCGCTACGAGGACTTCGGAGGTAAGAACGCGTATCGAGATGGCGGTTTGGCGCACGTGCTGGAGCGCATGCCGTCCTACGTGGCCGCCGAGGACGGGTACCACACGCGCCACGCGCTGACGGCCGAGTACGCCTCCCTCAGCCACACCTCGCTCGAGTTCAAGGTCGATGAGATGGCGGCGACGATCCCCGGCTCACTGCGCGACAAGGTGATCTTCCTCCACCGCGCAGGATGGATGGGAACCGGCCGTCTCAGTGACTTCGTGGCGATGTACCGGCGATTCAACGGTCGCGATCGTCATCCCGACACGGGGGAGCTCCGCCGCTTCGACCGCGCACTCCGCTGGCTGAGTGATCGTGCGATTCACTCAGGCGAGGACGCGTAGAATCTGAAGCTCCCGAAGGGCGAAGGCAGTTTGGACACATCGGCTAGATTCGCGCGCTTGAGCGCGCTCCCATTTGCCACCATCACGGCGAACGGCATGACCGTCGCAGGCCGAGGCGGGAAGATCCGCGAGGTGCTCGCGCGCCGAGATCTCCTGTTCCTCCTCGTGCGCCGCGACTTGCAAGTCCGCTACCGCGACAGCGTCCTCGGGTTCCTGTGGACCGTCATACGCCCTCTCATCCAGTTCCTGATGTACTTCATCGTGCTGGGACAGTTCCTGCGCGCTGCCGAGGGCATCCCGAACTTCGCGATCTACCTGTTCGCGGGCCTGACGCTCTACATGTTCTTCAACGACACAGTCTCCGGCGCGACGGGGTCCATCCTCGCGAACGGGGGCCTGGTCAAGAAGATCTACCTTCCGCGCGAGATCTTCCCGCTGGCCAGCGTGGGGGGAGCGGGATTCATGTTCTTCGTGCAGCTCGCGGTTCTGCTCATCGCGGCGGTTCTGTTCCGCGCGCTGCCCGCGCCGGTCGAAATGCTCTGGTTCTTCCCGTCGTTCGCGCTCGTGCTCCTATATGCCACCGCCGTGGGGCTGCTCCTCTCGGCGATCAATGTCTACCTGCGCGACATTCAGTACCTCACCGAGGTTGTGCTGATGTTGGCCATGTGGGCGTCTCCGATCGTGTACTCATGGCGCATGGTGAGTGACGTCATCAGTCGATTCTCTCTTCCGACCTGGACAATAGAGCTCTACCTCGCGAATCCGCTGACGATCGCGATTCTTGGTTTCCATAAGGCGTTCTGGGGTGCGGGAGCACCGTCCGACTACCCCGCGAACCTCGACCTCAGGATGCTCATCGCGGGCGCCGTGGGAGCGGTGCTCCTTCTCGTCGCCCACCGGGTCTTCACCCGCCTGCAGGGCAACTTCGCCCAGGAGATCTGATGCACGGCACCAACACCTCACCTGTTGTCGTCCGCGTGGACGGCGTGCGCAAGCGTTTCCGAGTCCGACGCGACAACAACCTGAAGGATCGCATCGTCCACCTCGGGCGGCAAGGGAAACAGCATCGTGAAGATTTCGTTGCCGTCAAAGACGTGACATTCGAGATCGAAGCAGGGACAACCGTGGCGCTGATGGGCGCCAACGGGTCGGGGAAGAGCACTCTTCTCAAGCTGATCGGCGGTATCGTGTCGCCCTCGAGTGGATCGGTCCAGACGCGCGGTCGTATGGCAGCCCTCCTGGAACTCGGCGCGGGTTTTCATCCAGATCTAAGCGGACGGGAGAACATCTACCTGAACGCTTCCATCCTGGGGCTCAGCCGGTCGGAGATCGACGACCGGTTCGACGACATTGTCGACTTCAGTGGCATCGGCGATTTCATCGAGACGGCCGTGAAATTCTACTCGTCGGGCATGTATGTCCGTCTCGCCTTCTCGGTCGCCATCCACACGGACCCGGACATCCTCTTGGTGGACGAAGTCCTCGCGGTTGGCGATGAGGCGTTCCAGCGCAAGTGCATGGACCGCATCGCACGGTTCCGGGCTGAGGGCTGCACGATCATCCTGGTGAGCCATTCTGCACAGCAGGTTGCGGAGCTCTGTGACCGTGGCATCGTGCTGCGAAACGGCGCCGTGGTTCATGACGGTGATGTGGACGAAGCGATAGGTGTCCTTCGAGACGTGCTGGAGAGACGTGACGACGCCACCGCTGCGGAGTCCGCGGAGTCTGCGCCGATCACGGTGTCAAGCGTCGAGGTCCTCGACGTCAGCGGTTCCCGTCGTCGAGCTTTCAGCTCGGCCGAGACCATCACCGTGAGACTCGAACTCGAGGCTCGACAGGTCATCGAGGTCTGGGCGGCCGGTTTCAGCGTGAACACGCCCTTGGGACACATGGTGTTCGCGTCGAACACCGATCTTCTGCGCTCCGAACTGCCTACGCTGTCCGGGGCGGTGACGGTGGACTTCCGGGTGGAGGCTCTGCATCTCGGATCGGGCACGTACCACGTGCACGGAAACGCGGTGGCGCCTGATGAGGGAGGAATCCACGGGATTGCACACGGGGCGACGTTCACCGTCGAGACGGATCGTCTGAACCTCGGCACGACGACGGCGGACGTAACGGTCGCCGTACGGACTCATTAGCGAAGCTCGATCGCCGTTCGGAGCAACGTGCGCGCGCGAGCATCGAAAGAATGATCCGCGCGCACCCCGGATGAGATCTCGCGAAGTCTCTCCTCCGAGGGGAACAGCGCGTCGAGGTCGCCCCGAAGCAATGAGATCAGTTCGGTGACGGAGTCGTAGGTCACGACAGCTCCGCCGAACAGGTCCTCGATGCCTGCGACGCTGTCGCTGACCGCCCGCCCTCCGGCGGCGACGACGTCGAAGAGACGGTTCGACACGAAACCGTGGCGCTGCATCGCGGGCCAATGGTCGTTCATCACTGCGCGGGCGCTCTCATAGATGGGCGGCAGCGCGGAGTTCGGAACGCCTGTCGCCACAATGGACGTAGCCGGGATGTAACCGCGCCAATCGGGACCGTAGACATCGATGGGGATGCCGGCGCGGATCGGTTCTACGACGGACGGGCGAGCGATACCGCGCGCAGTACCGATGAAAACGAGACGGTCCGTTCGCGCCTGACCGGTCGGACGGAATCGGCGGGTGTCCGTGCACTGGAGCAAGGGTGTCACGGGAATGCCGAAGCGCGTTTCGGCGCTCTCCGCCCAGAGGGTCGACGCAGCGAACGCCCTGTCGAAGCTTGACAGTTCCTCGTCGTCGATCTGATCGGGATGACTGATGACCCATATGAGGGACAATGCCCCGCGCTGGCCGCGGAAGGGCTCGGGACCGCGAAGGGCGAGGACCACGTCATCGAGATGCGATGTCGATCGTGCGCGCGCGTCGTACGCGTCGATAACAACTTCTTGGCCGAGCCGACGGAGCGCCTTCGCGAGACCTCTGGCGAAGTGGGTGTCTCCCCACGACTCGCCAGGCTTTCCCGGGGGAGCAGCTATCTTGATGGCCCATCGAAGACTCGGAACGATTTCCCCGTCCTCGGTGATAGCCGTTCGGGACGGTCGGGAGAGCTCGGGCTGACCGGCCGCGCCAGCCTCAACGCGGAACCCCAGCGATGCGACGATCTCGGCAAGCTTCGCATCGCCGTTCGCAGAACCCGAATCGACAGGTTCGGTGTGGGTGGTGGGTGCGCGGACGATGACATCCGTGAGTGTGCGACCACCCGCGGTGCGTGGAACCGCTGGCGTGGCGTACGTTTCGCCCGCGATGCCGGCGACGTTCACCACCGGCCCCAGGGCTCGGGCATCCTCGGCGGGGTGGTGCCGAAGCAGGTGGTGCAAGCGTCCTCCGTGCGCGACGAGGCCGGCTGACGCAACCGTGCCGTCCCACCCGAGCCAGAGCGGTGCGACGGGACCGATTGCGGCCTCGCGGGCGAGGGTAGCCAGGGCGTCTGAATCGATCTCGGCATGCGGCCCGCGGACGACCACGATGGTGGCGCCGGACTGCGCGATGCTTTCCGCGAGGCCTGGACTGTCGAGCACAACCTGCGTCCGTGGCAGCCACAGAGCGAGGATGCAGGACGCTATTCGTGCTTCGTCGCTGGCCGAGCTCAGGGCGATGACGGTTGAGACATCAGGGTTCTCCGCGAGTTTCGCCGCCTCGACGAGTGGACGCGCAGGGATGCCTTCGTCGGCCGACAGGCGGCAGATGTGCACGATGTGCGCTTCGGCGGCTGCGGGCTCATCACTCGGCGACGTGCGCGCCGCGGCGAGCACGTCGCTCCACGCGACGCGGCGTCGCGACGCCGAGGACGTGCCGAGCACGACGGAGGCCTCAGCACGTGCTGTACGCCAGAAATGCCCCAGAGGGCCACCGGGCACCTGTGCAGAGGAAGGGTGTTCCGCCAGGTACGTGGGGGCGTCCCAGTTGACGCTCACCGCCACCGAGTGTGGATCGTTGATGAGGTAGGCATAAAGAGCGGGGACGCGACCCGCGTCCGGCAGCTGCGATGCGACGAGGCG
Source organism: Microbacterium arborescens (assembly GCF_030369635.1). Lineage (NCBI taxonomy): Bacteria > Bacillati > Actinomycetota > Actinomycetes > Micrococcales > Microbacteriaceae > Microbacterium > Microbacterium arborescens. Next base: position 2,549,752 of record NZ_CP128474.1, on the reverse strand, counting down.
TTCCATGAAAAGCGGATTCAGGGACATCCCGTCACGGAAGCCGGTGCGAACGTATCGGCGGACCGCCTTGCGGACCGAGGCAGGGCCACCTTGGCTCACGACGAAGTCGATGTCGACGACATCGGCGCGACGAATGGTGCGCGCCCACCAGACGCGGTCCAGCGCTTCCGTGATCGGTCGTACTCCGGGTGTGCGACGCAGGCTCCGCCACACGGCTCGAGCGTGTCTCAGCATCGTCTGATTATATGAAGTCGCTTCGGCATCGTCGGAGGCCGACATCACTGCACGGTAGAGTTGAGGCGCCATGTCGGACCTGAGTGAACGCGTACTTGTCATCGTTCCTGCGTGGAACGAGGAACGAAACGTCGGTCACACGGTTCGGGAAATCCTCGCCGTCGACAACGCCTACGACGTGGTGGTGGTTGACGACGGCTCGACCGATTCGACCGCGGCGGAGGCGAGGGCGGCTGGAGCTCGCGTGCTCCAGCTTCCCTTCAATCTCGGCGTCGGCGGAGCCATGCGAACCGGCTTCACCTTCGCACAGCGTCACGGTTACACCCGGGCCATCCAGGTGGACGCCGACGGACAGCACAACCCCGAGAACATCGCCACGGTTCTCGACGGGCTCAACGCCGCCGACATCGCGATCGGGGCGCGCTTTGCGGAGGTCGGGAACTACACTGTGCGCGGACCTCGGCGATGGGCGATGCTCTTCCTCGCCTTCGTCGTCTCGCGAGTCGCGCATGTGAAACTCACAGACGTCACCAGTGGTTTCCGCGCGGCGAATCAGCGAGCCATTGCACAGTACGTTCGCTACTACCCCGCCGAGTATCTGGGGGACACCCTCGACTCCCTCGTCGAAGCTGTTCACTCCGGTCTACGTGTTGTCCAGGTTCCCGTCGCGATGCGGCCGCGCATGCACGGAAAACCGAGCCAAGGTTTCGTCGGGTCGACCGTGTACCTCATCAGGTCAGTGTTCGCGATTTCGCTCGCGCTCATGCGCGGCGCGCTGCGAAGGAGGCCCCGCGCATGATCGTTCCGATCGGCATCGCGTTCGCCGTCGTCATACTCGCCATCATCGTGACGATGCTCATGCGTCGCCACCTGCGTGAGAAGTATGCCGTCATGTGGCTCGTGATCGGAGCGGCGATGCTCGTCCTCGCCGTTTTCCCGGATCTGCTCGGTGCACTCGCCGGGGTCCTCGGGGTGATCGTTCCGTCGAATCTCCTCTTCGCGCTCGCCGTCGCGCTCCTCATCGGGGTCACCTTGCACCTCTCCTGGGAGCTATCGCGCGCTGAGGAAGAAATTCGTCGCGTCGCCGAGGAGGTCGCGATCCTCCGCGCGGACCTCGACTCACTCTCCGAGGCCGTACGAGAATCGCGGAACGGCGACCACTTACATGGGTTCGAAGAGAGCTCAGGCTGACCTGAGATGAGTTTTGTCGATTGGGGCGACAGCTCGGACGTCGTCGAGACGTGTTCGAGCTTCCGCCATCGCATCCGCGAAGCCTGGTCGACCGTCGAGATCGAGTAAACGCCGCCAGATCCGGAAGCACCCCGCTTCTTCGTGTCTGACCATCGAATGAGGAGCCTCTTTATGCGCGCTCGAGCCGCAAGCCGCGTCGGACTGCCGGTAGTCATCGTCGTATCCGTCCTTATCGCGCTCCTGAGCTGGGCGGTCTCCTCGCCGCCGGGATCCAGCCCGGACGACGACTATCACATGGCCAGCATCTGGTGCGCTAGCGGCGACCAAGCTCTCTGCGCTCCCGGGTCCGACCCCAGCGTGCGAATCCTCCCGGAGCCTGTGCTTCGCGCAGCTGACTGCTTCGCGTTCGATGGAAACAAGTCGGGCGCTTGCTCTTTCGATGAGAACGCCACGGGTTCCAGTGCACGGGGCAACTGGAACGGGGGAGCCTACCCTCCGGTCTACTACGCGGTCATGGGCATCTTCGCGGGCGATGATCTGTCGCTGTCGATTGTGGCTATCCGCCTGGCGAACATCGTGCTTTACCTACTCACTATGACCCTCCTGTTCTTCCTCCTTCCGCGTCGAGGTCGCGTGGCGCTGGTGTGGGGTGCCGCTATCACCGCCGTTCCGCTCGGCGTTTTTCTCATCGCGAGCGTAAATCCGAGCGCCTGGTCGGTAATCTCCGCCTCCGGCCTCGTGTTCGCCGCCTGGGGATTCTTCGACCAGCGCGGGATTCGGAAGGCGCTTCTGGGGGCGATGGCGGTCGTTCTGCTCTTCATCGGAGCCGGTGCGCGAAGTGATTCTGCCGTCTACGGCGGACTGGCGCTTGTCGCTGCGAGCGTGCTCGCCTTCCGTCGAGATTCCCGGTATCTGCGAGATCTCTCGCTTCCCGCAGCCTTGCTGATCGCCGCGGTGGTCTTCTTCTTCAGTGGAGGCCAGAGTGCCATCGTGGGAGGGGATACAGCTGTCGACAATTCGACGTACAGCTTCTCCGAACTTCTCTTCATCAACGTGAAGGCGCTACCACAGCTCCTCTCAGGCGGTTTGGGTACGTGGGGCCTCGGATGGCTAGACACCTACATGCCGGGGCTTGTCTGGGTGACGACGATGTTCATCCTGGCCGGTGTGATTTTTTGGTGCCTGCGCTACGGGACATGGCGCAAGTGGCTCGCGTTGTCAGGTGTCACCGCAGCAATGATCCTCGTCCCGCTCTACATCCTCATGCATGATGGCGTGGTCGTCGGGAACGGTGTCCAACCGCGATACGTCTACCCGATCATCGTCATGTTCGCGGGAATCGTCGTCTTCGGGACGAGCCGCGGGGCGCTAGGACTGAACCGACTGCAGCTCGTCCTGGGTGGTGTCGGACTTGCTGTCGCGCATAGTGTGGCGCTGCATGTCAACATCCGTCGATACGTGACGGGCGTCGACCTCGCTGGCATCAACCTCGATAGAGATGTCGAGTGGTGGTGGAATACACCGATCTCGCCCATGGGAATCTGGGTCTGGGGATCTCTCGCGTTCGCCGTAGCACTCGGCGCGTTGATATGGGCGGCCGCGCATAGCAACGATGAGACCCCTCGGGTCGAAGGCGATCTCGCTGTGCCGGAAGTCGCTCAGTCGTCGAGGACGCCGCGGAAGTAGTCGATCGTCCGCTCGAGGCCGGCGGTGAGCGCGACCGACGGCTTCCAGCCGAGCTCGCGCTGCGCGATGTCGATGTTGGGCTGCCGCTGCTTCGGGTCGTCCTGCGGCAGCGGGCGATGCTCGATCTCGGAGGTGCTCCCCGTGATGCGCAGAACCTCGTTCGCGAGTTCGAGCATCGTGAACTCGCCCGGGTTGCCGACGTTGATCGGACCGGTGACCCCGTGATCGGTGTTCATCAGGCGCACCATGCCGTCGACCAGGTCGTCGACGTAGCAGAACGACCGCGTCTGCGATCCGTCACCGTAGATCGTGATGGGCTCGCCGCGGAGGGCCTGAACGATGAAGTTCGACACGACCCGGCCGTCGTTCGGGTGCATCCGCGGTCCGTACGTGTTGAAGATGCGGATGACCTTGATCGATAGGTCGTGCTGACGTCGGTAGTCGAAGAAGAGCGTCTCGGCGGCGCGCTTGCCCTCGTCGTAGCAGGAGCGCGGGCCGATCGGATTGACGTTGCCCCAGTAGTCCTCGGTCTGCGGGTGGATCGCGGGGTCGCCGTAGACCTCCGAGGTCGATGCCTGGAGGATGGGCACCCGCAGGCGCTTCGCGAGACCGAGCATGTTGATGGCACCCATGACGCTCGTCTTCGTCGTCTGCACCGGGTCGTGCTGGTAGTGCACCGGCGACGCAGGGCACGCGAGGTTGTAGATCTTGTCGACCTCGAGATACAGCGGGAAGGTGACGTCGTGGCGGATCACCTCGAAGCGCGGGTTGTCGAAGAGGTGCTCGACGTTGCGGCGGGATCCGGTGAAGAAGTTGTCGACGCAGATGACCTCATCGCCCTCGGCGAGAAGACGCTCGGACAGGTGGGACCCGATGAACCCGGCTCCGCCGGTGATCAAAACTCTCGATGACACTTCCGAAGCCTATCAGCGCGGCATCCTGCGGCTCAGCGTACGGCCGAGACCATCCGCGCCTGCCCGAAGGTGCGGCCGAGCTGGCCCTCGAGGCGTCCGACGAACATCGGCCAGCCGTCGCCGATCGTGATGGGTGCTGGGTTGCGCAACCCGTACAGCAGCCCAGCACCCGTGAAGGCGAACCGCCACCACAGCGGGTAACGGTGTACCCCGAGAACGCGGGCGGTGCCGCGACCGTACGCCCGGAGCTTGCGGCGTCGCTCGGCGACGGTCAGTCCGAAGCCGGTCGAGATGCCGTCGACATGGACGTCCGCGGGGAGCCAGCGGAAATCGCGCGTCAGGCGCGGCTCGTGCGCGAGCGCTCGCAGGAGGAGGTCGGTGCCCTCGGCGACCTGCCACGGTGTGGCGGCCCCCGGGCCGAGTCGCTCGTCGAAGCCGCCGATGGCGTCGAAGAGCGACCGGCGCATGAGGATGCCCATCTCGATCACGGCCCAGACGTTGAACCGATCGAGGGGCGTGCCGGGCGAGGGGAGCGTGGTCTTGGGCCCGCGCTCGTCCCAGGACGTGAAGCCGCCGGCGATGAAGTCGTCTGCATCGACGGCCGTGTGCAGGGCGTCGACCGTCCCCGCCGGGTAGATCGTGTTGTCGTTCGGGAACGTCACGACGCGTTCGCCTGCGGGAAGCGCCGCAACGCCGGTGTTCCTGCCAAGCGACGCCCCGCGGGCCGAAGTAGTGGACGTCACAGCCATCCCGCGCTCCGCGTAGTCGGCGACGAGCGCTGCGACCTCGTCTTGTTCGCCCTGAGCGACGATGGCGACAGCGTCACCGTCGCGCAGTTGCGGCTCGAGGGAGTCGAGCAGGGTGCGGAGCGGGCCGAGGCGGCCCAGGGTCGTCACGACGAAACCGAGGTTCACGCTTCCGATTGTCCCCTGTCGACGGTGCCGATGCGCAATCCCGGGGCGGGCTCAGCGACGGGACGCGTCCAGCAGAGCGTTCCACGCGGTCGTCGTGGCCGCCCAGGTGAAGCGTTCCGCGTTGCGTCGGCTGCGCGCGCGCAGGTCTGCCCGACGAGCGGGGTCTCGCACGAGCTCCATCATCAGCGCGCCGAGGGCGGCGGGCTCGGCGGCGGGGAAGTAGAGCGCCGAGTCCCGCAGGATCTCGCGGTTGATGGGGATGTCGGAGGCGAGGACGGGTGCTCCGTAGCTCTGCGCCTCGAGAGGCGGCAGTCCGAAGCCTTCGTGGAAGGACGGCCAGACGAACCCGTCCGCGTCGGCGAAGACGCCGGCGAGTTCGGAGTCGGAGACCGGGCCGCGCCACCGGATGCGTCGCGGCGGGACGCCCTTCTCCGCGGCATAGGGCTCGAGATCGGGATCGAGGCGACCGACGAACTCGACGACGATCGGTGCGTCGTCGTCGACATGGCGCAGCGCGTCGATGACGGCTCGGGTGTTCTTGGCCGCGCCGTGGCGTCCGAAGGCGACGAAGCGGATCTCGGTGTCGTCGGCGGGCGGTCGTCCCGCATCCGGCGATCCGAGGCTGTCAGCGCCCTCGTAGACCACATCGATCGTGTCGGGTGACACCCGGAACTGTTCGGCGATCTCACGCTGGGACGCATGGCTCACCGTCACGAGCCGTTGGCCTCGGCGGAGCATCCCGAATCGCACGGCGAGGTGCCACTGCACGCGGAAGAGGAAGGTGAAGTCCTGCGGGCGGATCGTCGGGGCGATGTCGTGGAGCACCGTGAACTGGTTCCGGTACGCCACGGGAGCGATGTTCGCCAGGTTCAGCAGGACGGGGGAACCGTGCTTCCGGAGCCAGCGGGGGAGTTCGACCTGTTCCCAGAGCGGTCCGGCCGAGCGCCCCACCGTCTCGACGCGAACGCCGTGGATGCCCGAAGCATCGGCTGAGGCGGGGACGAGGAGGACGACATCGTCGCGGGATGCGGCGAGGTGCTCGGTGAGCTCGGTGGCGAAGCGGCGCACGCCGCCGAAGGAGTCGATGAGGAAGCGGCCGTTGATGGCGATGGTCATCGTGCGGTCCTTTCGGATGAGGCCGCTCGAGCGGAGCTCACAGCGCCGGCTCGACGGGGGTGTGGCGGAGATCGTGCAGGACGCGCAGGCACCGGCGGGCGAGGAGCATCGTCGCCGCTCCCTCGGTCACGGCGTAGCCGAGTGCGGCCCCGACCGGGCCCCAGGCGATCCCCAGTCCGATCATGAGCGGGATGCCGAGCGCGGTGGCGACGAGTGTCGCACGCATGACCGCGCCGGCCTGCCCCGCCGGGAAGAGCACCAAGCGCGCTACGGCAGTGCGCACCGAGAAGAAGAAGAACACTGCTCCGAGCACGACGAGGATCTCGAACGGCGCAGGCGCGTTGGGCAGGTACACGCTCGTCAGCCAGGGGCCGACCAGCGCGAGACCGGCCCATCCGGTGACGCCCGTCGCGGTCGCGAGTCCGATGGCGATCGTCATCCGGCGGCCCCGATGGCTGCCATGCGCCTCGCCGATCCAAGCCTGCAGTGCGTTCGCCAGCGTCATGGGGATGAACTGACCGAGCTTGAGCATCTTGTCGCCCGTAGCGTAGCCGGCGGCGGCGACCGGCACCGCTGTGACGTTGACGACCGGGGCGGGGACGCTCGAGTAGCCGCTCAGCCCGGCGTCGTTCAGCGCAACCGAGAGATTCGAGCGCAGGAGGCGGGGCAGGTCGCGGGGCCGCGGCCACGGACCGGGATGCCGGCGGAGCAGGCGCACCGTGAAGATCGAGGTGCCGATCAGCGTGACGAGGATGCCGGCGAGCGGATACAGCACCACGACGCCCGTCGAGAGCACGAGCCCGGCCGCCGCGAGGTTCGCGAGCAGGCGCGGTGCCGCGTCGTAGATGACGATCGTGCGGGGGTCTCCGACTCCGGCGCAGAACCAGGTGAAGGACAGGGCGATGAGCGCACCCTGCATCCCCATCAGGATCGTCAGCCATTCGGAGCCCGGCGTCGCGATCAGCCAGCAGATGACCGCCAGCGCGGGCAGCGCCAGGATCGAGATCGACAGGCGCACCGCGATCGACTCGCGATAGAGCCTGGCGCGCTCGTCGTCGCCCGCCGCGACCGAGATCAACGCCGGGCCGATGGTGGCCCACCCCCAGCCGATCGCGATGGCGGCGAACGTCCCGATCGACTCTCCGGCGATCGCGCTCGCCCACCCGCCGGGCCCCGCGATCGTGGTGACCGCCGGCAGAGCGATGATCGGGGAGAGCGCCGCGATCGCCGGTACGAGGAGGAAGCCGAGCAGGCGACGCTTCATCGAGGGCGCAGCGCTCACCGTGAGGTCTCCACCAGGGTCGCCTCGAGGACGGCGGCGGTGGCGTCTGCCGCATCGTCCCAGGTGAATCGTGAGGCCCACGCCTGTGCGGCCGCGCGTGCGGCGGCGTCCGCCGGCTCGTTCAGGGCTTTCGTGATCGCGAGCCCGAACGCGGCGGGATTCGTGGCGTCGGCGTAGCGGGTGACATCACCGCCGACCTCGCGCAGCACCGTCACGTCGTTGGCGAGAACGGGGACATCCCGCCGCAGCGCATCGACGACCGGCAGCCCGAACCCCTCGACGAGCGAGGGGCAGACATACAGGTCAGCGATCTGGAACAGTGCTTCGAGTTGATCGTCGCTCACCCAACCGGGCAGGATGACGTCGCCGTCGAGTCCGAGTCGTGAGACGTCATCGGCGAGCGGGTCGGGGAGCCTGCTGCCGGCGATCACCGTCAGTGGCCGGACCATCGCTGGAAGCGTCGCAAGCGCTTCCAGCAGTCCGACGAAGTTCTTGTGCGGCATCCGGTTTCCGACGCTCAGGACGATCGGCCGATCGTTCGGGAGGGCGAGCGCGGTCAGGGCGGCCCACGGGTCACCGACGGGACGGGGCGCGGCGCTGCCGTTGTGTACCACGGCGATGCGCTGGGAGGCGACCCCCAGGTGTCGTTCGATGCTGGCGGCGGCGGCACGCGACACCGTCAGCACGCGGTCGGCGGTCTGCGCGGACCGGCGCATGAGTGTCGACGTCACCGCCCGTTGTGCGCGCTCGGCGAGCGATCCCGGCACCTCGTCGTAGATGGCGTCGTGCACGGTGACGACGCGCGGCACGCCTCGGAAGATCGGACCGAAGTTCGCTGGTGCCCAGACGAGGTCGGCGCGCCCCCGGCGGGCGATGGCCTCTGTCGCTGCGACGGCGCCGAGCGCCCACGTGCCGGGGTCGGAGCCGACCCAGATGAGGGACTGGACGTGGCCGGGGAAGAACGTGCCGACCTTCTCGTTTCCGTCGCGTCCGGTCAGCGCGGCGAAGCGGACGCGGGGCATACGCTCGGCGAGCCGAGGCATCAGCTCACGCACATAGGTCTCGGTGCCGCCGCGCGAGCCGGTGAACCCCAGCAGATCGACGAGCACCCTCGATGACGGCATCAGCTCTCGATGACGGCTTCGGGGCGCTGCTCACGACGCGGTGTCGTGAGGACGCCGGAGAAGAAGCTCATCATGATGGTCTGGAAACCGAGGATGATCGTGAGCGCGCTCGGCACCGCGATACGCACCGCCTGCGCGGCATCCTGCTGGCCGAAGTCGGCACTGCCCCACACGCTGACCTGCACGATACCGATGACGATCCCGAGGAGGAACAGCGCGACGCCAGCGAGCAGTCCGCGCTCGGCCGACCATTTCGCGACGATGCGCCGGTATCGTTCGCTGGTCGGGAGGAAGCCCTCCTGCGTCGCGTACAGCTTCGTCAACCAGAAGAACAGCAGGGCTTGGAAGCCCGTGACGCACAGTGCACTCGCGTAGACCATCGTGGTGACGTCGAAGCCGATCCCGCCGATCTCCACGCCGCCGAAGGCGAGCACCGCGACCGCGATGGCACCGAGGAAGAACGCCACGAGGCCGGGGTAGACGAAGAGCCAGCGCGGCGCGAACAGGAGAAGGAAACGCAGGTGGCGCCAGCCGTCGTGCCAGCTGCGCAGGTGCGGCGGGCGCGACCGGCCGTCCTTCTTGAGCGTGGTGGGGACTTCCTCGATCCGGTACTTCGCGAGGGAGGACTTCACCACCATCTCGGACGCGAACTCCATGCCGGTGGTCTGCAGGTCGAGCGCGCGCATCCGATCGCGGTTGAACCCGCGGAGTCCGCAGTGGAAGTCGCGGACGTTCGGGCGGAAGAAGAGCTGACCGATGGTCGACAGCACCGGGTTGCCCAGGTACTTGTGCAGCGGCGGCATGGCACCGGGCGCGATGCCGCCGGCGAAGCGATTGCCCATGACGAGGTCGGCACCCGCTCGCAGGCGCTCGACGAACGGTTCCAGGTTCTCGAAGTCGTAGCTGTCATCGGCGTCGCCCATGATGATGTAGCGCCCGCGGGCGTTGTCGATGCCGTTGATCAGCGCCGCGCCATAGCCACGGCGGCTCGCCGATGAGACGCGCGCGCCGAGGCGGAGCGCGATCTCCTGCGAGCCGTCCGTGCTGCCGTTGTCGGAGATGAGGACTTCACCCGAGATGCCGGTGCGGGCCAGGAAACCCTGGGCCTTGCGGATGCAGACCTCGAGCGTCTCGGCCTCGTTGAGGCACGGCATGAGAATCGTCAGTTCGACCTCGGTGGACGGGGATGCAGCAGTCACAGAGTGTCTTCTTTCGTGTTCCGGGCGATGCGCCGCGGTGGTTCGAGGGCTTCGAGGATTCCCTCGACGGTACGGCGGATTGTGCGGGTCTCGATGGCGGATTCGTACCAGGCGCGTGCGGTGCGACGGAGCTCGTCGCCCCCGTCCGCGACGGCGCAGATGGCGGCCGACAGGTCTTCGGCGGACGCGGAATCGGCGACGACGCCGTTGACTCCCGCCTCGACGAGTTCGGTGGCGGCGTTACCGGGGTCGGCGACGAGGACCGCGGGCGTGCCGTGTGCGTTCGCTTCGACCACCACGAGGCCGTAGCCTTCGCGGCGGGACGGATTGATGACGCAGAGGGCTCCGTGCATCAGCTCGGCCAGCCGTTCCTCGTCGACGAATCCGGGGAACTCGGTCCACTCCTCGCCACCGGACTCCGCGACGGCGGCGCGCACGGCGTCGCCGCTCGGTCCTCGCCCGAGCACGACGAGGCGCAGGTCGGGAATCCGCCGGCGTGCTGCGGCAACGGCGGCCGGGAGCGTTTCGACCCGCTTGTCGGGGATGTGGCGTCCCACATAGAGCACGTACGGCGGCTCAGATGCCGGGGTGACGGGGCCCGTTTCCACCGTGGCATCGATGAGGCCCGGGCTGACGACCGGGACCGTGCGCAGGCCCTCGTCCCGCAGCCGGGTCGCGCTGAGCTGAGAGTGGCAGGTCGCGAGCGGGGTCACCGCGATGGCGGCGCGCTGGAGCACCCAGGCGATGGTGCCGGTGACGGTGCCGGAGTAATCGACCCATTGGCGGCGCGGCCAGACCTCCAGGTAGTCGACGACCAGACGCGTGCCGGATCCGAGAAGCGCGAGGCGTGCGGCGAAGACGTTGAAGATCGGGAGTCCGCTCACGATCACGGCGCCGAAGCGACGACGCCGACGTACGAGGGTCCCGAACAGGCCTGCCGCGAAGCGGAGCGCCGCGGGGATACGCCGCACGCCGTCGCCCGAGTAGAGCGAGAGCCGTCCGGTGACCGCAATCACGGAGAAAGCCTCGGGCAGCTCGACACCATCGTCCCACTGACGAGACGTGAGGTAGTCGACCTCGTACCCGAGTTTCACCAGCTCGTCCGCGAAGGCGCGGTACTGACGTTCCCCGCCTCCGGTGGTGAAGGGGAAGAGGCAGTCGTAGGCGACCGCGAGACGCCGACGCGACGCCACGATCAGCATCCTTCGATGCGGAACAGGCGTGCTTCGGGACCTTCCGAATCCACGAGCACGAGATGAGGACCCGGTGCGAGATCTTGGATGCCGTCGTAGGTGACGGCCTGCGACTGGTCCATGACGTCCTGTCGCCCGAAGTCCAGGACGTAGTCGATTCCGAGGTCCTCGACCGTCGAGCAGACGGTCGGGTCGGAGTCGATGTTCCGCAGGTGGGAGTTGAGGTAGACCAGCTCGGGGGAGGGGGAACCGAAGATATGCCGCTGGGTCACGTCGCGATCGGACAGGGCGAGCGCAAGCGATGCGCCGGTGCGCGGACTTCCGATGATGAGCGCGTCATCGCTGGTCTCCTCCGGCAGCCGGTCGAGCAGGGCTCGTTCGTCAGAGGTGAGAAGGACCGAGTCATCGGTGTAGGCGTAGGCCTCGCGAACCTGCGAGATCGCGAAGCGGGTGTTGGGGCCGACGGCGACGGAGAACACCGCGATGACCGCGACGACGAGGGCGACGACGCGGGCCCAGTTCGGCGCGGAGAGCCGCGCGAGGGCTCGGCGCCCCACGTCGTAGATTCCGAGTGCGCCGAGCACGGCGACCGGGATGGCGGCCATCGGCAGCAGGGCCGCGAGACGGTTCGCGTCGTTGTACCAGGGGTTGGTGAGGAACTCGCGGAGAGGGTGGTCGATGCGCAGACCCGAGGCGACGACGAACAACAGGATGGCCACCGCGAATGGGGCGATCAGAGGGAGCGACTTCGGCCGTCGCGCCGCCACGACCGCTCCGGCCACGAGGAGGACGGCGATCACGATGGTAGGCGCGTATCCCCGAGGTGAGGCCAGCGCGGCCTCGCCGATCGCCTGCGCGAGGTTCTGCCAGGGCTTCCATCCCGAGTGCTCGGCCGAGGTTCGGAAGACCGACCATGTCGCGATACAGACCACCGCGAAGCCCGCTGCGCTCGCCGCGAGCGCCCACCAATCACGCTGTGACCGGCCCGCGATCGCGCGTGCCAGGAGCGTGCTCAGCACGGACGCTGCCGAGAACGCGAGCAGGGCCAGGAAGGCGTTCGGATGTCCGAGGAAGACGCCGCCCGCCAGCAGCGCGATCAGCAGGACGGCGCGAACGATGCTTCCGGATCTGCGCTCGTCGAGTGCGAGGACGACGGCGGCGAGACCCGCGGGCAGCATGGCGTAACCGACGAGATTGGGATACAGAACACCCCAGTTGAGGAAGAGTGCGGGGAACGCACCGAACCCCGTCGACAGGGCCGCCGCGGCGACGTAGGCGGCTCTGCGGCGGTGGAACATCGCACCGACGAGGGCCATGATCGAAGCGGGCCACAGGACCGCGACGAACGCGAGGTTCGCGGCATTGATGCCCTCCGGAACGGTGACACCGGTCAGCTCGACGACGAGCGTCGTGATGGCATGCCACGCATTGGGGTAGCCCCCGATGTCCGAGGTGGCGCCTATCTGGAACGGCGAGGCGCTGCCGTTCTTCACGGCGAGGGCGATCGCGTTCAGATGGACGATGTTGTCGAACCGCTGAGCGATGTTGTCCGGCCCGCCGAACGCGCGGGCGAACAGAACGCCGAGTCCGCCGGCTGCCGCCGCCAGCGCGCCGGCGGTCGCGAGGAAGGTGCCGCGGGACGTCGGTGCGTCGTCGGTCCCGGCGAAGCGGCGCAGCACGAGGCCGACTCCCGCGACGAGCGCGGTGACGAGCGCGAGCGGGATCAGCCCCCAACGCAGACCGACGAGCGGGGCGATCGTGGCGGCGACAGCAGCGACCGTGACCGACACCGCCGGAGCGAGGAGCCAGCGAGAGGGATTGCGCACACCCCAGCCGGCGGCCATCACGATGCCGCCCGGGACGATCAGGAGGAGCGCAGCGACGAGGATCGACGGAAATATGCTGATCCAGCTGTCCATTCGATCCCGACTCCGTCACTGCGACAATTCGACATGCCATCGTAGCTGACGCCCTCGGCGGGCTTTCCCACGGTTTCCTCAGGCCCGCCGAATGCGTCGCGTAGGATCGATGACGCCCCGCCCGGGGGTGCCCATTCGCTTGCCCCGAAACGAAAGCGTTCGCCCCATGGACCTCCTCATCGTCGGCTCCGGCTTCTTCGGCCTCACCATCGCCGAGCGTGCCGCAGCATCCGGCCGCAAGGTGACCGTCATCGACCGCCGCCACCACATCGGCGGCAACGCCTACACCGAGAACGAGCCGACCACCGGTATCGAGGTCCACAAGTACGGGGCCCACCTGTTCCACACCTCGAATGCGACGGTGTGGGAGTACGTCAACCGCTTCACGCAGTTCACGAACTACGTCCACCGCGTCTACACGACCCACAAGGGCGTCGTGTACCCGCTTCCGATCAACCTCGGCACGATCAACCAGTTCTTCCGGGCCGCCTACACTCCCGGTGAGGCGCGGGACCTCATCCAGGAGCTCGCCGGCGAGTTCGACCCGAAGGGGGCGAGCAACCTCGAGGAGCGCGCCATCGGGCTCATCGGCCGTCCGTTGTACGAGGCGTTCATCCGCGACTACACCGCGAAGCAGTGGCAGACCGATCCGAAAGAGCTTCCGGCCGAGATCATCTCGCGCCTGCCGGTCCGCTACACCTACGACAACCGCTACTTCAACGACACCTGGGAAGGCCTCCCGGTCGACGGCTACACCGCGTGGCTCGAGCGCATGGCCGACCACCCGAACATCGAGGTGAAGCTGAACACGGACTTCTTCGACGAGTCGCAGCCCCTGAACAAGAGGGCGACCGTCGGGCAGGTGCCGATCGTCTACACCGGCCCGGTGGACCGTTACTTCGACTACACGGAGGGCGAGCTGTCGTGGCGCACGCTCGACTTCGAGCAGGACGTCCTCGACATCCCCGATTTCCAGGGCACGAGCGTCATGAACTACGCCGACGCCGACGCCCCGTACACGCGGATCCACGAGTTCAAGCACTTCCACCCGGAGCGCGCCGATCGGTACCCGACAGACAAGACCGTGATCGTGCGGGAGTACTCGCGCTTCGCGACCCGCGCCGACGAGCCGTACTACCCCGTGAACACCGCCGATGACCGTGCGGGCCTGCTGGCATACCGCGACCTCGCCAAGGGTGAGCAGGAGGTGCACTTCGGCGGACGCCTGGGCACCTACCAGTACCTCGACATGCACATGGCCATCGGCTCTGCGCTGTCGATGTGGAACAACCACCTCGCATGAGCGATCGGCTCCACCGGGGTTGTCGGACGTCTTCGTTAGGGTGATGACGTGCAGTCTGGACTTTGGAAGGCCTCGCGGTTGACCGCCATCTCGGTCGTGATGCCCGCGTTCAACTCTGCACGATGGCTCGCGTCAACCATCGCGTCGCTCGCCGAGGCGGCTCGACGCGTCGAGGTTCCCATCGAACTGGTGGTTGTCGACGACGGATCAACGGATGACACGCTCGCTGTGCTGGACAGTATCCGCGGTGGCTTTCCCGGCACCTTGCGAGTTGTGTCTCAGAAGAACCTCGGCCGCTTCCGCGCCCGCCTGGCCGGTCTCGAGGCTGCGTCCAATGACCACATTCTCCTCATGGACTCACGCGTCCTCATTGAACCGCACGCGCTCGGCTATCTCGTTCGGCAGAGCGGACGAGCCGATGCTCCGACCGCATGGAACGGTCACGTACCCACTGTCGATGACGCCCCCCTCATCGGGCGTTTCTGGGAGGTTCCCGTCCAGATCTTCTGGCGGCGATACCTCCGACGTCCCCGTCCCTTCGATCTGACGACGGAGACCTTCGATCAAGCCCCCAAGGGCACGGGCCTTTTCTTCGCGCCTCGCGATCTGCTACGGGACGTGTTTCGCGAAGCCGCGCCGGAGGGAGACGCGCATCTGATGTCCGACGACACGCGGATCCTGCGTGCCATAGCGCAACGGACTCCGATTCGTCTCGACCCCGGCTTTGCCGGTTGGTACCGGCCTCGGACGACGTACAGGGCGTTCATCTCACACACCTATCAGCGCGGCACACTCTTCGTAGACAGCTACGCAGGTACTGGGACGGCGCGTTCCGCGGCACTGCTCATCGCGGCCGCGGCACCGGGTGTAGTCGTAGCGGTGATCGTCGGACTTCTCGTCTCCCGTCGAGCCGGCGTGGCTATCGGTGTGGGGCTTGCCGGAGTCGCCCTAGCCGCCCTCCCCTCGGCCGTGGCCCTACGGCTAGGGGTCGCGCCGCGGGCAGCACTTGCGTACCTCCTGCACCTCCCGTCGTTCGTCGTTCCGTTTTGGGGCGGACTCGTGCGGGGCATCGTCGTGCATCGACGTGCGTTCCTACGACGTAACGACGCGATCGACCCTCGCTCTCAGGAGAACTCATGATCATTTTCATCTACGGAACGACCGCCGAGGCAATCAAGATTGCGCCCGTGATGCGCCGATTGGCTGCGCGTGGGGCGGCCTTTGAGCAGTGGGTAACCCAGCAGCACACCGAAGCGTTACGCCGGGCCATCCCCGAACTCGGGCTGCCCGAGCCTGACCGCGTGATCGCGAACGGGTGGCGCGGAAAGCCCCTCAAATCGCCCGTCCAGATGCTGGGGTGGATCGCGTCGGTCGGGAAGTGGGCACTTCTGAATCTTGGGAAGACTCGTCGTTCGCTGCCCTCGGGGTCGATCGTCGTCGTTCACGGTGACACGATGACGACGGTGCTGGGTACATTCATCGGGCGGTTCCTACGTCTTCCTGTCGCGCACGTCGAAGCCGGCCTTCGATCTGGTAACTGGCGACACCCTTTCCCTGAGGAACTCGATCGGCGCATCGTGGGTCGCTTCGCCAGCATCCATTACGCACCGGACGATGAGTCCGCGCGCAACCTTGCCGGTCGACGCAACGTCGTCATCACCCACGGCAACACGGCAAAGGATGCCGTCCGTGATGCGGCAGGTGCAGAGGCCCTGGACGCTGATCGCTATGGCCTGGTCCTTCTCCACCGTTTCGAGTTCATCTCCAACGCCGCGCTGGTGCGTGAGACCCTTCGAACGCTGGAGGCGAGCAGCCCGGTGAGCATGCGTCTCATCGTCGATTCCTATTCTCGGGACGCCATTGAGGCGACGATCGCAGAGCTCGGACTTGTGAAGTTCGTCGTCCAGGCGAAACTGGAGCACGCTGCATTCGTTGCGCTCATGCGGGGAGCTCGCTTCATCGTGACGGACTCCGGGGGCATCCAGCAGGAGGCAGCGGTCTTCGGAGTGCCCACGCTGGTGCACCGGAAGGTGAGCGAAAGTCGAGAAGGGATCGGGTCCAGCGCGGTGCTCTCTCGTTGGGATGCGAACGCGGTCGCGGACTTCCTGAGGAACTTCGAAGAATATCGAGTGGTCGATGTCGACGCGGGCGAATCGCCGGCCGACATCATCGTCGAGGATCTCTCGAACCGCGGCTATCTCGGCTGAACACTTTCGCTCGTGTCCTCGACCGCAACTGGCCGGTGGTCGGGCCGAACCACTCGATCAGCATGAACGCAACGAGGGCAATGGCGCCGATCGCGCCCATCATCCACAGCATCGCGAAGATGTCAGGGAGGATCAGCGGGAACGCTATCCCCTGAGCCAGGACCGCCATCCAAACGACAGCGACCGCTGGCCGCGAAGCCGATGCTGTCATTTTGACCATCAATCCTTGCGCGGCTATCCACGGCGCGTAAGCGATGGAGGCGGCAACGAGAAACTCGCTCGTCCGAGCGTACTCGTCGTCGTAGAGAAGACCGACGATCCAGCCCCCGGCGGCGATGAAAACCACGATCATGGCGATGCTTGTGCCGAGTGATATGGCCAGGGTGGCGAGGACGCCGGTCCGGGTGAGCGCGGCGTCTCCGCTATTGCGCACGAACCGAGGAAGGAGGTAGAACGACAGCGTCGCGGGAAGGAGGAGTCCGGCTTTGACGAGAACGGTGGCAGCAGCGTAGGCGCCGGCATCCTGGGGGTGCGCGGTCGCCCGGACGAACAAAACATCAGCGCTGGTGAGCCAGGCGAAGCCGACTGTGAGCGCGACGATCGCCAAGCCCGTGCCGCTGAAGACGCTCGCGCGTGGCCTCCGGATCCGTCGCGTGTGGAGTAGCGCACCAACTGTCGTGGCGGCCACCGCGGCCACGACGGAACCGACAACACCAGCCAGGCCGGCCCCGATTCCGATGGCGGCGAGGAGCAGCACGATGCGGATCACTTGTGACGAGGTCGACCACCAGACAGCGGCGCCCACCCGTCCCGATCCCTGGAGAAGGCCGAGTGAGTCCGCGAAGACGAGGCTGAGCGGTATCGTGCAGGCGGCAGCGATGACGATGGGGGCTGTGGTGTCGAGGTTGTGCGCGAGCAGGGGCGAGACTGCTGCAACGCCGATGGCGGCGGCGGTGCCCAACAGCACCGCGTCTTTCGGCCATCCACGACGGCCCGCCGAAGGATGCGTCTCGGCGTCCCGGCTCAATCGAGCAGTGTTGACCGTGACGTGGTTTTGGATGGCTGCGCTGCCGACTGCTGCAACATTCACAATGACAAGGAACGCCGCAAACAGTCCGAAGTCCGCTGGCGCAAGGTAGCGGGCGCTGAGCAGTTGGAACCCGAAGGTGGCAAGGATGCCGATCCCGCTTGCCGCGGCCACCGACGCAAGACCTCGCGCGTGTGCGCGAGCATGGAACAACACCCCTGACAGCCGCCGGGGACCGCTGGCTTCTGCCGGGGGAACGTCTGACATGTGACACCGTTTCGTCGAGGGCGAATTCCTACTGTAGACGTGCGACTCCTGGGTTCGATTCTTCCGCCCTCCTCGGCACAGACCGCGCGGTGCGTCGACGGTAGGATCGTCACTCGTGACCGGTCATCCTGATAGTTCGTTGTCCCCTGAACGTCGGCGGGCGCATATAGAAGACAGCGCGAACGTCAGCGAGTCGGCCGACGTCGGTGAAGGGGCGGTTGTCTGGCACCTCGCGCAGGTCCGAGAAGAAGCGCGCATCGGGTGCGACGTGATCATCGGTCGGGGCGCGTACATCGGCTCCGGAGTGTCTGTCGGTGATCGCTGCAAGATTCAGAATTATGCGCTCGTGTATGAGCCGGCGGTGATCGAGGATGGCGTGTTCATCGGTCCTGCGGTCGTCCTCACAAACGACGCGTTCCCGCGCGCGGTTTCACCGGTCGGGGAGCTCAAGAGTGCATCTGATTGGCAAGCCGTCGGTGTGACCATTCGTCGTGGTGCGTCGATCGGTGCCAACGCTACTTGCGTGGCGCCTCTTGAGATCGGTGAGTGGGCGACAGTTGCAGCGGGCGCAGTCGTCACGCGGGATGTGCCTCCGTACGCGCTCGTTGCGGGCATCCCGGCTCGCCGAATCGGATGGGTCGGGCCGGCCGGGGTGCCGCTGAAGAACGACGGTGGATGCGCCTGGTCATGCCCAGTCACGGGCGACCGCTTCGCGGAACGCGAAGGCGTGCTGATTATGGAGGACAAGTGATGGAGTTCATTCCCGCGGCGAAGCCGATCATCGGGGCCGAGGAGCGAGAGGCAGTCGACCGAGTCCTACGTGGCGGGATGGTGGCGCAAGGACCGGAGGTTGCACAGTTCGAGGAAGAGTTCTCGGCGCATTTTGTACTGGACAGGCCCACAGTGGCGGTCAACTCGGGTACTGCGGGCCTCCACCTCGGTCTGCTCGCGGCTGGGATCGGCCCGGGCGACGAGGTCATCGTCCCGTCGTTCACTTTCGCGGCGACCGGCAACAGCGTCGTGCTGGCCGGAGCGACCCCCGTCTTCGCTGACATTGACTCCTCCACCTACACGCTCGATCCCGCCGCGGTGGAGGCGGCGGTCACGCCGCGCACACGAGCGATCATGCCGGTCCACCTCTACGGTCACCCCGCGCGGATGGCAGAGATCGTTACGCTCGCAAGGCAGCACGACCTGCTCGTGATCGAGGACTCAGCTCAGGCGCACGGCGCGGCCGTGAATGGTCGTCCTGTCGGGACCCTCGGCGATGTCGCCATGTTCTCGCTCTATCCGACGAAGAACATGACCAGTGGCGAAGGAGGGATGGTGGTCGCGAGGGACACGGAAGTGGCTCGCACCGTTCGCTTACTCCGGAACCAAGGCATGGAGAAGCAATACGAGAATGAGATCGTCGGGTTCAATGCGCGTATGACCGACATCCACGCGGCGATCGGTCGTGTCCAACTGACGAAAGTGGACGGATGGACTGAGATTCGACGTGCTCATGCCGCGTTCCTCGACCAGAACCTGCGCGGAGTGGGGCTTCCTACGGTCCGCGAGGATTCGAGCCATGTCTATCACCAGTACACCGTCCGCATCCCGGCGGGGCGGGACCGGTTCGCTCTAGCACTGCGCGAGGAGTTCAACATCGGCAGCGGGGTTTATTACCCGATTCCCAATCATCGGTTGCCGTCACTTGCTAAGTATGCTCGAGAGCTTCACCTCCCGGAGACCGAGCGGGCGGCACGAGAGGTCCTGTCGCTGCCAGTCCACCCCTCCCTCTCGGACAGCGATCTCGATCGCATTGTGAGTGCAGTCAACTACCTCGCGAATGGCACGCGGTGATGAGGTCTCTACGCGCAGGACTCCTCGGGCTGGGCATGATGGGTCGACACCATGCTCGTCTGCTTCGCGATATCGACGGGATCGAACTCGTCGCGGTCGCGGACCCCGGGGGCGACCCCCATCGCGTCGCGCAGGGGCTCCCCATCCTGGACGACGTCCGAGCTCTCATCAATGCCGGCATCGACATTGCTGTCGTGGCAATTCCCACTCGCTTCCATGCCGAAGCGGCGATCGCGCTTGCCGAGGCTGACGTCCACACCCTCGTCGAGAAGCCGATCGCGGACGACTCTCAATCGGGGCGAGCCGTCGGCGAGGCGTTCCGGACCCGCGGACTTGTCGGGGCCGTCGGGCACGTAGAACGCTTCAACCCGGCGCTCCAGCAGCTGCGAATGAGGTTGGCAGCGGGCGACGCCGGCTCTGTCTACCAGGTGGCAACCCGTCGGCAGAGCACCTTCCCAGCGCGGATCGGCGACGTTGGGGTAGCGAAAGACCTCGGGACGCACGACGTGGACCTGACAGCATGGATCACGCAATCGACATACGACACGATCTCTGCCCAGACGACGTTCAAAAGCGGGCGGCAGCATGAAGACATGATCGCCATGACCGGGAGGTTGCGAACCGGCACCATCGTCAGCCACCTCATCAACTGGCTCAGCCCGATGAAGGAGCGCATCACGGTCGTCACCGGCGAGCGAGGGACGTTCATCGCCGACACCGCCACAGGGGATCTGACGTTCTTTGCGAACGGCACGGAGGCTCTTGAATGGGAGTCCGTGTCGACTTTTCGAGGCGTATCGGAAGGTGACATCACACGATTTGCCTTCGCGAAGAAGGAGCCTTTACGCGCTGAACTCGAAGCGTTCCGTGACGCCGTCCGAGGCGAACCGAGCGATTTGTCCTCGATGGACGAAGCGTTGCATACGCTGGAGGTCGTACAAGCCGCCCTCTCGTCCGCGGCCGACGGTGGAGCTGTGCGTCACCTTGCAGTCAGCTGACGAACGCGCGTTGCACGTGTCTTACAATTGACGGGTGCTTTCAGACTGCCTGCGCCCCCGCGCGGGGGCAGCAGACGGCGGCCGGTCTTGATGTTCGATCACGCGGGACCCAGCGGGGAAGGCAGCGTTCAGGACGCGGATCGCTGGGGATACCGCGCCGACATCGACGGCCTCCGTGCCGTCGCCATCCTGCTGGTTGTGACCTACCACGTGTGGCTCGGGCGCGTTTCGGGCGGGGTCGACGTATTCCTGATGCTGTCTGCCTTCTTCCTCACGC
The DNA here is from genome assembly GCF_030369635.1 of Microbacterium arborescens. Classification (NCBI taxonomy): domain Bacteria; kingdom Bacillati; phylum Actinomycetota; class Actinomycetes; order Micrococcales; family Microbacteriaceae; genus Microbacterium; species Microbacterium arborescens. Next base: position 2,529,056 of record NZ_CP128474.1, on the reverse strand, counting down.
GGACGTTCCTGCACCGCATCCATACCGGCGCACCGCCGCACATAGCGCGCCGGCTCGTCGGGACGTTCCGGCGGCTCCTTCCCGCTGCTGCCGTGACACTCCTGTTCGTCCTTCTGCTGGCACGCGTGCTCTATCCCGCCACGATGTGGCGGTCGCTTTGGGAGCAGACGTGGGCGTCCCTGCTCTACGTCCAGAACTGGGTCCTGGCCGCAGACGCGGTGGACTACTACAACCGCGGCGAGGCGCCCAGCCCGCTCCAGCACTTCTGGTCGCTCTCCGTGCAGGGTCAGGCATTCGTGCTCTGGGCGGTGCTCTTCGCGCTCTGCCTCCTGGTCATACGGCGCTTCCGGCGGTCTCCGGACGCCGTCGTTGCGGTGGTATTCGGGGCGGTCTTTGTGCTGTCGCTGGCGTACTCGATCGTGCGGACGGATGCCGCTCAGCAGCTCGCCTACTTCGACACAGGTGCCCGGCTGTGGGAGTTCGCCGCCGGGTCGCTGCTGGTCGTCGCGCTCCCGCACCTGCGGCCCGGGCCCAGGCTGAGCGCCGTGCTCGGCTGGACCGGCATCGCCGGGCTCCTCAGCTGCGGCGTGCTGCTCGACGTCGAGGGCGGGTTCCCCGGGTACCTCGCCCTGTGGCCGGTCGTCTGCGCCGCGATGATCGTCGTGTCGGGAACCGGCGACGCGGGGCGTGGGCCGGCCCGATTCCTCGCATCGCGCCCGCTTCGACTCGCCGGCCGCGACGCCTACGGCCTCTATCTCGTGCACTGGCCGATCCTGGTCACGTGGCTCGTCGTGCGCGAGCGAACTGAGGTCGGAGTGGCGGGTGGGGTGGCGATCGTCGCCGCCTCCCTGGTGTGCGCGAGGCTGCTGACCTTCGCCGTAGACCACCCCGTGCGGCAGTGGCGACGCTCGGAACGCAGCGTCATGCCCTCGGTCGCGGTCGTCGCCGTCGCCGCTCTGGTCGTCGTGGTTCCCGTCGGGACATGGCAGGGGGTGACCGCGTACCGCGAGCAACGGATCGCCGAGCAGCAGCTGACTGCGAATCCCGGGGCGCACGTGCTCTTCGACGACGAGGTCTCCGAACCTGACCCGGAGCTGCCAATGATCCCGCTTGCGACTGCGATCGAAGACGAATGGGTGCAGCTCGAACTCGAGTGCAGCGGCGCGCGCGCCATCACCGACGACATCCTGCACGGCTCGTGCTCCGAGATGCCGGGCACGCAGCGCGCAATCGAGCTGATTGCGGTGATCGGCGACTCCCACGCGCAGCAGATGACGGCGGCTCTCGTGCCGATCGCGGAGCAGCGCGGCTGGGGTGTCATCACGCTCGTGCGCGGCGGCTGTGCCATGGGCCTCGACGACCCCGGCTTCGATCCCGACTTCTGCCCGCAGTGGCGCGAGGCGGCGATCCGCCATGTGGAGGCGATCAAGCCGTCGGCGGTCATGACCATCGTCACCGCCGCTGACGCCGGCGATGAGGACGAGCGCCTCCGGCCGGGAATCGAACGGTTCATCGACCGCATGGACGCCGCCGACATCCCGATCATCGCGGTACGAGACAACCCGCGGTTCGGCTACAACATGTTCGGTTGCGTCATCGAATCCGACGACCCGGAGGGCTGCTCCGTGCCCCGTAGCGGCTCGCTAGCGGCCGCCAACCCGGCGCGCATCCTCCAGCGCGAGAGCATCACGCACGTCGATCTGACCGAGTGGATCTGTCCGGATGACGTCTGCCCAGCCGTCGTCGGCAACGTCGCCGTGTATCGGGATGACAACCACCTCTCCAGTTCCTACGCGCGGACCCTCGCGCCGGTGCTGGAACGGCAGCTCGCACCTCTGCGGTGAGGTGTGTCACCGAGCCGTGCCCTCATGGAACCGTAGGATCGAACGCGTGAGTCCCGCCGTCGTCGGCGCCCCCGGATCGCCGCGGCGCTACCTCCACTCTCTGTGGCTGCTGTCGGCGCGCGATCTGCGGGTGCGCTACTCCACGAGTGCGCTCGGCTACTTCTGGTCGGTCCTCGACCCGCTCGTGATGAGCGGGATCTACTGGTTCGTCTTCACGCAGGTCTTCCATCGGGACGTCGGTGAGAACCCCTACATCGTCTTCCTCATCACCGCGCTGCTGCCGTGGGTGTGGTTCAACTCGGCGGTCACCGACTTCACGCGTGCGTTCAACAAGGACGCACGGCTGGTCCGGTCCACCTCGATCCCACGCTCGATCTGGGTGGGGCGCATCGTCCTGAGCAAGGGCATCGAGTTCCTCTTCTCGCTGCCGGTGCTCGCGATGTTCGCGATCTTCGGGGGAGCGACGGTCAACGCCGCGCTCCTCCTCTTCCCGGTGGCCGTCGTGCTTCAGGTGATCCTGCTCCTCGGGCTCGGGCTCATCGTCGCCCCGCTCTGCGTGCTCTGGGGCGATCTCGAGCGAACCACGCGGCTCGTCCTGCGCGCGCTCTTCTACGCGTCGCCGATCATCTACGGCGTGGCCGACCTGCCGGGCGTCTTCAAAGAGATCGGCGCGTTCAACCCGCTGGCCGGGATCTTCACGCTCTACCGCGTCGGGTTCTTCCCCGACCAGTGGGACACGCTGTCGGTGATCGTCGGGGCCGCCACCAGCATCCTGATCTTCGGGCTCGGACTCCTCGTCTTCTCACGCCTCGAGCGTCCGGTGCTGAAGGAGCTGTGATGACCGGACTCGCGATCGAGGTGCGCGACCTCGGTGTGCGCTTCCGCCGCAACCGGCGCGGGAGGCGCAACCTCAAGGACCTGTTCGGCGGCGCCTCGCGCCGAAGCCGCCCGGGGGAGTTCTGGGCCCTCCGCAACGTCTCGTTCTCCGTCGAGCCGGGCGAGTCGATCGGCGTCGTCGGGCGCAACGGGCAGGGCAAGTCCACGCTCCTCAAGCTCGTCGCCGGCGTCCTGCTGCCCGATGAGGGCCGTGTCGAGGTGCACGGTGGGGTGGCGCCGCTCATCGAGATCACGGGCGGGTTCGTGGGAGACCTGACCGTCCGCGAGAACGTGCGCCTCACCGCGGGACTGCACGGGATGTCGAAGGCCGAGGTCAACCGCCGGTTCGACGACATCATCGATTTCGCGGAGATCGCCGATTTCGTCGACACCCCGTACAAACACCTCTCGAACGGCATGAAGGTGCGCCTCGCGTTCTCCGTGGTGTCGCAGCTCGACGAGCCGATCCTGCTCGTCGACGAAGTGCTCGCCGTCGGCGACCGTGCCTTCCGCGCGAAGTGCTACAAGCGCATCGACGAGCTTCTCGCCGAGGGGCGGACGCTGTTCTTCGTCAGCCACAACGAGAAGGACCTGCGGCGCTTCTGCACGCGTGGGCTCTACCTCGACAAGGGTTCGCTGGTCCTCGACGGGCCGATCGGCGACGTGCTCGATCGGTACAACGAGGACCACAACGGCGGGGCTTGACCCTCAGCGCTTCGCGGAGCCGAAGATGCTCTCCCACGATTCCGGCGAGGTCAGCTGCCCGATCGCGCGGCGGTAGCGCCGCGACAGCTTCGGCCAGTCGCGCTTGAGCTGTGCGTGCAGCCGCAGGCTCTCTCGCAGCATCCGCCGGTAGGCCGCCCGGTCGCGGGTGTAGATGTTCTTCCCCGACCCATCGGCGGCGCTCACGAGCGCGCTGTCGTAGCGAGGAAGCCGCCACCAGTTCGCGTCACCCTTGCCGAACTCGACCTCGGGCTGGGTGACGTTCTCGGGTCGGGGCGCGTGCAGCCAGTGCGAGGCGAGGGTCGACAAGGTGAACCAGCGGAGCTTGAGGCCCGTCGGGCTGTCGAAGGTGTGGCGGGGGAGGCGCTTGAAGACCTGACGCCCCCTCCGCGAACGCAGTGGTACGCCGGTGTCGCGGTGGATGACCGTCTCGGGGAACTCCTTCTGCAGAGCCCTGGCGGCGGGCATGGCCGTCGCGATTCCCGCCGCCATGTGCTCCGGTCCCGACAGGATGTCGCGCAGGGCACGGTGGCGCAGCTCGACGGGGTAGTACTGCATCATCATCAGGTGCTTGAGGTCGAGTCGTCGACTGTGCCGCAGCAGCGTGCCACCGCGCGGACTGTTCGAGTGCAGCAGTGCGGCGACGATGCGGTTCCGCGCGTGGAAGTACGCCTGCCAGTCGATGGAGTCGTCCTTGCCGACCCACGACACGTGCCAGAGCGCGACTCCGGGCATCGAGACCGTGGGGAAGCCGGCGTCGCGGGCGCGCAGGCAGTACTCCGCGTCGTCCCACTTGATGAACGCGGGCAACGAGAGGCCGATCTCACGGATGACCTCGACCGGGATGAGACACATCCACCAGCCGTTGTAGTCGGCGTCGAGTCGCATGTGCAGCTCGGGTGACTGCCGCAGGTTCGCGACCGAGAAGTCGTGTGGCATCTTCTCCTGCTGCAGCGTGCGCCACATGAACGGCTCGTCGTCGACGACCTCGGCCCAGGCGTGGAGCTTCGGGCGGTCGAGCAGATCGAACATATGCGCGCCGACGATCGTCGGCGTCGTCGCGTACCGGCCGAACACGATCGACCGACGGAGGGACTCGGGCTCGATGCGCACGTCGTCGTCGAGTAGCTGGACGAAGTCGCTGTCGGGCCGCTGGAGGGTCTCGTACATCGCGCGGGCGAAGCCGCCCGAGCCGCCGAGATTGGGCTGCGTGATGATCTGAAGCGTCTCGCCGAGGCTGTCGGCGACCTCGGCGAAATCGTGCTGCGCGTCGACACGGTCGGTGCCCTGGTCGATGAGGAAGATGCGGTCGACCAGCTCGAGGACATCGGGCGCCGCGTCGAGTGCACGGAGGGTTGCCACGCAGTAGTCGGGCTTGTTGTAGGTCGTGATCCCGAGCGAGGCCTTGCCCGACCGGGCCGGTTCCTGCTCGGTCGTCCACTCAGCTCCCAGGAACCGGGCGTCCTCGCGGTCGGCTGCGATGTCGAACCAGATCCATCCACCGTCGCTGTACTGGTTGAGCGCGAGCTCGAAGGTGCTGGTCGCCTCGCCGGTGACCTCGCGGGTCTCCAGTCGCTGGCGGGTGCCGCCGCCGTTGGAGCGGTAGACGAGGACGGTGGCGGGGCCTTCGGTGTGCACGGTGAGGGTCACGTCGCGGACCGGCGTCCAGTGCTGCCAGTACGACGCCGGGAAAGCGTTGAAGTACGTGCCGAACGATACCCGCCGGCCGCCCACGATCCGGGCCTCCGAGCGACCGAGGATGTTCGACAGCTGGGCCCGCGACGACACGCGCACGGGCTCCTCATCGATCTCGGTCCACGTCTCGGGGTCGACATAGAGCGGAAGGAGGTCGGGGTCGTGCTCGAGAGGGAGGACGGCGCGCTGCAGCAGGTGGGGCATGATCTGTCTTTCGTCAGGGACGGGCCGGCTGATCCATCAGCGGCTGCATCGGCTGCCAGGTACGGTCGCGCGAGATGCGCCGGCCGTCGCGGAGGCCGCGGAAGAGGTTCGAGGTGCCTCGCACGGTGCGCTCGACCAGGAAGAGCCGGATCAGCTCCTTGCCGAACGTCAGGGTCGTCCCGAGACCGAACAGCACCGGGTTGTAGACGCCCTTCGTTCGGTAGTACTGCTTGATGTGCGCCCGGTTGCGCATGATGTAGTACCGGTAGGCGTCGCTCGAGGCGTTCATGTGGCGGATGCCCATGTCCCACTGGCGGATCTCACGCGTGCGGCGCAGGACGAACTCGTCGACGATGACCGACGTCGTGATGCGCGAGGCGAGCCATCCGTAGAGCTGGTCGTCCCAGTAGATGAAAAACCGCGGGTCGGGGAGCCCGATGCGGGCGACGATGTCGCGGTGGATGAACATGCCCTCGAAGCATCCGGAGTTCATCTCCTTGTAGCCCGCCTCGCCGAAACCGGCGGGCGCGAAGGGGATCGGGATGCCCATGCGTTCGGCGACGCGGTACTGCCAGTAGAACTCGCTGCCGTCGTAGTCGTAGCGACGGCCCTGGATGCTACGGAAACGCGGCGCCCAGCGGCCCATCTTCGCGAGGCCGTCGGGGAGCACCTCGACGTCGTCGTCCATGAGCCAGATCCATTCGGAGCCGAGCTCGTACGCCACGCGCACGCCCTCGCTGAATCCGCCCGACCCGCCCGTGTTCGTCTCGAGACGCCGGTACTCGAGCTGCGTGCCCAGCCGATCGCGGAACGAGTCGACGACGGATGTCGTGTCGTCCGACGACGCGTTGTCGATGATCACCACGTGCCCGGGCTTCGGGTCCATGCGGACGATGCTCTCGAGCAGCCGCGACAGGAGCGCGGAGCGGTTGAAAGTGACGATGGCGATGGTCGCCGTTGTCGGGTCGAAAACCTGCGCGCTCACCGGCCCGATCCTACCGTGCGATGCCGTGGGTTCCCGTCGAGGTGTCCCCGGGCAGACCTGCGGCGGGAGTCGTCGGCCGCACGGCATCCCGGATGTTCTCGCGCCAGGATCGCGATTGCCCCGCCCGTAGGGCGCACAGCACGAGCATCAGCCAGCCGTAGCCGTGGAGGGGGAAGCTCTCGAAGAGGGCGTCGACGAGCACGGTCACGAGGATGAGCGGCGTCCAGGCGTAGAGGATCGAGCGGCGCTCGCTCGCGACGAGCCAGGCGCGGCCGAGGGCCAGGCCGACGAACGTCATGAAGATGAGGAGTCCGACCCAGCCGAGCTGGAGGACGACGTCGACGTAAGCGTTGAGCGCCGAGGTGTGACGGTCGCCGAGTGCGAAGTTGATGGCGTTGAACGGGAAGTCCGTCCGTGACCACGGTCCGAACCAGCCCCACCCGCGCACGGGCTCCGCGCGGACGAACGAGGCGACCTGGTCCCAGAGCTCAGCGCGGATGGAGAAGTCGGTGCCCGCGCCGATCCACGCGATGATGCGCTCGCGGAAGAGGTATCCGACCAGCGCTCCGACGACGACGGTCGCGGCGAGCACGGACTGCACGGGCCGGCGCAGCGCACGGCGGGTGCGGCGGACGAGGCCGAGGGCGGCCGTCGCGATCCCCGTCGCGACGGCGAGGACGAGCACGGTGGGGGAGTCCGACAAGGCGGCGAGGAGTGCGGCCAGGACCGCCGAGAAGAGAGAGACTCCGGTGCGGACTGACACGGTCCGCCATTCGATATAGAAGGTGATCAGAGCCAGGACCGCGATGAACCCGAGGGAGTTGCGGGTGCCGAAGATGCCCTGGACCGGACCGAGGACGGCGATGTCTCCCTCGATGCCGAGGAAGCTGAAGGGCATGTCGAAGAACACGCCCGAGAGGAGCTCGAGCGCCAGCGACAGCACCAGCAGGACGCGGAACACGTCGGCCAGCGCGCGGACCGTCTGGAGGGTGTCGCGCGTGTTGGCGATGACGACGGCCAGGAACGCGATCGAGGCGAGCGCGAGCCACCCGCCCAGCGTTCCGGAGGCGTCGGTGGTCCAGGTGATGCTCGCGAGCGCCCAGCCGAGGAACACCACGAGGGTCGACGGGATCAGTCGCACGAGGGTGAACTCGCGGCGACGCACCAGCAACAGGGCCGCGCCCACCACGCACAGCCCCGCGATCACGGTGAGCCAGGTGACGCGGCCCGCCGTCCGCTCGACGAGATGCTCCGCGAAGACCGCGGCGATCGCGGTGTGGGCGAAGGCCTGCGCGAACGCCGCCGAGTCGAGGGTCCGCACGAGCCACGACGTCGACAGTGCCGGTGGCGTCGTCACGCCGCGCCCTCGACGGGCGCACCGCGTTCGATGGGGGCCCCGCCTTCGAGCGGCCAGGCGGCTGCAAGCGTCGAGCGGCGACGCACGGGGGTGCCCCGCACAGACGCAGGAGCCTGCTTGATCGCGAACGCGAGCATCACGAGCAGGAACCAGCCCCAGTTGAGCAGGGGTGACGACTCGGTGACGCTCTGGACGAGCAGGATCGTCGCCACCAGCGCCGGGATGAGCAGCAGGCGCGACCGGGGTTCGCGCTCGGCACCGGGGCGGGGGATGCGGCCGAGCGCCAGGAACCACGCGCGCCACGTGAAGGCGCCGAGGGCGACGGCGAACAGCAGCACCCCGACGACGCCGAGCTGCATCGCCACGTCGAACCACGTGCTGTGCGCCTGCATCACCGTGACGCCGCGATCGATGATCCACCCGTCGAAGAACGGGTCGGTGGGCACCCACGGCACGGAATAGCCCCAGCCGATGATCGGGCTCTCGGCGAACCGTTCGCCCACGGTCGCCCAGATCTCCTTGCGGCCGCTGAGATCGGAGGAGCGTCCGAGCAGCTCGAAGAGGGCTTCCCGCACGATCCACAGGGTCGTGATGAGGGTGATGCCCGTGACGGTGAAGACGATGTAGAGGATGCGCCGGGTACGTGCGGTGCGCGCGCGGCGCATGAGCAGCACGACGACGATCACGAGAGCGATGGCGATCGCGCACATCGCCGCTGTCGCGGACGACCCCCGCCAGAAGCAGAATGCCGCCAGCAGCGTCCACGCCACGAGCGGCCCGCGCCGGCCGGCGCGGGTGTTGATCTGCAGGCCGAACACCACGAGCCCGAGGAGCGCGATGTAGGCCAGGGAGTTGGCATTGCCGAAGATGCCCTGGATGCGGTCGTCGGTGAAGAGCTTGTCGCGTGACCAGAACATGATCGGGTCGCCCGTGAAATCCGGTCCGGGCCGCACGAAGCCGGGCAGGATCGGTCCCTGCCAGATGAGCGAGACCCACAGCTCGAAGGCGAGCGAGAGGGCCAGCATCCACTTCACCGCCGCGGCGATGGCCTCGATGATCTGGCGCCCCGTGAGCACGGCGGCGACGAAGATCGCCTGCGCCGTCGTCGCCAGCAGAAGGGCGAGCGTCATCGCGGTCGCGCGCGGCCATTCGGTCCACAGCAGCGAGAGCACCGCCCAGCCGATGTAGGCCAGGGCGAACCACGGGAGGCGGCGCCAGCGGCGGCGCGGCCGTTGGATCACCCAGATCGCCGCGGAGACAGCGGTCGTCACCGCCACCACGACAGCCGAGCCGCCCACGCCGATCGCCATGAGCCAGGCCGTGCCCGCCATCGATGAGGCGATGATCAGGGTGCACCACGCGCGCACCAGCCGGAGGGGGAGGCGCCGCGGTGCCGGGGTCGTCGGCGCAGCCGTTCCTGATCCCTCGCGCGTATGACTGGCCATGATGCTCTCAGATTAGCCGGAGGGCCCTGAGAGCACTCAGGGGCTGCGGACAGGCTCCCGCTGGTCGGGGAGACCGTCGCCCTGCTCCGCGTCGAGACGCTGCTCGGCCGGCCCGCGTCCGACGAGCGGAGCCTGCTTGATCTTGAAGGCGAACAGGATGATGAGGAACCACCCCCAGTTCAACAGCGGCGCCGACTCGGCGAGGCCCTGGACGAGGAGGATCGTCGCGACGAGCGAGGGGACGAGGGTCAGGGCGCTGTAGGGACGATCGGCGACGAGATCCCAGCGCGGGCGATCGACCGCGAAGAACCACGAACGCCAGATGAAGGCCAGCAGTGCGAGCCCGATCAGCGCGACGCCGATGTACCCGAGCTGGAGCGCGACGTCGAGCCACATGTTGTGCGCCTGCATGACGCTCACGCCGTGATCGACGATCCAGCCGTCGAAGGCAGGGTCGGAGGGCACCCACGGTGTCGAGTAGCCCCATCCGATCACCGGGCGCTCAGCGATGCGTTCGCCCACGGCATCCCAGATCCGCTGCCGGCCCGTCAGGTCAGAGGACCGGCCGAGGAGCCCGAACACCGTGTCGCGCGTGAGCCAGACGGCCGCGCCCCCGATGCCGGCGACGGCCACGTACATGATGTAGAACCGCGTGCGCTCGCCGGGGCGCCGGGCCGTGCGCATCAACAGGATCGTGACGAGGACGACCGCCACCGCGACGGCGCACAGGAACGCGGTCGCCGATGCCGCGCGCCAGAAAAGGAACAGGGCGAGGGCGGTCCACAACCCGAGCAGGAATCGCCGCGGTGCTCCCGAGGCGATCCTCACGATGAAGACGATGATCGCCAGGAGCGCGATGTACGCGAGCGGGTTGGCGTTTCCGAAGATGCCCTGCAGTCGCCCCCCGTTGAAGAGGTTGTCGCGTGACCAGAGGGTGATCGCATGCCCCGCGTAGTCGGGGTCCGGGCGCGCGAACCCCGGCAGGATGTCGCCGCGCCAGATGAGCGCGACCCACAGCTCGAAGACGATCGACAGGCCGAGCATCCATTTCAGCGCCGCGGCGACGGCACGGAGGATCTCTCGCCACGTCAGCACCGCTCCGACGAACATCGCCTGGAGCGTCGTGGACACCAGCAGCAGCAGCGTGAGCTCTGTCGCGCCGAGCCAGGAGGACCAGAGCATCGAGGCCACCGCCCACGCGACATAGGCGAGCGCGAACCACGGCAACCGGCGCCACTGCACCCGCGGACGCAACGACACCCAGAGGATCGCCGATACGACGCCGGTGGCGACGACGACGATGGCCGCGCCCGTCGACCCGAAGGCCATCAGCCAACTCGTGCCTGCCATCGACGCCGCGATGATGAAGACGCACCAGGCGCGCAGCAGCAGATGGCCGGTCGTCTCGCGCGCGGGCGCCGTTGGCGGTGCCGAGACGGGGTGGCGGGAGTGGACGGCCATGGTGCAGACAGGCTACCGCGGCGTCGCGTCTTGACAGGGGCTGGGCGGCGTCCGCGTCCTAGGCTGGGCTCGTGCTGATTCCGATCTCGAACATGGCCAGGGACTACGCGTGGGGCTCCACGACGCTCATCGCCGAGCTGCAGGGGCGGGAACCCTCGGGGACGCCCGAGGCGGAGATCTGGTTCGGGGACCACCCGGGAAGCCCGTCGCGCGTCGACGACGGCACCGGACGTCCCCTGAACCTCGTCCTCTCCGAGGCGGGCATCGCACCCCTGCCCTATCTGCTGAAGATCCTCGCTGCGGGGACGTCGCTGTCCATCCAGGCGCATCCCTCTCGGGATCAGGCGGCGGCCGGATTCGCCCGCGAAGAGGCCGCGGGCATCCCGCGGGATGCCCCGCACCGGCTGTACCGCGACGAGAACCACAAGCCCGAGATCATCGTGGCCCTGTCGGAGACCTTCCGTGCGCTGGTCGGGCTGCGGCCGATCGCCGATACGCAGCGTCTGCTCGCCTCGCTCGGCGAGGGCAGCGGTGTGGGCGCGCTCTCGGCGGCCCTTTCCCCGACCGACGCCGAGGACCAGCCCGCGGCGCTGCGCCGGGTCATCGGCTGGGCGCTCTCGGGCGAGGCATCGGATGTCGTGACCGACCTCGCCGCTGCGTTGGAGAGCTCCGCGAGCGATGAGGCCGCCTCGGAGTTCGCCGCCGAGATCCGTGTCCTCCGAGACATCGCGGGCGCCTTCCCCGGTGACGCCGGCCTCGTCGTGGCGACCCTCATGAATCTCGTCGAGCTGCGGCGAGGAGAAGCGCTCTTCGCTCCGGCCGGCGTTCTCCACGCCTATCAGGACGGCCTCGGCGTCGAGCTGATGGCGGCCAGTGACAACGTGCTCCGCGGCGGTCTGACCCCCAAGCACGTCGACGTGCCCGAGTTGCTGCAGGTCGTGAGCACCGAGAGCGGTCCGGCGCCGATCGTCGAGCCGCTCGACGTCGCGCCCGGCGTGTTCGGCTACGACGTCGGCGTGTCGGACTTCCGCCTCGTGCGCGTCGAGACGACGTTCGAAGCGGTCGCCGAGATCGCGCTCGACGGCATCGCGATCGTGCTCGCGACGCGCGGAGACATCGTCGTCGAGGCAGACGGAGACCGCGTGGAGCTCGTACCCGGCACGGCGGCCGTCGTGTCGGCGACGTCGGTGGCGATCGGCGGCGCGGGGGAGGCGTTCGTCGCTCAGCCGGGCGTGGCGTGAGCGCGCGACACGCCGATGTGTCGCCGCGAAGCTTAAACACGCGCTTGAGGGTTTACGATCCGCGACTTGACCCGGAGGAATGACACGGGTGTAATTAATCCCAGACACGCGGCTCGCGTGCCGGCCGGCGAGGAGGGAACACGATATGACGGCATACCGTTCGGGCGTTCCCGACAACTGGTTCGTCGACCCGGTCAACCTGGGCGTGCCCGGGGTGCGGCGCGTCGACACCGACGGCGACGACAACGCTCTCGCCTGGCAGACCGACGCATTGTGCGCGCAGACCGACCCCGAGGCCTTCTTCCCCGAGAAGGGCGGCTCCACGCGTGACGCCAAGCGCATCTGCACGTCGTGCGACGTGCGCGGAGAGTGCCTCGAGTACGCCCTGCAGAACGACGAGCGCTTCGGCATCTGGGGCGGTCTCAGCGAGCGCGAGCGCCGCAAGCTGAAGCGCCGCGCGGTCTGATCCCACGTCGCCGACGGCTCTCGACGAGATCGGCGACCCGCCCCGCCGCTGCCGAGCCCGCTCAGGATCGCCGCCTAGGCTTGCTCCGTCATGCCCGCCCGTGTTCACGCGCTCCTGGTCGTGCGTCCCGACGGACGCGCTCCGGCGGCCTTCCATCTCACGCGCACGCTCGCCGCGCTGCGCGATCAGACGCGCGCCGTCGACGCGCTGACCATCGTGCTCTGCGGGGGCGATGAGCGGTTGCGTGCTCTCGCCGAGGAGTCTGGCGCCGAGGCGGTGATCGCGGCGCCGTCTCGCACCGGGTTCGCCGCAGCCCTCCGGCTCGCGTCGCGCCGTATCGACGGTGACGCCGTCTGGCTGCTCGCGCAGGACGTCGCTCCGGAGCCGGAGGCGCTGCAGCGTCTCGCCGCGGCCCTCGAGACGGCACCGTCCGTCGCGATCGCCGTCCCCAAGCTCGTCGAATGGGACGACACCACCCGCATCGTCTCGCTCGGGCGCTCGATGACGAGGTTCGGCGCCGCGGTCGGCCTCGCCGACGGTGAGCACGACCAGGGTCAGCACGACGGCACAGACGACGTCCTCGGCGGCGACGTGCGCGGCATCCTCGTCCACACGGCGGCCTGGCGCGAGCTCGAAGGCGTCGACGAAGCACTCGCCGGCGCTGACGAGGGGCTCGATCTGGGGGTGCGCGTGCGGCTGGCTGGCGGACGCGTCGTCCTCGCGCCCGGGGCACGCATCGCCGTCGCGCACGACGGCGTCGCCGGATCGCCTGCGCCGCGGACGACCGGCGCCCGGGCACGAACCGCACACGCCGCGCGTGTGGCGCAGCTCCACCGGCGGCTGGTCTACGCCCCGCCGCCCGCGGTCGCCATCCACTGGCTCACCCTGCTGGCGTTGGCGCTGTGGCGCAGCATCCTCCACCTCGTCGGCAAGCGGCCCGCTCGGATCGGTCCGGAGTGGTCGGCAGCGGTCACCGTGCTGGTGCGGCTGTCGGCGGTCGCCCGCGCCCGACGTCGCATCGCGCGCCACCGTCGCGCATCCTGGTCGCAGCTGGCGCCCCTGCGGGTGAGCTCCCGCGTCATGCGGCAGCGGCTCATCGAAGACCAGCCTGCCGGCGACGGTCCCCGCCGCACCGAGCTCGGCTTCTTCTCCGGAGGCGGTGCCTGGGCCGTGCTCGCCGCGCTCGCCGTCTCGATCGCAGCGATGCCCGCCGCGCTGAGCTGGCCCTCGATCGGCGGCGGAGCGCTCGCGCCCCTCGCCGCCAACGCGGCCCGCGCGTGGTCCGAAGCCACCGGAGCGCAGCGCCCGCTCGGCTGGGATGCCGTCGGGCCCGCCGACCCGTTCAGCGCCGTGCTGGCCGTGCTCGCGTCGTTCTCGCCGACGGACCCGTCGCGCGCGCTCGTGGTGCTGTGGCTCCTGGCGCTCCCGCTCGCGGTGCTCGGCGGATGGTTCGCCGCGACCCGCATCACCGAACGTCCGGTCCTGCGCATCGTCGGCGCGGTTGTCTGGGCCCTCGCACCGATGTTCCTCGCGGCGCTGGGGGACGGGCGCCCGGCATCCGTCATCGCCCACCTCGTGCTGCCTTGGCTGGCTTTCACAGCCGCGGCTGCGCATCGGTCGTGGGGCAACGCCGGAACGGCATCCATCCTGCTCGCCGCCGTGCTGGCGTGCTCGCCCGTGCTCTCCGCACCCGTCGTGGTCATCTGGCTCTTCGCCGTGGTGCTGTCGATGGTGCTGCGAGGCCGGCGGGCGGCCTTCCGGTGGCTCTGGATCATCGTCCCGTCCGCGGCGCTGTCGGCGCCGCTCGTCTTCGAGCGACTCCGTGCGGGAGATCCGTGGTCGCTCCTGGCCGATCCGGGCATTCCGTGGAGCGGGCCCCGGTTCGCGGATGACGTCCTGGGCAGGTTCCTCCTCGCGGCGGGCTTCCCGGCCGACGCCGGCTGGGCGGCCTTCACCGGTGCCAGCGGCCCGGTGTGGTGGCTGATCCTCTTCACCGCGCCGCTGCTCGCCCTCGCGCTGGCCGCCGCCGTCTCGGCGCGACGCTTCGTCGGCATCGTCCTGCTCGCCATCGCCGGCCTCGGGACGGCGACGGCCTTCGCGGCCGCGGGGCTGGCGGTGGCCATCGACGGCACGACCGCCATCGCTCTCTGGCCCGGTGCGGCTCTCAGCCTCGCCTGGGTCGGTGTCGCCGGGGGAGCGCTTCTCACGCTCGACAGCGTCGTGCCGACTCGCGTGGTCCGCGCGGTCGCCGCGGCGACCGCGGTCGCCGGGCTCGTCATCGCCGCGGTCCCCATGCTCACCGCTCAGGCGCGGGATGCGTCGCTGGTCGGTCGCGGCGAGACGAGCACCCTCCCGGCCTTCGTCGCGGCCGAGGGCGCGAACTCGCCCGGGCTCGGCACGATCGTGCTCACCCCGACCGACGACGGTGTCGCGGTGGACGTGGTGTGGGGTGGCAGCGCGACCCTCGGCGGCCAGTCGACGCTCGTCACCGCACGCACCGAACTCACGGATGCCGATCGGGAGGCGGCGCAGATCGCCGCCGACCTGGTCGCCGACACCGCGAACGACGTCGTCGCGCAGCTGCGTGACCACGGCGTCGCGTTCATCCTGCTCGCCTCGTCCGAGGATGAAACCGCGACCGCTCGCAGCACACGGCTCGCCGCAGCGACCGCGCTGGGCAGTCGTGACGGCCTCGACGCCGTCGGATCGACCGACAAGGGTGAGCTGTGGCGCCTGTCGGGAGACGTCGCTCCCCGCGCCGAAGCTCCGACGACGGCGCGCGCCGTGACGTCGGTGCTGTGGAGCGGCATCGCGGTGGTGTTCGCGGTGGCCCTGCTCCTCGCCCTGCCCACACGCGGCAGCCGGTCGGCTTCGCGGGCGGCACCACGCCTCGTGGGGATACGAGCGCTCCGCAGGAGGGACCGATGAACTCGCGAACCGCACTCGTGACCCGTCTCGCCGTGGGCGCGGTGGCCGCCGTCGTCGTCGGAGGCGGCGTCATCGCCGCCGCAGCGGCCCCCTGGCCGACCTTCGCGCGCGAGCCCATGTCGCTCGATGTCGTTCCCGAGGCGGCGCGTTCGATCGCCGCGTGCGACGGCCCGCTCCTCGCTCTCGGCCGCGACGCAACGGCGGCGGGCGCGATCACCGTCGCGGCAGTATCGAGCGTCGTCTCGGCGACGGACGGCGCAGAGTCGACGGCGTACACGCTCGCGACCCCCGATCGAACGGGCGACGGAGCGTCACCCGAAGCCTTCTCGGCAGAGCCGACGGACGGTGCGCCGACCGATCTCGGCGCGGCGTCTTCCGCGTCCCTCGATGACCCTGATCTGCGCGGCCTGGCGGTTTCGGCCTGCACGCGGCCCGCGATGGAGTCGTGGCTGGTCGGCGGATCGGCCGCCACGGGGGCGAGCGACCTCGTGCTCCTGACGAACCCGGGTGATGTCGCGGCGACCGTCGATCTGAGGGTGTTCGGTGCTGACGGAGCCCAGGACCCCGTCGCGGGGCGCGACATCGTCGTGGCCGCTCGCTCGCAGCGCGCCATTCCCCTCGCGGCGCTTCGCCGCGGCGAGCAGAGTCCCGTCGTGCAGGTCACGGCGCAGGGAGCCCCGGTGCGGGCATCCCTGCAGTCGGCACTGACGCGCACGCTCATCGCCGGTGGCGTCGACCAGGTGGGGGCGAGTGCCCTGCCGGCGACGCAGCAGACCATTCCGGCCGTGATCGTCACCGTCGCCCCCGATTCCGTCGCCTCGGCGGGCGGACTGTCGGTGCGGCTCATGGCGACTGCGGCCGACACCTCCGCGAACGTGACCGTCCGCTCCGTCGCCGATGGGAGCGTGGTGTCGCAACAGGACGCGATCGCCGTGACCGCCGGGCGACCGGTCGAGCTCGAGGTGACGGGGATGCCCGTCGGCGACTACACCGTCACCGCGACCGCATCCGATCCTCTTGTGGCCGCAGCGTGGACCTCGACCGACCAGGCGGCGCCGGCTGATTTCGCCTGGGCGGTCGCCGCGCCGCTCGTCGACGCTCCGACCCTCGTCGCCGTCGCATCCGGTCCCGCGCCGTCGCTCACCCTGACGGCCGATCAGGACACCGTCGCGACGCTGACCCCCATCGCCGGCGGAACGCCGCAGACAGTGCAGCTGGCAGCAGGGCAGTCCGGCACGATCGACGTCGCGGCGGGGACCGTCTACCGACTCGACCCCGGCACCGGCGGCATCCGCGGCTCCGTCGGCTTCTCGGCAGCCGGACAGCTCGGGACGTATCCCGTGACGGGGTCGGCCGCAGCAGCGGCCGAGCTCACCGTGTATCCCTGACCCGGGTCAGAGGAAGCGGAACCGGTCGGGTCCGAGGTCCCAGGGATCGCGGTCGAGGTATTCGGCCGCCGCACGGAAGACGCAACTCTCGACCATCATCCGGCGGTGCAGATCGTCGTTGCGGTGCAGCCGGTTCAGGCGCTCGATGGGCAGGCGATAGAGCACGATGCGCTTCTCGTTCGCGAAGACCTGCCAGCGCGGGATGCCGTCCTCGTCGCTTGCCGCCGGCATGCCGGCGACTTCGAATCGCACCTCGCGCAGCTCGGGCCACGCGCTCCGCAGAAACTCCGCGGCTGTCCCGACCGAGAGATCGAACCGCTCGGAGCGCGTCTCGAGGGGCGGGAGCGGGGGGCGAACGACCGGGCTGCGATCATCGCGGCCGTGTCGCCCGTGGCGCGACGGCCGGTTCCGCCGAGGCGGCACGGCTCGGGAACGACGCCGGATCATGAGGCCATCCTATGCGGCCCCGGACGCCGGCCCGGCGCGGCATCCGATCGTGCCGCGTCTGCGGCGTTACGGTGGACGGGATGCGCGAGAGACTGTGTTCGAAGGTGGGCTGCGCCCGCGAGGCTGTGACGACCCTGACCTTCGACTACGGCGATCAGATGGCCGCTCTCGGCCCGCTGGGAGGCGGCACCGACCCGCACGCGCACGACCTGTGCGCCATCCACACCGAACGACTCTCCGTGCCCAAGGGATGGGTCGTCATTCGTCACGAGACGCTCAAGATCTGACGGGGAACCCGCGCGGAGTCTCGGTGGCTGCCCCGACGAGCGCGCGCGCCCGGTCATCGATCCGGGTGATCGCGGCATACTCCCGATCCCGGCGAGCTGCGACGACGGCCCGGACGAGGGATTCGGGGTCGGTCTGCGGCAGAGGCGAGACGAACGGTGCGACCTCGGCGGCGATCATCGTCGCAGAGCGCTGTCGAGCCCCGGGCTCCATTCCCTCGGCCGAGCGGGCGAACTGCGTCGCCCGTCGCGCGACACGGTCGGGCAGCCTCGCGACATCGGCGACCTCGGCCCATTCCCGCAGCTCGGCGGGAATCGGGCCGGCAGGATGCGGCAGGCGCGGAGCGCGCGTGCGCTCGCAGTAGGTCCCCGCGACCATGTCGCCCAATCGGGTCGAGCGCGGCGTGAACGCGGCGACCACCCCGGCGAGTGCTCCGAATGTGAACCAGATCTCCAGTACTCCGACGAGGGCGCGGATGAATGCCTGCCGGAACCCGGTGGCGCCGCCGTCGGTGCGCACGATGCGGCCGCCGACCGCGAGCTTGCCGAGACTGCGCCCGTGGGTGAGGGTCTCGATCGCCGTCGGGATGACGACCAGCACGAGGACGAGGGCTGAGATGACCAGGATCCCCGACAGGTTCTCGAGGCCGAAGCCGCCGACGAGGAGGCCTCCGACGAAGGAGAACAACAACAGCAGCACGATGCCGCAGAGGACGTCGATGAGCACGCCGAGCGCGCGGAGGAAGAAGCCCAGGGGCTGGACGTCGAGCGCGACCGCCTCACCGGTGAGGATCTCGTCCTGACGGATCTGCGCCGGGGGAGCGGGCGTGGTCATGGGTACAGTTAAGCAAATGGACCTCGACGCCCTGGTCGCCGCGCGTCGCGCCGAGTGGGATCGGCTCGACGCGCTCGCGCGTGCCCGCCGGCTGTCGAGCGCCGAGGTCGACGAGCTGGTGACGCGCTATCGTGCCGCGTCCGCCGACCTCGCCGACATCAAGACCTCCGCCGGCCGCAGCGTCGAGGGAGACCGGCTGTCGATGATCCTCTCGCGCGCCCGGCTGCGCCTCACCGGCGCGCCCGAGAACGTCCTGCGACTGCTGCCGCGCTTCTTCGTGCAGCAGCTGCCGGCCGCGCTCTATCGCGTGCGCTGGACGACGCTCGCGGTCGCGGTGGCGTTCATCGCCATCAGCTCGCTCGTGGCGTTCTGGGTCTCGGGCGATCCCGCCGCGGTGGCCGCCCTGGGGTCGCAGGCCCAGCTCCAGCAGTACGCCGAGAACGACTTCACCGCCTACTACAGCGACAACCCCGCGGCGGTGTTCGCCGGCACCGTGTGGACGAACAACGCCTGGATCGCCGCGCAGTGCGTGCTGTTCGGGATCACCGGGCTGTGGCCCGTGATGGTGCTCATGCAGAACGCGGTGAGCATCGGTCAGGCGGCGGCGATCCTCATCGCGTTCGACCGGGGAGACGTGTTCCTGCTGCACATCGCCCCGCACGGGCTGCTCGAGCTGACGTGCATCTTCGTCGCAGGTGCGACGGGTCTCCACATCTTCTGGGCGTGGGTCGCACCGGGGCGGCGGAGCCGCGGCGAGGCGCTCGCCGCGGCGGGACGCTCGCTCGCGACGGTCGCGATCGGGCTGATCCTGGCGCTCGCGCTCTCCGGACTCGTCGAGGGTTTCGTCACCCGTCAGCCGTGGCCCTGGCCGCTCAAGATCGGGATCGGCGCCCTCGCACTCGGCGTCTTCCTCGCCTACATGCTGGGACTCGGGCGGATCGCCGCGCGACGAGGCGAGACGGGTGACCTCACGGAGTATGAAGCGGGGACGCCGCGCCTGGTCGCCGGATGAACCCGTCGCATCGGGTTAATTTGATCTGATCAAAAATAAAAGCTACGATCGCAGCATGACGATCGCGACCGCCCCCGAGGCCATCCGCGCCTTCGGTCTGCGAGTCACCGAGTCTCGCGCCGCCGTCTACGCCGCGCTCCACGCGCGACCCCACGCGAGCGCCGACGAGGTGTACACGGCCGTCGCGGATCGGATGCCGCAGGCCAGCCGGCAGTCGGTGTACAACGCCCTCAACGATTTCGCCGACGCGGGCCTCGCCCGTCGCATCGAGCCCGCCGGCCGCTCCATGCTGTTCGAACTCCGCGTCGGCGACAACCACCACCATCTCGTCTGCACCGCATGCGGCCGAGTGGAAGACGTCGACTGCGCCGTCGGGCACACGCCGTGCCTGCACCCGTCCGACGACCACGGCTTCGAGGTCGCCTCGGCCGAGGTGACCTACTGGGGGCGGTGCGCGGAATGCGCCTCATCCGCGACCCCGGCGGCATCCTGAACTTCTCTCTCTCCCGAAACCCCCAACGGAAGGATCCCCATGAGCGATCGCGACCCGCAGTCCGCGCCCATCGGCGAGGACGTGACCGACACCGACCAGGCGGTCACCCCCATCGACACACCCGAAGACGAGCGCGGCGACGGTGAGACCCGGCCGCGTTCCAACGACGCCGGCGGCTGCCCCGTGATCCACGGCGGCGAGCAGGGACAGGGGCACGGCCACGGCTCGCACGGCGGACAGCCCCACCCGACGGTCGGCAACGCCAACCACGTCTGGTGGCCGAACCAGCTCAACCTGCGCATCCTGAAGAAGAACCCCGCCGTGGCCAATCCCGTCGGCGAGGACTTCGACTACAAGGCCGCGTTCGAGGCCCTCGACCTCGCCGCCGTGAAGAAGGACATCGAAGAGGTCCTCACCACCTCGCAGGACTGGTGGCCGGCCGACTTCGGCCACTACGGCCCGCTCATGATCCGCATGGCCTGGCACTCGGCGGGCACGTATCGCGTCACCGACGGCCGCGGCGGCGGCGGGGCCGGTCAGCAGCGCTTCGCCCCGCTGAACAGCTGGCCCGACAACGTCAACCTCGACAAGGCCCGGCGCCTGCTGTGGCCCGTCAAGAAGAAGTACGGCCAGTCGATCTCGTGGGCCGACCTCATGATTCTCGCCGGCAACGTCGCGCTGGAGTCGATGGGCTTCTCGACCTTCGGCTACGCCGGCGGTCGTCCCGACGTCTGGGAGCCGGACGACGACGTGTACTGGGGTCCCGAGACCACGTGGCTCGCCGACGAGCGCTACTCCGGCGACCGCGACCTCGAGAAGCCGCTCGCGGCGGTGCAGATGGGCCTCATCTATGTCAACCCCGAAGGCCCGAACGGTGAGCCCGACCCGCTGAAGTCGGCGCGCGACATTCGCGAGACGTTCGGCCGCATGGGCATGAACGACGAGGAGACCGTCGCCCTCATCGCCGGTGGTCACACCTTCGGCAAGACCCACGGCGCGGCTCCGGACTCGAACCTCGAAGACAACCCCGAGGCCGCAGGCGTCGAGATGCAGGGCCTCGGTTGGAAGAACAACTTCGGCACCGGCCACGGCGACGACACGATCACGTCGGGACTCGAGGTCACCTGGACCTACCACCCCACGCGCTGGGACAACGAGTTCTTCCACATCCTCTACGCCTACGACTGGGAGCCCATGCGCAGCCCCGGCGGCGGACACCAGTGGCGTCCCGTCAACGGGGCCGGTGCCGACATGGTGCCGCTCGCGCACTCGAACGGCCGTCGCGAGCCGCGCATGCTCACGAGCGACCTCGCGCTGCGAATGGATCCTGCCTACGACGAGGTCTCGCGCCGCTTCAAGGACGACCCGGTGGCCTTCGGCGACGCGTTCGCCCGCGCCTGGTTCAAGCTCACGCACCGTGACATGGGCCCCATCGCGCGCTACCTCGGTCCCGAGGTGCCGCAGGAGGAGCTCATCTGGCAGGACCCGCTTCCCGCCGTCGACCACGAGCTGATCGATGACGCGGATGCCGCCGACCTGAAGGCCCGCATCCTCGCGACCGACCTGACCGTGAGCGAGCTCGTCTCCACGACGTGGGCAGCAGCCTCGACCTTCCGAGGCAGTGACAAGCGCGGCGGCGTCAACGGCGCCCGCATCCGTCTCGCCCCGCAGAAGGACTGGGAGGCCAACAACCCGGCCCAGCTGCAGCGGGTGCTGGGTGTGCTCGAGAGCGTGCAGGCATCGTTCAACGACGGCCGCACCGACGGCAAGAAGGTCTCGCTGGCCGACCTCCTGGTGCTGGCGGGCAACGCCGGTGTCGAGAAGGCCGCGCGTGACGGTGGTGTCGACGTGACGGTTCCCTTCCGTCCCGGCCGTACCGACGCAACTGCCGAGCAGACCGACGAGCTGTCGTTCAGCCACCTCGAGCCGGTCGCCGACGGCTTCCGCAATTACTACGGCCCGAACGCGGTGCTGCCGGCCGAGCACCACCTCATCGACAAGGCGAACCTGCTGACGCTGAGCGCGCCCGAGATGACGGTGCTCGTCGGTGGCCTCCGTGCCCTGGGAACGAACTACGACGGATCGTCGTTCGGCGTGTTCACCGAGCGTCCGGGGGTGCTCACGAACGACGTGTTCGTCAAGCTGCTCGACCTGGGCGCCACGTGGAAGCCGCTCGACCCGGGGTCGCACGCCTTCCGCGGTGTGAACGCCGACGGGTCGGAGATCGGCATCGGCACGCGTGTCGACCTGCTGTTCAGCTCGAACTCCGAGCTCCGCGCCATCGCCGAGGTCTACGCCTCGGATGACGCGAGCGAGAAGTTCGTGCGCGACTTCGTCGCCGCGTGGACCAAGGTCACCGAGCTCGACCGGTTCGACCTGCGCTGATCCGCGGCATCCCTTCGAAGGCCCGTCCCGATTCTGCGGGGCGGGCCTTCGTCGTCTGGGCTTTGTGTGGGGCGGGGTGGCTGGGTGAGGGGGAGACTCTGGCTTGGGTTGGCAGATGGTGCCCGATCGCGCGCTGGGTGTGGGCGCGAGCTGCCAAGCGAGCGGGATGCTGGTGGTGCGGGGTGGCCGCGTGGCCGGGGCGCCTGCTCGCCGGAGGTTGGGGCGCGCTGCCACAGGCTCTTGGGTTGGCAGTTGGCGCCGCTTCTCTGAGCCCGAGGGGGCGCGAGCTGCCAGGTGAGGGGGAGACGCTGGCCTGGGTTGGCAGATGGTGCCCGATCGCGCGCTGGGTGTGGGCGCGAACTGCCAAGCGAGCGGGATGCTGCGAGGCGGGTTGACAGTTGCTGCCCTCTCTCCGCGGTTGAGCGGCCGCGCTCAGAGCCCAGCACCGGGGCACCGCTCAGAGGCGGCCCGCGGCCTTCAGCGCGAGGTAATGGTCGGCAACCGCGGGCGGGAGGGCCTCCGGGGTCGCGCTGAGGGCTTCGCCTCCGGCACGGCGGATCGCGCCGGCGACCAGTTCGGCGTCACGCGTGGCGTGCGCGATGGCCGCCTCACGGTAGACGTCTTCGGCGAGGCGCTCGGCCGGTGCCGGCTCCGGGGCGTCCTGCGCCGAGCCGACGAGCACGGTCGTGCGCTCGGTCAACGACGGCAGAGCTCCGAGGAAGCCCCGGGCGGCGTCGGGGGCGTCTTGCGCGGTCAGCAGCACCACGAGCGAGGGGCGCGACGTCAGCGCGCGCACCTCCGTGAGTACGGCGTTCCAGTCGGTGTCGATGAGTGTCGGCTCGACCGGCGCCATCGCGTCCACGAGGGCGGGCAGCAGCCGTGGACCGTCGATGCCCGTGACCCGCGCGCGCCGAGCTCGGTCGAACATGAGCAGGTGGACGTGGTCGCCCGCACGTGCGGCGAGAGCGCTCAGCAGCAGCGCCGACTCCATCGCTGCATCCAGACGGACACCGTCGCCCACGCGTGACGCGCTCGTGCGGCCGGTGTCGATGACGATCACGACGTGACGATCGCGTTCCGGGCGCCAGGTGCGCAGCATGGTCGTCCCCGCTCGGGCGGTCGCACGCCAATCGATGGAGCGGACGTCGTCACCCCGCACGTACTCGCGGAGGCTGTCGAATTCGGTTCCGCGCCCGCGTACCTGAACGCTCGTGTTGCCGTCGAGCTCCCGTAGGCGGGCGAGGCGCGACGGCAGGTGCCGGCGCGAGGCGAACGGCGGCAGCACCCGCAACGCCCCCGGCGCGGCGATCACGCGTTGCCGTCCCGCGAGCCCCATCGGACCGCGACTGCGCACCGCGATGAACGCCGAGCGCAGCTCACCGCGACGTCGGGGCAGCAGTGGCATCGCGACGGCTCGACGCTCGCCGGCGGGGATGTCGATGGTCGCACGGGCCTCGCCTGCGCCGGCGGTCGGCTGCCAGCCGTCGCGCAGATCGCCGCGGATGCGGCGGGGTCCGCGGTTGCGCAGCAGGAGGCTCGTCTCGACGCGTTCGCCCGCCCGCGCCCGGGAGGGGATGCGCCGCTCGATCTCGATGTCGCGCAGCGGGCCGGCCAGCACGGTATCGACCACCGCGAGGATGATGCAGAGCCCCGCCCATGCGAGCGCCGTCCACGCCGCGTCAATCCCCGCCGCGGGGGCGAGGACGACGGGCACGACGCCGAGGGCGACGAGCAGCACGAACAGGCCGGAGAGGAACACGGCGACTCAGATCGGGACGCGTGTCTGCTGCAGCACGGAGGTGAGGATCGTGTCGGGGGAGACCCCTTCGATCTCGGCATCCGGCCGAAGCTGCAGCCGATGGCGCCAGGCCGGCACGAGCATGGTCTGGACATGGTCGGGGGTGATCGCCGGGTACCCGCCGAGCCACGCCCACGCCTTGGCGGCGGCGAGCAGCGCGGTCGCGGCGCGCGGGCTCGCCCCGAGCTGCACCGAGGGGGACTGCCGGGTCGCCCGGGCGAGGTCCACGACGTACCCGAGGACGTCGTCGGAAACCTCCACCGCGGCGGCGGCCTGTTGAGCGGCGCGGATCTCGGCTGCCGTGACGACGGCCGAAACGCCCGCGGTCTCGAGCGACCCGGGCCGGAAGCCGTCGGCGTGGCGGCGCAGCACCGAGATCTCGTCGTCGCGCGCGGGGAGGTCGATGACGAGCTTGAGCAGGAAGCGGTCGAGCTGCGCCTCGGGAAGGGTGTAGGTGCCTTCGTGCTCGACGGGGTTCTGCGTCGCGGCGACGAGGAACGGGTCGGGGAGGGGGCGGGAGACGCCGTCGGCCGAGACCTGACGCTCCTCCATCGCCTCCAGGAGGGCGGCCTGCGTCTTCGGCGGCGTCCGGTTGATCTCATCCGCGAGCAGCACGTTGGTGAAGACCGGTCCGGAACGGAACTCGAACTCGCCGGTACGCGCGTCGTAGACCAGTGACCCGGTGACGTCGCCCGGCATGAGGTCGGGAGTGAACTGGATGCGGGTGGTGTCGAGGCCGACGGCTCGGCTGAAGGTACGCACGAGCAGCGTCTTCGCGACGCCGGGCACGCCTTCGAGCAGCACGTGCCCGCGGCCGAGGAGCGCGATGAGGAGGCCGGTGACGGCTCCGTCCTGCCCGACGACGGCCTTGCCGACTTCGAGCCGGACGCGGTTCATCGCTTCGCGGAGGTCGCCGGGTGCGGTCTCGCTCATGGGGTGTTCCTTTCGGGGCGGACGGATCGGAGGACTGCTGCTTCGACGTCGCGCAGACGGTCGGCGGCGTCGACGAGTTCGCGGTCGTTTCGGGGGAGGTCGTCGAGAAGGATGCCGCGGACGCGCGTGCGGTCGTCACCGATGCGGCTCGCGGCGGCATCGGCGATGGCGCTGGCGTCGGCTGAGCCGAGCCCCAGCGACCGGGCGATGCGGCGGAGCGCCTCGCGCCGCAGCTGGTCGAGCGCGTGCACGGGGTCGGCTGATGCCGCGTACAGGCGCGCTCGGCCCTCGGTGGTCTCCGACGCGCGGACGGTCACCGGCAGGTTCTCCGCCACGAGCGGGCCGAAGCGGCGGCCGCGCCAGACGGCTGCGGCGACGACCGAACCGAGCAGGAGCAGGATCGCCGGAGTCACCCACGCGGGCGTGAGCTCGCCCAGCGACGGGGCCGCGGTGATGGAGCCGTCGCCGATCGACGGCAGGTACCAGACGACGGCGCCGGTCGCGCCCAACAGGTTCAGCCCGAGCGCGGCGTTGCCCTCGTCCGCCAGTCGCTGGTTGACCAGCAGAGCCGTGGCGTCCACAGCGACGACGCTCGCCGCGTCATCGACGGAGGCGACGAGCCCGTAGCCCGATGCGGCGGGGTAGCAGGCGTGGTCCACCCCCTCGCCGGTGAACACCTCGCCCGGGCTGACGGGGCCGCTGATGTCGGCGGCGGGCAGGTCGCAGTCGGGCTCGACGGTCGAGCCGTCCGTGAACCCGGCGCTGCGTGCATCTCCCAGCAACAGGCGCAGATCGCGCGTTCGCGGCTCGAGCAGGACGACACCGGCGGCGGCATCGCGCAGCTCCAGGATGTCGTCGTCGTCGAGGGGTGCGGTGTCGGCGATCGCGAGCGTCGCGCCGTTGCCCTCGAGAGCCTGCAGAGCCGCCGCTCGATCGCGTGCGACCGTGACCTCGACGCCGCGGTCGCGCAGCAGCGCGGTCAGGGCGCGCGATCCTTCGGGGCCGGCTGCATCCGGGTCGAGGAGCCCCTGTGCGGGCATCGTGTTGATACCCGCGACGGCTGCGACCGCGATGCCCGCGACGAGGAGGCCGGCTGCCACACCCGCCCAGCCGAGCACGGCCCGGGACCGCCGTCGCACAGACCCAGCCCCAGGCGCAGGCGCCACCGTCGCCGCTGTGACGCTCATACCGGCACCTGCGCTCGTGCCGTCGCGAGACGCTCGTCGAGAGCGCGCACGGAGGCGTATGCCGCGGCGGTTCCGGGCCGCCGCAAGTACCGCACGTCGTCGAAGACCCGGGCTGCCCGGTCGAGATCGTCGCTCTCCGCCGGGAAGATGCGTCCTGCGTCGGCGGCGAAGCGGTGCACCGTCGTACCGGGAGCCGGGTCGACGATCGTGCGCTCCGCGAGCCCGCGCGCGAGGGCCCGCACACGCAGGACGATCGCCTCGTCCCACGCGCCGCGGCTCGCGGCATCCTCTGCGTCGGCACGCAGCTGGGCGGCGCTGCGCGTCTCGTCCTCGCCGAAGAGGAACACGCTCGCGCGCGAACGCACGACCGTCCGTGGCCGCCCCCAGATCAGGATCGCCACGCCGACGAGCAGCAGAAGGACCACGATCGCCCCGACGGCGAGCCACGGCCCGAGCGTCGCGGGGACCTGCCCGCTGAACAGGGCGCCGAGGAACTCGACGACGCCGCGTGCGAAACGGTCGATGGGCGTCGGCTCCGCCTCTTGGTAGGCGGCCTTCGACAGCTCCGCCTCCGCCCACCGACGGGCTTCGTCGGGGTCGGGGGCGACCGGTGTGCCGATGAATCTCATGCGCGGTCAGCGCCCGGAGCGGTCCAGTCGGTCGATGACGGGCGATCAGCGGATGCGGCGGGCGTCTCCGCGCCCGGGCCCGGTTGCGCTGAGGGGGGCGACTCGGGGGATGCGGGCGGCGCGGGCTGAACCGGCTGATATCCGGGCTGCGACGCCGGCGGCGGGGGATAGCCGGGCTGCGGCGCATATCCGGGCACCGGTGCATAGCCGTAGCCCGGCTGCGCACCGGCGTACGTCGGCTGCTGCCAGCGGCCGTCCAGCGTGCGACCGACGTTGCGGCGATAAGGGTCGGGGGCGGCGACGCCGGCATCGCGCTGGTCGACGTACGACGACAGGTCGAGGTCGAGTCCTTCGCGCCGCATACGGCAGTCGATGTACACGAGCGCTCCCGCGGTCGACTGCACGATCACGGCGATGGTCTGGATGAGGGTCACGAAGGCCTGCGCCAGGAGCGTGCCGACCAGCAGCGCGATGATCTGGCCGGGCTCGGGGTCGCCGGTGGGGGTGATGACCGAGGTGAGCCCCATCGTGACGAACGAGAACGGCACGCTGACGACCTGGGCCAGGACCCCGAAACTCATCGAGATGATGACGATGATGCCGAGCGTCGGCCAGAACCGACCCCGGGTGAGTCGCCACGATCGAGCGATGGCGCCGAAGACGGTCGCCTGCTCGAGGACGATGACCGAGGGCACCAGCAGAAGCTTCGTGCTCAGCCAGAGGCTCAGCGGGATCGCCGACAGGCCCAGGACGACGGCCAGGATGATTGCGGCGGGGCCGACGCTCACCGCGAGCCCCACGATCCCGGCGGCGAGGATGCCGACGACGACCGCGACGATGAGGAAGACCAGGGCGGAGTATCCGATCAGCCGCCACGCCACGGGCTTCACGCGACGCCACAGTGCCCCGAGGGTGTGCTTCTCGGCGACGACAGCGTGCGCGACCTCGCTGACCACGACGCCTTGGACGAGGACGCCGAGCGCCCCCGAGGCCAGAGACAGCACGAGCGCCGTCGCCCCGCTGATCGCGATCGAGCCGGCCAGGACGGTCTCGAACTCCTCGGTACCGGGCCGCATCGACGCGAGCCTGCCGAAGGTCGCGAAACCGACCGCGACGATCCCCGCGGTCGCCACCAGGATCGCGACGGTCTGCACGACCAGGGCGAAGCCCAGCAGGACCTTCGGATTCTGGCGCAATGCCGAGAACGAGCGTCCCAGGATCACCCCGAACGAGAGCGGCTGAAGCGGGATGATGCCGGGACGCGGCGCCGGCGTCCACGCGGGGTATGACGTCACGATGCACTCCTGGAACAGTCGGCTCGGTCGAACCCATCGTGTCACACGAGCGCGCAGCATCCGGAGTCGACGGCGCGCGGGTCGGGTACGGTGAGTACGCGCACGTCGCGCGCGAGCCCGAGCCGAAAGACGAACGCCGCCCATGACTTCTCGCATCCTGGTGGTCGATGACGACACCGCCCTGGCGGAGATGATCGGCATCGTGCTGCGCACCGAGGGGTTCGACACCGTGTTCTGCGCCGATGGCGCGGCGGCCGTCGAGACCTGGCGCACCGAGAAGCCCGATCTGATCCTGCTCGACCTCATGCTCCCCGGTGTGGACGGCATAGAGATCTGCACCCAGGTGCGGGCCGAGTCCGGCGTGCCGATCATCATGCTGACCGCGCGCACCGACACCGCGGACGTCGTGCGCGGCCTCGAGTCGGGAGCCGACGACTACATCGTCAAGCCGTTCAACCCCAAAGAACTGGTCGCCCGTATCCGGACGCGGTTGCGTCCCGCGGTAGCGTCGGCGTCGGAATCGCTGCGCATCGGCGACCTCGTCGTCGACGTCGAGGGCCACGAAGTCCGGCGCGGCACCGACGTGATCGCGTTGACGCCCCTCGAGTTCGAGCTGCTCGTCGCGCTCGCCTCGAAGCCGCAGCAGGTGTTCTCGCGCGAGATGCTGCTCGAGCAGGTCTGGGGCTATCACTACAAGGCCGACACGCGTCTGGTGAACGTGCACGTGCAGCGGCTGCGGGCGAAGGTCGAGATCGATCCCGACAACCCGCGCATCGTGACGACCGTCCGCGGCGTCGGCTATCGCGCCGGCGCCGTCATCTGACGATCCGATGCCTATCCGCACCGTCACGACGGCGACGGTGGCGACGCACGGCTGGCGGTCGTGGGGGCGTCGACTCGCCCGCACGTGGCGGCGATCGCTGCGATTCCGCACCGTCGCGATCACGCTCGGCGCCACCGCGCTGACGATCACCGTGGCGCTGGTGTGGATGTCGCTGGCGATCCAGAACGACCTCTTCGAGTCGCGCACCTCGCAGCTGCTCGCCGAGGCTCAGCGCGCGACGCAGTCGGCCCAGGCGACGCTGGATGCCGCTGAGGTCGGGGGCGACGTCGTGGCCGTCGACAACCTCATGGAAAGTGTGCGCACCTCCATCCAGCGGCAGTCGTCGACCGACCGCATCGCGGCGTTCCGGATCTCATCGGAGCCGTCGGCCATCGCGCCCCAGGATTTCGACTCGGCCGGCCTTCCCGCCGACCGCATCAGCGACGAGCTGCGCGCGCAGGTGCAGAGCGACGACGAGCTGCAGTGGTGGCAGCCCGTCGGCTTCGCCGCATCCGGGGGCGGTCAGGTGCCCGGCATCGTGGTGGGGCAGCAGATCGTCCTACCCGAGGTGGGGGCGTACGAGCTGTACCTCGGCTACGACCTGGCGGGCGAGGCGCAGACCCTCGGGTTCGTCCAGATCACCCTGTGGATCGTCGGCGTCGGACTGGTCGTCCTCATCGGCGCGATCTCGTGGATCGTGCTGCGCTCGGTCACCGAGCCGATCGCGCAGGCCGCCGAGAGCAGTTCGCGGCTCGCGGCGGGAGATCTCGCCGTACGACTGCAGGTGCGCGGCGAGGACGAGTTCGCGACCCTCGGACGGTCGTTCAACGCGATGGCCGACAGCATCGAGGCGCAGATCAAGGAGCTCGCCGAGCTGTCGCAGGTGCAGCAGCGATTCGTGTCGGATGTCTCGCACGAGCTGCGAACCCCGCTGACCACGATCCGTCTCGCCTCCGACATGCTCAACGATCGACGCGAGGACTTCGATCCGGTGGCGGCCCGCGCGGCCGAGCTGCTGCACGACCAGGTGCACCGGTTCGAGGTGCTGCTGACCGATCTGCTCGAGATCAGTCGCTACGACGCGGGCTCGGTTCAGCTGGAGAGCGAGCCGACGAGCATGACGCAGCTCGCCGAAGACGTCATCGCCTCGATGGCTCAGCTCGCCGAGCAGCACGGGAGCGATGTGCGCCTCGTCGCCCCGGGCGGATACTCGCCCGTGGAGATGGACCCGCGACGCGTGCGCCGGATCGTCCGCAACCTGCTCGGCAACGCGATCGAGCACGGCGAGGGCAGACCGATCGTGGTGAGCGTGGACAGCGATGCCCGCGCGGTGGCGATCGGGGTGCGCGACTACGGCCTCGGGATGCGGCCGGCCGACACCGAGCGCGTGTTCGATCGCTTCTGGCGCGCCGATCCCTCCCGCAAACGCACCATCGGCGGCACCGGCCTCGGACTGTCGATCGCCCTCGGCGACGCCCGGTTGCACGGCGGCACCCTCGCGGTGTGGTCCGAACTGGGTCGGGGGACGAACTTCGTGCTCACGATTCCGCGACGCAGCGAGCCCCTCGACGGTCACTCGCCGCTCCCGGTCGATCCCGGGGAGGATGGCGTACCCTTCGACGATCTGGGGCTGACCCAGCCGATCTCCCTGCCCCGTCCCGCGAAAGGCTCGTCGTGAAGCGTCTTCGCCCGGTCGTCGCCGTCGTCGGGATGCTGTTCGCCGTCCTGCTGACCGCCTGCACGGGGCTGCCGACCTCGGGCCCCGTCGTCGCGGGGGCTCCGATCGATCAGGAGGCCGGCGCGGTCGACTTCTCCTTCCTTCCCGACGATCCGCCGCCGGGAGCGACGCCGCAGCAGATCGTGGCGGGATTCCTCGCGGCAGGGTCTGGGCCCCGCGACGACTGGGGGACGGCTCGGCAGTTCCTCGCCCCCGAATTCCGGTCATCGTGGCAGCCGACCGCCCGCGCCACGATCGACCTTCCCGGCGAGCGGGTGTTCACCGTCGCCGGTGACGGGACGGTCACCGTCTCGATCACACCCGAGGCCGCCGTCGATGCCACCGGGGCGCTGTCGGTGACCGATGGCGGGTCTATGCCGCTGGACTTCTCCCTCGTCGAGGTGGACGGCGAATGGCGGATCTCGGACGCCCCCGACGGCGTCGTGCTCGACCGGGCACGGTTCCAGGCGGTCTTCCGCGAGTACTCCGTGATGTACTTCGACCGGTCGTGGTCCTACCTCGTGCCCGACCGTCGCTGGTTCCCCGCGACGAACGCGGCGACGCACATCGCGGAGGCACTGATCGACGGCGACCCGAGCCCCTGGCTGTCCGGCGCGGTCTACTCGGCGTTCCCCGAGAGCCTCGAGCTCGCGACGCGCGCGGTTCCGCTCGAGGGGGGAGTGGCCCAGGTGCCGCTGTCGCAGTCGGCGCTGGCGATCGTGCCCGAGACCCGCAACCGGATGCAGGCGCAGCTCGACGCGAGCCTGCAGTCGGCCGGCATCCGCGGTGCCCAGATGTCTGTCGATGGCGAGCCGGTCGCCGCTCAGGCCGTGGACGTCCGGCCCATCCGGGTCGATGTGCGGCCCGCCGTGCTGACCGAGGACGCCTTCGGCTTCCTCTCCGGCTCCGAGATCGAGCCGCTGCCGGGCTTGTCCGACGTCATCCCCGACCTCGATCCGGAATCGATCCAGGTGGGGGCGGATCGCAGCGCGGCCGCCGTCCGCACATCCTCCGGCGCCGTCGTGCGGGTGCGCGATGACGCGACCTTCGAAGTCGTCGACGAACGAGCAGGGCTCATCGATCCCACGATCGATCCGCAGGGCTTCATCTGGAGCGTGCCTGCCGGCGCTCCCTCGGGTCTGACGGCGACGGGTGCGGACGGCACGGTCGTCTCGATCGCGAACGCATGGCCGGGTGCGTCGCAGATCTCGAGCATCGAGGTGTCGCGAGACGGCACCCGCATCGCCGCGCTCGTGCGCGACGGCTCGCGCCCGGCCCTGTGGATCGCCGGCATCCTCCGCGACGACGACGGCGCTCCCGCCGGTCTCGGTGACCGTGAGACGGTGGCGCAGCTCCCGGGCACCGGAATCGACGCGAGCTGGGTCGACGGGTCGACGATCGCGGTCCTCGCCGAGGACGGCGACGCCGACGTCGTCATCTCGCAGTCGGTCGGCGGGTTCGGGGAGGAGCTCACGGCACCGCTCGGCCCCGTCGCGATCGCGGCGACGAACCAGCTGCGAGCCGTGCGTCTCCTCGACGGGGAGGGCGTGCTCTATGCGCAGAAGGGGCAGGCCTGGCCGACGGTGGCGGGCGGCATCCGAGTCCTCGCGTCGCAGCAGGGCTCGCCCCGCTGACTTCTCCCCGGCGACGACGCAGGCGTTCTCCTCCCCCGCTGCGGGACTCGCGGCGGTCTCGGCCGGAGTCCGGCGAGACCATGGGCTCGTGTCGTCCACCGCCCCCCGCCGTGAGCGCTGGCGAGAACACCTCGCCGACGCGCTCGACCTCATCCTTCCCGTCTGGTGCGCCGGATGCGATGCACCCGGCCGCCCCCTCTGCGCGACGTGCGTCTCGGAGTTCCCGCGCCCGCGCCGATGCGACACCGACGGCCTCGAAGTCTGGAGCGTCGCGCGGTACGAGGGCGTGGCCGCCCGCGTCATCCGCGCCCTCAAGGAGGATGGCCGCACCGGCCTCGGCCGCCCGCTCGGCCGGCTGATGGCAGGGCTCGTCCGAGAGGCGGGGTGGGGCGATGCCGTGCTCGTGCCGGTCCCGCCGTCGCGGCCGGCGCTGCGGCGCAGAGGGTACGCAGTGCCGGAGCTGCTCGCTCGGCGGTGCGACGCGCGCGTTGCGCGGTGGCTCCGTGCGCGCGGCAGCGTCGCCGACCAGCGTCTGCTCGGCCGCGCGGAGCGGCAGCGCAACGTCGCCGGAGCGTTCGTCGCGCGGCCGGGTACCGGCCCCGTCGTCATCGTCGACGACGTCATGACCACGGGGGCCACCCTGCGCGCGGCGCAGAACGCGCTCGGCGGTGCCGGTCTGCGGGTCGTCGGTGCCATCGTCCTGGCCGACACGCCGCTTCGGGTGGCCGCTGAAGATATTCCCGGCGGTTCATGAGTGACAACGCGCCCTCGCCGCACTAGCGTGGGGGAGACCAAGGCGAACGAAGGTCCGCCCTTGAACCGGGCGGACCGGAGCAAGGAGGTCAGGATGGAAACCAGCATCGTCGGCGTGGGAGTCGGGATCACGGATCGCTTCCGCACGGTGGCTGAAGAGAAGTCCAGTCGCATCGAGACGCTCGCACCTCGTGCGCAGCGCCTCGACATCAAGGTCACTCATCACGCGTACCGCAACGGGCGCATGGATGACGAAACCGTCGAACTGACCCTCACCGGAAAAGGACCGATCGTCCGGGCTGAGGCCACGGACGGCGACAAGTTCGTCGCGCTCGACCTCGCGGTCGACAAGCTCGTCGAGCAGGTGCGCCGCGCGAAGGACAAGCGCGTCGACGCGCGCAACCACCCGCGGGGAGCCAAGCTCGACAAGGGCACGGGTGCTCTCGAGGGCATCGACGTGGAGCCCGCGTCGGTCGAGGTCCTTCGAGCTGTCGCGACCGGCGAGGTCCCCGTCATCGGAGACTCCGCCGAAGAAGACGACTACACGCCCGTCGTCATCCGCACCAAGGAGTTCGGTGCTGAATGGATGACCGTCGAAGAGGCCGTCGACCGGATGGAGCTGGTCGGGCACGACTTCTTCCTGTTCATCAACGCCCGCACCGACCACCCGAGCGTGGTGTACCGCCGAAAGGGGTGGGATTACGGCGTCATCTCGCTGACCGCCGCAGCTCCGCCCGAGGCCGAGCTGGCGTCCTGACCTGAGGACGACGACGGGGCGGGTGCCATCGCGGCATCCGCCCCCGTCGTATGTCGCCCGAAGCCGCCGGTGCTCGGTCCCGCCGGCGTTCAGTCGAACATGCCGTCGAGCATGCTGCCGATCACGAGACCGCCCAGGATGCCGCCGACCATGTTGCCGCCGTTGCCGCGGCCGCCCCAGCCGCCGCCGTAGCCGCCCGGGCCGCCCCAACCGTCGTTGGGGCGCGAGCCGTCGATGTCGCGCTGGGCCAGGTGGAGGGCTTCACCCGCGAGAGCGGCGCATCGCCGAGCATCGGCGAGGGCTTTCTCGCGGTCGTCCTCGGCGATGGGGCCGACAGGTGCGAGGCCGAGGCGCAGACTCTCGGCCTCGGCGAGCCGGGTGCGCGCGTCCGCGCCGATCCAGCCGCGGTGACCGGCGATGACGCTTCGCGCGACCGAGAGCTGCCGGTCGGCGTCGTCGATGGCATGCCGCACGTGGCTCTCGGGCGGCACCGGTCGGGCGGCGCGCTCTCGAGCGGTGTCCACGGCGACATCGAGGGCGGCGTTCTTCTCGCGGAGCATCGAGAGCTCGGCGAACGGATCGCCCTTCGATCCGGCGGGGCTGATGCGGGTCAACGCCTGCTGGAGCTCTGCCATCGCGGTCGTGACCGCGGGGGTCTGCGGCGCGGTCCGTGCCGTCACGAGGTCGTCACGCGAGTCGGCCACGACATCGGCGAGCGTCGACTGGGCGCGCAGCGCTTCGACCTCGAAGTCGTCGACGGCATCGAGGAGGGTGCGGGCGCGGCGCACGGCCTCGGTCGCCGTCTCGAGCGCGATGTTCGCGGGTCCGCGCTCGCCCGCGGAACGGCGGCGCTCGGCGACATCCGCTCCGTGCTCGGCGAACTCGAGCAGCCCCGCCGCCTCGTCGGCGTTGCCGCTGATGCGGTTGAGCGCGTCGGGGTGGTAGCGCCCCGAGACGCGCTCGATGACGGCGCGTGCGGGCTCGATTCGCTCGCGCAGCGTCGTGACATCGGCCCGGATGCCGGCGAGGATCTCCGGCGCGCGCCGCGCCCGCTCGATCGCCTCCGATAATGTCGACGTGCGGTCGTCGAGCAGATCCTGCGCCCATTCGCACAGCTGCACGATGCGCGCGTTACGCGTGCGCACCTCTTCGGGGGTGTCGGGGATCTCGTCGTGATTGAGCTGCTTGAGGTGGAACGCCTCGCCCAGGTGATGACGCACGGCGGTGATCGCCTCGCGCAAGGGAGCGGTCGCTTCCTCGCCCAGCTCGGCCTCGGCGAAAACCATCTCATCGCTCGTGACGCGCAGACGCTCGTCCGCCCCGACGAGGGCGATGTCGGCCTCGCGCGCGAGGCTCGCATCCGCGTCGGAGACCTTCTGCTGTTCTTGCTTGCGTCTGCCCCAGAATCCGGCCATGTTCTGATCCTAGGTCTCGCCGGTCCGCACGGGAGGGGATGTCGTCGTCTCTCGCAGGCGACGCCAAGGTCACGGCCCGATAACATGGCTCCATATGCCCGTGCGTACGCGCGGGCGCGGCCGACGTGGCGTCGGCGCACCCGACAGATGGAGATCCGCTGTGGCCAACCCTCTCGAGAAACTGCTCCGCGCCGGTGAGGGCCGTGTGCTGCGCCGCCTGCAGCAGATCGTCAAGGCCGTGGGCGCGCTCGAAGAGGACTACGCCCGCCTCACCGACGAGGAGCTGCGGAACGAGACCGCCGAGCTCCGTGCGCGCCACGAAGCCGGCGAGACCCTCGACCGTCTGATGCCCGAGGCGTTCGCAGCCGTGCGCGAAGCTGCCAAGCGCACGCTCGGTCAGCGTCCCTACGACGTTCAGGTCATGGGTGGCGCGGCGCTCCACCTGGGCAACATCGCCGAGATGAAGACCGGTGAGGGAAAGACGCTGACGGCGACCTTCGCGGCTTACCTGAACGCGATCGCTGGCCAGGGCGTGCACGTCATCACGGTCAACGACTACCTCGCCTCGTACCAGTCCGAGCTCATGGGGCGCGTGTACCGGGCGCTGGGCATGACGACCGGCACGATCGTCTCCGGGCAGACCCCCGACGTCCGCCGCGAGCAGTACGCGGCCGACATCACGTACGGCACCAACAACGAGTTCGGCTTCGACTACCTGCGCGACAACATGGCGTGGCGCCGTGAAGACCTGGTTCAGCGCGGTCACTTCTTCGCCGTCGTCGACGAGGTCGACTCGATCCTCATCGACGAGGCACGCACCCCGCTCATCATCTCGGGCCCGTCGTCGGGCGAGGCCAACCGGTGGTTCGTGGAGTTCGCCCGCGTCGCCACGACGCTCGAGCCCGGTGTCGACTACGAGGTCGACGAGAAGAAGCGCACCGTCGGCGTTCTCGAGCCCGGTATCGAGAAGGTCGAGGACTACCTCGGCATCGACAACCTCTACGAATCGGCGAACACCCCGCTCATCTCGTTCCTCAACAACTCGATCAAGGCGCGCGCCCTGTTCAAGCGCGACACCGATTACGTCGTGATGAACGACGAGGTCATGATCGTCGACGAGCACACCGGCCGCATCCTCGTCGGGCGCCGCTACAACGAGGGCATCCACCAGGCCATCGAGGCGAAGGAGGGCGTTCCGGTCAAGGCCGAGAACCAGACCCTCGCCACCGTCACGCTTCAGAACTACTTCCGCTTGTACGACAAGCTGTCGGGTATGACCGGTACCGCCGAGACCGAGGCGGCCGAGTTCATGTCGACCTACAAGCTCGGTGTCGTGCCGATCCCCACGAACAAGCCGATGATCCGCAAGGACCAGCCCGACCTCGTCTACAAGAACGAGACGGCGAAGTTCGCGCAGGTCGTCGAGGACATCGTCGAGCGGCACGCCAGCGGTCAGCCCGTGCTCGTGGGAACGACGAGCGTCGAGAAGAGCGAGTACCTGTCGCGGCTGCTGGCCAAGAAGGGCGTCAAGCACGAGGTCCTCAACGCCAAGAACCACGCGCGTGAGGCCGAGGTCGTCGCCCGGGCCGGTCGTCTGGGGGCGGTGACGGTCGCGACGAACATGGCCGGCCGTGGCACCGACGTCATGCTCGGCGGCAACGCCGAGTTCCTCGCCGTGCAGGAGATGAAGTCGCGCGGTCTCGATCCGGTCGAGACGCCGGAGGAGTACGAGGCGGCGTGGGACGAGGTCTTCACGTCGGTGCGGGCTACCGTCGCCGAGGAGGCCGAGAAGGTCGTCGCGGCCGGCGGCCTGTACGTGCTCGGCACCGAGCGTCACGAGTCGCGCCGCATCGACAATCAGCTGCGCGGTCGTTCGGGCCGCCAGGGCGACCCCGGTGAGAGCCGCTTCTACCTGTCGCTGACCGACGACCTCATGCGCCTGTTCCAGTCGGGCGCGGCCGAGGCGATCCTCGCTCGCACGAACTTCCCCGAAGACGTCGCGATCGAGTCGTCGATGGTCTCGCGCGCGATCAAGAGCGCGCAGGCTCAGGTCGAGGCGCGCAACGCCGAGATCCGCAAGAACGTCCTCAAGTACGACGACGTGCTCAACCGCCAGCGCGAGGCGATCTACACCGACCGCCGCCAGGTGCTCCACGGCGACGACCTCTCCGAGCGTGTGCAGCACTTCATCGAAGACGCCATCAGCGCGGTGATCGACGACCACACCTCGTCCGGTCACACCGAGAGCTGGGACTTCGACGCCCTCTGGACCGAGCTGAAGACGCTCTACCCCGTGGGCGTCACGATCGACGAGGTCGTGGCGGAGGCGGGGAACAAGGGCCGCATCACGCCCGAGGTGCTCAAGCGCGAGCTGCTCTCCGACGCCAAGATCGCGTACCAGAACCGCGAGGAGGCGCTCGGTGAGCCCGCGATGCGCGAGCTCGAGCGTCGCGTGGTGCTGCAGGTGCTCGACCGCCGCTGGCGTGACCACCTCTACGAGATGGACTACCTCAAGGACGGCATCGGCCTGCGTGCGATGGCTCAGCGCGACCCGCTCATCGAGTACCAGCGCGAGGGGTACGAGATGTTCCAGTCGATGATGAGCCAGATCAAGGAGGAGTCGGTCGGCTTCCTCTACAACCTCGAGGTCGAGGTGCGCTCGGCCGAGAGCGGCGATGTCGACGCCAAGGGGCTCGCCCCGACGCCCGTCGAGACGCAGAAGCTCGAGTACTCGGCGCCGAGTGACACCGGATCGGGCGAGGTCGAGGTGCGCAACGACCGCGGCCAGGTGCAGAAGACGGCGACGGCGAAGGCGCGTCAGCACGCGGCCGAGCAGGATGCGCCCGCCGATGGCCCGCGCGGCGCGTTCGGGCAGAAGACGGCCGCGAGCGAGGATGCCGCCGATGCGGGCAACCGCGCGGCGCGCCGCGCCGCAGGCAAGAAGAAGTGATCCGGCGAGCGGGCCACGCTTCGTCGATCGGCCCGCTCGACCCCCGGATATCCTGATCGGATGAACCGCCGTACCCTCGATCAGTCATCGAAGCTCAAGGACGTCCTCTACGAGATCCGTGGCAGCGCCCTGGCCGAGGCCGACCGACTCGAGGCCGACGGGCACCGGGTGCTCAAGCTGAACACCGGCAACCCCGCGATCTTCGGGTTCGAGGCGCCCTTCCAGATCGTGCGAGACATGATCGAGTCGGTGCCCAACGCGCACGGATACAGCGACAGTCGCGGCATCCTGTCCGCGAGGCGCGCCGTCGTGTCGCGCTATGAGGAGGTTCCGGGGTTCCCTCACGTCGACCCCGATGACGTCTACCTCGGCAACGGCGTTTCCGAGTTGATCACGATGACGATGCAGGCGCTGCTCGATGAGGGCGACGAAGTGCTCATCCCCGCGCCGGACTATCCACTGTGGACGGCGATGACGAGCCTCGGGGGAGGTAAGCCCGTTCACTACCTGTGCGATGCGAGCCAGGGCTGGGAGCCCGACCTCGAGGACATCCGCTCGAAGGTGACTCCGCAGACGAAGGCCATCGTCGTCATCAACCCGAACAACCCCACCGGTGCCGTGTACAGCCGGGAGGTGCTCGAGGGCATCGTCCAGATCGCGCGCGAGCACTCGCTGCTGCTGCTCTCGGATGAGATCTACGACCGGATCCTCTACGACGAGGCGAGCCACATCCCGCTGGCGACGCTCGCTCCCGATCTGCTCTGCCTGACCTTCAATGGGCTCTCCAAGACGTACCGCGTGGCCGGATACCGGTCGGGCTGGCTCGTCATCACCGGCCCGAAGGCGCACGCGAAGGGCTTCCTCGAAGGCATCCAGTTGCTCGCCTCGACGCGTCTGTGCCCGAACGTGCCGGCACAGTTCGCGGTGCAGGCGGCGCTGTCGGGTGTGCAGTCGATCGAGGCGCTCATCGCACCGACGGGGAGGTTGCACGAGCAGCGGGATGCCGCGTGGCAGGGCCTGGAGAGCATTCCGGGCGTCACGTGCCACAAGCCCGAGGGAGCGCTGTACGCCTTCCCCCGCCTCGACCCCGAGGTGTATGACATCCACGACGACGGCAAGCTCGTCTACGACTTCCTCGTCGCGGAGCATGTGCTGCTCGTGCAGGGCACCGGCTTCAACTGGCCGGACCCCGATCACCTGCGCATCGTCACGCTGCCCGAGGCGCGGGTCCTGACCGAGGCGATCGAGCGGCTGGGCAACTTCCTCTCGTCCTACAAGCAGTGATGCGGGGAGGGCACGCGGGCGCCGATCACAGCAGGGCGAGCGACGTCGCACGCCACCGGCCGTCGAGCCCCTCGAGTCGGAGTGCGACGGCGCGCGTCCGGTGCGGGGTGGTGACGACCACCGTGCCCTCGACGACCCCGTCCGCCGGCTCGCACGTCCGCACCGAGACGATCGAGTAGACCGGCCGCGCCGGCGTCACCTGCCGTGCGCTGCGCGCCCGCGCCGCGAGGTTCGCGCGCGTCACGAGCACGCGGAAGGCGTCCTCGCTCAGCCACCGCGCGAGCTGCTCGACCTCGCGTACTCCGGCGAGCACCTCGAGCACACCCCGGGTCAGGTTGCGTGCCAACGGCTCGGGATCGGGGAGATCCGACGTCGGCGTCGGCTGCGCCGCGAAGAACTCGGCGATGTCGAGCGACGACCCGATACGCGGGTATCGACGCGGCTCGTCGGCGTTCACGGACGTCATCGTGCGCACCTCCTTCCCTCGGCTCTGCCAACGCCGACGAGTACAACACACTGCCGAATCTGGCCGGATGAGAATCCTCCAACCTGTGGACAACTCACCCCGGCCCGCTATGCCGCCGATAGCCTCGTCGCGTGCGATGGCAGCGCTTCTTCGAGGATCTCGAACACCAGCTGGACTCCGAATGGGAGGCCGAGCGGGCGGCGCTCGACACCGAGGCCGAGCGGTTGCGCCTCTCTCGGCTCACGCTGCGTGAACGCGTCGCCGAACTGGTCGACACCGAGGTCGCGATCGATGTCGTCGCCGCCGATGCTGTGCGCGGACGTGTGACGGGAGCCGGTGCCGACTGGCTCGGCATCGAGAGCGCCGCCGGGCTGCGCGCCGCAGTCGTGCCGCTCGCGGCAGTGGCCTCGGTCGCCGCTGCGGAATCCGACCTGCTCCGCAGCGCCCGTCCGTCCGGACGCCGCCCGGCGCTCGCGGAACGCATGACACTCGGCTTCGTCCTGCGCGACCTCGCGCGTCGTCGCGTCGGCGTCCGCATCGCGGTTGCGGGGAACACGACCTGGACGGGCACCATCGACCGCGCCGGCGCGGACCACCTCGATCTCGCGCTCCACGGCGCGGGGGAGCACCGGCGGACGAGCGCCATCACGGGTCATCGCATGATCGCGTATCCGGCGCTGCAGACCGTGCATCTCGACGGCGGAAACGGGTAAAGGATCAATCGTTTCGGCGCCGCCGACCCCACAGCTCGGGAAAGCTCGCGATCTGCGATTGCTGCCACAGTGCCGCGCGACGAGCATCTTCGACCTGGGCGTCGAGGTAGTCTTCGACGCTCTCCGACTCGATCCGCCACCGAGACGGAGTTCCCACCTTCGCTCCGACCAGCCGGCCCTCGTGGACGAGCGCGATCACCTCGTCGACCTCGATCTGCAGCATCTCTGCGACCTGGGACGGGGTGAGGAAGCGCGCACTGTCGGGCGTGGCGGGCATGCGTCCATTATCGGCACGCTCACGCCGCCGCGTCGTGCCCTTGACACCCCTGTGGAGAACCGAGAACGTCCGCGCGTCGGTTCGCCCACGATGGTGGCATGGTCGTACGCACGTCACTCCGCAGACGCCTCCGCCGCGCCGACGCACGCGTCATCGTCGGCATCGTGCTGGTGCTGATCTCCATCGCCGGCGTGTGGTCGGTCGTGTCGGCTGCCCGCCAGACCTCGACCGTTCTCAGCGCAGCACGCACGATCGTCGTCGGCGAGCCCATCGAGGCGGCCGATCTGCGCGTCGTGGAGGTGGCACTCGGGGCGGCCGACGAGATCTACGCGGCTCCGGGCACGCTCGCGCCCGGAGCCGTCGCCGCCCGGACGATACCCGCGGGCGAGCTGGTGCCGCGCGGCGCTGTGGCGTCGCCCGATCAGCTGGCTGCGACGACGATCGTCGTGCAGACGACGAACGCCGTGCCGGGCTCGGTCTCGGCGGGAACCCGGGTGGAGGTGTGGAGCGCAGCTGAGCGCGAGCGCGGTGTGTTCGCCGACCCCCGCATCCTCGTCGCGGACGCGACGGTGCGAGCCCTGCAGAGCAGTGACGGCCTCGTCGCGCAGCAGCGCTCCGCCGCCGTCGAGTTGGTCGTGCCCCGGGCGGATGTCGGCGCCCTGCTTGCCGCGATCGGCGCGGGAGACGCCCTCTCCGTGATTCCCGCTGCGGGCGGGGACCGCTGATGCGCGTCGTGGTCGCGATCCCGGATGCCGGGCCTTTCGTCGAACGACTGCGTGCCGGCGGCCATACGGAGGTCGCGGTGCTCGCCCCCGACGTGATGGTCGGCGTAGCGCTCGAGGGCTCAGGTGCGACCGAGGCCCTGGCCGAGGCGGATGTCGTGGTGCTCGCTGCATCCCGGGCCTGGCTCACCCGCGAGGTCGTCGAGCTGTGCGATCGCGCGGCGACGCGGATCGTCGCCTGGGCTCGGGATCCTTCCGAGCGCCGGTTCGCGGAGGTCCTCGGTGTCGCGGTCGTCGATGCCGACGTGGATGCCCTGGATGCCGTGACCGCCCTCCCGTCTCCGCGACCGCGCGGCCGATCGCGAGGCCGGGTGATCGTCGTGTGGGGCGCGGCCGGTGCGCCGGGGCGCACGACGCTCGCGATCGAGCTCGCCCGGGAGACGGCTCGGGATGGGCGCCGCGTCGCGCTCGCCGACGCGGACACCCATGCTCCGTCGGTCGCCATCGCACTGGGCATCGCCGATGAGGGGCCAGGGCTCGCGGCGGCCTGCCGGCGGGCATCTCGGGGCGAGCTGACCCCGGCCGAGCTGACCCGTATCGCCGAGCCGGCCGGTGCCGTCGAGGTCCTGACGGGGATCAATCGCACGACACGCTGGCCCGAGCTCGGGGTCGACCGCGTCATGCGCGCCCTCGACACCTGTCGTGAGTGGGTCGACGAGGTGTACGTCGATGTCTCGGCCTCTCTCGAACGCGACGAAGAGATCGTCAGTGATCTCGACGGCCCGCGACGCAACGGGGCGACGCTCGCGGCGCTCGAATCGGCCGATCTGGTCGTCGCCGTCGCGGCTGCCGACCCCGTCGGACTCTCTCGGTTCCTGCGCACGTATCCCGACCTGCGGGCGACGGTCGGGGCCGTACCGGTGCATGTCGTGGTCAACAAACTGCGCGGCGGGCCACTCGGGATCGATCCACGAGGTCAGATCCGCCGCAGCTTCGAGCGATACGCGGGCATCGAGCGATGCTGGTTCGTTCCCTGGGACCCGCGTGCCGCGGACGCCGCACTCCTCGCGGCGCGCCCCATCGGAGAAGGCAACGGGCGGGGGCCGCTCCCCGCGGCAGTTCGCCGGTTCGTCGGCGAGGCGATCGCCCCGCCGACGCCGTCCACCCCCGCCCAGCTCCGGCGGCAGCGTGTGACGGGGCGGGCGGCGCCAGTGAGGTCGGCCCCCTAGTCTGGAATGGTGTCGACCCTCAGCGATCTCGTCCATGCTCAAGGACTCTCCACCGACGCCGACGTCGAGTGGCTCCACCGCCTCGCGGGCGATGGGCAGCTGTTGGCCGACCTCGCGTTCGCCGACATCGTCATCTGGGTGCCCACGGCCGACGACTCGTTCATCGCCGTGGCGCACACGCGGCCCGGGGGAGCGGCGACGTTGTTCTATCGAGACATCGTCGGCGACCGGGTGCGGCCGCAGTGGCGCACGCAGGTGAAGGATGCCTTCACCCAGGCGCGCATCGTCGATTCCGCGTCGCCCGACTGGTTCGAGGAGACCCCCACGCGCGTGCGCGCGGTCCCCATCGTGCGGGAGCGGGCCGCGGAGGGGCGACCGGCGCACGTCGTCGGAGTGCTCACGCGGCACACGAATCTCGGTGAGGCGCGCACACCGTCGCGCCAGCAGATAACGTTCAACGACTGCGCGGACGACCTGTTCGGGATGGTCGCGTCGTCGGACTTCCCCGACCTCAACGCCCCGACCGCCCCGCGGCGCGGCGCGCCGCGCGCATCCGACGGACTCATCCGGCTCGACGTCGATGGCATGACGACCTTCGCTAGCCCGAACGCGCTGTCGGCCTTCAATCGGCTGGGCTTCGAGGATGAGCTCGAGGGTGAGCCACTCATCGAGGTCGCGACCGCGATCCTCCCCAGCAAGCGCGAGTTCGACGAGTCGCTGCCTATCGTGATGGCCGGGCGTGCCCCGTGGCGGGCCGACATCGAGGCACGCGGGGTGACGGTGTCGTTGCGGACCATTCCGCTGCGCGACCACGGTACGCGCATCGGTGCCATCGTGCTGTGCCGCGACGTCAGCGAGATTCGGCACCAGGAGCAGGAGCTCATCACCAAGGATGCGACGATCCGCGAGATCCACCACCGCGTGAAGAACAACCTGCAGACGGTCGCGTCGCTGCTGCGGATCCAGGCGCGTCGCACGCATTCCGAGGAAGCCCGCGATGCTCTCACCCAGGCGATGCGGCGTGTGTCGGCCATCGCCGTCGTCCACGACACCCTCTCGGAGGGGCTCGCGCAGAACGTCGATTTCGACGAGGTCTTCGCGCGCGTCCTCAAGCTCGTCGCCGAGGTGGCGGCGGCGCCCAACACGCGCGCCCGGACGCGATCGACCGGCCGTTTCGGAACGCTGCCGAGCGAGTACGCCACGCCACTCGCGCTCGCTCTCACCGAGCTCGTGACGAACGCGGTCGAGCACGGTCTCGCCGGCACGGAGGGTGACGTCGAGATCGTCGCCGAGCGTTCGGCGGAGCGCCTCGAGGTCAAGGTCCGCGATTCGGGCAGCGGGTTGCCGGAGGGTCAGGTCGGGCGCGGCCTCGGCACGCAGATCGTCCGGACGCTCATCCAGGGCGAACTCAGCGGGACGATCGACTGGCACACGCTCGTCGGGAGCGGCACCGAGGTGACCATCGACATCCCGCTGCGTTACATCGAGCGCGACGCGGGCTGAGTGCGACGAGCGCGTCCGGCGGTCAGGAGGCCTGCGGCGCGGCTCAGGAGGCGCGACGTGCGCGCGCAGCGCGGCGCTTCAGCGCACGGCGCTCATCCTCGGAGAGGCCTCCCCAGACGCCCGAGTCCTGGCCGGTCTCGAGGGCGTACTGCAGGCAGATCTCAGTGACGGTGCAACGGGCGCAGACCGCCTTCGCCTTCTCGATCTGGTCGACGGCGGGGCCGGTGTTGCCCACGGGGAAGAAGAGTTCGGGGTCGACGGTCAGGCAGGCAGACTTGTCGCGCCAATCCATGTGGTGCTCCTTGGGGTGGTGATTCTGTCGGGCCGGACTCGGGTAGTCCGTTACCCTGGATAAGTGTGCGAGCGGATGCTCGCCCCACTTCGCTGTGGGAGCACACGGCTTGATCTATCGTCCCATAGCCCGGACAGATGAATCAAGGGTGAACTGTGGATTTGCTCGCCGCCGGGCCGTGAATACCGGCATTGCGCGGCCTGGATCGAAGGTCGGATGCCATGGCTTCCTCTGCTGTCGAACGCCTCGCGGGAGCCGTGCTC
The DNA here is from genome assembly GCF_030369635.1 of Microbacterium arborescens. Taxonomy (NCBI): domain Bacteria; kingdom Bacillati; phylum Actinomycetota; class Actinomycetes; order Micrococcales; family Microbacteriaceae; genus Microbacterium; species Microbacterium arborescens. The sequence continues at coordinate 2,484,347 of NZ_CP128474.1, read as the reverse complement.
GCGGCCGAGGCCCTGGCGCTCCTCGCGGTCGTCGGGTGGGAGATGGTCGCTCTCGTGAGCGGCGACACGATCGACGTGCCGAGCTCCGTGGCGCTGATCGTGCTGACGGCGGTCGGGGCGGTGGCGCTCGCCGCATTCGCGGTCTCGGTGTGGCGACGGATCTCCTGGGGCCGCTCGGGAGGCATCGTCGCGCAGCTGCTGATCCTGGCCGTCGCGCTCGGTGCGGCCACGGGCCAGTACGCCGACCCGGGAACGGCGGTGCTCATCGCGGTGCCGGGCATCGTCGGTTTCGTGATGCTCGTGGCCGCTACGCGGCGCGCAGCGCGCGATCGCGGCGAATCCTGACACCGCGAGTCCTGCCACCGCGAGTCCTGCCACCGCGACGGGCGACGAGAGCGCTTCAGTCCAGACCGAGCAGGGCGCGCACGCGCGCGACGTGGCCGGTGGCCTTGACGTTGTAGAGCGCGTGCTCGATGCGACCGTCCGCGTCGATGACGAAGGTCGATCGGATGACGCCCTCGACGGTCTTGCCGTAGTTCTTCTTCTCGCCCCACGCGCCGTACGCCTCGTGCACGGCGTGGTCGGGATCGCTCAGCAGCGGGTAGGTCAGCTGCTCCTGCTCACGGAAGCGGCGGAGCTTGGCCTCGTCGTCGCGCGAGATCCCGATCACCTCGATCCCTGCGGCGCGCAAGGAGTCGACGCTGTCGCGGAAGTCGCATGCCTCGCGCGTGCACCCGGGTGTCATGGCGGCGGGATAGAAGAAGACGACCGTGCGCCGTCCGCGCAGGTCCGACAGCGAGAGCGTCGAGCCGTCCTGGTCGTCGAGGGTGAATTCGGGGGCGGGATCGCCCGGTTCCAGACGCGTCATGATTCCAGCCTAGAACGCCGCACGGCCGGGTCGACGCCGGCAGAGAACGTGCCGAGCAGGCGCTGCAGCGAGTCGAGACGTGCCGGTCCGCGTTCGCCGAGTCGGCCCGCCGCGACAGCCTCGATGATCGCGCAGTCGGGTGCGTCGGGAAGATGCGTGCATCCACGCGGGCATTCTTCGGCGACGGCGGCGAGGTCGGTGAAAGCGGCGAGGATGTTGGCGGGATCGACGTGCCCGAGTCCGAACGACCGCACGCCGGGCGTGTCGATGACCCAACCGCGGCCCTCAGGTCCGCGGTAGCGCAGCGAGACGGTGGAGCTCGATGTGTGGCGACCGCGTCCGGTGACCTCGTTGACGTGCCCGGTCGCCCGGGCAGCCGTCGGCACCAGCGCGTTCACGAGGGTGGACTTGCCGACACCCGAGTGGCCGACGAACACCGTCGCATGACCCACGAGCTTCGCGCCGAGTTCGTCGACCGGCATCCGTCCGCGTCCGCTCGTGAGGACTTCGAGGCCGTCGACCCCCTCGAAGTGAGCGAGGAACGTCGAGGGGTCAGCGAGGTCGGTCTTGGTGACGACGAGCATCGGATGGATGCCGGCGTCGAGGGCCGCGATGAGGTAGCGGTCGACCAGCCGCGGGCGCGGCTCGGGGTCGGCCGCCGCCACGACGATGACCATCTGGTCGGCGTTCGCCACGACGATCCGTTCGACCTGATCGGTGTCGTCGGCGCTGCGGCGCAGCAGCGTCGTGCGCGGTTCGATGCCGACGATGCGTCCGAGAGTGCCCTCGTCGCCCGACACGTCTCCGACCACGCGTGCTCGGTCACCGCTGACGATCGGCTGCTTCCGCAGCTCCCGAGCCCGCACCGCCAGGGTCGTGTGCTCGTCGTCGCCGTCCTCGTCGATGAGCACCGTGTACCGACCGCGGTCGACACCCACGACGCGCGCCACCTGCGCATCGCTGTGCGCGGGGCGGCGCTTCGTGCGGGGCCGATTCGCTTTGGGGTTCGGACGCATCCGGATGTCGGACTCGTCGTACTCCTCGTCGAGGTCGTCGTCGCCGCCGAGCCAGCTCACCCGTCGACCCGCGCATTGTCTGCGAGCATCTCGGCCCACAGCTCGGGGAACTCCGGCATCGTCTTGGCGGTGGTGCCGATGTCGTCGACCTCGACCCCCGGCACGCGAAGACCGATGATCGCGCCCGCGGTCGCCATGCGGTGGTCGTGGTGGGCTCGCCAGAGCCCGCCACGCAGCGGCGCGGGTGTGATCCGGATGCCGTCCTCGAGCTCCTCCGCCGAACCTCCGAGTGCTCGCAGGTTGCCGACCAGAGCAGCGATCCGGTCGGTCTCATGCCCACGGATGTGGCCGATCCCGTGCAGCGTGCTCGGCGAGTCAGCGAAGGCCGCGAGCGCGAAGAGCGACGGTGTCAGCTCGCTCGCGGCAGAGAGGTCGAGGTCGACTCCGCGGATCTCACCGGTTCCGGTGACGGCGAGGACGCCGCTGCGGCGCGTCACCCGAGCGCCCATCTCCGTCAGGATGTCGACGAGCAGGGCACCGGGCTGAGTCGAGTGCACGGGCCAGTGGGGCACGGTCACACGGCCGCCGGTGAGGACGGCCGCGGCGAGGAACGGAGCCGCGTTGGAGAGGTCGGGCTCGATCGTGAGCTCTTTGCCGCGCAACGGACCGGCCGGCACGAGCCACTCGCGTTCGTTCGGGCGTTCGACGACGACGCCGCGGTGGCCGAGTGACTCGACCGTCATGTCGATGTGGGGCAGGCTCGGCAGGCGGTGGCCGTCGTGCACGAGTCGGAGGCCCACATCGAAGCGAGGCGCGGCCAGCAGCAGGCCCGAGACGAACTGGCTGGACCCGCTCGCATCGATCGTGACCTCGCCGCCGCGCACGTGCCCATGCCCGTGCACGAGGAACGGCAGGGTCCAACGGCCGCCGTCGTCGATGTCGACACCGAGCTCGCGGAGGCTACGGATCATCTCCGCCATGGGCCGGTGCAGGGCGCTCTCGTGCGCCGTCACGGTGACCTCCCCGCGGGCGAGGCCCGCCAGGGGCGTGACGAAGCGCATCACGGTGCCTGCCTGGCCGCAGTCGACGACGGCGTCGACGGGGCTTTCGCCGAACGGGGTCACGATGAGGTCGGGACCGAACCGTCCGTCGCCGGGGACCGCTTCGATGTGAGCACCGAGCGCGCGCAGCGCATCGATCATGCGCGCGGAGTCGTCGGAGTGCAGCGGCGCAACCAGCCGTGAAGGGGTCTCGGCGAGGGCAGACAGCACCAGCTCACGATTGGTGATCGACTTCGATCCGGGGACGGCGACCTCGGCTCGGACAGGGGCATCGGCGACGGGAGCGCGCCACGGCGCGCCGATGTCGGCGGGACGGGGGGAATACGCGGCTGTGCTCATGGGTTTCCACAGTATCGAACGCCCTCGTTCTGTCGAGGTCGTTGGTCCTACCGAGGGAAGGGAGTCCATGATCGCACTCGCCGATCCCACCGTCGTGCCGTGGGACGCCCACGTAGACTGGCCGCTGATGGAAGAGCAAGCGGTCACCGATCCGAGCGTGCAGTTCGAGGAGCAGGCGCTCCCGTTCATGGACCAGCTTTACGCCGCGGCCATGCGGATGACGCGCAATCCCGCCGACGCGGCGGATCTCGTGCAGGAGACGTTCGTCAAGGCGTTCGCCTCGTGGTCGTCGTTCACGCAGGGCACGAACCTCAAAGCGTGGCTGTACCGGATCCTGACGAACACGTACATCAACACCTACCGCAAGAAGCAGCGGGAGCCCTACCAGGGCACCATCGACGACCTCGAGGACTGGCAGCTGGGCGGAGCGGAATCGACCACCGCATCCAGCAGCCGCTCGGCCGAGGCCGAAGCGATCGACCACATGCCGGCATCCGCGGTGAAGGATGCCCTGCAGTCGATCCCCGAGGATTTCCGGCTGGCGGTGTACCTCGCCGACGTCGAGGGATTCGCCTACCAGGAGATCGCCGACATCATGAAAACCCCCATCGGCACGGTCATGAGTCGTCTGCACCGTGGCAGACGACTGCTGCGTGACCTGCTGGCCGACTACGCGAAAGAGCGGGGCATCGCGACGCCCCCCACGAGGAGCAAGAAATGAGTGACTGCGGCTGCGAGAAGGCGCGACGCGATCTGGAAGAGTACCTGCGCAACGAGGTCTGCAAGACCGAGCATTCCGACATCCGCGAGCACCTGGAATCGTGCCCGGCATGTCGTGACGAGGCCCTGGTCTCGCGCACGCTCACCGAGGTGGTGGCCCGCGCCTGCCGGGAGTCTGCTCCCGAGGAGCTCCGCGACCAGGTGCTGGCGCGGCTGCGGCAGGCCCAGGAGGCCGCGCACGCCTGAGTCCGCCCGTGTGGCTCTACCGCTGACCGGCTGAGACGGCACGAGAGCACGGGGCGAAAAGCTGGAAGGGGCAGACGTTCGTCACGTCTGCCCCTTCTGCGCTGTCACCGTCTCAGAGCGTGAGCGCCTGCTCGATGAGCTTCGCCTGCTCGACCGCATGCACCTTCGGTGAGCCGGTGGCCGTCGATGCGGCGGCGGGTCGGGTGATGCCGCGAACGGCGCGTCCGTCGAGCTTGGCGGAGGCCTCGAGCGCGATGAACGGCCACGCACCCTGGTTCTCGGGCTCGTCCTGAACCCAGACGACCTCGGCGTTCGGGTAGCCCGCGAGGACAGCCTTGAGCTCGTCGACCGGCGCGGGATAGAACTGCTCGAGACGCACGAGCGCGATGGCCGGGTTCGGCTTCTTGTCGAGCTCGGACTTCAGATCCCAGTGGATCTTGCCCGAGTGCAGCAGCACCCGCTTGACGGCGCTCTTGTCGGTGATCGCGATGTCGTCGATGACGGGCTCGAACTTGCCGTTCTGGAAGTCCTCGACCGGGCTCGTCGCGCCGCGCAGGCGCAGCATCGCCTTCGGGGTGAACACGACGAGCGGACGGCGCGGGCGTGCGTACGCCTGGCGACGGAGCAGGTGGAAGTACGACGCGGGCGTCGACGGGCGAGCGACCGTCATGTTGTCCTGGGCGCACATCTGCAGGTAGCGCTCGATGCGGGCCGACGAGTGGTCCGGCCCCTGGCCCTCGTAGCCGTGGGGGAGCAGCAGGACGACACCCGACTGCTGCGCCCACTTCTGCTCGGCCGACGAGATGAACTCGTCGATGACCGACTGTGCGCCGTTGGCGAAGTCGCCGAACTGCGCCTCCCACAGGACGAGCGAATCGGCGCGCTCGACCGAGTATCCGTACTCGAAGGCCATCGCCGCATACTCGCTCAGCAGGGAGTCGTAGACGTAGAAGCGGCCCTGATTCTCGGAGAGGTTCGCGAGCGGCAGCCACTCCTGGCCGTTCGAGCGGTCGTGGAGGACCGCGTGGCGCTGCACGAACGTGCCGCGGCGGGCGTCCTGACCGGCGAGGCGGACGTTCGTGCCCTCCATCAGCAGCGACCCGAAGGCGAAGAGCTCACCCATCGCCCAGTCGATGTTGCCGTTGCGGCTCATGTCGTGGCGCTTGTCGAGCAGCTGCTTGAGCTTGCCGTGCACCGTGAAGCCTTCCGGGGCGTTGACGAACGCGTCGCCGATCTGGCGGATGACGTCTTCGCCGACACCCGTCGTCTCGGGCGCGCCGACGGCCTGATCGATCGGCCCCGACAGACCCACCGGGCCGGAGGCGCCGGTCTCGGCGGCGTGCGTCTCGGCGAACGCGACCTCGAGGCGGTCCTGGAAGTCGCGCTTGGCCTGCTCGTACTCTTCCTCGGTGATGTCGCCGCGTCCGACCAGCGACTCGGTGTAGAGCCGGCGGACCGAGCGCTTCGCCTCGATGAGGTTCGTCATGAGGGGCTGGGTCATCGAGGGGTCATCGCCCTCGTTGTGGCCACGGCGGCGGTAGCAGACGAGGTCGATGACGACGTCGCGCTTGAACTCCTGGCGGTAGCGGAAGGCGAGCTGCGCGACGTGCACGACGGCCTCGGGGTCGTCGCCGTTGACGTGGAAGATCGGCGCCTGGATGGTCTTGGCGACGTCGGTCGCGTACACCGAGCTGCGGGCGTCGAGCGGGAGCGTGGTGAATCCCACCTGGTTGTTCACCACGACGTGGACGGTGCCGCCCGTGCGGTATCCGCGCAACTGCGACATCTGCAGGGTCTCGACCACGACGCCCTGGCCGGCGAAGGCCGCATCGCCGTGCACGAGGATCGGGAGCCACGAGAACGACGCGATCGGGCCGCGGTCCTGCTTGGCGCGGACGATGCCCTCGAGCACGCCGTCGACGGTCTCGAGGTGCGAGGGGTTGGCCGCGAGGTAGACCGGAAGCTCATCGCCCTCGTCACCGACGAAGGTGCCCTCGGTGCCGAGGTGGTACTTCACGTCGCCCGAGCCGCTCTTCGAGCCGATCGCGACGGAACCCTCGAACTCGCGGAAGACCTGGCCGTACGTCTTGCCGGCGATGTTCGTCAGCACGTTGAGGCGGCCGCGGTGAGCCATGCCGATCGCGGCCCCCTCGAGCCCGGTGCGAGCGGCACCCTGGAGGATCTCGTCGAGCAGCGGGATCAGCGACTCGCCGCCCTCGAGGCTGAAGCGCTTCTGACCCACGAACTTCGTCTGCAGGAAGGTCTCGAACGCCTCGGCCTGGTTCAGCTTGCCGAGGATGCGCAGCTGCTCGGCGTGGCCGGGCTTCTGGTACTTCACCTCGACGTTGTCCTGGAACCACTTGCGCTGATCGGGGTCCTGGATGTGCATGTACTCGATGCCGATCGTGCGGCAGTACGAGTCGCGCAGGACGCCGAGGATCTCGCGCAGCTTCATGACGCGCTTGCTGCCGAAACCGCCGGTGACGAACTCACGATCGAGGTCCCAGAACGTCAGGCCGTGCTGCTCGATCTCGAGGTCGGGGTGCGTGCGCTGGCGGTACTCGAGCGGGTCGATGTCGGCCATGAGATGGCCGCGCACCCGGTAGGAGTTGATGAGCTCCTGAACACGGGCGGTCTTGTCGACGCGCTCGGCGAGGTCGACGTTGATGTCGGTCGACCACTGGATGGGCGCGTAGGGGATGCGCAGTGCGGCGAAGATCTCGTCGTAGAAGCCGTTCTTGCCGATCAGCAGCTCGTGCACCGTCTTCAGGAACTCGCCCGAGCCGGCACCCTGGATGACGCGGTGGTCGTACGTGCTCGTCAACGTGATGGTCTTGCCGATGCCGAGGTTGACCAGCGTCTTCTCGCTCGAGCCCTGGAACTCGGCCGGGTAGTCGAGGGCGCCGGCGCCGATGATGCTGCCCTGGCCGCGCATGAGGCGCGGGACGGAGTGCACCGTTCCGATGCCGCCGGGGTTCGTCAGCGAGATCGTCGTGCCCTGGAAGTCCGCTGCCGTCAGCTTGTTCTTGCGAGCGCGGGTGACCAGGTCCTCATAGGCCGAGAGGTACTCGGTGAAACTGAGCGACTCGGCGCGCTTGATGCTCGGCACCATGAGCGCGCGGGTGCCGTCGGGCTTGGGGAGGTCGATCGCGATGCCGAGACCGACGTGCGCGTGCGCGATGACCGAGGGCTTGCCGTCGACCTCGGCGTACGAGACGTTCTGGCTCGGGAAGGCCTTGAGAGCCTGGATGAGCGCCCAGCCGATGAGGTGGGTGAAGCTGATCTTGCCGCCGCGCGTACGCGACATGTGGTTGTTGATGACGATGCGGTTGTCGATCATCAGCTTCGCGGGGATCGTGCGCACGCTCGTCGCGGTGGGCACCGTGAGCGAGTCGTCCATGTTCGCCGCGAGGGTCTTGGGCATCCCGCGAAGCGGGGTCACGACGTCTTCACGTTGCTCGACCTCGGCGGCGGGCGTCGTCGGGGCCTGCGCGGGCACGGGCTGAGCGGCCGCGGGCCGCGCCGTCGTGCGGGCGACCGGCTGCGAGCCGACAGTAGGCACGGGCGCCGTCACCGGGTGGGATGTCGTGGCGGGCTGAGCGGCCGCGGGCTGCGACGGAGCGGATGCGGCGGGCTTCGCGCTGGCGCCGCTCACGTGAGCGGCGTAGGCCTCGAGCGTCGGCCACCACTCCTTGTCCACCGAGTTCTTGTCGTCGCGGAACTGTTCGTACAGTTCCGCGACGAGCCATTCGTTCGCCCCGAACTCGCCGTCGTTCGAGGTTCCGATTCCGGTCGCCTGGCTGGACACGGCAGATCGCCTGCTTTCATCGGTGAAGATCAGTTCTCACGGCGGTGGTCCGCCGCCGCGCACAGTCTCCTAGGGTAGCCCAGATCAACGGACCGGATGCCGCCACAGCATCCGTGGTATCGCATCGTGATCGAGGCGCTCCGGCCGCCTGTCGGGTCGGCGGCGTAGCGTATGGGCCATGCGTTTCTCCGGTGCAGATCCCACGGTCGACTTGACGTACTCCGATGTCTTCCTCGTGCCGCGCCGATCGGCCATCACGAGCCGGCTCGACGTCGATCTCGCCCCCGGCGACGGCACCGCTGCCACACTGCCGATCGTCTCGGCCAACATGAACTCCGTCACCGGTCCGCGCCTCGCCGCCACCCTGGCGCGGCGCGGCGGTCTGGGCGTCCTGCCGCAGGACATGCCTCTCCAGGATCTCGACGCCGCCATCCGATGGGTCAAGGACCAGCCGGTCGCGTGGGACACCCCGATCGTGCTCTCACCGGATGCCACGGTGGCCGAGGCATCCCGCATCCTCCCCGCGCTCGACGGGCACGGCATCGTCGTCGCCGACCCGGCGGCACCGACGCGGCGCATCGAGGACATCGCCGGAATCGTCCCCGCCGCCCGCCTCGCGACCGCGTTGCCCGACGCGCGTCTGGGCGACCTCGTCCGAGACCGAGCGACCGCGATCGACGCCGACGATGTGGCCGATCCTCGGGCCGCCTTCGACCTCATCGACGCGGCCGACGTGCCGGTCGTCGCGATGCTCCACCAGGGGGTGCTCGTCGGCACCCTCTCGCGCCGCAGCGCGCTGCGCACCGCGATCTACCGCCCCGCCGTCGACGGTGATGGCCGGCTCATCGTCGCGGCCGCGATCGGGATCAACGGTGACGCGGCGGCCAAGGCGCAGGCGCTCGCCGCCGCGGGCGTCGACGTGCTCGTCGTCGACACCGCCCACGGGCACCAGGAGGGCATGCTCCGCGCACTGCGCGAGGTCGCCGCGCTCGATCTCGGTCTGCCGATCGTCGCGGGCAACGTCGTCACGGCCGAGGGCGTGACCGACCTCGTCGATGCGGGAGCCACGATCCTCAAGGTCGGCGTCGGCCCCGGCGCGATGTGCACGACCCGCATGATGACAGCCGTCGGGCGCCCGCAGTTCTCCGCGGTGCTCGAGACCGCGCAGGCCGCGGCGGAACGCGGCGCGCACGTGTGGGCTGACGGTGGAGTCCGCTACCCCCGGGATGTCGCCCTCGCGCTGGCCGCGGGCGCGGCATCCGTCATGATCGGCTCGTGGTTCGCCGGCACGATCGAGTCGCCCGGCGAGGTCCAGCTCGACGACGAGGGACGTGCGTTCAAGGAGTCGTGGGGAATGGCCTCGACGAAGGCCGTCGTCGGCCGGTTCGGGCGTCTCGATGCCTATGAACGAGCGCGCAAGGAGCTGTTCGCCGAGGGCATCTCGTCGTCGCGCATCTACCTCGACCCGCTGCGTCCGGGCGTCGAGGATCTGCTCGACATGATCACCTCGGGCGTGCGTTCGTCGTTCACCTACGCGGGCGCGGCCACGGTCGCGGAGTTCCACGACCGCGCGACAGTGGGTCTGCAGTCGGCGGCCGGCTACGAAGAGGGCAAGGCGCTTCCCGTCAGCTGGTAGGTCCGCGCGCCGTGCTTCGCTCGCAGTTCGCGGGATGGGGCGCGCTTCGTACTGCGGCCGACGACCGAAAGTGCGCCCGATGACTGCGCCGCTCTCGGCTCACCGCCCGGGGCGCGGGCGGGCCGAGGGGAGGCCGTCGGCCCGCAGGATGTCGTACAGCAGCCGGGGGCTCCGCAGGTGCGGGGTGCGCCATCGTGAGAGCGCGCGAACCTGACGCCGTAGTGCGTCGCCCCGATCCTTCTCGGCGATGAGCACCTGCTCGGGTGTGCGTCCCTGCCGCATCGCCGGGTCGAGGTACTTGCCGGTGCCGTCGAACTCGCCGATGTGGTCGTGATCGGGCCACCAGAAGTCGGCGAACGCGTCGCGGCCGTCCGGCAGGGTGAAGCGCTGTTGCAGCGTCGGTGCGGGGAAGCCGAGCCGGTCGATCAGGACTCTGCTCTGGGATTCGCGGACGCTGTCGGAGAAGCCGGTGGCGAACGCGGTCGCGGCGGCGACTCGGGCGTGGGCGCGGCCGGTGTAGCGGGATGCCGCTTCTTCGAGCTCCTGCCGCGTGCACAGTGCGCCGCCGGAACGTCGGTGCCACAGGGCCTGGTCGGCGGCGACGACCCCGCTGACGGCGGGCAGGAGCGACACCAGGTCGACGGCCGTACGCGCGGGCACGGTGAGGAGATGCGCGCCCCAGGGCATCACCTCGTCGGCATCCAGCGGCCGGTGATGGCGGCGGATGGCGCCCGATGAGCCCGCGGACGTGGCCGTGGTGACGTCGATCGTTCGCGGCCACGAGCCGAGCAGATCGATGCCGAGCACGGCGGCGGCCGCGTGATGCGAGAAGACGGTTCCCGGGCGCAGGCGGGCCGCAGCCTCCCACACGCGCTGCGCGTGCGCGTCGCGCGGATTCAGCGCCGCCCAGGCCTCGGACGCGGCGTACGACCCGCGCGCGATCGGAGTCGCGGCCCCGGTTCTGCGGGCACGATCGAGGCTTCGCGCGGTGGTCTCGTCGGCCTCGCGCCGCCGGACGACGACGTCCAGCGGCGGTCGGGTCATCCAGTTCATGCCGGAAGCCTGCCCGAGCGCGGGGCTCACCGGGCCCGCGGCATCCGTCACCGCGGAATCCGCCGTCCCACACGCTCCGGGGGAGGAATCGACGTGGCCCGCACTTCGCGGGATGGAGCGCAGTTCGACCTGCGCTCGACGCGCGAAGGTGCGCCCGACCCCAGGGCAACGCAAGCGAACCGGATGCCGCCCTCCGGGCCGCCCTCGACAGGCGTAAGATCGGGCGCACGATGGACGACCCTCCTAGTTGCCGACCCTCGCCCCGCCGACCCCGACCGATCGGGGGTGACGCCTGATGGATTTCGTCATGCTGGGCGTGGGGCTCCTGCTGACCGTCGGCACCGGTCTGTTCGTCGCGAGTGAGTTCGCGCTCGTCAACCTCGACCGCGCAGATCTCGAAGCGCGCCAGGCGGCGGGTGAATCCCGACTGTCGATGACGATCGCGGCGCTGCGGATCACCTCGACGCATCTGTCGAGCGCGCAGCTCGGGATCACCCTGACCACGCTGCTGACCGGTTACACGATGGAGCCGGCGATCTCGAACCTGCTCTCGCCCGTCTTCGAGGCGTGGGGCTGGCCCGAGACCGTGTCGCGCCCGGTCGCCGCCATCGTGGGCGTGTCGATCGCGACGATCTTCTCGATGATCCTGGGCGAGCTCGTCCCGAAGAACTTCGCGCTGGCGATCCCGCGTCAGACGGCGAAGCTCGTCATCCCATTCCAGACCCTGTTCACGACCGTGTTCCGGCCCGCCGTCACGGTGCTCAACGGCAGCGCGAACGGGGTGCTCCGCTCGATGGGCGTCGAGCCCAAGGAGGAGCTCTCGGGCGCCCGCTCCGCGGAGGAGCTGTCGAGCCTCGTGCGCCGGTCCGCGAGTGCGGGCGTGCTCGAGAAGGACACCGCCTCGCTGCTCGACCGATCGCTCACGTTCGCCCGGCTCACCACGGCCGACGTCATGACGCCGAGGCCCAGCCTGCACGCCGTCGCCGCGGGCGACAGCGTCGAGGACGTCATCCAGCTCGCGCGCCGCACCGGCCACAGCCGGTTCCCGGTCTTCGGCGACTCGATGGACGACATCACCGGCATCGTCCACGTCAAGCAGGCGGTCAGCGTTCCGCGCGAGCGCCGCGCCGATGTGCCCGCCGCCGCGATCGCGGAGGAGCCGCTGCGGGTGCCCGAAGCGGTGCACCTCGACGCCGTGCTGGGCGAACTGCGCGCTCGGGGCTATCAGATGGCGATCGTCGTCGACGAGTACGGCGGCACCGCCGGTGTCGTGACCCTCGAGGATCTCGTGGAGGAGATCGTGGGTGAGGTGCTCGACGAGCACGACCGCAACCGGGCCGGGGTGCTTCGGGTCGCGGGCGGCATCGTGTTCCCCGCCGATCTTCGTCCCGACGAGGTGCTCGACCGCACCGGCGTCCGCGTCCCCGAGGGCGACGTCTACGACACCGTCGGCGGATTCGTGATGAGCGTGCTCGAACGTATTCCCGTCGTCGGCGACACGGTCGAGATCGAGGACGGCACGCTCACGGTTCAGCGCATGGACGGCAGGCGCGTCGACCGCGTGCTGTTCGAGCCCACCCCGGTGCCCGATACGGCGACGACCGCATCGGCGGTCGAGCCGATGCGACGCGCGCCGCGTCGCGAGGACGGTGATCGTCGATGAACGATTGGGCAGGACTGGCCTGGCTCGTCGTGCTGCTGGCCTTCAACGCGTTCTTCGTCGCGAGCGAGTTCGCCGTCATCTCCGCGCGCCGATCTCAGATCGAGCCGCTCGCCGACAAGGGATCGCGCTCGGCGAAGACCGCGCTGTGGGCGATGGAGCACGCGACGCTCATGCTCGCTACCTGCCAGCTGGGCATCACGATCTGCTCGCTGGTGATCCTCAACGTCTCCGAGCCGGCGATCCACCATCTGCTGGCCGTGCCGCTCGGGCTCACCGGGTGGGGCGAGGCAGTCGTCGACGTCGTCGCCTTCGCGGTGGCGCTCATCGTCGTGTCGTATCTGCACGTCGTGTTCGGCGAGATGGTTCCGAAGAACCTGGCGTTCTCGCTGCCCGACCGGGCGGTGCTGCTGCTGGCGACACCGCTGCGCTGGGTGTCTCGGCTCTTCTACCCGATCATCGTCGCCCTGAACTGGATCGCCAATCACGCGGTGCGCCTGTTCCGGGTCGAGCCGAAGGACGAGGCGACGTCGACCTACACGCTCGACGAGGTCGCCACCATCGTCGCGACCTCTCGCATCGAGGGCGTGCTCGACGATGCGTCGGGAACGGTCGCCGCGGTCGTGGAGTTCACAGACAAGAAAGCCGCCGACGTCGCCGTGCCGCTGAGCGAACTGGTGACGCTGCCCGAGACGGCCACGCCAGAAGACGTCGAGCGCGCCGTGGCGCGGCACGGCTTCTCGCGCTACGTCATCGTGGACGACGCCGACCAGCCGGTCGGGTACGTGCATCTGAAGGACGTGCTGCGCGAGGCGGAGGATGCCGACGGCGCGGCCTCACGGCCGATCAAGTCGAAGCGCATCCACCTGATGGTGCCCGTCGCCGAGACGACCGATCTCGAGGATGCGCTCGCCCTGATGCGGCGGTCGAGTCGTCACCTCGCTCAGGTGCGGGATGCCGAGGGTCGGACGACCGCGGTGCTCTTCCTCGAGGACATCATCGAGGAGCTCATCGGCGAGGTGCACGACGCCACGCGCCGCGCACCTCGCTGGGCCTGAGCGAGCCCGGCCCGGAAGGGGCGAGGTGGGGACGCCGGTTCAGCGACGCCGCGCGCGGACGTACTGCGGCGGCCAGATCTCGGCGTCCTCGCCCAGCTCGTCGGCCGCGCGGAGCCCGAAATGCGGGTCGCGCAGCCACTCGCGGCCGGCCATGATCGCGTCGGCGGCGCCCGCGACGAGGATGTCCTCGGCCTGGGCACCGGTCGTGATCTCGCCGACGGCGCTGACGGGCAGGCCGGTCGTCGTGCGGATCTCGCGTGCGAAGGGCACCTGGTAGCCGGGACCGGTGGTGATGCGCTGGTGTGCGACGAGCCCGCCGCTCGAGACGTCGATGAGGTCGGCGCCGCGCTCGTGCGCCCATGTCGAGACCGTCGACGTGTCGGCGACATCCCAACCGCCCTCGGCCCAGTCCGTCGCCGAGAAGCGCACGAACAGCGGGGCGTCCGGTGCGGCGGCGCGAACCGCCTCGAGGATGCGCAGCAGGAGCCGCGCGCGGTTCTCGAGCGAGCCGCCGTACTCGTCGGTGCGCTGGTTCGACAACGGCGACAGGAACTCGTGCAGCAGGTAGCCGTGCGCGGCGTGGATCTCGAGCACGTCGAAACCCGCCTCGAGTGAACGGCGCGCCCCGTCGGCGAATGCGGTCACGAGCGCGTCGATCTCGGCGAGATCGAGCTCGTCGGGCCGGGCGTAGCCGTCGAAGGCCACGGCGGAGGGGGCGAGCGTCTGCCAGCCGCCGTCGGTCGCCGGCACGGTCCCGCGCTCGGCGGCGAACGGCGAATAGGTCGATGCCTTGCGGCCCGCATGCGCGAGCTGGATCGCGGCCACCGCGCCGCGGTCGTGGATCGCGGTCACGATCGGACGCCAGGCGTCGCGCTGCGCGTCGTTCCAGATGCCGGTGTCTTCGGGCGTGATGCGACCTTCCGGCACGACCGCGGTCGCCTCGGCCATGACGAGTCCGGCGCCGCCCGAGGCGAACTGCGCGAGGTGGACGTGATGCCAGTCGTTCGGGATGCCGTCCTGGGCCGTGTACTGGCACATGGGGGCGACCCAGAGGCGGTTGCGCACCTCGACGGTTCGGATGGTCAGGGGGCTGAACAGCTGGCTCACGCCGGGCTCCTTCGGGGCGCCGATAGGGTGGCGCCATGGTCGAGATCCACGAATGGGATGCGCGCGACACGGCCGCGCTCCTGCGCAAGCCAACTGCCGACGACCACAAGTATTCCCGTGGGGTCCTCGGTGTGCGAACCGGGTCGCAGGAGTATCCGGGAGCCGCCGTGCTCGGCGTCGAGGCCGCGTGGCGGACCGGCGTCGGCATGGTGCGTTACCTCGGCCCCGAGCGTCCCGCCGATCTCGTGCTGCAGCGCAGGCCCGAGACCGTCACCGCGCCCGGACGCGTGCAGGCGTGGCTGATCGGATCGGGGACGGATGCCGCGACCCGGCCCGCCGCCGAGACCGCCCGGCTGGGGGAGCTGCTGCAGGGCGACCTCCCCGTCGTCGTCGATGCGGGCGCTCTCGATCTGGTCGCCGGCGCCGCAGCACCGCTCGTGGTCACGCCGCACCAGAGCGAGCATGCACGACTGCGAGCCCTGCTCGGCCTCGACGATGCGGTACCGACGTCGCTTGCCGACCGCATCGCCGCGGCCCGCGAGACCGCCGCTGTGGCGGGGATCGCCGTGCTGCTGAAGGGCGCCGAGACCGTCGTCGCCGCGCCCGACGGCTGGAACACCGTCGTCCGTGCCGGAACCGGGTGGCTCGCCACCGCGGGCACGGGCGACGTGCTCGGCGGCATCCTGGGTGCGGTCGTGGCGGCCCGGGGTGCTCAGCACGACCTGGATGCAGCGGCCCTGGCGCCGCTGGCCGCCGCCGCGGCGTTCATCCACGGGCACGCCGGTCGCACCGCAGGGCCTGGTCCGATCACGGCGTTGGATGTCGCCGAGGCCGTGCCCGCCGTGGTCGACATGCTGCTCTCGGGCCGTGACCCGGGCGGCCGCTGACGTCCGGCGGCGCTGGAACGGGCTCACCGTAGGATGTGACGGTGTCGAGACGGGGAACGCTGTGGGTCGCGTTCGCGCTCGTCCATGTCGTCGTCGCGGCGCTCGGATTCGTCTTCCCGAACCAGCCGATGGGTGACGTCTACCTCGTCTACGAACCCTGGTCGCAGCGAGCGCTCGCCGGTGAGGGCATCGTGGGAGTCGACGAGGACTGGGTGTATCCGCAGCTCGCCCTCGTCCCGCTCGTGCTCGCCCACGGATTCGCCTGGATCGCGGGCTACACCGTCGGATGGGCTGTCTTCGTCTCGGCCCTGGATGCCGTGGCATTCGCCGTCCTCGTCGGGCGTGCCCGGTCGCGCGGCCGTGTGACGGCGGCGTGGTTCTGGCTCGCCGCGATCCTGCTCCTCGGGCCCGTGGGGCTCTATCGGCTCGACGCCGTCACCGTCGCGCTCGCCGTGATGGGGTGCCTGTGGCTTCGCGGACGGCCCTGGCTCGCCGGCATCCTGCTGGCGGTCGCGACCTGGATCAAGGTGTGGCCGGCGGCGATCATCGCGGCCGCCGTCATCGCACTCCGGCGCCGATGGGCGCTGGTCGGCGCGGGCCTCGTCGTCTCTGCCGTCACGCTCGCCGTCGTCGTGGGCGCAGGGGGTCTCGATCACGCTCTCGGGTTCATCGGCGATCAGACCGGGCGCGGACTGCAGGTCGAGGCTCCCGTGAGCATGTTCTACCTCTGGGGTCAGATGCTCGGGCTCCCGGGCTTCTTCGTCTACTACTCGACGGAGATCCTCACGTTCCAGGTGACCGGCACCGAGATCGATCCCGTCATCGCGGCGATGACTCCGATCCTCATGCTCGGAGTCGGCGCCGTGGCGGTCGTCGCCGCTCTCAAGGTGCGCCGCGGTGCCGCGGTGCGGGACCTTCTGCCGGTCGCGGCGCTCGCGATCGTCGCCGTGTTCATCGTGCTCAACAAGGTCGGGTCGCCCCAGTATCTGTGCTGGCTCGTTCCGCCGGTCGTGCTCGGGCTGGTCGTCGCACGCCGCGATTGGGCGCGTCCCGCGGTCCTCGTGCTCGTGCTGAGCGCTCTCACCCAGCTCGTCTATCCGGTGTTCTACGGCGAGGTCCTGACGGCGCACCCGCTGGGCGTCGGCATCCTCACCGCTCGCAACGCCCTGCTCGTCGTCCTCGGTGTCTGGATGGTGGTCCGCCTCGTCCGGGTGCCGGTTCGGACGCCGTCATCCATCCCCGTCTGATCCGGAGGTCACCATGCTCATCGCCTTCTCCGTCGCCCCCAGCGGCACCGGCCGCGCCGACGGCTCCGTGCACGACGCCGTCGCTGCAGCGGTCGCCGTCGTGCGGGCATCCGGCCTGCCGCACCGCACCACCTCGATGTTCACCGAGGTCGAGGGGGAGTGGGACGAGGTGATGGATGTCGTCAAGCGGGCGACCGAGGCGGTGCTGCCGTTCGGCTCGCGTGTCTCGCTCGTGCTGAAGGCCGATATCCGCCCGGGATTCAGCGGCGAACTCGAGGGCAAGGTCGAGCGCCTCGAGAGCGCGCTCGGCGAGACGCAGCAGTAGCGCGGCGCAGTCTCGGGAAATAGCCAGCGCTACCTACTTCTAGTAGAGCCGCACTGGACTCGCAGGCGCGAGAGGGTGGCCTCGGGATCATCGGATCCGATGTGCTGCTCGGGCAAGGCCGAGCCAAGCGCGAGGGGAGTTTTACTCCGTGAAGCTGCCGGCTAGGTCTACGCAGAGCCGATTGCCGAAGCTGTAGTCGAGCATCCTGCGGCGGTGCATCTGGTGGACGGCGACGCCCGGGGCGATACCGATCTCGCGGGCCTTGTCGGCGATCTCGCGGTCGTAGGAGAGGCCGCTGAATTGCGAGATGCCGGCCTCGCCGAACAGCAGGTCCATCGCGAACGCGTTGGCACCCTTCTCCGCCGCGGAGTTGCGCTTCTTCTCCGTGCTGTACTCCACGTGCATCTCACCCCGGGGGTCGTTGAGGACGTGGCCGAGCTCGTGGAAGAGGGTCCAGATGACGAACCCATCCTTGCCCCAGCGGCCGGTCTGCTGGATCACCGGCACGCGCTTGTCGATCCACCGCGTCATACCCAGCAGCGGAAGCTTCTTGGGCGGCTCCACGACCATGAAGACGACGCCGAGGTCCGCGAGCATCTTGGTGATGTCGCGAAGCATGGTGGAGTCGGGTGTCGCTGCACGGGCACGAAGATCGGGCAGGGCTGCCCGGAGCCGCTCGGCGTCATAGTCGTAGCCGCGCCCGCGCTCGAACGGCTCCGCCAGCTCGGCGGCACGCAGCCAGGTCGTGAGCAGGCTCCGATCGAGCGTCGTGCCTGAGTCCTTCAGTGCCGCCAGCGCGTAGTCGCCCTGGGCGGCCTCCTCGTGCAGGTGGACGTAGGCCTCCCACGTCCCGCAGCGGTGGAACGCGAGGAAGTCGGAGACGAGCTTGCCGGGGGAGCGCTTGGTGGCCGCCGTCGCGCCGATGCTGCGCAGGTACGTGACCGCCGACGGCGCGATCTCGTCGACGTGACCCGCGAGGCTCTCCTCGTCGGCGATGCGGGCGAGGTCGGCGCGGTACAGTGCCTCGTACTTCATCCAGGTCTTGGCGGGAATGCCCACGACGCGCTCGAGGCGCATCGCGGTGTCGCTGGTAATGGGCGCGCGTCCGTTGATGATCTCGTTGACGTGCTTCCGGCTACTGCCGAGCAGCTCCGCCACTCGCTGCTGGGACAGGCCGTGGTCGTCGATCCACTCCTCCAGGTACTCCCCCGGAGCGACGGCGTAGTTGGTGGCGGTCATGGCCTCTCCTTCCTCAGTGGTAGTCCTCGATGTCCACGACGGTGATATCGACAGCGTTCAGTGCATTGGGTGTGGGCTCGACGACTAGTCGCCAGTTCCCGCTGAGTTCGCCAGCCCATGTTCCGGCGCGATTCCCCTTGAGGTCATGCCAAGCCCCTCCAGGGTCGTCGCTCGGCAGGTCGCCGAGCGTGTCCGAGTTCTCGAGCGCTTTGATCCGCAGCCGAAGCTTCTTTTTCAAATCGGGGCGCTTCTTCTGCATCTCGCGCTCGTCGGTGCACAGCTTCGCGAGCTTGTTGTCTTTGTACTCTACGCGCAATCAGTGTCACCGATCTCGTTACAGTCTAACTCAGTATCGACTCGATTATGCCCGATTTTCCCGACTAGGGGCACCCGACGCTTGCGCTTCTGCCCCGCAAGAGTCCGCGACATCCGCCCGGGATTCAGCGGCGAACTCGACGGCAAGGTCGAGCGCCTCGAGAGCGCGCTCGAATCGATTCGACATGACGGGGAGGCCGGGGCTACGCTCCCGGAGTGACGACGCCCGACCTCTCCCGCCCGACGGCCCGCCGGGCTCTGCTCTCGCTCGCGATCGGCAGCTTCGGCATCGGGATGACGGAGTTCGTCGTCATGGGGCTCCTGCCCGAGATCGCCGGCGAGCTGCTGCCCTCCGTCTACGCGAGCGATCCGGAAGCGGCGATCGCGCAGGCGGGGTGGCTCATCACCCTCTACGCCGCCGGTGTCGTCGTCGGCGCGCCGACGATCGCGGGAATCGTGGCGAAGTATCCCCGGCACCGGGTCATGGTCTTCCTCGCGCTCGCCCTGACCCTCGGCAACGCGCTGACGCTCATCCTGCCGACTTTCGAGCTCGTCGCGGCATCCCGGTTCCTCGCGGCGCTGCCGCACGGGGCCTACTTCGGCATCGGCGCCCTGGTCGCCGCCGACGTCCTGGGTCCGGGCAAGCGCGCGCAAGGTGTGGCGTTCGTGCTCACCGGTCTCACGATCGCCAACGTCGTGGGCGTTCCCCTCGGCACGTTCCTCGGTCAGCAGTTCGGATGGCGAGCGGCGTTCCTCGTCGTCGCGGCGATCTTCGCGCTCGCGACGGTGGCCATCGCCCTGACGGTCCCGCACCACGCGGGGGAACCGTCGCGAACCCTGCGCGCCGAACTGCGCGTCTTCGGCATCGGCCAGGTGTGGTTCGCCCTCGGGATCGGCGCCATCGGCTTCGGGGGATTCTTCGCGGTATACAGCTACGTCGCGACTCTCGTCACCGAGGCGGCCGGCTCGCCGCAGTGGGCGGTGCCGATCGTGCTCGTCGTGGCCGGGGTCGGCATGACGATCGGAAACCTCGTCGGCGGCAGGCTCGCCGATCGTGACCTGCGGCGCAGCCTCCTGGGCGGCCTGCTCGCCCTCGCCGTCGTCCAGGCGCTCCTCGCGCTCACGGCGGGCTGGATCGTGGCCGTAGGCCTCTTCGTCTTCCTCGTCGGGTTCTTCTCCTCGGCGCTGAGCCCGACCATCCAGACGCGGCTGATGGATGTCGCGGGCGACAACCAGTCGATCGCGGCGGCGCTGAACCACTCGGCCCTGAACATGGGCAACGCGCTCGGCGCGGCGCTCGGAGGCGCCGTCATCGCCGCGGGACTCGGATACGTGGCACCCGTGTGGGTGGGTGTCGTCCTGGCGCTCGCCGGGCTCGGAGTCGCGTGCGCGAGCTTCGTCGTCGAGGCCCGTGCCCGGCGCCGCACGTCGCCGCAGGTCGAGCGGTCCGGCACGCCCGCGCCTCCGTGCTGAGGCGTCAGCCCTCGAGCAGCCGTCGCAGGTGAGCGCCGACGGTCGGCGTCTCGATGAGGAAGGCGTCGTGCCCGAAATCACTCGAGATCACCACCGCCGCGTCGTCGATCGTCGATCGGATGCCGCGTGCGATGCGGTGCTGCCCCTCGACCGGGAACAGTCGATCGGAATCGATGCCGAGCACGAGCGTGCGCGCCGTCACGCGTGACAGAGCGTCGTCGACGCCGCCGCGGTCTCGGCCGACGTCGTGTGAGTTCATCGCCTCGACGAGGGTGATGTAGCTGTTGGCGTCGAAGCGTCGCGTGAACTTGTTGCCGTGGAAGTCGAGGTAGCTCTCCACCGCGAAGCGCCCGCCCAGACCCAGGGGGCTCTTGCCCGACTGCCAGGTGCGCTGGAAGCGCAGGTTCAGCTCGGTCGGACTGCGGTAGTTCAGCAGCGCCATCCGGCGCGCGAGCGCGAGGCCGCGGTGCGGGCCGTCGCCGTCGGCCGCGTCGTAGTACTCGCCGTCCTGGAACCGGGGGTCGATGCGGATGGCTTCGAGCTGGACCGAGTTCAGTGCGATCTGGTCGGCGGTGTTGACGGGCGGCGCGGCAAGGATCGCGAGTCGGTCCAGGCGGTCGGGGTGACCGACGCCCCACTCGAGCGCGTGCATTCCGCCCATCGATCCGCCGACGACCGCCGCCCACACCTCGATTCCGAGGGCGTCGGCCAGCCGCACCTGCGCGACGACCTGATCGCGGATCGTGAGGTAGGGGAACCTCGCCGCCCATTCGTAGCCGTCGGACGAGATCGAGGAGGGGCCCGTCGAGCCCTGGCAGCCGCCCAGCATGTTCGGGGCGACGACGAACCAGCGATCGGTGTCGATCGCCAGGCCGGGACCGACGATGTCCTCCCACCAGCCGGCCGTCGGGTGTCCGGGACCCGCGTCGCCGCGCAGATGGCTGTCGCCGGTGAGGGCGTGGAGCACGAGCACGGCGTTGTCGCGCTCGGGAGACAGCTCGCCCCAGGTCTCGTAGGCGAGGCGGAAGCTCGGCAGCTGCTCGCCGCTCTCGGTGACGAGCGGACCGAAGGCGCCGAAGCTCCGGTGTCCGACAGGGTCGCCGTCGCGCCACGCGCCCGTGGCGGGCGGCCGTCCGCGCAACAGGCGCGCATCGGCCTCCGTGATCGGCGCGCTCGGCACCGTGTCTTCGGAGGTCTGCCAGTCCATGTCGGCCATTCTCCCGGGTGAGGGCGCGCGCTGCTCGCGTGTTACGTCACGACCGGAGCGCTGATACCTCGTAGGTCGCGCCGTGCTGGCCCGCGAGCGCGACCGGCATCCCGTCGACGGTCTGGATGAAACTCCCCGTGGCGTCGACGCCCTGCGGCATCCGCCCGTCGATCTCCGGCAGGGTGCCGGCGGTCTCGTTCGAGATCCAGACGACCCGGCGGTTCACCCTCGCCCCGAGAGTGCTCACGAGGTCGGCGAAGCGGCGACGCTCGGCAGCGTCGAGGTACAGGAGCACAGCGCTGTGGAACACCACGAGCGTCGCGTCGGGAGGGCTCTCAGCGGCGACCTCGGGGAGGCGGTCGAGGATGTCGCCGGGGACGATGCGCGGCGGGTCGGACCGAGCCACGTCGACAGCGGCGCGGAGGCGCTCGATGCGTTCGTCGTGCACGGGACCCGGCCAGATGAGGGTCTCGAGCCAGGCGACGGCGTCGGCATCGCCCACGTCGATCGGGGCGAGGTCGATGCCGGCCCGCCAGACGATGTCGGGGATGGTCTCGGGGATGGCACCGGGGTCGTCGACGCGGCAGCGCAGCATGGGGAGCGCGGCGGCATCCGGTCGCTCGGGGACGATCGTCCGAAGCGGACCTTCCTCGGCTGACGAGTACTCGTACGCGTACCGGTCGGGGTAGAGGCAGAGGCCTGCGGCGGTGCCGGTCTCGAGCAGGGCGATCGGACCCTCGATGTGCGAGAGGGGCGGTAGGAGCGTGGCGCAGCGACCGACCTCGTTCGTCTGCGTACGGCGCTCCGCGGTGATGGCCGCCACGCGATCCCACTCCGCGAGCAGCCTGTCTCGCCAGACGGCGAACGGTTCGAGCCCGCACCCGGCCCAGCGCGCCGCGGCGAAGACGAGGTTCGGCTGGCCACGACGTTCGCCGAGTCGCGAGATCCGCTCGGTCAGCTCGTCGTCGCCGGCGATCCCCTCGGCCCATTCGGCATAGGTGGGCGAGCTGCCCCGGGCCCAGTCGGCGAAGGCATGGTAGCGACGAGAGGTCCCTGCGTCCATCGCTTCAGCGTAGATGCGCTGAGCGTCACCATCGTCGCGTAAGATACCGCGAAGCAAGGGGAGTACTTCCACCTGCGGCGCTCTCGTCATTACGGATCCGACGTCGGATCCCGGGACGCCGGTCCCTCCGGGGATGAAGGAGACCTGGCCGTTCGCTACTGTCGACCCCTTGGAGCCTTCGTGGACATCACTCCGCTCGTATGGATCATCACCATCGCGGTGACCATCGCCTTCTTCGTGTACGAGTTCTTCGCGCACGTGCGCACTCCGCACGAGCCGACGATCGCCGAATCGGCGCGCTGGTCGGCGTTCTACATCGGCCTCGCCCTCATCTTCGGCGTGGTCATCGGGTTCGTGCCGGGCTGGGGCTGGGTGTTCGCGGGCGAGTACTTCGCGGGCTACCTGACCGAGAAGGCGCTGTCGATCGACAACCTCTTCGTCTTCCTCATCATCATGACCGGCTTCGCCGTTCCCAAGAAGTACCAGCAGAAGGTGCTGATGATCGGCATCGTGATCGCGCTCATCATGCGCGGCGCGTTCATCGCCATCGGTGCGGCCCTCATCGACAACTTCTCGTGGATCTTTTACATCTTCGGCGCGCTGCTGCTCTTCCTCGCGTACCGTCAGGCGTTCTCCCACGGCGACTCCGACCCGGCGAACGGCAAGTTCATGCGCTTCGTCCGTCGTCACCTCCCCGTGACCGACGAGTACAACGGCGACAAGCTGACCGTCCGCAAGGACGGCAAGCGCTTCGTCACGCCGATGCTCCTGGTCATCATCGCGATCGGCTTCATCGACCTGGTCTTCGCGGTCGACTCGATCCCCGCCATCTACGGCCTGACCAACGAGGCTTACATCGTGTTCACGGCGAACGCCTTCGCTCTGATGGGTCTGCGTCAGCTGTTCTTCCTCATCGGCGGCCTGCTCGAACGTCTGGTCTACCTCGCGCAGGGCCTGGCCGTCATCCTGGCCTTCATCGGTGTGAAGCTCGTCTTCCACGCGCTCCACGTCAACGAGCTGCCCTTCATCAACGGCGGCGAGCCCCTGTTGTGGGTCCCCGAGATCCCCATCTGGTTCTCGCTGCTGTTCATCGCGGCCACCGTCGCCGTCGCCACCATCGCCAGTCTGCGCAAGACCCGCGGCGACAAGGCGAAGAACGACCGCGAGCAGGTTCAGGGCGAGCAGATCACGACGGCGTCCGACGCCGACTGACGACGCCGCAGACGACGGATGCCCCGGCCCCACCCATGACGGTGGGCCGGGGCATCCGGTCGTTCTGAGGAGGAACGATCAGGCGCGCGCTGCCTCGACGACGTCGCGCGCGGCCGCGAGGGCCTGCTCGAGGTCGGCCTTGAGGTCGTCGATGTTCTCGAGACCGACGGACAGACGGACGAGCCCGGGGGTGACACCCGTCGTGAGCTGCTGCTCCGGGGTGAGCTGCGAGTGGGTCGTCGACGCGGGGTGGATGACCAGCGAACGCACGTCGCCGATGTTCGCCAGGTGGCTGAACAGCTGCAGCGAGTCGACGAACGCGCGGCCGGCGGCCACGCCGCCCTTCAGCTCGAAAGACAGCACGGCGCCGACGCCCTTGGGCGCGTAGCGGTTGGCTGCGGCGTACCACGGCGAGGTCGGCAGACCGGAGTAGTTCACCGACGCGATGTCATCGTGGTTCTCGAGCCATTCGGCGATCTCCTGCGCGTTCTGCACGTGACGCTCGATGCGCAGCGAGAGCGTCTCGATGCCCTGAATGAGCAGCCAGGCGCTCTGCGGCGAGATCGCGGCGCCGAGGTCGCGCAGCAGCTGCACGCGGGCCTTGATGACATAGGCGAGGCCGTCGCCGACAGCCTGCGTGTAGACGGCGCCGTGATACGAGGGGTCGGGCGTCGTCAGTCCCGGGAAGCGCTCGGAGTGCTCGGACCAGGGGAAGCTGCCGCCGTCGACGATGACGCCGCCGATGACCGTGCCGTGGCCGCCGAGGAACTTCGTCGCGGAGTGGACCACGATGTCGGCTCCGTGCTCGAAGGGGCGGATGAGGTACGGGGTCGCGATCGTGTTGTCGACGATGAGCGGTACGCCGGCCTCGTGGGCGACGTCGGAGACACCGCGGATGTCGAGGACGTTGATCTGCGGGTTGCCGATCGTCTCGGCGAAGAAGAGCTTCGTGTTGGGCCGTACCGCGCGGCGCCACTCGTCGAGGTCGTCCTGGTTCTCGACGAACGTGACCTCGATGCCGAGCTTGGCGAGCGTGTACTTGAACAGGTTGTAGGTGCCGCCGTAGATCGAGCTCGAGGCGACGAAGTGATCTCCCGCCTCGGCGATGTTGAGGATCGCGAAGGTCTCGGCCGCCTGACCCGATGCGACCAGGAGTGCGGCGGTGCCGCCCTCGAGCGCGGCGAGGCGCTGCTCGACGACATCCTGCGTGGGGTTCTGGATGCGCGTGTAGATGTTGCCGAACTCGGCCAGAGAGAAGAGGTTCGCGGCGTGGTCGGAGTTGTCGAAGACGTACGAGGTCGTCTGGTAGATCGGCGTCGCGCGTGCCTTCGTGACCGGGTCGGGCGCGGCCCCGGTGTGGATCTGCTTCGTCTCGAAGCGCCAGTTCTCGGGTGCGGACATGCGTGGCTCCATCGGGTCGGAAAGCGGCGACGGTCGCCGGCCTGGGTCGAGCGTACGGGCACCGGCTGTGCCCGACAACGCACGGGACACGCTGCGTAATCTGGCGGCTACGGTGGAGGGATGACGCGACGTGCAGTGGTCACCGGTGCCAGCTCGGGAATCGGCGAGGCGGTCGTCCGCGCGCTGCGCACCTCCGGTTGGGATGTGGTGGGGGTCGCGCGCCGAGCCGACCGCCTCGAGGCGCTCGATGCCGAGGTCGGCTCAGCATCGTTCGCCGCCGATCTGACGAGCGAGGCGGATGTCGCGGCGCTCACCGAGCACCTCGCAGCCTCGGGTGACCTCCACGCCCTCGTCCACGTCGCCGGTGGAGCCCGCGGCACCGACCGCGTCGAAGACGGCGCGCCCGAGGACTGGCAGTGGATGTTCGAGGCGAACGTCCTGTCGGCGCAACGGCTGACGGCTGCGCTCCTTCCTCTGCTGCGGCGAGGGGTGGCAGCCGGCGGCGGTCACGCCGACACCGTCTACGTCACCTCGACCGCAGCCCAGACCGCGTACCCCGGCGGTGCCGGTTACAACGCCGCGAAGGCGGGAGAGTCGATGCTCGTCCACGCGCTCCGACTGGAGCTGAACGGCGAGCCCATCCGCGTGGTCGAGATCGCCCCCGGCATGGTGCGTACCGAGGAGTTCACGCTGAATCGTCTCGGCGGCGATCACGAGGCGGCCGACCGCCTGTACGAGGGCGTCGAGCAGCCGCTCGTCGCCGCCGATGTGGCCGATGTCATCGCCTACGCGCTGAACGCCCCCGGGCACGTCAACCTCGACCTCGTGACGATGCGTCCCGTCGCGCAGTCCGCACAGCACCTGCTCGCGCGGGGACCCCTGCGTCCGCGATCGGCCGAGGCGTGATGTCCTGACACATGTCGCGGCGCGTGGCGCGCGGACCGGCTCATCCTCGCGGCTGAGCCACCGCCTCGTCCGACTCGTCCGCCGATGGCGCAGCCGGCGACTCGTCGGCATCGGCGAACGCGACTCTCGGCACCATGAACAACAGAACGGCTGCGACGAAGCCGCCGGCGGCGCAGATGGCCCACACCGTGAGATAGCCGCCGAGCGACGCTGCGGTCTCGCTCGCGACGACGCCTGCCCCGGCGGCGAGCACGACGCCGAAGACCGCCGACGACAACGTCCCGCCGATGGTCTTGGTCGTGTTGGTCATGGCCGAACCCACACCGGTCTGCCCGCGTGGAGCGGCGGCGGCAGCCGCGGCAGGCATGGCACCGACCAGCGCGCCGCAGCCGAGACCTGCGACACCGAGGTTCAGCAGCACCTGCCAGAGCTCGCGGTGGAACGGCAGGAAGAGGGCGTAGCCGACACCGACGAGCAGGGCCGCGACGATGAGCACGATCCGCGGGCTCGCCCGCCGCGACGTCACCGCGAACAGGACGGCACCCACGATGAGTGACACGAGGTAGACACCGATGACGTTCGACCGGTCGGTCGCGTCGAGCCCGAGGCCGTAGCCGAGCGACGGATCGGTGCCGGCGTAGGTCGACAGCGGCCCCTGCGCCCCGAGAAGGCTGATACCGACGAGGAACGCGGTCGCTTGCACCGGCCACATCTCGGGTCGTGCGAGCATCCTGACGTCGACCGCGGGGTCAGGCTGACGCAGTTCGAAGCGCCCGAAGAGCACGAAGCCCACGATCCCCGCCAGCAGGAGCGCCCACACCCACAGCGCCCCGGGACCGTTCAGACGGAGGAAGGTCAGCGCACTGGTGACGAGCAGGAGCGCGAAGGCGAGGAGGACGAACCCGCGCGAGTCCAGACGACGCCTGCCCGGTTCCGGCGTCGACTCCGGCACCCAGAGCCAGATGACGACGGCGACGAGGGTCACGGCCACGGCGGGAACGATGAGGGTGAGCGTCATGTCACCGGCCGTCGCCGCGTAGATCCGTCCGGCAGCCAGCGCGCCCACGATGGCGCCTGCCTGCAGCCCGACCACGAGAAGCCCCGCGGCCCGGCGGGTGAGCGATACGCCGCGGCTCTGCTGTCTGCCGCGCTCGAAGATGAGCGCGATCTCGAGGGGGAGCCACACGACGTAGAACCCCTGCAGAGCCCAGGCGATGAGGAAGGTCCAGAAGGATGCCGCGAACGCCAGCCACCAGGTCGCGCCGGCCGTCAGGACCGCGGCGATCAGCAGGATCCGCTTGTGCCCGTACATGTCGCCGAGCTTGGCGAGCACCGGGACGACGAGGGCCGACAGCAGCAGCTGGGCGGCTTCGAACCAGTTGACGTCGGAGTCGTGGATCCCGAGCTCGGTGACGATATCGCTGAAGAGCGGGACGTAGTAGCCCTGCAGGATGCCGCTGACGATCTCGACCAGGATGAACCACCCGATCAGGCCCGCGGTGACGCCCAGGGCGGAGGTTCGCAGCGTCGTCGACACGGGGCGAGCATACCGCCGCCCCCGGCCTACCCTGGGATAGTGACGCCTCGCTCCCTCACCGACCTGGCCGCCGACGGCTCGATGGCTCGCGACTGGGCTGAGGCGCTGCAGCCGGTCGCCGGCGACATCGCTGCGCTGGGCGACCGGTTACGCGCGGAGACCGCCTCGGGTCGCGGCTACCTGCCGGCGGGCGACCACGTGCTGCGCGCCTTCCGCCGGCCGATGGCTGACGTCCGCGTCCTGATCGTCGGCCAGGATCCTTATCCGACTCCCGGGCATCCGATCGGTCTCTCATTCGCGGTCGACGCGCATGTGCGTCCGCTGCCGCGCAGCCTCGGCAACATCTACCGAGAACTCGAATCCGACCTCGGCATCCCGCCCGCGTCGCACGGCGAACTGTCTGCGTGGAGCGACCAGGGCGTTCTCCTGCTGAACCGGGTGCTGACCGTCGCACCCGGCGCGCCCGCTTCGCACCGCGGCTGGGGGTGGGAACGCGTCACCGAGCACGCGATCCGCGCTCTCGCGGCCCGCGAGCAGCCGCTCGTCGCGATTCTGTGGGGGAAGGATGCCGCGACTCTGCGTCCGCTCCTCGGCGACACCGCGATCGTCGCATCGCCTCATCCCTCACCGCTCTCCGCGAGCCGCGGCTTCTTCGGCTCGCGACCGTTCTCACGCGCGAACGAGTTGCTCGTGGAGCGCGGCGGTGCACCGATCGACTGGCGCATCCCGGAGGCCTGATCCGCCGTCGTCATCGGCGTGAAACGTGCGGCCCGTAGAGTTGCTGCATGCTCGAGGAGGACTCCAATCGCGATCGCCGCCGCCTTCCGCGGCACCTGCGTCGCCCGGCTGAACCGGAACGGCCTTTCTCGTACGAGATCCGTCCGGTGCGGCCCGATGATCTTCCCGATATCCGCGAGATCTACAACTACTACGTGACCAACTCGGTCGTGACCTTCGATGAGAAGCGATGGTCGCTGGCGCAATGGCGCCAGAAGTACGACTACCTGACGAAGCTCACGCTGCCGTTCCTCGTCGCGGTGTCGCCGACCGGGCAGATCCTGGGGTACGCCCTCGCGTCGCCGTGGAATGGGAAGACCGGGTTCCGGTACACCGCCGAGACCTCGATCTATCTCGGCCAAGCCGCGACCGGCAAGGGGCTGGGGCGTGCGCTGCTCGAAGCCCTCATCGAAGCGTGCCGTGAGCTGGGTCTGCGCGAGATCGTCGCCGTCGTGAGCGACAAGGGCGCCGAAGCCTCCGTCGCCCTGCACGAGCGGTTCGGGTTCGTCGAGGTCGGCCGGATGGGGCGCGTGGGTCACAAGTTCGGCCGGTGGCTCGGCACGATCTACCTGCAGAAGTCTCTCGAACAGCCGAGGAAGGGTCTCCGCGGGCTCTTCGCCCCGAAGTCCGGCTGAGCGGTCACGAGGGGCCGGGGGATTGACGGTCTTCGGGCTCGGGCGGTTGCCCCGACCGTACCGCGTCGACCAGCGACCGCCACGGCGACGTGAGGTCGTCGGCGAGGTCCGCCTGGTGCGTGGCCTCGCTGTCGGAGACGACGATGTGCCAGCGGAATCGGTCGGCTCCCGGAGCTGACGCGGACGGTGCCGGCTCGTCCCAGGGGCAGCGCCGGACCAGCTCGAGCCACAGACCGCGTTCCGCGTCGCTCGGCTCGACCCGCCAGGTCCGTGTCAGCCCCGCGAACCCGCCGCTGCGTTCGACCACGATGCGCAGCGGACTCGATGTGCCGCCTTCGGTGTCAGGCATCCTCCCACACGCCGACGCCGCGCCATCCGGCACGAACCGCGGCGACCTCCTCCGATCCCTCACCGTACTCGTCGGTGGCGGTGTCGACGGTGGCGCGCGCGAACGTGACGAAGTCGGCCTCGGGGGAGAGGGTGCGCGACGTCAGCGTGCGGTACCAGATGAGACCTGCTCGCTCCCAGGCATATCCGCCGAGCCGGGTCGCCACGAGGTGGAACGCCCGGTTGGGGATCCCCGAGTTGATGTGGACACCCCCGTTGTCGTTCGTCGTGTCGACGTAGTCGCGCATGTGGCCCGGCTGCGGGTCGCGTCCGAGCACGTCGTCGTCGTAGGCCGACCCCGGTGCGGCCAGTGACCGGAGGGCGCGACCCTGGACGGCATCCGTGAAGATCCCCGCGCCGATCAGCCACGACGCCTGCTCGGCATTCTGTCCGAGCAGGTGCTGTTCGGTGAGTGCGCCGAACACATCGGACAGCGACTCGTTGAGGGCGCCCGATTGCCCCGCATAAGTGAGCCCTCCCGAGAACTCGGTGACGCCGTGAGCCAGCTCATGGGCGATGACGGTCAGTGATCCGGTGAACCCGGTGAACACCTCTCCGTCTCCGTCGCCGAAGACCATGCGCTCGCCGTTCCAGAACGCGTTGTCGTAGGCCTCGCCGTAGTGGACGGTGGCCGCGAGCACGCCGCCGCGCCCGTCGATCGAATCACGGCCGAACGCGTCGCGGAAGAAGGTGAAGGTGGCACCGAGTCCGTCGAAGGCCTCGTCGGCCCCGCGGTCGCCGGTGGGGGGATCGTCTTCGCGGCGGACGAGGATTCCCGGGAGCTCCTCGCGGTTCTGCGCGTCGGACACGGCACGCTCGACCACCGCGATGCGTTCGGCGACGAGGGTGCCGCCCGGCTCGACGGAGAGCCGCAGTTGCGACCGTCCGGCGAGGTCCGACGGGCGTGCCGCGAGGGTCGTCCGTGCGGCGACCGCTGCACGCGCGAGGTGCGGCTCGCGGGCTGAGGCGACGCGGGCGAGGAGATAGGGGGGAATGATCGCGCGCATGGCCTTACGGTAGCGGCGGCCGCCGACATCGGTCACGGCGCGAGCGCGGATCCTCAGTCCTGTGTGCGATGCGGATCGATCACCGGTACCGAGGCGAGCAGGCGGCGCGTGTACGCGGCCTGCGGCTGCAGCAGCACCTTCTCGGTCGGCCCCTCCTCGACGATGCGCCCCTCGGTCATCACGACGACCTCGTCGCAGAGGTTCTGCACGACGCCGATGTCGTGCGAGACCAGCAGCAGCGTCATCCCCTGTTCTGCTCGCAGGCGGCGCAGGACGTCGAGGATCTGCGCGCGGACGGTCACGTCGAGGGCCGACAGCGGTTCGTCGCCGACCAGGATCTCGGGGCGATGCGCGATCGCGCGCGCGAGGGCGATGCGCTGGCGCTGGCCGCCCGAGAACTCGTGCGGGTAGCGGTCCGCTGCGTCCGCATCCAACCCGACGTCCGACAGCACCTCGTGTACGCGGGCGCGTCGGTCGCCCGGGACGTCGAGCGCCCACAGCGGTTCGGCGACGATACGGCCCACGCTCATGCGGGGATCGAGCGAGGCGTACGGGTCCTGGAAGACGATGCCGGTGCGACGGCGGAGCCAGTGCAGGCTGCGTGCCGACGCACGGGCGTCGACGGCGCGGCCGTCGATCGTGACCGTGCCGGACGACGGCGTGTCGAGGCCGAGAAGAAGCCGGACGAGGGTCGACTTGCCGGACCCCGACTCGCCGATGATGCCGAACGCTGAGCCCGCTCGCACGTCGACGTCGACATCATCGAGCGCGACGGTCTCGCGACGCGGCGCCCCCGCACCGCCGTGGCGCACCCGGTAGTGCTTGCTCAGGCCGCGTGCCGAGATGAGCGACTCGCCGGTCATGCGTCTCCCTCCGGACGCCACACCGTGGCCGTGGCGTCGCGCAGCAGGCCGCGGGTGACCTCCGACTGCGGAGCGGTGAGCAGATCGGCGACCGTGCCCGTCTCGACGACGCGCCCGCGTTCGAGCACGACGGCCCCCGTCGCGACCTGCGACAGCACCGCCAGGTCGTGCGTGATGAACAGCAACGACATCCCGTCGTTCTCGACCAGTTCTCCCAGGAGTGACAGGATCTCGGCCTGGATCGTCACGTCGAGCGCCGTCGTCGGCTCGTCGGCGATGAGAAGCTGCGGGCGGGCGGCGAGCGCCATGGCGATCGCGACCCGCTGGCGCTGACCTCCGGAGAGCTGATGCGGGTAGCGGCGCAGTGCGCCCTCGGGGAGCCTCA
Source organism: Microbacterium arborescens (assembly GCF_030369635.1). Taxonomy (NCBI): domain Bacteria; kingdom Bacillati; phylum Actinomycetota; class Actinomycetes; order Micrococcales; family Microbacteriaceae; genus Microbacterium; species Microbacterium arborescens. The sequence goes on along the minus strand of NZ_CP128474.1, from coordinate 2,452,909 downwards.
CCCGATCAACGTCTGCCTGAGCCCGTGCGAGGGCCTCACGGCGGCCGGCGCGGCGGTGGATGCGCAGCGGCTCCGCGATCTGCCGCCCCACGGTCCTCAGGGGATTGAGGGCGGTCTGCGGCTCCTGGAAGACGATGCCGATCTCTGCGCCGCGCACCGCGGCGAGCTCGCGGTCCGGCAGCCCGATCAGCTCCCGCCCGTTCCAGCGGATGCTGCCGTCGACCTCGGCGCCGTCGGGCAGCAGCCCGAGGACCGCGAGGGCGGTCAGGGACTTGCCCGAGCCCGACTCGCCGATGAGCCCGACCCGGGCGCCGTCGGCGACGGTGAATGACACATCGTCGACCACGCGGCGGCCGTCGAGCACGATCGACAGGCTGGTGACCTCGAGGCTCATGCGACCACCGCCGGGGTGTGCGAGGCAGCCGGCGATCGGCGTCGGGCGAGCGTCGGGTCGGTCGCCTCACGCAGGCCGTCGCCGAGGAGGTTCAGACCCAGCACGGTGACGGTGATCGCCAGGCCCGGCCACACGACGCTCAGGGGATGTGCCGTCAGATAGTTCTGCAGCTCGCTCAGCAGCAGGCCCCACGACGGCTGCGTCGGGGGAGCGCCGAACCCGAGATAGCTCAGGCCCGCCTCGGCGAGCACCGCGACGGCCATGCCCCACGACAGCTGGACGATGAAGACCGGAGCGACGTTGGGCAGCAGATGACGCACCGCGATCTGCCCGGGCGTCAGACCGTTGGCGCGCGCCGCGAGCACGAAGTCGCTGTGCAGCGTGCGGCGCAGCTCCGGCCGTGTGACGCGCGCGATGTTGACGCCGAAACCGATGCCGACGGAGATCACGACGACCCAGAGCGAGCCACCCCACACCGCCGAGATCATCATCGCGATCAACAGCACGGGGAAGGCGATCAGGATGTCGACGAGTACCGCGACGACCTCGCGGGTCCAGCGGCCCGTGAGCGCGCCGAGACAGGCGAGCGTGATACCGATGAGCGTCGCGACGACACCGGCACCGGCGGCGACGAGGACCGTCGTGCGCGCCCCCACGATCAACAGCGAGAGGATGTCGCGGCCCGAGGCGTCGGTGCCGAGCAGATGCGGCCAGCTCGGCGGGCTCCACCGCGCCGGGATGTCGACGCGCTGCGGGTCGAACGGGGTCCACACGAGCGACACCGCGGCCACGACCCCGATGGTGACGACGACGACGAGTCCGAAGCGGCCGGCGGGAAGCGACCAGAGTCGGCGCAGCCACGGCATCCGGGCGTTCATACGGCCTCCCGCTGTCTCGGATCCAGGCTGCGGTGCACGAGGTCGACGACGAACCCGACGACCAGGACGACCGCCGTGAGGGCCAGGAGCTCGCCCTGAACCTTCGGCAGATCGCGCAGTCCGACATCCGCGACGAGCATGCGCCCGATGCCCGGCAGGGTGAACAGCTGCTCGATCACGACCGCGCCCACGACGATACCCGCGACTTGAAGGCCGAGGACGCTGATGATCGACAGCCCGACCGTCGGAAGTCCATGACGAAGCAGCGCCGCTCGGCGGGTAAGGCCCTTCGCGGCGGCCGTGCGGACGAAGTCCTGACCCATCGCCGACAGGGTCGCACTGCGGACGAACCGCATCAGCATCGCGCCCTCCACGACCCCGATCGTGATCGCGGGCAGGACCAGCGCGGCGAAGGCCCGCGCCGGGTCGCGCCAGCCGTCGCGCGGGAAACCCTGCGCGGGCAGCCACCCGAGCCAGATCGCGAACACCACGACGAGCATCATCCCCGCCCAGACGACCGGCACGGCGGCGAGCGCTTGCGCGCCGAAGGAGAGCGCCGTGCCGTCGACGCGCCCGCGACGGAAGGCCGCGACGACGCCGAACGGAAGCGCGATGATCAGCGCCACCACCATCGACATCAGTCCGAGTGGCACGGTGACCTGAGCTTTCGCCGCGAGCTCCGCCGCGACGGGCGAGCCGGTCACCAGCGAGGCGCCGAGGTCGCCGCGCAGCAGCCCGGACACCCAGTCGAGGTACTGCGTCGGCAGCGGCACGTCGAGGCCGAGCCGCTCACGAAGCGCGGCGACCTGCTCGGGGGTGGAGTTGGTGCCGGCGATCTGCTGGGCGACGTCGCCGGGAAGTACCCGCAATGTCACGAAGATCAGCACGCTGGCGACGACCAGACCCAGCAGCAGCAGGGCCAGTCGCGTCAGCGCGTAGCGGATCACCCGTCGCTCTTGGCGATCTCGGCGAGGTTGATGCGGGCGTTCACGTTGTCGACGGGCATGCCCGAGACGTTCGTGGCGACCGCGACCACCGAAGCCCAGTTGTAGAGCCAATCGGCGGCGTGATCCTCGGACACGATCCGCGCGGCCTTCTTCAGGAGGTCGTCCGCGGACTGCTCGTCCGTTGCCAGCAGCGACTGCGCGTACAGGTCCTGCACCTCGGCGTTGTCGTAGGTGAAGTAGTAGTCGGGGTTCGCCCAGTTCTCGAAGTCGCGCGGCTCTGCGTGGTTGACGACGCTGAGCTCGTAGTCCTTGTTCGTGTAGACGTCGCTGAGCCAGGTGCCGAAGTCGACGGGGTTGACCTTCAGGTCGATCCCGACGTCATTGAAGTTCGAGACCAGGATCTGGGGGAGCGTCGTGCCGTAGGCCGACGGGATGGTCAGAGTCAGAGCGAGGTCGCTGACGCCGGCCTCGCTCAGCAGTGCCCGGGCCGCCTCGGGGTCGTACGACACGACATCCGACAGGTCTTCGTATCCGGGGTCCGCCTCCGGGATCGGACCGTACAGTGTCTGCCCTGCGCCGACGGCCTCGACGATGGCGTCGTGGTCGATCGCGGTTCGGATCGCTTCGCGCACCCGGACATCGGCCAGGGGCCCCGAGGTGGAATTCATCGCGAGCACGCTCTTGTCCGTCGCGCTGCCGGTCTCGACGACGAAGTCGCCGCCGCCCTCGACCTGGTCGGCGAGGTTCGCGTCGAAACCGACCACGACGTCGATCTCGCCGGCCAGAGCCGCGTTGATCGCGGCCTGGTTGTCGGGGATGAAGTCGAACGTCACGTCGGCTACCTGAGCCGCGTCGCCCCAGTAGGCGTCGTTGCGCTCGAGTGTCAGGCTGGCGCCCTGACGCCAGTTCGCGAGACGGAAGGGGCCGGTGCCATTGGCAGCGGTGTTGTAGTCGACGGTGTCGCCCTCTTTGAGGATGATGCCCGCGCGGCCCGTGAGATTCCACAGCAGTGACGAATCGGGCTGCGACAGAGTCAGAATGATCTTCTGCCCGTCAGCCGCGACCGAGGTCACGTTCGCGAGTCGTTCGCTGTCCGCCCACTCGGGAGTGGCCTGCCGCGTGGTCAATGACGAGACGACATCCTGCGGGGTCAGGGCCTGGCCGTCGTGGAAGGTGACTCCCTCGCGCAACGTGAAGGTGTAGGTCAGGCCGTCTGCCGAGATCTCGTGAGCGCTGGCGAGCGCGTCGACGATCTCGCCCTCCGCGGTGCGGGCGACGAGGCCTTGGTAGACGTTGTCGATGAGCGTCTGATCGAGCGAGATGCCCGCCGTCTGCCGGATGTCGAGGTTCGACGGTTCGAGCACGAGGCGGATGTTGACGCTCGCGTCAGGGTTCGGGGCGCCGACGCTGGTGGACGGTGCCGGATCGGTGGATCCGGTGCAGCCGGCGAGGAGAAGCGTGCCTGCGGCCAGCAGCGCGGCGGCGGTCACGGTGGTGCGGCGGAGCATGTGGAGGAGGGTTCCTTTCGCAAGGGCGGCGGCATCGTTGCTGTCCGATGCGGGATCCGCGAACTCAGTGCGGCATACAGCCTAGGGTCCGGCGCGACCGTGAGACGCATTCGCCGACCTCTAGCGTCGCACGGCGCCTTGCTATTCCATCGGGAGCGGGCCGCGCACAGGCTGCGCGGGGTCAGCAGGCAGCGGAGCCCGGGGGTAGAACGACTGAGCCTGCTGGCGGCACGGCCTCACCGGTGGACCTCGCCGCGTTAGAGCGGACCGGCCCTGTCTCCGCAGGCCGAAGGCCCCATCCCGTGACGTCGTCAGGCTGAGCTATCGTCCTGCGGTGCCTGGGCATCTGCGACGTCGACTGAGCCTGTCGGCGGCCCATCGCCCGCTACCAAGCCTTCGCGGGCGGGTCGGTGTGCGGCCCGGCCCCGCAGTGTCCCGTCGACAGGCTGAGCGGCTGTTTTCGCGCGCCGCTGCCCGGCACGCAGCGGCTCAGCCTGTTGGCGGCACGTCGCCCGGCGCGGCCCGGCCCCGGGTGGGCCCGAGCCCGCCCGAGTGGGGTCAGGCGGTGGTGGCGTCGCGGATGATGCGGGCGAGCTCGATCGGAAGCTCCTCCTGCACGTTGTGCCCGGATTCCACCGTCACGATCCGCGCCCCGGGCACACGGTCGCCGAAGGCGGCGACGTCGGCGTCGGTGAGATATCCCCGCGTCCCGCGCACCAGGGTGATGGGTGCCGTCACGGCCGCGAAGTCGTCCCAGCCGGATGCCGCGAGCGCCGGCGCCAGGGCATCCTGCCGCTCGGATGCCGCGGCCGCGGCGCCCGGGTCGGCGGCGAGCCCGTTGGCGATGCGGGCGAAGTGGTGCTTCCACTCCACGCGACCGTCGTCGCGCACGCGCGAGTTGAGGTACACGCCGCGCTCCGCCGCCGCGCGGTCGCCCCCGAGGCCGAACGACAGCGCCCGCTCGACCATCTCCGCTCGTGAGGCCCAGCTCGTCGGTCCGGCGAAGAACCGCCGGATCTGCGACGCCGCACCGGCGGGGTCGAGCCCGGGTGCGATGTCGACGATCACGAGGGAGCGCACCAGCTCAGGATGCGTCGCAGCGAGGGCCGCGGCCGTCAGTCCGCCGAGCGACTGCCCGACGACGACCTGTGGTGAGTGCGTCCACTGCGCGACCGCGGGGGCGATGTCGGCCGCGAGGGTCCGTCCCGTGTAGTCGGCGTCGTCGCGCCAACCCGAGTCGCCGTGCCCGGGCAGGTCGAACGCCAGTGCGGGGCGCCCGAGGCTGAGGATCGTGCGATCCCAGGTGTGCGCATTCAGACCGGCGCCGTGAAGGAGCGTGAACTCGGGGTCGCCCGCGCCGAGTTGCAGCGCACTGATGGGGCGCCCATCGGGTGCGAAAGTGAACAGCCGCTCGGCCGCGGGCGTCGGCACACCCGCTTCGGCGGCTTGAACGGGCAGGAACGAGAACTCGTCGAACGTGTCGTCGTGCACGGTGATCCTTCGCATTGGGGACGGGTCCATTCTCGCGCGGCGCCGGAGGTCGGTGGGTAGGGTTGACGCATGACCCCCGAGCGGCGCATCCACCTCGCCAAGGCGGCTCGTCCGGCTTACGACGCGCTCGACGCTTTCGCGCGCACGGTGGGAACCATCGCCCAGGATGCCGGCATCGGCGAGCGCCTGAAGGAGCTTGCTCTGGTGCACAGCTCGCAGCTCAACGGCTGTGCATACTGCGTCCGTGTGCACGTCGGGCGAGCGGTCGCCGCCGGCGTGACGGCCGACGAGGTCGCCCAGCTCGCCACCTGGCGCGAGTCGGGGGTCTTCGACGAGCGGGAGCGCACGGCGCTCGAGCTCGCCGAGGCCTACGTGAACATCGCCGATGACGGAGTCTCGGACGAGCTCTACGACCGCGTCGGCGGGGTGTTCTCCGAGGCGGAGTACGTCGCGCTGAGCTGGCTGTTCATCTCGATCAACGCGTTCAATCGCCTGACGATCGCGGGGCGGTACCCGGTGCCGCCGCTCCCGCGTTCCGACCGATGAGCGGCGCGGCATCGCTGTCGGTGCCGGGCGCCCTGAACTTCCGCGACACCGGCGGCCTGCGGGCGGGCAGCACCTCGACGCGGTCGGGCGTCCTCTACCGGTCGGGCAACCTGTTCCGCGTCGACGACGACGGTCGGCGTGCTCTCGGCGAGCTCGGGCTGCGGCGCATCATCGACCTGCGCGACGACGACGAGGTGCGCTCCGAGCCCACGGTCCTGGGAGACCTGCCTATTCGGACGCAACGCGTTCCGCTGTTCCTGGGATCGGTCGCCTCGCTGTTCCGCGCCGACATGTCGCTCGAGTCGATGTACCGATCGCTGGTCGACGAGTCGGCGCCGCGGGTGCTCGAGGTGGTGCGCGGTGTCATCGCCGATCAGCCGGTGCTCGTCCACTGCACGATCGGCAAGGACCGCACGGGCGTGACGATCGCGATGATCCTCGCGGCGGCGGGAGTGGACGAGGATGCCGTCGTCGACGACTACGCGCGCACGGAGACACTGCTGCCGGCCGAGCGCAACGCGCCGATCCTCGCGTATCTCCGGGCACACCATCCCGACGCCCCGCAGCTGGTCGATCTGGCCACGCGCTCGCCAGCCCCCGTCATGCGCGCGCTGCTGGCGGATCTGCGCGAGCGATTCGGTTCACCGGCCGAGTACCTTCGGTCGCACGGACTCGGCGACGACGAGCTGGATGAGCTGCGCCGCATCATCCTGCTGTGAGAACTCCGGGGAGTCGTCCGGATTCGGCTAGGTAGGTAAGGCATGCCTACACCGCGGGTATAGTGGACTCATCATGTCCGAGCTCCACAGTGCCGCCGCCTGCCGTGCGTCGAAGCACGTCCGGGTGCAGCACCTGGTCACGGCCGACGAGCACTCGCTCGCCGAGCTCGAGGCACTGCTCGCGACCCTGCCGCTGTGCTCCACCGGACGGGTCTTCATCGAGGTTCCCGACGCCGCATGGATCGGCACCGTCTCGGCGCCGGCCCGCATGGTGGTGACGTGGCTCGATCGTTCCCGCCGCACCGGTGCGCCGGGTTCCGGTCGCGGCTGTGCGCCGGGTGAGGCGCTGTCGCGCGCCGTCACGGCCTGGGCCGACGAGATGCTCTGCACCGATGCCGCGCGGGCGACGCGCGTGCACCTGCTGGGCGGGTTCCTCGGCACCGTCGACATCGTCGATCACCTGACCTCGCGCTGCGGCATGGCCGCCGAGTCGATCCACACGCCCGAGCGCTTCGGCCTCGCGACCGCCCGCTGAGCTAGGTCAGCGGGCCTCGGCGCGACGCGGAATGTAGTTGCCGTCGGCGAGCCCCGCGTCGATCTCGAACCGGTTCCGCAGGGGATCGCGGCCCGCGATCAGGTACAGCAGAGGCATGAGCAGCCCGTAGCGCCGCCACTGCCGAGCGTGTACGGCCTCATGCGCGAGGATCCGCTCGCTCGGCTCGCGGTCGCCGGTCAGGAAGCACGAGCCCACGCAGACGCCGCCGCGGCCGAACGTCCAGGCCGGCATACCGCGGAAGACCCACAGCCCGTGACGGCGCTCGATGCGGCCGGTCGACCATAGCGCGCCCCACACGAATCCGAAGGCGGTGCCGGCGCGGGCTCCGAGCTCGCTGATGGGGGAGTCGAGCAGCACGCGGGGGATGACGCGGTCGAGCGCGGCTCCGCGAGCGACCGCCTCGTCGGCGCGCTGACGCCATCCGGCGGGCGGCGTGCGCACCGCGCTCACGCGAGGGCCCCGACGACCCGCAGCACGGAACCCATGTCTTCTACGACCGCCTCGGGGTGCGGTGGAGCGAAGCCGGAGACGGATGCTCCCGCGAGCGGGAACCGCCCGCGCAGGATGCCGATGGCGTTCGTGAGCGTCGGGAGGTCGAGTCCGAACGGGACGGCTGCGCTCACACCGGTGATCGCTGCGGGGTCGAGGACATCGAGGTCGACGTGGAGGTACACCGAGCCCGCGCCGGTGGCGGCGACCGCATCGGCCAGGCGCGCGGGATCCGCGAGATCGTCGACGCCCAGATGCGTGAGCCCCGAGGCCCGCACCACATCGATCTCGGGATCGTCGAACTCCCGGGCTCCCGCCAAAACGACCCGCTCGGCGGGCACCGCAGCATCCGGTGACAGCGGGCTCGCCTCGAACACGGCGCGCAGTGCCATGCCTGCGAACGCGCCGGACGGTGACGACTCGGGGGAGTGCAGATCGGCGTGGGCGTCGAACCAGACCACGGCCATATCGGGATGCAGCGCGGCCGCGTGTGCGATCGCGGGCACAGCCACTCCGCAGTCGCCGCCCACGACCACCGTGTGCCCGGTCGGTCCGGTGCCGCTCGTGCCGTCCGCAGGGCTGTCGGCGTCGCCGAGTGCCGCCATCACCAGGTCTCGTGTGCGCTGAAGCGAGCTGAACCGCCGGATGCCGCTGCCGAGGGCCTCACCGGCCTCGACGGGGACCTCGACCCGCACCGTCGCGCTGCGCGGCAGGTCGCCGGCGATCGCCTCGGCGCCGTCGATGAGGGTCATCGATCGAGCCGACGGCGAGCCCTGCCACTGCGGGACCACGATGAATCGGGTCATGACGTCATCCTCTGTTCGGGGTGCGGGAATCGATTGTCGACGCCCGGGCGGTGGCGCCGGCCCGGGCGTCGACATCGGGCATCAGCGCTCGATGGCGCCGGCGGCCCCGCCCGTCTTCAGCGCGGCGAGCCGAGCTTCGACCTCGGTGAGCTGGCCCACGTCTTCGAGGCTCTCGAACTGTGCGTCGAGGCTCGACGCGGCGAGCTCCTGCTTGCCGGCGGCGAGTGCCTCCTGGCGGCGGACCTTGTCCTCGAAGCGCCCGAGCTCGCTGGTGGGGTCGAGCACGTCGATCGACTTGACGGCGTCGTGGACGCGGTTCTGCGCCTCCGCCGTCTTGGCGCGCGCGAGCAGCTCGGAGCGCTTCGCGCGGAGCTGGTCGAGCTTGACCTTCATGCCGTTCAGGCCGTCCTTCAGCTTCTCGACCACCTCGGTCTGAGTCGCGATGGTCGGCGCGATCGTGCGGGCCTCGTTCTCCTCGCTGATCTGACGCTGCAGCGCGACCTTGGCGAGGTTGTCGAACTTGTCGGCGTCGGCGGTGTTGCCCACCGCGCGCAGCTCGTCGGCCTTGCGGCTGGCCGCGAGGGCCTTGTTGCCCCACTCGGCGGCCGCCTGGACGTCCTCCTGGTGGTCGCGCTCGAGCAGACGCAGGTTGCCGATCGTCTCGGCGATCGCCGACTCCGCGTCGGCGATCGAGTTGGTGTAATCCCGCACGAGCTGGTCGAGCATCTTCTGCGGGTCCTCGGCCTGGTCGAGAAGGGCGTTGATGTTCGCCTTCATGAGCGTCGAGATGCGACCGAAGATGGACTGCTTTGCCATCGGGGTTCCTTTCGTGGTTGGTACGGAAGAGGGAGAAATCGTCAGAAGCGGCCGCCGCCGCGGCGGGAGCGACCGCCGCCGCCGAATCCACCACCGCCGGTGCGGCCGCGAGATCCGCCGCCGAATCCGCCGCGCGATCCGCCGAGGCCGCCGCCGAAGCCGCTGCCGCCGAATCCCGACGAGCGTCGGCCGGATGAGCCGCCGCCGAGGAGCGAGTTCAGCACCATGCCGCCGATCATGGCACCCATCATGCCGCTGGAGTTCGAGCCGGCGGAGGCCGACGTGAAGCCGCCGACGTCGGTGCGCGCCGCATCGATCGCGAGCCTGCTCAGCTGTGTCGCGCGCGTCGCATCGGCCAGGGCGCGTTCGGGCTCGATCTGCGATGTCGCCTCGGCGCGATCGAGCGACGCCCGCGCTTCCGCGACCCGCGTGCGGGCCGTCGCGCCGACGGCGCCGCGCCGCGTGCCGATGTAGTCCTCCGCGGCAGAGACCTGTGCACGCGCCTGCTGCAACTGCTGGTCGAGCGTCTGCCGTGCGCGGGCCGCGCGCTGTGCGGCGTCGCGCGCGCCGGCGAGGGCGGCATCGATCGCCGAGTTCGCGCCCAGGAGCGTCGACAGCGCAGCCTGCGGGCGGCGGTGCTCGCCCGTCAGCTGAGCGCGGGCGGCGTCGATCTGCTGGCGCGTGGCGGACGCGACCGCGCCGAGCGAGCCGTCGGGATCAGGGACGCCGACGGCGGCGGCGACATCCTGCTCCAGCTCGGTCACGAGGGCGGCGGCGTCGCGTTCGGCGGTCGCGAGGTCGGCGGCCACCTTCTCGACGGAGGCTTCGAGCTGGGCGGCCTGTGCCACGGCCCCCTCCGCTGCGCGCAGGGCGATGGCCGCGCTGGCGCCGTCGCCGGCCGCGATCGCGCGCTGGGCCGCGTCGAGCTGCTCGTCGGCGTAGGTCAGGCGACTGCGCGCCTGATCGGGGTTGTCGCCGATGGTCGCGAGCTCCTCGGGCGCGTACGCCGATCGGAGCCGTTCGAGCGACGCGATCGCGCCGTCGAGCCCGGTTCCGGCCGCCGCGCGGTCCTGCTGGATGCGCACCAGCGCCTCGGGTGCGTTCTGCTCGAGATCGCGCAGGCGGTCGAACTCGTCGGCACGCGCATCGAGCTCGGAGTCGGCGTGCGCGCACAGCTCGAGGATCCGCGTGTGGATGGCGCGGACGTCGGCCTCGGTGTCGGGCTGGTCGTCGTCGAGGCGCTGCTGCAGCGAGAACGCCTCGTCGAGGTCGCGCCGCGCCTGCGCCAGCGTCTGCGCGAAAGCGGCGGCCGCGTCGTCGCCGAACTGCGCCGTCGCGAAGCCGAGCTCCTGCTCGCTCGTCCGGATGGCGTCGTCGGCTGCGACCAGCGCGCTGGCGGAGCGGCGCGCGAGAGACTCGATCGGTTCCGCGGCTGCACCGCGAGCGGATCCGCCGGCGCCGCTTCGGCGACGGCGCACGAGGACGACGACGACCGCGATCACGGCTCCGACCGCGAGGATGCCGAGGACGATCGTCAGAACCGGGATGCCGGAGCCCTGCGCGGCGCCTCCGGAGCCTTCGGTCGTGCCGCCGGAACCGCCGACCGCAGCCGAGAGCCCTCCGGCTGCGGCGAAGGCTGCTCCGCCCCAATCCTCGGAGCGGAGCTCGGGCAGGATGTCGCGCGTCTCGATCGTGCCCAGCGTGTCGCCGTCGACGGGACCGTTGGTGTCGCCCGAGAGGTAGAAGTTGCGCTGCTCGGTGGCGATGGCCAGCACGTACTGGTTGATACCCAGGCCGCCCCGGTCGGCGACCGCGTTGGCCCAGCCTTCGGCGTCGGACGGGCTGCTGAAGGCGTCGACGTAGACCACCCACAGGTCGATACCCGCCTCGGAGCTCAGTGCTGTCAGCCTCTCGTCGACGGCACGCTCTTCACCCGACGACAACGCATCGGCCTGATCCACGACGCGCCCCGCACCGAGGTCGACCGGGTCGGTCGCCCAGGCCGCGGCGGAGCCGCCGACGACGAGCATCAGGCTCGCCACTATCGAGAGCGTCGCTGCTCGGAGCACGCGCATCCGTTCCCCTTCCGAGGTCGGAGGACCGGCCTCGCCTCCACTCTATTGAGGGCCCGGGGTCCGAGCCTATGCCGCGACTGTGAATCAGCGGGCAGCGGAATCGCGGCGCGGATACCGCGGGACGGGAAGGGCCGCGGTTACGCTGACCGGCGGCCGGAGAGGCTCGAGGTGGAGGAAGCATGGACGACAGGTACGGCTCGGATGTTCTCGCAGCGGGCTGGCGGGACGCCGGACGCAAAGTCGTTCCCGACGTCCCCGCCGATCCCGATCTCGTCGTCGAGGTTGCGGCAGACGGCTACTGCGGAGCCGTCGTCGCCGTCCGCGGCGGCAACGTCGAACTCGAGGACCGCCTCGGAAAGGTGCGTCTGTTCCCGCTCGGTGGAGGTTTCCTCGTCGATGGCGAACCGGTCAAGCTCGTGGCGCCGAAGGCCACGCAACCCACGGGACGGATGCGGACCGCCTCCGGTTCTTTCGTGGCGCCTCAGCAGCGGGCGCGCGTTGCGCGGGCATCGCGCATCCTCGTCGAAGGACGTCACGATGCCGAGCTCGTCGAGAAGGTGTGGGGTGCCGACCTCCGCGTCGAGGGCGTCGTGGTCGAGTACCTGCAGGGCATCGACCTGCTCGACGACCTCCTCCGAGACGAGCCTCCGTCCGCCGACCGCCGCTACGGAGTGCTCGTGGACCACCTCGTCGCCGGCTCGAAGGAGACCCGTATCGCGGAGCAGATCCTGCGCGGACCGCACGGCGCGCACCTGAAGATCGTCGGACACCCCCATATCGACGTCTGGCAGTGCGTCCGCCCCGAGGCCGTCGGCATCCGCGCGTGGCCGCAGGTGCCGCGCGGAGTCGATTGGAAGACCGGCGTCTGCCGGGCGCTCGGCTGGCCCGCCGAGGATCAAGCCGACATCGCGCACGCGTGGCAGCGCATCCTGGGATCGGTCCGTACGTATCGCGACCTCGACCCTGCCCTGCTCGGCCGGGTCGAAGAGCTCATCGACTTCGTCACCACCTGACCAGGCACCTCGGCTCGGCGCCGACCCGGCTGCTCGATACCCTGGACTCATGCCGCAGACCGACGCGCCCGACACCGGTGACGAACCCCGCTACCGCGAGCGGCCCGTGTCGTTCGCGCGCCGCAGCGGTCGCATGAGCGACGGCCAGGAGCGCGCCTGGAACCAACTCGGCGACTTCTACAACATCCCCGTCGACCGCGATCAGGCCCTGCTCAGCGTCAGGCCGGGTTCGCACGTGGATCCCGCGTCGCTGTTCGGGCGCGAGGCTCCGCTCGTGGTCGAGATCGGCTCGGGCCAGGGGCACGCGATCGTCGCGGCCGCACAAGCCGCGCCCGAGACCGACTTCCTCGCGGTCGAGGTGTTCCGCGCCGGCCTTGCGCGCACCATGCTCGACGCCGATCGTGCGGGCGTGCGCAACCTGCGCCTCGTCGAGGCGAATGCGCCCGAGGTGCTCGAACACCTGCTGCCCGCGGCATCCGTCGACGAGCTGTGGATCTTCTTCTCCGATCCGTGGCACAAGACACGGCACACCAAGCGGCGCCTCATCTCTCCCGACTTCACGCCGCTGGCCGCGCGGGTGCTGAAACCCGGCGGCGTGCTGCGTCTGGCGACCGATTGGGAGGACTACGCCCGTCAGATGCGAGAGGTGATGGGGGATGCCGCTGGCTTCGCGCCCGACTTCGACGGCGACTGGGCGCCGCGTTTCGAGGGGCGGGTGATGACGGCCTTCGAGCGTAAGGGCATCGCCAAGGGGCGCGACATCCGCGATCTCGCCTACCGCCGCGTCGACGCGGCCTGACGGGATGCGGTCGCTGTGAAGACGCATCCGGGCCTGGCCGCCCGCCCCTACGTCTCGGCGAGCACGCTGCCGGCCCTGCTGGTATGCCTGGCCGCACCGGCGTTCTTCGTGCTCCTGCAGCCCTGGCTCGGCTGGGCGCTCCTCATCGTCGGTCTCGTCGCTGCGCTCGGCGTCGACCGCTGGCGCGTCAGCGAGGCGGGACGGCCCTCGCTGGCCCGCGACCTCTCGCTCATCGCCCTCGGTCTCGTCGTCGTGAGCCTCATCGACCTGAAAGCCGAGCTCGACAACCTCGCGATGGTGCGATTCACCCTTGCGCTCGGCGGCGCTGTGCTTCTGCCCTATCTCGTGTCGCGCTTCGTCTACCGCGACCACGCGATCCGCTTCCCCTGGCGCGGCGGGGGACGCTGGACCACCTTCCAATGGGTGTGGCTCGCCGCCGTCCTCGTGCTCGGATGGCTCATCCTGCCCTTCTACTTCATCACCTCGGGCGTGTACACGAACTGGCCGGTCGTCGATACTCCCGACCTGATCGCGAGGCTCTTCGTCGGAGTCGGCGCCGTGGGCATCTGGGACGAGCTGTTCTTCATCTGCACCTGCTTCGCGCTGCTGCGACGGCACTTCGCCGACGCGTCGGCGAACGTCCTCCAGATGATCGTCTTCGTATCTTTCCTGTGGGAGCTGGGCTATCGAGCCTGGGGGCCGCTGCTGACGATCCCGTTCGCGCTGCTGCAGGGCTACATCTTCCTGCGCACGCGCTCGCTCGCCTACGTCGTGACGGTGCACCTGCTCTTCGACGCCGTCGTCTTCGGCGTGCTCGTCCATGCGCACAATCCGGGGCTCCTCGACGCCCTCTTCCTCGTCCCGGCGCCCTGAGGGCCGGGGTACCCTGGGTCGCGGGGCCCCGACCGCGGGTCCGCGGACGAGGGAGCAGTACCCGCACCAGACAAGACTGACTCGGACAGGTCTGTCATGTCATGGGTGATCCTGATCGCATCCGGCGTCCTCGAGGCGGTATGGGCGGCCGCGCTCGCGGCATCCGAGGGGTTCCGCCGCAAGCGGCCCGCTCTGCTCTTCGCCGTCGCGCTCGTGGGCAGCATTGCGGGTCTCGCCATCGCGATGGCCGAGCTGCCCACCGGCACGGCCTACGCCGTCTGGGTCGGCGTCGGCGCGACCCTCACGGTGGTGTGGGCGATGGTGACTCAGCGCGAGCGCGCCTCGGTGGCGCGTGTCCTCCTGCTCGTGCTGCTGGTGGCCTGCGTCATCGGCCTCAAGGTGGTGAGCTGACATGGCGCGGGCATGGGTCGTCCTCCTCGCCAGTGCCGTCTGCGAGGCCGTCTGGGCCACGGCGCTCGGGCAGTCCGACGGGTTCCGCGAGCCCGTGGCGACCCTCGTGTTCGTCGCCGGACTGCTCGTGAGCATGATCGGACTCGGACAAGCCATGAAGCGGATCCCGATCGGCACGGCGTACGCGGTCTGGGTCGGCGTGGGGGCGGCGCTCACGGTCGCCTGGTCGATGGCAACCGGCGCCGAGGCGTTCTCGCCGGGCAAGATCGTCTTCATCGCGGGCATCGTCATCGCCGTCATCGGGCTGAAGCTCGTGCCTGCCTCGGCCCCGATCAGGCGATCACAGGCGGGCGAGGAGCGCCGGGCCGAAGACGAGGGCCGCCGCGATCGGAACCACGAGCGCCGCTAGAGCGATGATGCCCAGAATGGCGATGTTGCCCAGGATCGACCCCACCAGGGCGCGGCCCCGGCCTGCGGCGAGGTGGATGCGGTCGAGAGGCGAAAGAGGTGCGGCGGTCACATTCCGACGTTACGAAGCGGAGAGGTGTCTGCGCGTCGGTCGATCGGCTGAGAGGCATCCGACTGGGGGATGATCCGGGCCCGACGCGTGTCAATCCCCTCGGACCGCGCGGATGCGGCGCGTACCGTCGCGGGCAGCAATCGACGAAAGGACGATCCGATGAGCGACTCCGATCCGCAGCGCGGCGAGCACGACGGGCCCGAGCAGGGCACGACCACGGGCGGGGCATCGGCCTTCCCCGGCGCCCCCAGCGCGGCACCCGACGAGCCCGCGCCTGATGATGGCGACGTCGACACGACGACCGATGAAGGCGGACAGCCGCTCGAGAACCCGTCGGGCGGTTGACGGCGTCACCGCCGGGCATCTGCACCGCCTGTCAAGAGCACGACGCGCCGCGATGAGCGGTGTCAGCCTGTACCCACCAACGCCGGACCCGCCCCACTGAAGGAGACACGATGAGCGACAACGAAGACCCCCGGACGATTCTCGCCGAGCTGCTGCCGGACTTCCGGTTCGCCATGGTCACCACGATCGACGACGCGGGAAAGCTCACCGCGCGCCCGTTGACCGTTCAGGAAGCGGAATTCGACGGCGACCTGTGGTTCGTCGTCGATCGGGGCTCGTCCGTCGCCTCGCATGTGACCGTCCGTCCCACCGTCGGGGTGGCGCTCAGCAAGGATGACGCGTGGGTCTCCCTCGCCGGTGAAGCTACGATCGTCGATGACCGAGCCCGGCTCGAGCACTACTGGTCGAGCACCCTCGAGGCGTGGTTCCCCGACGGACCGGACGACCCGAGGATCACGCTGCTGCGTGTCGATGCGATCTCGGGCGAGTACTGGAGCAGTGCGGGCGGGCGCATCGCGACGGCCATCGGTCTGATCAAGTCCAAGCTCACGGGCGAGACCTACGAGGGGCGCAACGAGAAGCTCGAGCTCTGAGCTCTGAGCTCTCGGGCTCCCATACGACGAAGGGCCGTCCCGCGATGCGGAACGGCCCTTCGTCGCCGTGCGGGTGGCTCCTACTTCGCGAGGAAGGCGAGGAGCGCGTCGTTGAACGCGCGCGCGTGGCTCACGTTCAAGCCGTGCGGGGCATCGTGGATCAGAGCCAGTTCGCTCCCTGCGAGCTGCTCGTGGGTGCGCTTTCCCGAACCCTCGAAAGGCACGGTGCCGTCGCCGTCGCCGTGGATGATGAGTGCGGGAACGGTCACGGCATCCAGGTCGCGGCGGAAGTCGGTCGTGGCCCACGCCTCCATCGACTTCAGTGCCGCGTGATGGTCCGCCTGGCGTGTGAGCGCGAGCGCCTCCTGCCGCTGCTCCTCGGTGACCTTGAGCTCGCCGTCGACGGAGAAGAAGGCCGTCGTGAAGGTGTCGTAGAACGCCGCCTCATCCGACTTCAGGCCGTTCTCCATCTCGTCTGCGGCTTCCTGCGTCAGCGGACCTTCGGGGTTGTCGGGCGTCTGCGCCAGGTACGGCGGCACCGCGGCGGCGAACACCACGCTGCGGAGCCGCTCCTGACCGTGGTTCGCGACGTAGCGGGCGACTTCGCCGCCGCCCATGGAGAAGCCGACGAGGGTCGCGTCACGCAGGTCGAGGGTGTCGAGCACGGATGCCAGATCCTGCGCGAAGGTGTTGTAGTCGTAGCCCGATCGTGGCTTGTCGCTGTGCCCGAAGCCCCGGCGGTCGTACGACACGACGCGGTATCCGGCCGCAGTGAGCGCGGGGATCTGCTCGGACCATGACTCAGCCGACAGCGGCCACCCGTGGATCAGGACGACGGGGCGGCCCGACCCGCCGGTGTCGTCGACGTGCAGCTCGATGTCGTTGAAGAGGCCCTTGTGCGCGGTGATCTCAGTCATGACGTCATCGTCATCCCCTTCGCGAGGATTTTCGAGCAGTTGACGCATGACCGCCCCGAGGCTAGGTGAGGCGGCAGACTGGAGGGATGAGGTTGACGTGACTCTCAGAGGCGTCTGTGCCGGAGGGTGACAGCGTCTTCCGGCTCGCCGCCCGACTGCGTCCACACGTCTCCGGTCGAAGTATCGTCTCTGGCGAGCTGCGCTCTGGGGCGGCCGCCGGGACGTCTCTCGCCGGCTGGATGATCGCCGGGCTCGAGACCCATGGCAAGCACCTCATCACCTGGCTCGAACCCGGATTCGCACTTCACACTCACCTGCTGATGCAGGGATCGTGGACGGTGACGCGCGCCGGCCGCTCCGTGCCGACGCGAGTGAACCGGGCGGTCCGCGTGCGCGCGGAACTCGACGGCGGTGCCACGCTCTGGGGCATTGACATGCCGGTCGTCGAGATGCTGCGAGCCGGGGACGTCGCTAGGGTGCTCGGACACCTGGGCCCGGACCCGTTGCGGACGGACTGGGAAGCGGCCGAGGCGGTCCGGCGCCTCGATGTGCGGCCCGACCGCTCGTTCGTCGCCGCCCTCCTCGATCAACGCAACATCGCTGGTCTGGGCAACCTGTGGGTGAACGAGCTGGCATTCCTCTCGGGGGTGCATCCGTTCGACCCCGTCGGCACGGCCGACCTCGCGGTCCTCGTCGACCGTGCCGCGCGGGCTCTGCGGCTCTCGGCCTCGGTGCCCGGCATGTACCAGGTCACGACGGGCTCAGCCCGGCGCGGAAGTGCGCACTGGGTGACCGGTCGTGCCGGGAAGCCGTGTCTGAGGTGCGGAACTCCGATCGTCGTGCGCGCCGAGGGTCCGGGTGATCCCGGGCGCAGACGCACCTGGTGGTGTCCGTCCTGTCAGCCCCGGAAGAGCTGATCGTTCAGACGGCGGATGCGCTGCCGCGTTCGCGTCGCAGCGTGGGGGCAGGCTCGACCGAGTCGACGGCGTCCTGCATACGGGAGAGGAAATCGATCACGGCCGCCGTGGCCTCGGGGGAGGTCTCGTCGGCGACCTGGTGCATGCGGTCGTGCATCGCCGAGAGGGTCGCACGCACCTCTTCGTCGGCTCGTTCCGTCGGTGCCAGGTAGACACTGCGTCGGTCGCTGGGGTGCGGCACTCGTCGCAGATACCCCGCCGATTCGAGGCGGTCGAGGAGGCTCGTCGTGCTCGCGGTCGAGATTCCGAGGTACTTGGCGACGTCTCCCGGCTTCACCTGCAGGTTGCGCGATTGTGCCCGGAGCAACTGTCGGATGACCAGCAGCTCGTTCTCGCCCATCGACATCGACTCGCGCGTGCGCCGCCGCATGGCGGCCTCGGCTGCCTGGTAGAGCCGCAGGGCTTCGAGCGCGCTGGTCGCACGCCGACGTTCGTTGTCATAGAAGAAGCCGGTCATCTGCACACCTCCGCGTCATTGGCTTGCGAGCTTTACCTTAGCAGATATCTAACTTGACGAGATACTTGCCCAACTAGTAGCGTTCCCAACAAGTCATCCAGCATCTGTGAGGAGCCACCATGGGTCAGCTGTTCTACGGGAACACGTCCGAATCGATCGAGATCCCGGACCGTCTGCTCGCGCACCTCAAGGTGCTCACGGCGACGAAGCTCCGCCGCTCGGAGAGCTTCACCCTCACCTGGCGGCATGGTGCCGACACAGCGGCAGGGCGGCAGACGATCTGGCTGCAGCCGTCCATCCCGCTCCGCTTCGTCTTCACCGGCATCGAGGCGGAGAAGCTCGACTCGGCGCTGCTCACCGAGATGGCCCGCGCGGCCACGTCGTCGACCGGCCTCGTCGTCGACTTCGCAGACTTCGAGGTTGCTCCCGCGGCCCCGATCGCGTCGGCACTGCCCGGCGGCGACGTCGTCCCTGCTTCGCGTGAGCTGGCGACCGCAGCATGAGCATGCTCGAGCGGCCCGCCGCGACGCCTCGCGTTCTCAGTGCCCGCAACATCACCTGGTCGACGGTCGCACCCGGTTTCTACGTCGCCTCGACCGACGGGGAGTTCGTCGGTTCGATCGACACCTCACCCGACGGTCACTACATCGCCCTCGACGGTCACGCGACCCCGATCGGACGCTACGCCACGCTGAAAGACGCGCAGCGGTCGCTCCTGACGACGGAAGCCCCGGGCAACCGAGCTCGCAGGTCGCGTGCACGTCGCCACCTGCGCATGACCGCCACGGCTTCGGGTGCCGTGGCCGGGGCGCTCGCCTTGACGGCGGGAGCGCTCGCCCCGTTCATCTGAGACCGGACGGCAGCAGCCGTCCACGAAGAGAAGGAGAACGACATGAGCAATGACGACACCCGTCGCGAGACGGACGAGAACGCCTACGAGGGCCCGGACGTCGAGGTCTCGACGGCCCAGACCGACAGCGACGGTACGCAAGAGCCGGGCGGACTCGGAAAGGACGGGACGATCCCGAGCCACCCGGACGGGGTCGCTGCAGGCCACACCGGGACTGCGTCGACCTTCGAACCCGAAGAGGACGAGAAGTCCTGAAGCACTGCCCGAGATGCCCGGAGATTCTTTCGCCGGGCATCTTCGTGTTCTCGCGGGAGAACGGGCGCGGCCGGCGAGGCCGTCTACGGGGTCACATGCCCTCAGGCGGCTCCGTGGCTGTTGACCACTGATCGAAGTCATCCACCTCCGGGGCGATCCGGCCCCAGCTCGCATCGACGCTCAGGTCGGCGGCCAGCAAGCACGCGTACTCGAGTCGCGCGTCGACGGTGGGGTCCACGATGGGCACGACGACGTACCAGAGCGCGTCGGGCCGCAGGGCGGACCGGGCGTTCTCGCGTCGGATGGTCGACCGATCGAGTTGCTCCGATGCTGGCGCGTTATCGTCCCTGACGGAGACGAGGCATGCGTCGACCAGCTCGGATGTCGTCCACATGGTGTCTGACTCGCCGGTGGGAGGCGTTGTCGGCTCAGGCGTCGCGGATGACTCGGGTTGCGCCGTCGGGGAGGACGACGGAGTCTCGTCCGCAGTCGGCGAGAGGGGAAGGGTCGAGCCCGCGGCTCCGCCGACGCCGACGGTCGCGCAGCCTGTGGCCAGCAGCGCGAACAGGGCGAGGGTCGGTAGGCCGATCCGACGCCGAAGATTGATGCTGCTCATGGGCTCTCCTCGGTCTCAGTTTTCGACGCTCGCGCTGGGAACTCGGAAGCTGTCTCCCTCGTACTGCCAGATATCGGGCCACCGCGCGATCACGCCGTCGCGTTCCTGCGCGCTGGCCGTGTAGAAGTGGTGTCGCGCGGACGGACTCCAGAACCGGGCGACGGTGACCGTATCGGGTGCAGACGAGTCGGCGGGGTACACGAAGAATGCGGTGCCCTCGTACGACCAGACGTCTGGCCAGCGAGCCATGACCGAGTCACGTTCGCCGGCGCTCGTCGTGTAGAAGTGGCCGTTGTACTGGGCGCTCCAGAATCGGAAGAGCGGTACGGTGCCGACGACCTCAGTTGTGAAGGCGCGGTACGCGGTTCCCTCGTACGACCAGATGTCGGGCCAGCGGGCCGCGATGCCGTCGCGCTCGGCGGCGCTCGCCGTGTAGAAGTGCCCCTGATAGCGGGCGCTCCAAAAGCGATAGACCGGGGTCGCGGCGGTAGGCGACGTGACCGGAAGCGGAGCTCCTTCGATGAGCCAGGCCGGGTTCCACACCGTTCCGGTGCGGTGCGGGCCCGAGAATATCGCCAAGTGAAGGTGAGCGTTGGCTTCGGTGCGCGGGCGGACATCTCCGGTGTTCCCTGTTCGCCCCAGGGGAGTCCACCGGAAGACGCGCTGGCCCACGCTCACCAGGGGGCTGCCACGTTCCATGTGCAGGTATTCGGACCGTACGCCCGCCGCATGTTGGACGATCACGAACACACCCCTGCTGACGTCGCCGTCGTCGCCGACAGCGGTCACGGTGCCGTCGGCGACCGCGAGGATCGTGGTGCCGACGCGTGGGTTCACGTAGTAGTCGGCGCCGATGTGACCGCTGTACGTCTGCCCGGGATACCCGTCCACGCCCGAACCGCGCGTCGCGCGGCTCGCGAAGGGGTAACCCCAGACGATCGGGAGTGCCGCATGCTCCGCGGGGGTCTTCACCGTGTACGTCAAGGCTCGAGCGGGTGCCGCCGAGGCGAGCACGAGAGAGCCTGCGGCAACGGATCCGAGCAGCACTGTGCGGCGGCTGAGCGCTCGCGGGGTCTTGCTCTCGTCCGTCGACACGAGAAGAACCTAACAGGATGCTGAGATTCCGCCGAGGTTCGCGTGATCCGCGCACCCCGCACCGCGCTGATTCTCCCCGTGACGAGCGCCGTCGATAGGGTCGGAAGGTGCTCCGTCTGATCTTCTTCGCAGCTATCGGCGCGCTCTTGGGTGGCGCGGTCGTCGAGTATGTCGGACCGCCGGATGCCGGCTGGGGGATCATGAGCATCGCGCTTCCGGTCGCCATCATCAGCGGGACGTTCATCCTCATCGGTCGATCGATGGCCGGGGGAGTGGCCGCGTCGAACGACGACATCCGTCGTGCGATCGACTCTCGACGGCTCGGCCTCGCCCGCGTCGACGCGATTCGACAGACCGGAACGCAGATCAACGATCAGCCGTTGTGCGAGATCGATCTGACGGTGCGCCCGCTCCGGGGCGACTCGTATGCGACGACTCTGCGCACGGTCGTCGCGCTGACCGAGCTTCCCGCCTTCCAGCCCGGACTTCTGCGCCAGGTCGTCATCCTCCTCGACGGGGGCCCCGAGGTCGCCTTCGTCGACGGCGAACTCTCGCCCGCCGAGGTCGCCCACCTCGCGGTCCCGGATCGTTCGGCGGTGCGTTTCGTTCCGATGCAGAGCCACACGCGGATCTCTGGCGGGCGACGCAAGGGCCCGCTGATCGGCGTCGGGCGGCGCGGTCGTCCGCTTCGCCTTCTCGTCTTCGCGATCGTCGCCGTCGCGGTGGCGGTGGCCGTCGTCATGCCCTATCGAGAAGCCGTGGCGCAGACCGTCGCGGCGGTTCTCGACGGTCGCGCGCACGTCGACCTGCGCCAGCCCGAGCCGCTGGCGCAGGCCGAGGCCGCGCTCGAACGCGAGATCGGCCACGATCGCGTGATGTCGATCTACGTCACTCCCGATTTCGTCATCGTCGAGGCCCCGGTGACCCCTGGTACCACGCACACCGACCGTTGGATGTACCGCGGCGGACAGGTCTCGCACTCCGGGCCGGTATCGGTGCAGCCCAAGACTCCCGAGGAGGCCTTCTCCTGGGACGACGTGGACCTCAGCGCCGTCCTTCCGGGCATGGACGAGGCGGCGTCTCAGAGCGGGCTCCCGGTCGGTGACGCCGGGGCGACGGTCATGCGTACCTCGGGTGCCCCCGACACCGATTCGTTCGGCCAGATGGTGGGGCCGGTCGCGATCAGGTTCTCGCTCGACGGCGACTACGAGAGCGCATCATTTCGGATGTCGGCCGATGGCAGCGGGCTCACCCGGGACTGAGCCCGGGGCCGTCGCCATGGTCGTCGTTCCTGCCGAATCCCAGGCGGGCCAGCGCGGACCGGAGGCTGCTCGCGGCCAGCGCATCGTCGGGCAGCGCGTGCGGCGGCACGAACATCCGCGTGATGAGGGGTCCCATCAGGAGGTCGTAGATCTGATCGGCATCCGCGTCGGGCCGTTCGATCTCCCCGCGCGCGACAGCGGCGTCAATGGCATGTTTCACGCGCTCACGGCGCGGTCGGATGAAGTCGGCGTCGAGCAGTCCCGCGAGGTCGTCGTCCGTGCGCGCGACTCCGATGAGGTCGACCACGCTGTTGCGGGCGACCGGGGCTGAGAGGACAGCGATCTCCTCGCGTTGCACCGCATGCAGATCACCGTCGAGGGATCCGGTCTCGGGGGCCGGACCGGGTGCGAAGCGTCGCGCGAGAACAGCGACGGCGAGGTGGGCCGCGCTCCGAAACCGCCGATAGAAGGTGGGTCGTGTCGACCCGACGCGACTCACGAGACCGTCGACGGTGAGAGCCGAAAAGCCCTGTTCGGCGATGATCTCTTCGCCCGCGCGAATGAAGTCATCGGTGGTGTCCTGCGCGCGCGGACGACCGGCTCGTCTTCCCGACATGGAGTCACCTTAGTCGTGGCCATCTGGAGAACGTCCCGGATGCTTCGCCGAGCGGACCACTGCCGCGGTTTCCGGTCATTGCAGCCCCGCGGAGCCGCCGGCCCGCGCGGTCCCGTCGCCCGCTATCCTGTGAGAGCCCACCCGTGCCCTATCGAGAAAGAACACCCGTGAGCAATCGCCATTCCTCCACCGACCAGGAGGGTCGATCTCCGTACCCCCTCGCTGAGAGAGGGGGTGAATCCGAATGATCGAAGCAGTTCTGACACTGCTGCTCGGCATCCTGCTGACATTGGCGATCATCGCCGCCTGCGGCTTCTTCGTCGCCCAGGAGTTCGCGTACATGTCTGTCGACCGGTCGCGCATGGCCGCGCGCGCCGAGAAGGGCGATGCGCAGGCTGCACGCGTGCTGGCGATCACCAAGCGCACGTCCTTCATGCTTTCCGGCGCGCAGCTCGGCATCACGGTGACCGGTCTGTTGATCGGTTACGTCGCCGAGCCCCTCATCGGCGAGTCGATCGGCACGCTGCTGGGCGGCGTCGGCATCGACCCGGCTGTCTCGGTGCTGATCGGCACGGTGGGCGCGCTCCTGCTGGCGACCATCGTGACGATGATCTTCGGCGAGCTGTATCCGAAGAACCTCGCCATCGCGAGCCCCGAACCTCTCGCCCGCGCCCTTGCGATGCCGACCCGCATCTACCTGATGCTCTTCGGCTGGCTCATCACCGTGTTCGATGTCGCCGCGAATGCTCTGCTGCGTCTGCTGCGTATCGAGCCCCTGGAGGATGTCGACGAGAGTGCGACCGCCCGCGACCTCGAGGCGATCATCGAGGAGTCCCGCGCGAGCGGCGATCTACCCGACGACCTGTCGATGATCATCGACCGCATCCTCGACTTCCCGCAGCGCGACGTCGAGCACGCGATGGTTCCTCGCTCACGCATCGACTCGATCTCGCCCGACACGACCGTGGGGGAGGTGCGTGCGCTCATGGCGACCGGCCACACCCGCTATCCGGTGATCGGCGCCGAGGACGACCCCGTCGGCGTCGTCGAGCTCATCGACCTGCTGCGCGGGCACTACGCCGACGACGCTCCCGTTTCGACGATGATGCGCGAGGCCGTGGTGCTGCCGACGACGATGCAGCTGCCGGTCGCCCTCGATCGCATGCGGCAGACGCGTAACGAGCTCGCCTGCGTCGTCGACGAGTACGGCAACTTCGACGGCATCCTCACGATCGAGGATCTCACCGAAGAGGTCATCGGCGAGATCTCCGACGAGCACGACCTCGACATCCACGAGATCGTGAACGTCGGTGAGGATCACTGGCGTCTGCCCGGTGACATCCATCTCGACGAGGTCGAGCGCCTCATCGGCTACGACCTGCCGAGGGACGATGCCGAGACCATCGCCGGACTCATCATCAGCGAGCACGGTGACCTGCTGCCCGAGGGTGCGGTCGTGCGCATCGACCTGCCCGAACGGGCGTCCGAGACCGTGCAGGGGCTGCGGATGCAGCGCTGGCTCGACGTCGAGGTCGCCGAGGTCGCCCGACTCGTCCCCTCGGAACTCGTCGTGCGCCTGTACGAGGTGGATCTGGATGCCGCTGAGGCGGGTCCCGTGGGCGGCGGCGATGCCGTCGTCGCTGCTGGCGCGAGCGATGAGGAGGTCATCCGATGAGCTGGTGGGTCGTCACGATCATCACGATCGCACTCATCCTCGCGAGCGCGTTCTTCGTCATCGTCGAGTTCGCGCTCCTCGCTGCCCGTCGCCACCGCCTGGAAGAGGAGGCCGACCGCAGCGCGTCGGCGCGGGCGGCGCTCCGCGGCGTCAATGAGCTGACCGTCATGCTCGCGTTCGCCCAGCTGGGCATCACGGCGTGCACCTTCCTGCTCGGTGCGATCACCAAGCCGGCGATCGACTACGCCCTCGCGCCCGTGTTCGAGCAGTGGGGGCTGCCATACGTCCTCGCCGACATCATCGCGTTCATGCTCGCCCTCATCGTGGTGACGTTCCTGCACCTCGTCATCGGTGAGATGGCGCCGAAGTCGTGGGCGATCGCCCACCCCGAGGTCGCGGCGAAGGCGACGGGTATCACCGCCCGTGCGCTGACCTGGCCGTTGCGCCCGTTCCTGCTGTGGATCAACCACATCGCGAACCGGCTTGTGAAGGCCTCGGGCGTCGAGCCCGTCGAGAAGGCCGCCGCGGGCGGGCAGGACGCCGACACCATCCGCGAGCTCGTGGCGCATTCGCGTGCGGCGGGAACCCTCGAGGAGCAGTACTCCGAGCCGATCGCACGTGCCATCGCGCTCGGATCGCTGACGGTCGGCGACATCGTCCGCACCGACCGGGTGCCCACCGCTGTGCCGGCGACGGCGACCGCCGCCGATGTGCAGGCGGTCGCGGCATCCTCCGCCCATCTGCGCATCCTGGTGGGGGAGGGCGCGTCGAGTCGTGTCGCCCATGTTCGCGACACGCTCGCCGTCGCGCCGGAGACGCCCGCGCTCGACATCGCACGTGAGGCGCTCGTCCTCGCGCCCGACGCATCGGCGTACGACGCGCTCGCGCGCATGCGCCGCGGTCACGTCCAGCTCGCGACGGTCGTCGACGGCGACCGGCTGCTCGGTGTGGTCACGCTCGACGACCTGCTGCGCGAGGTGCTGCCCGGCGCCGCCGAGGCGGAGCTGGCGGCGCCCGCGAGCTGATCCCGGTTCGCGACGCTCGCTCGGTTGTCAGTTCCCGCCGCCTCCCGTTGGTGGTGGCGACGGGAACTGCCAAGTCAACGCCCATCCGGCCACCAACCCCGCTAAGCTACTGTTGGTAACTTAGCGGGGAGGCGTCATGAGCGACGACGGGCGGCGACGGCGGATGCCGCGGGGCGAGCGGCGCGCGCAACTGCTGGCGGTCGCGCGCGAGCTGATCCGAGAGCGAGGGACCGACGAGTTCACGCTCGGCCGCCTCGCGGAGCGCGCGGGGGTGACCAAACCCGTCGTGTACGACCACTTCGGCGATCGTGCGGGCGCACTCGCCGAGCTCTACCGCGAGTTCGAGGAGCAGCAGCGGGCGACGCTGACCGCGGCGCTCGCCGAAGCGTCGCTCACGCTCGATGCGGTATGCCGCGCCGTCGCGGGGGCCTACATCGACTGCTCGCTCGCCGAGGGGCGCGAGCTGGCGGACGTCGTCTCGGCGCTCGATGGATCTGCGACCCTCGTCGAGGTGCGGCGCGAGGCGGAGGGGGCCTACCTCGCGCTGTGCGACGACGTGCTCGTCTCGTGCGGCGTCCGTCTCGATGACGCGGGCGCTCGGGCCCTCATCGGTGCCGGCGACGCCCTCACGCGGGCGGCACTTGACGAACGCGTGAGCCCCGCGGCGGCGCGCTCCACCCTCACGCGCGTCCTGCACGCCATCGTCACCCCAGCCACCCCACCGGAGGAATCATGACCATCTCGCACGAGCCCACGCCGGGCACCGCCCACTGGGTGCTCGCTCATCCGCGACCGACCTCGTTCAATGCCCGGCTCTTCCGCGACGGTGTGGCGGAGCTGTCGCGAACGCGGAGCGTGGCGACATCCGATCTGTACGCACAGGGGTTCGATCCCGTTTTCCCCGACAGCGAGCTCGACGTGACGCTCGGCCGCGCGTCTGGCCCCGCCGGTGGCGAGTACGGCCGCGCCCCCTTCCCGGATGACGTCATCGAGGAGCAGCGCAAGCTCGCCGCCGCCGAACTGCTCGTGCTGCAGTTCCCGCTGTGGTGGTACGGGCCGCCCGCGATCCTCAAGGGGTGGATCGACCGGGTGTTCACGAACGGGTTCGCCTACGGAGACATGGACCCCGAGCTCGGCGTGCCGAGGCGTTACGGCGACGGCGGTCTCACCGGACGCCGGGCACTCGTCGTGGTGACGGTGGGTGAGGACGAGCGCTCGATCGGCGAACGCGGGATCAGCGGCGACCTCGACTCACTGCTGTTCCCGCTCACCCACGGTGCGCTCTGGTACGTGGGCATCGAGACGCTCGACCTGCATGTCGTCTACGACGCCGACGGGCTGGACGCCGCGGGCGTCGACCGCGAGGCCGAACGTCTGCGTGTCCGCATCGCCGGGCTCGACAGCGAGACGCCGCTCCGCTACCGCGCGCTCCGCGACGGCGACTACCGCGGCACCCGGTCGCTGCGGAGCGACATCCATCCGGGGCGGACCGACTTCGGGATCCACTTCGCCGACGGACCGCGATCGCAGGCACATGCGGGCGGTGCGGGAGGTGGCTGACAGCAAGGTCAGAAGTGCATTCCGGGGTCGACATCGGCAGGCAAGCGGAAGCACTCCGAGCGGGACATGATGAAGAACTCCGCTTGCCCGCTGGCTCTCACGCCCGTCGGGGTCGTGCTGGCTCTGTAGAACTCACCGTTTTGATTCAGTATCTCGATCGCGAGCCGGGAAGTTGCTGCGGAAGTGCCGACGACGTAACCGTCCTCAGCTATCGCGCCGAGGTCCCCAGCGATCCGCTTGGTGAGTGCGTCGCCGGCGGCGGCATCGAACTCGCCGACAAGATGTACCCGGGTCACCCCGGTCCAGGCGTAGAGGCGCTCAGTCGTGTCGCAGACGGTCAGCACACCGAACTCGTTCTGCTCGACCCGGTCCACCACCTCTGTTGGGACACCGTCGGCGATCCGCAGCTCCATCGCCTGCGTCCTCGCTTTCACGTCCTCCACCGTCAACGACTCATCCACCGGCCACTCCTCCCCGGACTGACACCCACTCACCGCGACGGCCATGACAACGAGGGCCGTCAGCCCGACCCAACGGGCCCTCAACTTGGTCACAGCACCAACTTCTGCGTACGACGTCAGTATTCGTCGACTCCGGACATGCCTTCCGGCAACGTGAAGCACGGCGAGAACGAGAGAATCTCGATGACATTGTCGTCGACTCCAGGGCTGAGGAGGTAGCCTGCGCCGTACCTACCGATGATGTGAACTCCCGGATCACCAAGCGAAGTGACATCTCGCTTGACCTCGAACCCTTCGCGATCGGAATACTCTTCTACGATTCGATCTACCGTGGCCTCGATATCGAAGTCAGGTGTCACGACCACTTCGGTGTGGCCCGTCCATTGCACGACCTGCTCTTCGCCGCACCGAAAAAAACCGCCCACCTGCAACTGGTCGACGGAAACCACACGGTCGGGATCGAGGTGGCTGACGAGGTCCCGCTCCATCGACATCGCTGTCTGCTTAGCCTCATCTACGGTGAGATCCGATATGGAGTTCTCCACTGTTGCTCCTTGTCCACATGACACCAGCATCGCCCCAAGGGTAAGCACGCTCAAAGAGGTGAAGATGATGCGCTTCATCGCTTCCCTTCTTCCTCGGTCGCGAGATACATGTTCCGTAGCGCGGTTTGTTTGTCATCCTGCTGGGATGAGAGCAAATAGTGATTGCTCATAGGATCCGTCATTGCCGGAATGGACGGAGGAGGATTCGGTGAGAACGCGGCGCCGTGGCCGGATAGGTAAAAGTCCGCCACAAATCACAACGGCAGTCGCTGCGCTGATCACCGGGGTCGCGGGTTAGTGGCCACGCGAGGATTCTGACAGCAGCGCTTCTGGAGGGGAGTGGGGTGCGGCGGCTCATGAGGTGTGAGCTCTGGCCCTTTACCCACGGTCGCGAATGCAACATCACTGAGAGATTCAGTCGCCCTGCCCGAGATAAGGAGCGACGCATAGGCGAAGCTTCCAGGACTGTCGCCGATTCACTGCTGAGCAGCCGAGAGTCGACCACATTGAGAGCGCGCCGTGATGTTGATGAGGGTCTCTCCCTCGAGCGTTGATGCGTTGACAGCGATGTCCACATGATCCGGCAGGTAAGTCATGGTGAAAGACACGAAGGGTAATCCGTCTCGAGGTTCGGTCGCCGTCCAGTCCTCGCCTAGCGCGTCGGGTAGCCCGAGGACGAATGCGTTCGCATCGAAGCCCTCCGGTACCACAGCTTCGCCCCGCTCGGTGAAGAACGCCGTCCCCTCGGGTACGTTCGCCAACGGCGCCTCATCACCGCCGCATCCGAAAGGTTCCAACTCGTCGCGGGAGACGTAATCGACGCCATCCGGGAACAAGGCGGTGACGGTTGACACAGCCGCTCGAGTCTGTGAACGAACCTCGTCGTACGTCGGCGTTGGCTCTGCGGCCACGGTGCATCCCCCCAATGTCGGCATCATGCTCAACACCACCGCCATAGCGGCCACCCGCCCCCGAGGCTTCACCACGAACCCCCCGAGGTGAAGGAGCTTGTCCTGAACTGTATCGAGAACCGGCGCGTTCACCGCTCTGTCAACGCTCATGAGCCAATTGTGGTGTTCCACGCTGCGCGCGACAAGCTCGCCGGCCGCGGGCCAGATGGTGATTCCAGCTGTCGAGGCAGTCAACGTGACGCCAAGACCCCACGGATCTGATTGGTGTTCCTCGCTGCAGCGTCCGCGGAAACCCGGGTGTCGATGATCTGGATTCCGGCGAACTGTTCAGAGCCGATTCCGTAGGCGTACTCATGCGGCGAGGAACTACGTTCGGGGTTCGGTGAAGATCATTACTCAACGCTGCCACACGGTGAAGTTGCAGTGATGCCAATGATCATCTGATCCGGTCCGGCAATTGCATCCACACTCACATTCACCCCTGTAGCGATGTGCGTCAGGGACACCGTGGTGAAGGGAACGCTACCGGCGGGATCTTTCTCGCGCCAGTTCTCCCCGAGGGCGGCCGGCAATCCGGTGACGAAAGAGTCCACGTCCGACCCTTCGGGCATCGTCGCCTCGCCGCGGCGGGTGTAGAAGGCGGTTCCCTTTGGCCCTTCCTGAAGTGGGAGGATATCGTCGCCGCAACTGTACGGCTGTTGTTCGTCACCAGGCGCGTACTGAGCGCCATCAGGAAGCAGGTCGACTATTTGACGAATGGCTTGCTCGGTCTGTGCGCGCACCTCATCGTAGCTGGGACTGTCGTTCACAGCGCACCCTCCTAACAGCGCGACCATTGCAACGGCCCCGATGGCCGCTACGGTCTTCGTCGCTCGCTTCACTGTACGCCCCCGATGCCGGCCAGCTGCTGGCGGACATGATCGAGGACAGGCCCGTTTAGGGACACATTCGCGCTGAAAACGTAGTTATGGTGGGTCACGCTGTCGGAGATGAGATTCGCGGTCGCGAAGGCCGCCGTGGGCCAAGCTCCAGGGAGCGCAAGGCCGAAACTGATGTCCCTCAGGTTGTCGGTGGCACCTTGAGTCGGCACTCCAGTGTCGACGATCTCGACCCCGGCAAACTCCTCAGGA
This sequence comes from Microbacterium arborescens, assembly GCF_030369635.1. NCBI lineage: Bacteria > Bacillati > Actinomycetota > Actinomycetes > Micrococcales > Microbacteriaceae > Microbacterium > Microbacterium arborescens. The sequence goes on along the minus strand of NZ_CP128474.1, from coordinate 2,422,778 downwards.
CCGACGCCGTAACCGACGTCGCCGACCTGTATTCCGGCGTAATAGCGGTTGATGTCGTCCGGTGCTTGCGCGGCGAAGTACTTCGTGTCGGCGCTGGTCTGGAAGCCATCCGTGGCACCCACTCCTGCAGCTAGGTACCTGATGTCAAAACGAGCGTTGTCCTGCTCGGCGGCGCTACCTACCTGGGACCCTGCGCTGTGCTCGTAGCTCATGGTCGGGAGCGACGGCATGGACGCGTCAATCTCTTTCACGAATCGAGCGTAGTTGGCACCCGCCGCGGTCGCGATGGTGTTGTTCTGTGGTCCCTCGAAGATGTTGGCTGACAGCTGCGGCATCGCACCGGCGAGAACGGTGAATGCAAGCACCGGGGCGTGCTCGTATGCGTTCTCCACTTGCCAGGTCGCGAAATCGGTCACATCACCTGCGCCCATGAAGCTCTGCATTGTGGTGTTGGTACCGGGGACGACAAAGAGGACGCTCTTGGCTGTCGCGGGATCTCCGGTCATCTCGATGAGCGCACCCTGTTCGGGGTCGTAGAGGTAGAGCTGGATATCGCCTCTCACGGCTCGCTCCAGATACTCCCTCTCTTGAGCAAGGGTGGACGCGTTCGCCAAGGCACCCGGCATGGAGTATCTTCCGCCGCGTTCTGCTGCAAGAGCGGCTGTACTCGCTTGTTCAGCGTCGATGGCTTGGATGCGGTGGTATGCGTTCACGAGGTTCGCCGCGACTCTACTCGCGGGGGTGATGCCGCCGAGGGATCCGATGAGTGCGGGCGCTCCGAGTACGAACGCGGCTTGTTGGTCGGTGGTGAGGGTTCTCCACCATGCGGCGACGTCTGCTGGTTGCGATTCGGACTGCAGTTGGCGGGCCAAGCCTGGTTGGAGTGCGAAGAGGATGGCGAGCTCGACCTCGCTGAGTTCCGCGAGCTGTTCCAGGGACGGGGTGTGGCCGCTGGCCGCGGCGGAGCCGGGGAGACCGACGGTGTTGGCGAGGATGCCGGAGATATCCCCTCGAGCTTCGGGGCTGGTGAGCGCCATGATGGCGGTGTTGTCGGCAGCTGCGCGGCGATCCGCGAGGATCCGCAAGCGGGCGTTGAGGCCGGCGATGTCGGCTTCGAGGGTGTCGATTCGGGAGGCGAGTCGGGCCTTCTCATCGACCACGCTGCCTTCGACGAACATCGCTATCGCGTCGTGCTCACGGTGCGCGCGGGCGAAGATGTGGGCGGTTTGTTGGTGGGACGATGCGAGGATGGCGTGTTCGGCCTTGATGGCTTCGACTTCCGCGGCGTATCGCCGCAGGATGCCGGCATGGGTCGCGGCGTGGTCGCTGAGTATGCGAAGTTCGGCGGATAGCTGAGCGGTCCTACCGGTTAGCGCGGATGCGGCCTTACCCTGCCATCCGCTGGTCGGGGCGGCGCTGGTCGTGTTGCCGGCCGCGCTCCGGGCGAGGGTGCTCATGGTGTCTCGGCGGCCGGTTTCTGCGCGGATGTCTGCGGGAACCCCGGCGCCGGGGTTATCGAGCGTCCACTGGACGCTCACGAGGCGGCCTGCGCGGTGGCGGCGTCTGCTGCGATGAGGTCGGTGACCGCTTGCCGCACTCCCTGGGATTGGAGTGCGAGTACTTCGGTGACAGCGTTCACCCGCGCGCGGTGAAGGGCCGTGGTCTGTTCGAGGGCGCTGTGGACGCTCCCCGATCCGAGTGCGCCTGGCGTGTTGAGGAACGCGGCGCCGAGCGTCACCAGGCTCGAGGCGAGCGCGAGCTGTGCGGCGCTGTGTTCGATGGCACCGTAATCGGCGACGAGTTGTTCAGCCACGATGACGACCGAGGCCGGGCTGGTCAGCGCCCGATGCGGGAGGCGATCTGGGTGTCGACGTCCTGCAGGGTCTGTGCGGTGGTGCGGAGGAAAGCGGCGAGGTCGTTCAGGCCGCCGATGGTGTTCGTCGCTCCGGCGTTGAACCGGTTGTACGCCTCTTGGTATGCGCCCGATGAGCGATCCGTCACGAAACCCTGAGAAACCAGTGCGTTGATCTGCGACTGCAGGCGCTGCAGGGTGGTGTTGATCTCGTCGCGACCGGCGATGAGCTGGTCGGCGCGGGAGGTCATTTCGCCATATGTGACATTCATGTTCGCCATATTTAGATCCCCTTCTACGTAGGCTTTTCCACCCTACATTGTTCGCCGATAACCCCCGTGTCCACCTTTCGGGGGACAATCGGTCAATGATGGCGCTTTTTGGTGTCACCGAGGAGGAAGCGCGACGTGAACGCGGCGGACTCTCCCGGAAGTGCCATCGCATCACCGTCCTCGGTCGTGGGGGTGTGCCGGGGTCAAGCGATGTGCTGCGAGTGGTCGTCGTCAGCCGCGGGTTTGTTCCTTACGTAGCTCGCTCACGTTGCCGGGAACACAGAGGGATGTTCCGGCGATGTAATAGTCGCCGGGTGGCGCAGTGACGAATTTCATCCCCTGAACCGGCCCGCCGGTCGAGAAGACGACGGGGTCGCCTTCGGGGTTTAGGACGGTGCGGACGGTCATGCCTAATGAGGTCCAGTAGTCGGCGATCGTTTTAGCGTCGGCGTGGCGGTCTCGAGGAGGGTCTGGTTGGGGTGCGCCGTACCCGTAGCCGTACTTCGCACTCTGACCGTCGGGACCGCAACTTTGGACGCCTGCGGCGTGGTCGCGGTTCCACCCGGACACGTCCAGCAGGGCAGCGCTCTCCTCGATCGTGGAGATGAGGGTGTCGCGTGCTTCGTGCGGGGTCATTGTGTCGTGCTGATTCGTTGTGCAGCCGGTCAGGAGGAGCCCGGCGGCGATGACGGATGCGATTGCCCGGGTATGTCGATGGTTGTGTTGGTCAGCGCGATACGTCATCGTCACCGTCGGGCTTCTTCCCTCCGTAAGTCGTCCGCGTCGCCGGGGACGCACAGCGACGAGCCGGCGATGTAGTAGTCGCCGGGTGCGGCAGTGACGAACCTTAGACCGGAGACCGGACCGCCGGTCGAGAAGACGACAGGATCACCCTCGGGATTGATGATGACGCGCACGGTCATGCCCAGCGTCCTCCAGTGATCCGCGACTTTCTTGGCGTCGGCGTGACGGTCCCGGGGTGGGTCCGGTTGAGGCGCGCCGTATCCGTAGCCGTACTTCGCGCTGGTGCCATCCGGGCCGCACTTTTGGACGCCGGGCGCGCCGTCACTGTTCCACCCCGGCACGTGCAGTAGGGCGGCGCTCTCTTCGATCGTTGCGATCAGCAGGTCACGTGCTTCCTGGGGGGTCATTGGGTCTCCCTGACTCGCGGTGCAGCTCGAAGACATCGACGCCAGCGCCGCTGCCACGGCCGCCGCGACCATCGTTCGCATCCACCGTCGTTTAGCGTCCATGTACGATCCCGGAGATGAGCGCTTTCTCGAACGGTGTTCGGTCTGGCGGAGCATAAGCGCTGACCCGCCCACCCGAGCCCCAGAACGGTCAATGCTGGCGCTTTTCGGTGTCACCGAGGAGGAAGTGTGACGTGAACGCGGCGGACTCTCCCGGAAGTGCCATCGCATCACCGTCCTCGGTCGTGGGGGTGTGCCGGGGTCAAGCGATGTGCTGCGAGTGGTCGTCGTCAGCCGCGGGTTTGTTCTTTGCGTAGTTCGCTGACGTCGCCGGGAACACAGAGTGATGTTCCGGAGATGTAGTAGTCGCCGGGGGCCGGGGAGAAGCTCAGTGCGGCGATCGGGCCACCGTTTGCGAAGACGGCTGGCGTGCCATTGGTCTCCACGGTGCGGACGGTCATGCCTAATGAGGTCCAGTAGTCGGCGATCGTTTTAGCGTCGGCGTGGCGGTCTCGAGGAGGGTCTGGTTGGGGTGCGCCGTACCCGTAGCCGTACTTCGCACTCTGACCGTCGGGGCCGCAACTCTGTACGTTGGCGGCGTGGTCGCGGTTCCACCCGGACACGTCCAGCAGGGCAGCGCTCTCCTCGATCGTGGAGATGAGGGTGTCGCGTGCTTCGTGTGGGGTCATTGACGCTTCCTTAATCGGGGTGCAGCTCGAAGACAGGGCGCCACAGACCACAACGGCAGTCGCTGCGCTGATCACGTGGGTCCAGCGTCGGTTAGTGGCCACGCGCGAGTCCTGACAGCAGCGCTTCTTGGAAGGGGGTGAGGTGGGGCGGCTCATAAGGCGTGACCTCTGACCCTTTGCCCACCGTCGCGAATGCAACATTACGGAGAGATTCCGTTCCTGGGTCGAGGTATCCGTTGCCCTCGGACGTGCTGACGGCGTGGTCGGTGACGGGGCTCATGCCGTTGGTTCCTGCCACGCTGAATCCCTTCACTCCGAAACTGGGGTCGATGGGGTTCACGGGGTGCTCTTCCGACAGCCTGCCCACCCAAGCCCATTGGTCGCCGCCGGCAGGGTCGATGCTCATGACATCTTGGGCTTGTCCGGCGAATATCTGATCGGCATGCAGATCGGAGGCGGAGTCGATGGTGGCGGGCAGACCCGCGGACCCGACTATGGCAAGACTATCCACATGAACCCCGGGTCGGGACAGCGCCGCGGCCGCGGTGGTGCTTCCGTAGGAGTGCGCGACGACATTCAGTTGCGCATCGGTCCGCAGCGCCGCGAACCCCTCGAGCGCGGTGACCAGTTTCGTCGCCCCGGCATGTGCGAGCTCCACCCCGAAAACATCGAGGCTGGCTGGCGGGGTTTCAGGGGCCTTGTATCCGACCCACGCCACCACCGCATGAGACCGGGTCGCATCCGCGCGAGTCTGCGCGTCAGAGATGTTCTGTGCGGATTCCGCCCAGTCATACATTCCGGCGGTGGTGGTCCCCATCCCGGGAACCGCGTAGGTGACATTGTCAGCAGAGTCCAGGTCGCCGATCGATACCGCTGCGAGCGGCGGGCTATCGGCCGTGAGAGAGACGAGAAAGCGTGGCCCGCCCCCGGCAGGCGACTCCAGCGAGTCTCGGATGTTGCGGAGTGCTATGAGGTCTCCGGATACGACCACCACGTCCGGCGCGGTCGGGGTGAATCCTCCCGGCGGTGCGATGAGTCGCTTCTGCCTGGCTTCCTCCTCGGCGATGCGTCGGTCGAGGACGATACGGTTTGCGACGTCTCGGGCACGGTACGTCACGCCTTCGAGGTTGCCGATGAGAGCGGGTGCACCCAGAACGAGGTTCTGTCTCTGAATGGCTGACAGCGCGGCCCACCACGCAGCGACTTCGTGAGCGCTTCCGGCGTTCTGCTGCACCTGAGTCGCGAGTTCGGGGTGAAGATGAAACAGCGTTGCCAGGTCGAGTTCGCTCATGCCCGCGAGGTCCGATAGCCCGATTCCGCTGACGGATCCCGATGTCACTGCGGGGTGCGCAGCCAAGCCTCCCCGTGATGACGAGCTCGTCAGCGCCATGATCGCTGCGCCGTCGGCCGCCGAACGCTGTTGCGCGAGCGCTGCGAACTGGGCGTCGAGCACTGCGATCTGATCGCGCAGCCCGGTCATCTGCCGCTCGAGAATCCGGCGGGCGGGATCATCGGGCAGGACGGGCTGCACCGGATCCTGGTGCTGCGCGGCGCGCAGCTGGCTCTCGAGTCGTCCGCGCCGAGCTGCGAGGGTGTTCTGCTGATGCTTGATGGTCTCCACCTCATCCGCGTAACGACGCAGCGCTCCAGCATCCGATTCGGCTTGGCCCGCGAGCGCGTTCATCTCTGCCGCGAGGGCCGCGGTCCGCGCGCTCAGCGCCCCGGCCGCCGCGCCCTGCCACCCGTCGCCCGCGACAGCGCCGGCAAGTGACACGTTGTGCTGGGCGTCACGGGTGCGAGCGGCTTCGCTCTGCCTACGGCCCGCGCTCGCACGGATGTCGGCCGGGCTTCCCGCCCCCGGATCCGATGTCGTCCATTGCGCCATCAGCCACCCACCGCCTGAGCGGCAGAGGAGTCTGCCGACGTCAGCTGCGCGACGGCGTCCTGGACGCCCGCCGCGGTCACGGAGAGCTGATCGGCCAGCGCTTGCGCCCGAGCCATTCGGAGCCGGGTCGATTCCATGAGGGCCGAACCGACGGCCGAGGAACCGAGCCACGACGAGTCGCCCTCTACGGAGAATGTTCGCAGCCCATTCGGGCCGCTTGCCAGGCGCTCTCCAGCGGTTCGGATCCGACCGTAGTCAGCGAACAGAGCCGAGGTCATGCGAATGTTCGTCTTGCTCAGCGGCCGATGCGGGAGGCGATCTGGGTGTCGACGTCCTGCAGGGTCTGGGCGGTGGTGCGGAGGAACGCGGCGAGGTCGTTCAGGCCGCCGATGGTGTTGGTTGCTCCGGCGTTGAACCGGTTGTATGCCTCTTGGTATGCGCCCGAAGACCGGTCGGTGACGAAGCCCTGGGTGACGAGCGCGTTGATCTGCGATTGCAGGCGCTGCAGGGTGGTGTTGATTTCGTCGCGACCGGCGATGAGCTGGTCGGCGCGGGAGGTCATTTCGCCATATGTGACATTCATGTTCGCCATTGTGAGATCCCCTTCTACGTAGGCTTTTCCACCATACATTGTTCGCCGATAACCCCCGTGTCCACCTTTTGGGGGACAGAACGGTCAATGCTGGCGCTTTTCGGTGTCACCGAGGAGGAAGTGCGACGTGAACGCGGCGGACTCTCCCGGAAGTGACGAGGAACCCGCGGCCGACGGGGAACTCGGCGCGCGTCGATCGGGGAAATGGCACTCGGAAGATTCCCGCGCCGTCGGTCTCCTCGGGCTGCAGCACGATGCCGCCCCGGGCGGTCTTCAGCTCGGTGAAGATCTGCCATGCCGCCCCCGCGGTGACGGTATCCGTTTCGACGACGACGCGGATGCCGGGCGCGCGGCGCGCCGTTTTCAGCAGACGAGCGATCGAGCCTTCCGCCGCGGTCGCCTCGAACTCGGGGCTGCTCTCGATGACGATCAGCGCTTCGGGCACGGCGCCGGATTGCAGATCCATCGCGAGTCGGTTCGCGAGGTCGTCGGCGTCGTCGACATCCGTCCCCGCTGCGGTCCATGCGGTCGCGTGTGCGAGGTCGCCCGGGCGTGCACTGAGGAGGTAGGCGGGCAGTGGCGGGCTCGTCGCGGTGACGGCATGGATGATGGTTCGCATCGCCGTGGTGCGACCCGACTGGAACGGACCCGAGACGACGAACAGGCCGTCGGTGATGCCGACCGGCTCGAGGGTGTCATCCGCGACTCCGAGAGTGGGGCTCCCGTCCACCGTTGCCGGAAGGCTCGCCCAGGGGATGGTCTCATCGAGTCGGCGGACCGGCGTGGCTGTCGTGGTGATCTCTCGCGCCAGGTCGGTCAGCGCCTGCGTGTGCGCGGCGAGGTCGGCCGTTCCGCCGGGTGTGGCGATCTGAACCTCCCGCCCGCGCGCGTATCCGCGCCCCGCCGGGGCGTCGGTGAGAGCGTCGCGGGGCACCCCCATCAGGTCGTATTCGACATCGGCGGCCAGACGGAGCACGATGCGCTCCTGCAGCGAGGCGAGGATCGACTGCGGGATGGCCGCTTGGCGGTCTGCGGTGAGGACGAAATGGATGCCGACCTGCCGTCCGTTCGTGAGGAGTCCGGTGAAGCCGTCGAACAGCCGCCCGGCGTCGCGGAACTCGTACTCCGAACGGAATGCGGCCATTCCGTCGATGAGCACGATGATGCGGGGGAGCGGATTCGCCGCGGTGCGGTTGTACGCCGAGAGGGTGGCCGCATTCGCCGTGGCGAACAGGCGGGACCGCTCGTTCACCCACTCCTGGAGCTGGGTCAACAGTCGGGTGACGCGTTCGGCGTCGGAGAGTGCGATCACCGCACCCACATTGGGCAGCGCCGACAGGCTCGACAGTGCGCCGCCGACGGAGTCGATCGCGTAGACCCACGCCGGGGCGCGTCCCACGCTCGCGGCGATGGTGAGGGTGCGCAGCAACGTCGTCTTGCCGACGCCGCCGGTGCCGAACACCACGAGGTTGCCGACGGCATCCAGGTCGACGACGAACGGCGTCTGGGTCTGATGCTCGGGCTCGTCCTGCATCCCGATGGCGAGCCCGTCGCCCGACGCGCGGAGGTCGGCGAGGTCGACGGCGTCGGGAAGCGCGTCCAGCCAGGGACGGCGTGGAGCCGCGATCGCGAGCTGGGCGGATGCGGCGCCGATCGATGCCGCGAGCCGCTCGATGTCGCGTTCCCCGGATGTCGGTGCCGCGGCTGCCGCCGGTCGTGGCCAGGCGGCCGCGGGGGCGAAGGGAAGATCACGGATCTCCACCTCTGCGGCATCCCGGTGGTCGGCGCGTCCCCCGACGTACGCGGTCTGGAAGTCGATGACCCGTCCGGCGCCGAGCTTCGCCGCGGCGCGTCCGGGGGTGCCGGGGTCGAAGTGCGCGGCGCGGTCGATGCCGAGCACGTCCTGCGAATCGGCTTCGTCCGCCACGCGCAGGGCGACACGGAGATTCGTGTTGGCGCGCAGTGACTCTTTGATGACGCCGGCCGGTCGTTGGGTAGCCATCACGAGGTGAAGACCGAGCGAGCGTCCTCGCTGTGCGATGTCGATCACCCCGTCGACGAATTCCGGCACCTCCGTCACCAGTGCGGCGAATTCGTCGATGACGATCACGAGGGATGGAGGTGCGTCGTGGTCGCCGCGCTCCTCCAGCGTGACGAGGTCTTTCGCTCCCTTGGCCGCCAGGATCTCCTCGCGGCGCTTCAACTCGGAGCGCAGGCTGATCAACGCGCGTTTGACCAGGTGAGGCGTCAGGTCGGTGACCAGTCCGACCGTATGCGGAAGGGTGACGCAGTCGCCGAATGCCGAACCCCCCTTGTAATCGACGAGGAGGAAGGTCAGGCGATCCGGCGAATGCTCGACGGCCATCCCCAGGATCCACGTCTGCAAGAACTCGGACTTTCCCGAGCCGGTCGTGCCACCCACGAGAGCGTGGGGACCATCGCGACGCAGGTCGATACGCAGCGGCGCGGTCGCACCCTGGCCGACGAGCGCTCCCAGCCCGCCGGCTTCCCTCGGGACGCCAGGAATCCAGCGAACCATGAGCGAGTCGTTCTTGTCCCACCGCCCCGCGACGGCGTGGGGATCGCCCGCGATGTCGTCGTCGAAGAGCTCTACGAGCGACACGGCGGAGGGGAGATCGGATTCGTCCAGCACCGGCGCGCCGTCATCCTCGAGCGGTGCGAGAGCGCGAGCCACCCGTTCCGCCTGCGGCGGGTCGACCAGCTCGATATGCGTCAGGGCGACCTCCGCGCCGTGACGCACGAACGACACCGTGGCCTGCGCAGCGCGCGCAGCGATGTAGGTGCGGCACACCACCGGCAGATGGCTCACGTCGCCGGCCAGCCACACCGTATAGACGCCGACATCCGGTCCGTCGTGCGCGACCTGCACGAGCCGCCCCCGGTCGACCGCCGGGTCGCCGGCGATGAAGACCACCACCGCGGGTGTCAGCGGTTCGCGCTCCACCGGCTCCCACAACCCCGGTGCGCCCGGGGTCTCCGCCGAGATGTGCGAGCGCACCTGCGCGGCTCCGCCTCGGGCGAGCGTCCGCTGTTGGATCAGCTCTTCGAGGTCGGAGAGCAGTCGCGTGCTGGCGGGGAGGTCCGCGGCGAGCGGAGTGGGAAGGGGATTGTGCGGGCCATCGGTATGGGGGAGCCACTTCACCCACGACCACTCCGCGGCGGCGTCTCCCGCGGCGAACGCGCACACCGCGACATCCGCGGGGGAGTGAAGGCCGGCGATCTGCAGCAGGAGCGCCCGCGCGGCATCACCGGCGAACTGGTCGGGGCCGGCCACGCCGATGGCTCCCGCATCCCGGAATCGCTCGGCCACCGGCACACCCTCGAGATTCCCGAAGCGGTCGACCATGCGCTTGAGCTCGTGCCACTCGTCGGTCGCGCCGAGGTCGCGCGAGGGCATCGTGACCGACACCCGCGACGGCAGGGTTCCGCGCCCGAATCGCACGGAGAGGAAGGCGCCGTGCTCGGGGACGCGCGTCCAGACGAGCGGCGACCGGGTCGAGACCGCCTCGGCGATGTCACTCACCGACGGCGACTCCGCCAATCGTGCGGCGTGCTCCGCTGCCGCATGCTCGCTCAGATCGGTTTCCAGAGACGCGAGACCGGTACGGAACCGGGCGCTCTGCTCCTTCTTCTGCTTCCGGCGTCGGAACACCTGATCCACCCACATGCCGAGCATGAGGATCGGAGACAGAGCGATGAACAGCAGCATCAGCGGATTCTGAGTGATGGCGAACAAGGCGGCGCCCGCGATGATCGGTGCCGCGATGCCGATCCACGGCAACGGGGGACGCTCGCCGACCGACGGCAGCATGGGAGCTTCGAACTCGGGTGCTCGCCAGGGCTCCACGACACGGGGAGATCGCGAGAACTCTCGCGTCGCTTCGGCGCCGCTCGCCGTGGATACCGGGTCGACGCGGAACCTCGTCGACCCGATGCGCACCTGAGACCGGTGCAGCAGGACGGCGCGGTCGACGCGTTCGCCGTCGACCTCCACGCCGTTGGCGGAGTTCAGATCCGAGACGACGACGGACCTCCCCGACACGGTCACGCTCGCGTGCCGTCGCGACACGAGTGGATCGCGCAGTCGCACGTGAGCGGCGCGATCACGGCCGACGAAGCTCACGCCCGAGCCGAGGCGAACCGTCAGGCCGGCGTCTGGCCCGTCGGTGACGGCGAGCGTGGCCCGCGCGTCGGCTTCGGACGGCGGCGCGGTCCGCGGCTCGACGAGCGCAACGCTCGTTCCGGAACGCAGCCCCGAATCGTGCAGCGACAACAGCGGGTTCAGCGTCTGAGCGTCCGGGGCGCCGGGTGCATGGGCCCAAAGCGTCAGCGGCTGAGACCGACGCTGGCCATCCGCCTGGCCCGCGAGGGCGGCTGCGACATCTCCCACCGTCGCCGTCGCGTCGCACGTGACGACGACGTCACGGTCCCCCTGCTGATCACGGACAATCAACTTCAGTCGCACGGTACCCCTCCGCTTTTGCCCCGAGCGTAATGCCCATCGATAAGACGCGAGGAAGGTCGGTGATTTACCGACTCCCGGCGATGTGATTTTCGATGCGCCGCACTATCGGAACGAATCTCACAGAGGGAGCGCCGTTGTTTTCTCGATCACGAGCTATTTCGTCTGCGCGGACGTGCCGACGGCGCGGAGGTTCGATCCCGCCGAGCGACCCGGCGACGTCATCCCCGGGGCCGGCTCCATCGGGCACCCGTCTGGGTACACGGAAGGGCAGCCGAATCCTCGACTGCCCTTCTGTTCACTGGTGCCCCCGACAGGAATCGAACCTGCGACCTTTGGTACCGGAAACCAACGCTCTATCCCCTGAGCTACGGAGGCGTGCCGATCGAGACTATCACCGCGGAGGCGACCGGAACGACCGTGGGGGAGGTGGCGACGCGCGCTTTAGAAGTGTTAAAGTCGTTGTATGACGCAAAACAACTTCGCATACGATGACGCAGCCCGCATGGTCGCCGTCGGGACGAAGGCTGAGAAGGATGCGCGTCGCGCGACGCGTTGGTTCCGGATCTTCGTCGTGCTGCAGGCGGCCTACGCGCTCGCCTTCACGCTGTCGATCGATGTCGCCGGGGCGGACTATTGGAAGGCCTTCCTGCCGTTCGTCCTCGCGTCGGTCTGCATCTGGATGATCGCGCTCCGATCCGAGCGATCGGCGCCGCGCAACGGGATGCGCAACATGGGTATCGCGGTCGCGACGTGGTTCGCGCTCTACACGCTGATGCTCGATCCGGCCCTGCAGCTGCTGCAGCTCTCGTCGCCGTGGTGGTGGGTGCTCGCGGGAGTCGTGTCGATCTCTCCGATCCTCGCCTGCCTCTTCCCGAGCTCACGCCGATGAGTCATCCCCGGAAGGACATCGATGCGCTCATCCACTCACCCGTGCGCTTCTCTCTGCTCGCGGCCCTCCGCAATCTCGAAGACGTCGACTTCCGCTTCCTCGCCGATCTGCTCGAGGTGAGCGACTCGACTCTGTCGCAGACGCTCACCGTGCTCGCCGACGCGGGTCTGGTCGAGGTGCGGAAGGAAGCGGTCGGCCGGCGCACGCGCACGTGGGTCGGCATCACGGACGCCGGTCGCGAGGCGTTCGCCCGCCACCTGGAGACGCTGCAGGCGATCGTCGAATCCGGCTCCGTGAACCCACCGGCAGCGGCACCCGAACCGGCCCCCGAACACAAGGACACCCCCGCATGACATCTCACCTCCGACTCGCCGCCGAGAACGAACTGGATGCCGCCGCCGACGCGCTCGCGGCGGCGTTCGAGAACTACCCGTGGACGCGTCACGTCATCCCCGACGATGACTACGCGTGGCGGCTCCGTGAGCTGCAGCTCGTCTACCTGCGGCACGCGCACGCCCACGGCTTCGTCGGGATCACGGGCCCGGCCGACGGCGTGATCGCCGTCTTGCCGCCCGATGCGCCCGAGCCGGAGCCCGCCGCCGTCGACCGCATCGTCCAGCTGCACGGCGACCGGCTCGGGCGGCTCGGCGACTCCGAGGGCGCGTCGCCCGAGCCCGGGTCATGGCGCATCGAGACTGTCGGCGTGCTGCCGGCACGCCAGGGGCGCGGTCTCGCGTCCGAGCTCATCCGATTCGCGCTCGCCGAGGGTGCGCGGCGGGGAGCCGGCCGATTCGCCCTCGACACGTCCGACGAGCGCAACGTGCGGCTGTACGAACGACACGGCTTCACGGTCGTCTCACGGGTCGACCCGCCGGACGGGCCGCCGGTGTGGGGGATGAGCGCCGTCGTCGCCGACGCCGCTCCGGCGAACGGGAGGACCCGGGCGTGACAGCATCCGAGACTCTCGCGCGCTACATCGCCGCGACGAACACGCACGACTTCGACGAGGTGCAGCAGCTGCTCGACGCGAGCGCCGTCTACTACTTCGGCGATGCCACCTGCACCGGGCTCGCGGCCGTGCGCGCCTACTTCGAGCGGACTTGGGCACTGATCCCCGACGAGGAGTACGGCGCGGAGGACATCACGTGGGTCGTGGATGCCGCCGACGCAGCGGTGGCCGTCTACACGTACCGCTGGAGCGGACACATCGACGGACAGACCCGCAGCGGTTCCGGTCGGGCGACCAACGTCTTCCACCGGACCGACTCGGGTTGGCGCCTGGTGCACGAGCACCTGAGCGCAGGCCCCGCGGAGGCCGCTGGCGCAGGCAGCGACGGCGATGACATATGTCACTCCGATCGATGACAGTCGCCTCTCCCGTGGAACTCGGCGCCCTGGTCGACTGAGGGGACACGCCGGGCGCACTCGCCCGGCGGTCCCGTCATCGAGGAAGTCCCGTGAAGAGATCGACCAAGCTCGCCATCATCCTCCCGCCCGTGCTGCTCGTCGCCGCTCTCGCCGGGGCCCTCGCGACGACCGCGACGGTCAACGCCGTCGCCACGCGAGACGAGGCCGGCCGGATCGAGCCGTACGGGCAGCGTGTGCCGGTCGGCGGGCGTGAGCTGAACGTCGTCGTGAGCGGCGACCACGGGCAGACGATCGTGCTCCTCCCCGGGCTCGGAACGGCGGCACCCGGCCTCGACTTCGCCCCGCTCATCGATGAGCTCGACGACACCTACCGCGTCGTCGCGGTCGAGCCGTTCGGGACGGGACTGAGCGATCAGACCGACGAGCCGCGCACCGCTGAGAACATCGCCGCCGAGGTGCACGAGGCGCTGCAGCAGCTGGGCATCGAGCGGTACGTGCTGGCGGGGCACTCGATCTCGGGTGTGTACGCCCTGTCGTACGTCGAGGACTACCGCGACGAGGTGGTCGCCTTCGTCGGGATCGACAGCAGCGTTCCCGGCCAGCCAGGCGCCGATGAGCCCATCGCGACCGACGCCGTCGTGCTGCTGCGAGACCTCGGGATCAGCCGACTTCTGCGGGGCCTCGCTGACGATCCCTACGACGTCGAGGCCTACGACGACACGACGCGGGAGCAGATCCGCATGCTCGAAGCTCGGAACACCGCGGCGCCCACGATGATCGACGAGATGGGGCGGGTGACGGACAACTTCGCCGAGGCGACCGGACGCACGTTCCCATCCGACCTCCCGGTGCTCCTGTTCGTCGTGGTCGATGATTCCGACGTCGAGGGCTGGGTTGAGCTGCACGAGGCGCAGGCGGCTTCGGTATCGCGGGGTGTGGTGGTCCGGATGGCCGGGGAGCACTACCTGCACCGGACTCTGTCGGCGGAACTCGCCGACGGCATCCGGGCATTCCTCGCAGGGGAGAGCGTGCCGGGCGCCGCGGAGTGACAGCCGCCGTCAGGGAACGAGTGGCTCGGGGGCGGGCTCGGCGGCGACCGCCGGTGCTTCGGTGATCGCCGCGACATCGGCCGCGAGGCGATCGGCGAGATACGCATGCCCCGCCGTCGAGGGATGGTCGCGGCCCGTGGCGCTGGTGTCGATGACGTCGCCGTAGTTGGCGTCGGTGATCCAGTCCTCCGCAATGGGGGAGAGATACCACCAGCCCCGGGCACCGGCGAGCTCGGCGAGATCCCGGTCGATGCGGGCCGTCTCGGCCTCCACCGGCAGCACCTGCGGCGCGGGCCCGAGCACGACGATGCGCGCGTCGGGATAGATCGCCGCGAGGTCATCCCATGCCGCGTTCACAGCGTCGCGGTATCCGGCCGCGCCTTGCTTGCGATCGTTGATCGATCCTTGGACGATCACGAGGTCGGGGTCGAGCGCGGGGTCGAGAGCGGCGATGCGGTCGCCGAACGAGGGGCCGTCGATACCGGGCTTGAGATACCCGCTGCCCCGAACGCCGTCGACGATCGTCGTCCAGCCGGTTCGCTGTGCGACGACGTACGCGTAGCCGAGCGCCGGATCGGATGCCGCGGAGCCGTAGGTCCACGAGTCGCCGAAGATCAGGACGCGCGCCCCCGACGCAAGCGAGAGGGGCGGCGCCTCGACGCTGGCGACCGGTCCGTCCGCAGCCGCCACCGGAGCGGCTGTCGGAGCCGACCAGGGGCGCAGGACGGCCGTGAGCGCCAGCGCGACGACCGCAGCCGTGATCGCCGAGACAGCCCACACGGTCCTGCGGCGGGGGCGGGCGCTTCGGGTCTGCACACGCTGAGGGTACGTCATCGGATCGGGTGTGCGGGACGTCCGCGTGGTGACGCGATCCGGTCCCGACGCGCCGGCTCAGTCGCGGACGGCGGCGACCGCTTCGATCTCGACGAGCTGGTCGTCGTACCCCAGCACCGTCACGCCCAGCAGCGTGCTCGGCACGTCATGGTCTCCGAAGGCATCGCGCACGACCTCCCAGGCCGTCACGAGGTCGGCCTGCGAGCTCGAGGCGACGAGCACGCGGGTGCTGATGACGTCCTCGATGCTCGCTCCGGCCGCGCTCAGCGCCACCGTCATGTTCTCGATGCAGGATGCCGCCTGCGCGGCGTAGTCGCCGACGCCGACCGTCGATCCGTCCGCGGCGAGCGGGCAGGACCCGGCGAGGAAGATGAGGCGTGCATCCGCGGGGGCGGTGGCGGCGTACGCGTATTCGGCGGCATCCGAGAGGGACGACGCGCGGATGAGGGTGACGGTCTTCGACATGAGGGCTCCTCGTTTCGTGGCCGAGCACCAGCCTGCCATCGCGTCCGATCCGATCACATCCGTGAGCGGCCCGTCGCCGCTTCGCCGCGTGCGAGGATTACCCGGTGCAGCGCATCCTGACGGCCGAACTCGACCTCCAGCTGACCGGTCCCGTCGATGTCATCCTGCAGATCGCCGCGTCGCGGGCGGCATCCTTTCGCGACGAAGAACTGAGCGTCACGCTCGCCGGCCGCGCGCTCTCCGTCTCCGAGATCGTCGACCCTCCGGCGTCTCCCGCGGGCACCCGCATCCACCGCGTCGCGGGCGACGCGGGGACGATCGCGATCCGTTACCGCGCTGTCGTCGAGGGTGTCGCCACCCCGTCGCCGACGAGCGAGCTCGAGACCATCGCCTACCTGCGGCCGAGTCGCTACGCGCAGTCCGACGAGGTGTTCGCGCACGCGCGCCGACAGTTCCGGGGCCTGCAGGGCCGCGAGCTGGTCTCGGCCGTCAGCGACTTCGTCGCCACCAGCACGACGTATGCGCCGGGACTCAGCCTCGGCACCGACTCGGCGGTCACGACCCTCGCGAGCGGTCAGGGTGTGTGCCGCGACTACGCGCACCTCGTCATCGCGCTGCTGCGCGCGATGGACGTCCCCGCGCGCTACGCCGCCTGCTACGCGCCGGGCCTTCGTCCCATGGATTTCCACGCCGTCGCCGAGGCGTACGTCGACGGCGCATGGCACGTCATCGACGCGACCCGGCTGTCGAACCGGCGCGGTCTCGTCCGTATCGCGACCGGTCGGGATGCCGCCGACTGCGCATTCCTGAGCTACTACGGCGGCAACGTCGCGCTCACGCATCTGCGAGTCGACGCGGAGGTCGACGGGGGAGCCCCCGCCGTCGACGACCCCGCCAGCGACGACCACGAGGCCTGGGTCGTCCTCGCCTGACGCCGGCGGGAGGCGTTCAGCATCGGCGCTGCGGCGCCCGCCTAGAATCGGAGGGCTATGAATCCCGATGCTCTCGCCGAAGCCCTCCTGTCCGTCGTCGCCCCGCTCGCCGAGGCGCGACGCCCCGGGTCGAGCGACGGACTCACCGCTGCCGACTTCGTGTTCGAGCGCCCCAAGAACCGTGACCACGGCGACTGGGCGTCCAACGCGGCGATGAAGCTGGCCAAGCGCGTCGGCGCGAACCCGCGTGAGTTCGCCGCCGAGATCGCGGCAGCGCTCGCCGAGACGCCCGGTGTGGCGTCCGTCGAGGTCGCCGGCCCCGGGTTCATCAACATCCGTCTGGATGCCGCGGCCGCCGGCGCCCTCGCCCGCGAGATCGTCGAGGCGGGCGCTGCCTTCGGCCGCAACGACAGCCAGGCGGGCAACTCGATCAACCTCGAGTTCGTCAGCGCGAACCCCACCGGGCCGATGCACATCGGCCACACGCGGTGGGCGGCCCTCGGCGACGCGATCGCCCGGCTGCTGCTCGCGAGCGGCGCAGAGCTCGTCCGCGAGTTCTACATCAACGACGCCGGCGCGCAGATGCAGCGGTTCGGTCGCTCGGTGCTCGCCAGCGCCAAGGGCGAGCCCACGCCCGAAGACGGCTACCCGGGCGCGTACATCGATGACCTCGCCCAGCGCGTGCTGGCGGCGCGCCCCGACCTGCTGGCCCTCGCCCCCGACGAGCAGGAGCAGGTCGCGCTCGACCTCGGCTACGAGCTTCAGATGGCGGATCTGAAGGACTCGCTCGAGAAGTTCAACGTGCACTTCGACGTCTTCTTCAGCGAGCGGCTGCTGCACGCGACCCCCGCCGACGGTGGGCCGAGCCTCGTCGACCAGGCGGTCGACCGGCTGCGCGCGCAGGGGCACGTCTTCGATCAGGACGATGCCGTCTGGGTGCGGACGACGGATTTCGGCGACGACAAAGACCGGGTCATCCGCCGTTCCAACGGCGAGTACACCTACTTCGCCGCCGATGCCGCCTACTACCTGAACAAGGGCGACCGCGGTTTCGCGCACAAGATCTATCTGCTGGGAGCCGATCACCACGGCTACGTCCACCGTCTGAAGGCCCTCGCGGGCGCAGCCGGCGACGATCCCGAGAAGGACATCGAAGTGCTGATCGGACAGCTCGTCTCGATCAACGGCGCTCGCCTGTCCAAGCGCGCGGGCAACATCATCGAGCTCGACGACCTGCGCGACTGGCTCGGCACCGACGCGCTCCGATACTCGCTCGCGCGTTACCCCGCCGACTCGCCGCTGACCCTCGACCCCGAGATCCTGCAGAAGCGCACGAACGACAACCCCGTGTTCTACGTGCAGTACGCGCACGCCCGCACGCACAACGTCGCGCGCAACGCCGCGGACTCGGGCGTCACCCGCGACGCATTCGCCCCCGAGCTGCTCGACCACGAGACCGAATCGGCTCTCCTCGGCGCACTCCAGGAGTTCCCGCGGATCGTGGCGTTCGCCGCCGAACTGCGCGAGCCGCACCGCGTCGCCCGGTACCTCGAAGAGCTCGCGAGCCTCTACCACCGCTGGTACGACACGTGCCGGGTCACGCCGCTCGGCGACGAGGAGGTCACCGACCTTCACCGCACGCGCCTCTGGCTCAACGACGCCACGGGACAGGTGCTGCGCAACGGGCTCGACCTCCTGGGTGTCAGCGCCCCCGAACGGATGTGACCGACGTGAGCGGTGCCACGCAGCCCACCCTCCCGCTCTTCGAGGCGACCGCGGTCCCGCCGAAGCGGCGACGTCGGGCGCTGCCGTGGATCATCGCTCTCGTGGTGGTCGTCGGTCTCGCGGTCGCCGCCTGGTTCGTCGCCGAGAGCATCACGCGCAGCATCCTCACGAACACCGTGCGCGAGCAGGTCATCACCCGGCTCGCGCTGCCCGAGGACCAGCAGATCGACGTCGGGTTAGACGAGCCGGTGCTGCCTCAGGTCATCGGCGGCCGGCTCGATCGTCTCGACGTCTCGGGCGACGGCATCCCGCTCGGCGATGTGTTGGCCGATGTGTCGGTGCGCGCGACCGACGTGCCCATCCGAGCAGACGGGGGTGACATCGGATCGGCGGAGGCGACGGTGGTCTTCGCGGAGGACCAGCTCGAGACCCTGCTCTCGCAGGTTTCGGGCGTCTCGGGCGCCGGCGTGCAGCTGGATCCGCCGAACGTGACGGTCGAGGTCGAGATGCCGCTGTTCGCGCTGTCGGTGCCGCTCGGACTGGATCTGACTCCGAGCGCCGTAGACGGCGACATCGTCCTGACGCCCACGGCCGTGCGGCTCGGGGGTGCGGCGCTGACCGGAGACGACCTCCGGCAGCGGTTCGGCTCCGCCGCCGACGGCGTGCTGCGGGACTACTCGATCTGCATCCGCGACCGGTTGCCTGCCGGGCTGACGCTGCGCGAGGTGCGCGTCGAACGCGGTGCGCTGGTGGCCGAGGTCGACGTCGACGGGGCGATCGTCCGCGATCCGGCGCTTCAGGCCGACGGCACCTGCGCCTGAACCCGCCCGCCCGGGGCTCAGTGGCCGTGGGCGAGGAGCAGCGCAACGGCGACCACGGCGACCAGCCCGAGCAGCAGTGCCGATGCAACGAGACGCTGCAACGCGGTCAAGCCCGTGCGCGCGCTGGCGAGAAGCACGACGCCCACCAGCACGGCGGCGTCGGCGATGATCCCGATGATCAGCGCCGTATCGAGGTCGATGAGGTCGAACAGGGCGACAACGAGCGCGAGCAGGGGGAGAGACGCGGTTCCGAGGGCGACCGTGGCCGTCCGCGCCATCACGGCCAGCTCCCGTCCGCTCGGGAACTGACGATGACCGATCTGATGCGCGATGACCTCGGCGACGAAGCCGGCGGCAGCGATCGCGAAGATGCCGACCGCGAGCGCGAAGATCGACTCACCGACCGTGACGTGCTCGGCGGTGAAGAGCCCCGCGAGGATCGCGAGTCCGGTCACCGTCGCGTAGATGCGTTCTTTCAGCGCTCCGATGCGTTCGTCGAGTCCTGCCGACTCGTGCGTGACATTGCCCATGATCGCCTCCTGCGCCAGGCTACAAGCGTGGAGTGCTCATGACTGCCGGCGATGAAGGTCCGGCTCTTCTCGTGGTCGCCGACGCCGTCGCCTGGCGGGCCTGGCTCGATTCGCACGAATCCGACTCCGACGGTGTGAGGTTGGTGCTCGCGAAGAAGAACGTCACCGAGCCGACATCGCTCACCTACGCCCAAGCACTCGATGAGGCGCTGTGCAGCGGCTGGATCGACGGTCGGCGGAACTCGCGGGACGAGACCACGTTCGTGCAGCTGTTCACGCCACGACGAGCGCGCTCGATCTGGTCACAGCGCAACGTGGGGATCATCGAACGGCTGACGGGCGAAGGCCGCATGCGCGAGAGGGGCTGGATCGAAGTCGAGCGTGCGCGCGCGGACGGGCGCTGGGAACGAGCCTATGCCGGACAAGCGGGAGCTGCGGTCCCGGCCGATCTCGAGGCAGCGTTCTCGGCCTCACCCGCGGCAGCCCGCCGATTCGCAGCTCTGCGTGCCGCCGAGCGGTACTCCGTCCTGCACCCGGTGCTCAGCGCTCCCTCGGAGGCCGCACGGGCAGCGCGTATCCGCCGCGTCGTGGCGCGTCTCGAGGGCGATGACGAGGTCTCGTCGTCTCCGTGAGGAGGGTGACGGTGCGGGCCGTCGCCCGCGGTCACACGGGCGGGGCGCGCGCGGCTGGTGTCCTAGACTGGCGGCACCGTCGCGGCCCCGTCTGCCTGACGGTCAGCGTCTCTCCCGATTGGTGTTCCCGTGTCCCCGTCCGACGTCCGCCCCGCCGTGCCGGAATGGCTGCTCCCTCCCGCTGACGTCAACGCGCTGGTCGAAGCCGTCTGGCCGCCCCGCGCCGAGCGCGACGACGACGGCGCGGTGTCGATCGGCGGCATCGCGGCCACCGACCTGGCCGCGCAGTTCGGCACGCCCCTGTACGTCCTCGACCAGGATGCCGTCGTGGCACAGGCGCGACGGGTTCGCGAGGCGTTCGACGGCGCCGCGGCGCGCCACGGCACGACGGCGCGCGTGTACTACGCCTCGAAAGCGTTCTTGAGCACGGAGATCGTGCGCTGGGTGACGGCGGAAGGTCTCGCGATCGACGTCGCAACCGGCGGCGAGCTCGCGGTCGCCCTGGCTGCGGGGGCGGATCCGGCTCGCATCGGGTTGCACGGCAACAACAAGTCGCCGCTCGAGCTGGCGCGCGCCGTCGAGCTGGGGGTGGGGTCCGTCATCGTCGACAGTCTCATCGAGATCGACCGACTCGCCGAGATCGCGGCTGCGCGCGGGGCCGTTCAGCCCGTGCTCGTGCGGGTGAACAGCGGCGTGCACGCCGAGACCCATGACTTCCTGGCCACCGCCCACGAGGACCAGAAGTTCGGATTCGCGCTGACGGATGCCGAAGCCGTGGTCGCTCGGGTCCGCGAGCTGCCGTCACTGCGTTTCGTCGGGCTGCACTGCCACATCGGCTCCCAGATCTTCGGCACCGCGGGCTTCGCCGAGTCGGCGTCGCGGCTCGTCGCCGTCCACGCGCGCCTGCTCGACGACGGCGACGTGCCGGTGCTCAACCTCGGGGGCGGTTTCGGCATCGCTTACACGAGTGTCGACGACCCGACCCCGATCGAGGAGCTGGCCGACGGCATCGTCGCCGCTGTCGCGCGCGAGTGCGCCGCGCACGGCGTCCCGGTCCCGACCCTGGCCTTCGAGCCCGGTCGGGCCATCGTCGGCCGCGCCGGCGTCACCCTGTACGAGATCGGCACCACCAAGCCCGTCCGCGTCAGCGACGAGCTCGAGCGCCTCTACGTGAGTGTCGACGGGGGTATGAGCGACAACGCCCGCCCAGCCCTCTACGGCGCGGCCTATTCGGCGCGGGTGGCCAACCGTCGCAGCGACGCTCCCGCCGCGCTCGCCCGCGTCGTCGGGCGACACTGCGAATCAGGTGACGTCGTCGTCGACGCCGAGTACCTGCCGGCCGACGTCGCGCCGGGCGACCTGCTGGCCGTTGCCGCGACGGGCGCCTACTGCTTCTCGCTCGCCAGCAACTACAACTACGTCCCGCGTCCGCCCGTCGTCGCCGTCTCGAACGGCCTGGCCCGGGTGATCGTTCGCGGAGAGACGATCGACGACCTGCTCGCCCGTGATGCGGGCATCCCCACAGAAGGAGCCGAATGACGGACTACCGCCGCCTGCGTGTGGCCCTGCTCGGAGCCGGCGCCGTCGGCTCGCAGGTCGCCGCCCTGTTGCTCAAGCACGGAGACGAACTGGCCGATCGGGCCGGCGCCGCCCTCGACCTCGTCGGCATCTCGGTGCGCGACATCGATGCGCCGCGTGACGTCGAGCTTCCGCGCGAGCTGCTGACGACCGACCCCGAGCCGCTCCTCGTCGGCTCCGACATCGTCATCGAGCTCATGGGCGGGATCGAGCCGGCCCGGACGAGCATCCTGAAGGCGATCGGTGCCGGTGCCGACATCGTGACAGCGAACAAGGCGTTGCTGGCGACGCACGGCCCCGAGCTGTTCGAGGCGGCCGACCAGGTCGGTGCCTCGATCTATTACGAGGCCGCCGCTGCTGGCGCCATCCCGATCATCCGCCCGTTGCGCGACTCGCTCGCCGGCGACCGGGTGCAGCGCATCATGGGCATCGTCAACGGCACGACGAACTACATCCTCGACCGCATGGACCGCGAGGGATCCGACTTCGCCGACGTGCTGGCCGACGCGCAGGCGCTCGGGTACGCCGAGGCCGACCCGACAGCCGACATCGAGGGATACGACGCGGCGCAGAAAGCAGCGATCCTCGCCTCTCTCGCGTTCCACACCGCCGTGCCGCTGAACGCCGTCCACCGCGAGGGCATCACGCAGATCGACGCCGACATGATGGATGCCGCCCGCAAGGCCGGCTTCGTCATCAAGCTCCTCGCCGTGTGCGAGCGTCTCGCCGACGCCGAGGTGTCGCCCTCCGGCGAGACGATCTCGGTGCGCGTGTACCCCGCCCTCGTTCCTCGCGAGCATCCGCTCGCGAGCGTGCACGGAGCGAACAACGCCGTCTTCGTCCAGGCGGAGGCTGCGGGCGACCTCATGTTCTACGGTGCGGGCGCGGGCGGTGTGCAGACCGCCTCGGCCGTCCTGGGCGATGTCGTCTCGGCGGCCCGCCGCCACATCGCCGGCGGCGTCGGGGTGGGCGAGTCGACGCGCGCGAATCTGCCGGTCGTCCCGATCGGCCATGTGACGACGCGGTATCAGATCACCCTTGAGGTCGACGACCGCTCCGGCGTCCTCGCCGCGGTGGCGGGGCTGCTCAGCGACGGCAAGGTCTCGGTGGCGACGCTCGAGCAGACGATCGTCGCCGACGGCGACGTCCAGACCGCCCGCCTGGTCATCGGCACCCACACCGCGCGCGAGCAGGACCTCAGCGACGCGGTCGCGTCGCTCGGCGAGAGCGGCGTCGTCAAGCGCGTCGTCTCGGTGCTGCGGGTGGAGGGGGACTGACATGGCACACGTGTGGCAGGGAGTGCTCCGCGAGTTCGCCGACCGCCTCGACGTCACCGACTCCTCGACGGTGGTCACCCTGGGCGAGGGCGGTACGCCGCTCGTCCCCGCTCGCGAGCTCTCGCACCGCACGGGCGCCGACGTCTGGGTGAAGTTCGAAGGAATGAACCCGACGGGTTCGTTCAAGGACCGCGGCATGACGGTCGCTCTCTCGCGTGCCGTCGAGCACGGCGCGAAGGCCGTCATCTGCGCCTCGACGGGCAACACGTCGGCGTCCGCGGCGGCCTACGCCGCGCACGCCGGCATCACCGCCGCCGTTCTCGTCCCCGAAGGCAAGATCGCGATGGGCAAGCTGAGCCAGGCCGTCGCCCACGGCGGTCGCCTCATCCAGATCCGGGGCAACTTCGACGACTGCCTCGAGATCGCGCGGGAACTGGCCGACCACTATCCGGTGCACCTGGTCAACTCGGTCAATCCCGATCGCATCGACGGTCAGAAGACCGCGGCGTACGAGATCGTCTCGCAGCTGGGCGACGCCCCGGACTTCCACTTCGTTCCCGTCGGCAACGCCGGCAACTACACGGCGCATGCGCGCGGGTACCGCGAGGAAGCGGCCCGTGGGGCTGCGACGCGGGTCCCGCGGATGTTCGGCTTCCAGGCCGCCGGGTCGGCGCCGCTGGTCCGCGGTGAGGTCGTGAAGGATCCCGACACGATCGCGACGGCGATCCGCATCGGCAACCCGGCGTCGTGGCACCTCGCTCTCGAGGCGCGCGACGCGACCCGGGGCTGGTTCGGCGCCATCGACGACGACCGTATCCTCGCGGCGCAGAAGCTCCTCGCGAGCACGGCGGGCGTGTTCGTCGAGCCGGCATCCGCGATCACCGTCGCCGGTCTGCTCGATCGCGCCGAGGCGGGCGTCATCCCCGCGGGCTCGAGAGTCGTCCTGACCGTCACCGGTCACGGGCTCAAGGACCCGCAGTGGGCCCTCCGCAACGCGGACGGCACACAGGCAGAACCGGTCGTCGTCGACGCTTCGACCGCCGAGGTGGCATCCGTGCTCGACCTCGCGCCGGAGGCGACGGCATGACCCGCTCGGTCCAGGTGCGCGTCCCCGCGACCAGCGCCAATCTCGGTCCCGGCTTCGACACCCTGGGGCTCGCGCTCAGCGTCTACGACGAGCTGATCGTCACCGAGCTGCCCGGCCCCGGCCTCGAGATCACCGTCTCGGGCGAGGGGGCCGCCGACGTCCCGACCGACGCGTCGCACCTCGTGGTGCGGGCGATGGCCTACGCCTACGAGGCGTTCGGGCGGACCATGCCCGGCGTGCGTCTCGAGGCGGTCAACGCGATTCCGCACGGGCGCGGGATGGGATCGTCGGGCGCCGCGGTCGTGTCCGGATTGCTGGCGGCGAAGGGGCTCCTCGCGGGCGACGTGGAGATCGGCGCCGACGCGCTGCTCCGACTCGCCACCGAGCTCGAGGGCCACCCCGACAACGTCGCGCCCGCTCTGTTCGGCGGCCTCACCATCGCGTGGGTCGACGAGCACGGGCCGCAGCACAAGAAGCTGCTCGTCCACCGCGGTGTCGCGCCGCTGGTGTTCGTACCCGACTTCACGATGTCGACGTCGGTCGCGCGCGGGTTCGACCCGTTGCAGGTCACGCGCGAGGACGCGATCTTCAATCTCTCGCGGTCGGCGCTGCTGGTCGCGGCCCTCACGCAGAGCCCCGACCTGCTGCTGGCCGCCACCGAAGACAAACTCCATCAGTCGTACCGCGCCCAGGCGATGGTCGAGACCGACAAACTCGTCCGTGCCCTGCGCGCCGAAGGCTTCGCGGCGGTCGTGTCGGGCGCCGGCCCCAGCGTGCTCGTGCTCGCAGACGGTCCGGGCCAGCGTCTGGCAGCCGTCGAGGTCGCCGCGCGTACCACAGACACCCCGTGGGATGCACGGATGCTGGCGGTCGATGTACGCGGTGGTATGGTGAGGGACCATACGGAGGGTTCCACACCCTTGTGATCTGAGCCTCCGTCGCAATTCTGCGAATCACCGCGAACACCCCTGATCCATACCCCGTGCCGTCGGCCGGACGCGTGTGGCAGGCGGATGGCGCCCGCCGTGGACGGCGCTGGACGCGGTTCTGTCATATCCACCGTTTAAGAGGAGCACTCGTGGAGTCCAACTCCGAGAACCTGACGATCGACGAGACTGTCGACGCACCGAACGAAGAGACGCCTGCGCAGCCGGATGCCGTCGTCGAGACCCCCGCCGAGGACGTGCCCGCCGAGGAGGCCTCGCCCGAGGTCGCCCCCGCTGCGGAGGAGGCTGCCGCGCCTGCCGTCGTGGCCGAGCCCGAGGAGAAGCCCGCGAAGGCTCCGCGCAAGCGTGCGCCCCGCCGGGCCAAGAGCACGGATGTCGCGCCCGCCGCCGCCGACGAGACCCCGGCTGTCGCCGAGGCTCCTGCCGAGACGCCGGTCACCGATGCGCCGACGAGCACGGATGCGGGCGCCGAGCCTGCTGCTGAGGCGGTTTCGGCCGACGTCGCGGCTGCTGCTGACGAGAGCGCACCCGCTGCCGCTGACGCGGCTGTTGATGAGCCCGCCGATGCCGAGCCCGCCGAGGCACCGAAGAAGCCGGCCCGCGGCCGTGGGCGCGGCCGCAACGCGAAGAAGGATGCCGAGGCCGAGGCCACCCCGAGCCCCGACGCCGCGGCCGAGCCCGGCGACGCTCCGGCGGCCGACAGCGCCGCCGAGACTCCGGCAGAGCAGGCGCCGGAGACGGACGCCTCGTCCGACGAGTCGTCGAAGTCCGACTCCGGTGAGGGCGACGGCGAGTCGTCCGGTCGCTCGCGGAGCCGTTCACGCAACCGCAACCGCAACCGCAACAAGGACAACGCCCAGGGCAACCCGGGCCAGGCCGGCCAGAACCAGGGCGGCAACCAGAACCAGGGCGGCAACCAGAACCAGGCCGGCAACAACGGCCCCGACGACGATGACGCCTCGGGCCAGAACGGCCGTGGCCGCCAGCGCAACAAGCGCCGCGGTCAGGGCGGCGGTGGCGACGAGTTCGAGACCGAGATCAACGAGGACGACATCCTCATCCCGATCGCCGGTGTGCTCGATGTCCTCGACAACTACGCGTTCGTCCGCACGACCGGCTACCTGCCGGGTACTCAGGACGTCTACGTCTCGCTCGGACAGGTCAAGAAGTACAACCTGCGCAAGGGCGACGCCGTCGTCGGCGCGATCAAGCAGCCGCGTGAGGGCGAGCAGTCGAGCCGCCAGAAGTACAACGCGCTCGTCAAGGTCGACTCCATCAACGGCCTGTCGGTCGAGGACGCCGCCGACCGCGTCGAGTTCGGCAAGCTCACGCCGCTGTACCCGCAGGAGCGTCTGCGCCTCGAGACCGGCCCCGAGAAGCTGACCCAGCGGATCATCGATCTCGTGGCTCCGATCGGAAAGGGACAGCGCGGTCTCATCGTCGCGCCGCCCAAGGCCGGCAAGACGATCGTGCTGCAGCAGATCGCGGGCGCGATCGCGCAGAACAACCCCGAGGTCCACCTCATGGTCGTGCTCGTCGACGAGCGGCCCGAAGAGGTCACCGACATGCAGCGCACCGTCAAGGGCGAGGTCATCGCCTCGACCTTCGACCGTCCCGCAGAGGACCACACGACGGTCGCCGAGCTCGCGATCGAGCGTGCCAAGCGTCTGGTCGAGCTCGGCCGCGACGTCGTCGTGCTGCTCGACTCGATCACGCGCCTCGGCCGCGCGTACAACCTGTCGGCCCCGACGTCGGGCCGTGTCCTCACCGGTGGCGTCGACGCGTCGGCGCTGTACCCGCCGAAGCGCTTCTTCGGTGCGGCACGCAACATCGAGAACGGCGGCTCGCTGACGATCCTCGCCACGGCGCTGGTCGAGACCGGTTCCAAGATGGACGAGGTCATCTTCGAGGAGTTCAAGGGCACGGGCAACAGCGAGCTGCGCCTGTCGCGTCAGCTGGCCGACAAGCGCATCTTCCCCGCCGTCGATGTCAACGCTTCCTCGACGCGTCGTGAAGAGATGCTGCTCTCCTCCGACGAGGTCAAGATCACGTGGAAGCTGCGTCGCGCCCTCGCCGGCCTCGACCAGCAGCACGCGCTCGGCGTCATCCTCGACAAGCTCAAGGAGACGCAGTCCAACGTCGAGTTCCTCGTTCAGATGCAGAAGTCGATCCCGGCGCCGACCACGCACTCCGGCGGGCACGACAACAGCATCCGCTGATCGTGTTCGAGTCGGTCCGAGGGCTGCTCGACGAGCACCGCGCGGTTCAGGAGGAGCTCTCCGACCCCGCGGTGCACGCCGACGCCGCGCGCGCCAAGCGCGTGAACCGGCGCTACGCCGAACTGTCGCGGATCGTCGCGGCCCACGATGCGTGGGTCGCGGCATCCGACGACCTCGCTGCGGCGCGTGAACTCGCCCGCGAGGACGACGCGTTCGCGGCGGAGGTCCCGGCTCTCGAGGAGGGGCTGCGTGAGGCGCAGGAGCGGCTCCGGCGCCTGCTCATCCCGCGTGACCCCGACGACGCCCGCGACGTCATCATGGAGATCAAGCAGGGTGAGGGGGGAGCGGAGTCCGCTCTCTTCGCCGCCGATCTGCTGCGGATGTACATGCAGTACGCCGCGTCGCGCGGGTGGAAGACCGAACTGCTCGAACGCAACGAGTCCGACCTCGGCGGCTACAAAGACGTGCAGGTCGCGATCAAGGGATCGTCGACCGACCCTTCACAGGGCGTGTGGGCGCACCTCAAGTACGAGGGCGGGGTGCACCGCGTGCAGCGCGTGCCCGCGACCGAGTCGCAGGGCCGCATCCACACCTCCACGACGGGCGTGCTCGTGTTCCCCGAGGTCGACGAGCCCGAAGAGATCACGATCGATCCGAACGACCTGAAGATCGACGTCTTCCGTTCGTCCGGGCCGGGTGGACAGTCGGTCAACACGACCGACTCCGCCGTGCGGATCACGCATGTGCCGACGGGCATCGTCGTCTCGATGCAGAACGAGAAGAGCCAGCTGCAGAACCGTGAGGCCGGCATGCGCGTGCTTCGGGCCCGCCTGCTCGCGAAGCAGCAGGAGGAGCGGGATGCCGCGGCATCCGACGCCCGCCGTTCGCAGATCCGGGGCATGGACCGCTCCGAGCGCATCCGCACGTACAACTTCCCCGAGAACCGCATCGCCGACCATCGGACGGGCTACAAGGCATACAACCTCGATCAGGTGATGGACGGCGCCCTCGCGCCGGTCATCGAGAGCTGTATCGCCGCCGACGAAGAGGCGCGCCTAGCCGCTCTGGCCGACGACTGACCCAGCCCCTTCTCGATTCGGTCCGTCGACTCGCCAAGATCTGCGGGTCCGGCGGGCCTGGCACCCGCCGTTCCTGGCGAGTCGACGGGGGCGTCGGGGGAGTAGTCAGATGTGGTACTCGGGAGCGGTGAGCACCGCGCGGGTGTCCTCGCCCTCGCGGCGGGCACGCGGCCGGGCGGGGACACCGACCAGCACCGAGTCGGCGGGCGCATCCTTGGTGACCACGGCGTTGGCGCCGACGACGCTGCCGGCGCCGATCGTGATCGGACCCAGGATCTTCGCGCCGGCGCCGACCGCGACCCCGTCTTCGAGAGTGGGATGCCGCTTGCCGGCGTGACGGGTGCGGCCGCCGAGCGTCACGCCGTGGTACAGCATGACGTCGTCGCCGATGACGGCGGTCTCGCCGATCACGACGCCCATGCCGTGGTCGATGAAGAACCGCCGGCCGATCCGCGCTCCCGGGTGGATCTCGATGCCCGTGAGCCAGCGGGTCAGCTGCGACCCGGCGCGCGCGAGGAACCGCGCACGCCGGAGCCACAGCCTGTGCATGATGCGGTACGACCAGACCGCGTGCAGCCCCGGGTACAGCAACGCGATCTCCAGGCCGCTGCGAGCCGCGGGGTCGCGGAGCTTCGCGGCGGCCAGATCCTCGCGGATGCGTGCGCGGAGCGTTCCCATCAGTCTTCGCGCAGGTCCTCGAACAGCGGGGTCGACAGGTAGCGCTCTCCGAACGAAGGGATGATCACGACGATGTTCTTGCCCTCGGATTCGGGGCGTGCCGCCACCTGGAGTGCGGCCCAGACGGCCGCTCCCGACGAGATCCCGACGAGGATGCCCTCCTTCTGCGCCACCTCGCGCGCGACGCGGATCGCGTCGTCGAACGTGACGTCCTGCACCTCGTCGATGACGCCCTGATCGAGGATCGGCGGAATGAAGTTCGGCCCGATGCCCTGGATCTTGTGGGGTCCGGGCTTGCCCTCGGTCAGCAGGGGGGAGTCCTTCGGCTCGACCGCGACGACCTTCACATCGGCGACGCGTTCCTTCAGCACCTGACCGACCCCCGTGATCGTGCCGCCCGTGCCGATGCCGGCGACGAAGTAGCCGACCTGGCCATCGGTGTCGCGGAGGATCTCCTCGGCGGTCGTGCGACGGTGGATGTCGGGGTTGGCTTCGTTGGCGAACTGCTTCGCCAGAACGGCGCCGGGAGTCTCGGCGGCGATCTTCTCCGCCTCGGACACGGCGCCCTTCATGCCCAGCGAGGGGTCGGTCAGCACGAGCTCGGCGCCGTATGCCTTGAGCAGCAGGCGGCGCTCCATCGACATCGACGAGGGCATGGTGAGGATGACGCGGTATCCGCGCGCTGCACCGACCATCGCCAGAGCGATCCCGGTGTTGCCGCTGGTGCCTTCGACGATCGTGCCGCCGGGCTGGAGGGCGCCGGCCTTCTCGGCGGCGTCGACGATGGCGATGCCGAGACGGTCCTTCACGGACGACGCGGGGTTGTAGAACTCGAGCTTGGCGAGCACGGTGCCCGGCAGACCCTCGCTGACGCGGTTCAATCGCACGAGAGGCGTGTTGCCGTACGCGGTGGTGATGTCGGGATGGATGCCGTGGGTGACCGGGTCGGACATGTCTGCCTTTCAGGGTTTTCGAGCGGATGCCGCGTCGCGGCGGGATCGTCGCCCCAGCCTATTGTCGTGCTCCGATGAGAGAGCCGAATGTGACGAATCCGCGAGCGTGATTAGGCTTGTCGGCGCCATGAGCACCGCGTCCCTCCCTGCACCGCCCCTGACCGAGGTCCTGCGTGCCGCGACCGCCGAGCTCGAGGCCGCCTTCGTGCCGACTCCACAGGTCGATGCCGAGCTCCTCGCCGCGCACGTGCTGGGCATCGGGCGCGGCGAGCTGTCGGCCGCGGTCTTCCGCGGCGATGCGATCGGCTCCGAGGATGCCGCGCGACTGGCCGAACTGGTCGCGCGTCGCGCGGCCCGCGAGCCCCTGCAGCATCTCACCGGGGTCGCGCCCTTCCGTCACCTCGAACTCCGCGTCGGTCCCGGTGTCTTCGTGCCGCGTCCCGAGACGGAGTCGGTCGCCCAGATCGCGATCGACCTGCTGCGCGCGGCCGCCGGCCCCGAGCCCGTCGCGGTCGACCTCGGCACGGGCTCGGGAGCGATCGCCCTGGCGCTGGCGACGGAGGTGCCGCACGCACGGGTGCACGCGGCGGAGAACTCGGTCGACGCCTTCATCTGGACGAAGGAGAACTTCGCCCTCGTGGGTGCGCCGAACGCGCGCCTCGCCTTCATCGACCTCGAGCACGCGTTCCCGGAGCTCGACGGCACCGTGTCGGTGCTCGTCTCCAACCCGCCCTACGTGCCCGATGACGCCATTCCACGCGACCCCGAGGTGCGACTGTGGGACCCGCCGGCGGCGCTGTACGGCGGCCCCGACGGGTTGGACGTCGTCCGCACCCTCTCACGCGTCGGGCTCCGCCTGGTGCACCCGGGGGGCAGCATCGTCATCGAGCACGGCGAGCTGCAGGGGGCCGCCATCCGCGGCATCCTCGCCGCCGACGGATGGTCTGCGACCGCCACGCATCCCGACCTCACGATGCGCGACCGCACCACGACGGCCGTCCGCTCCTGAGAGCGGACGGCCTCCGCCGTACACTGGAGCGGTCATGTCTCCCGTTTTCGACTGCCGCGACGAGACCCAGGTCCTCCCCGGCATGCGCCAGGCGCGCCAGGCCATCGGTCGCGGCGATCTCATCGTCCTGCCCACCGACACCGTCTACGGTGTCGCCGCCGACGCCTTCAGCGCCGCGGCCGTCACCAAGCTGCTCGCCGCGAAGGGGCGGGGTCGCCAGTCGCCGCCCCCGGTGCTGGTCGCCGGCATCGCGACGATGCGCGCGCTCGTGGCCGAGGTGCCCGAGCCCGTCGAGCGGCTCGTCGAAGCGTTCTGGCCGGGAGGTCTGACGATCGTCCTGCCCGCGCAACCTTCACTGTCGTGGGACCT
Source organism: Microbacterium arborescens (assembly GCF_030369635.1). Classification (NCBI taxonomy): domain Bacteria; kingdom Bacillati; phylum Actinomycetota; class Actinomycetes; order Micrococcales; family Microbacteriaceae; genus Microbacterium; species Microbacterium arborescens. Next base: position 2,391,371 of record NZ_CP128474.1, on the reverse strand, counting down.
GGGCGAGACCCGGGGAACCGTCGCGGTGCGCATGCCCGCCGACAGGTTCGCCCTCGAGCTCTTGGAGGAGTGCGGGCCCCTGGCGGTCTCGAGCGCCAATCTCACGAAGATGAACGCTGCCGTCACGATCGACGACGCGATACGGATGCTGGGCGACAGTGTCTCGGTCTACCTCGACGGCGGCCCTGCCGCGACCGGTGTGGCCTCGACGATCGTCGACGCGACGACCTTGGTGGGCTCAGACCCTGCCCCGGTGCGCGTACTCCGCGAGGGTGCCGTCAGCCGCGAGGCACTGCGCGACGTGCTCGACGACCTGCTCGAACCCGACCCCGAGCCCGAGCACGCCGAGGCGGCGAACCGCACCCCCATGGAGCCCGGCTCCGGGGGCGGCACCGGCGAGACCGCCGGCGGCAGCGTCGCGTGAGGCTCTACCTGGCCACCTTCGTGGTCACGGCCCTCGTCACCTTCGGGTTGACGTGGCTCGTCCTCAAGGTGAGTCTGCGGTACAAGCTCTACCCCGAGATCCGCGACCGCGACGTCCACCGGACGCCGACGCCGAGACTCGGCGGCGTCGGGATGTTCCTCGGTGCCACCGCGGTCATCCTGGCCTCGTCGCAGATCCCGTTCTTCGCGATCTTCTGGGCCAAGCCCGAACCGATCTGGGCCATCCTCGCGGCGACCGCGCTCATCGTCGTCGTCGGCGTCGCTGACGATCTGTGGGACCTCGACTGGCTCATCAAGCTCGGTGCGCAGTTCGCCGCCGCGGCCATCGTCGTGGGTTTCGGGGGAGTGCAGATGTACACGATCCCGCTCGGGGGCCAGACGGTGGTCTCGAGCGCCGCGAGCTTCACGATCACGGTGTTCTCGATCGTCGTGGTGATGAACGCCGTCAACTTCATCGACGGCCTCGACGGCCTCGTGGCGGGGGTGGCCCTGATCGCGAACGGCGTGTTCTTCACGTACACCTATCTGCTCGGGCGCGACTTCGGCGCGAGCAGCTACGCGAACCTGGCATCCTTCCTGGCCGTCGTCCTCCTCGGGGTCTGCGCCGGCTTCCTGCCGCTGAACTGGAACCCCGCGAAGCTGTTCATGGGCGACTCGGGAGCCCTCATGATCGGGCTGCTCATGAGCTGCTCGGCGATCCTCGTGACCGGCACCCTCGTCCCGGCCACGGGAGACAACGACGTGTTCGGCCGCTCGCAGCTGCTGGGTGCGTTCATCCCGATCCTGCTGCCGGTCGTCGTCGTCCTCCTGCCGCTGCTCGACTTCGGCATGGCGGTGATCCGCCGCATGTCCCGCGGTAAGTCGCCGTTCTCGCCCGACCGCAAGCACCTGCACCACCGCATGCTCGACATGGGCCACAGCGATCGCGACGCCGTCCTCGTCTTCTATGCCTGGACGACGGTCGTGAGCCTCTCGGTGCTGCTGATGTACATCGGCACGACCGCGGCCTGGCCCGGCGACTACCTCTTCGGACTCGGCTTCCTCGTGCTCGGCGTCGCCGCGTGCCTCGTCGTGACCTTCATCCCCGCGCGCCCTCAGCGCCCGACCACCCTCGTGAAAGAGCCCTCCTCGTGACTGCGAACACCCCCGATCCCACCGCTCGCCGCCGCATCTCCAGCACACCCGTCCTGCGTGCCGCGCTCACGTGGGGGCTGCTCGTCGGCGTCGTTGTCGCGGCAGTCCTCGCGCTCGTCGGCGGGCTCGTCGCGGGGGCGGACGGCGCCTGGAGCGGCGTGCTGGGCGCGCTGGTCGGCATCGTCTTCCCCGCGTTCACCGCCCTCAGCATCCTGATCGGCAACCATTGGTACGGTCACCCGCAGTGGCTCCAGATCTTCTTCGCCGTCGTGCTGGGCGGCTGGCTGCTGAAGTTCGTCCTCGTGATCGTCGCGCTGCTTCTGCTGTTCCAGGTGGAGTGGCTCGAGCGCGGGATCTTCGCCCTCGCTGTCATCGTCGCGGCGGTCGCGTCGCTGGTGGTCGACCTGATCGTCCTGAGCCGGATGCGGCTCTCCGGTGCATCGGATGTCGAACTTCCGACGTCCGACACGATCCAGGATTAGGTCGAGCCGTAACCTTTGGTAGTGTGGGACTACACTCTGCGGCCGGTGTGCAGTGGCGACACTGAGGCCCCGCTGGAGTCGTTCCCCTTCTAAACCCTCACCGAGCTAGTCCTGGCTGGCCCGAGAAGCTGGAGCCAATACGTTGACTCAAGCGACGACGATTGTCGCAGCGGCGGCATCGGACAACGAGTTCCACCCGCCGTCCATCTCCGACTTCTTCCCGCCGGCTCTGCTGTTCGAAGGCACGCCCTTCGAATTCACCCGGATCAGCATGGTCCAGGTCATCGCGACCGTGGCGCTGGTGATCTTCCTGGTGGTCGGCACGCGCCGCCTCTCAGTGGTCCCCGGCCGGTTCCAGAGCGTGGTCGAGTTCGGCTTCGGCTTCGTCCGCGACCAGGTCGTGTACCAGGTCCTGGGCGAGAAGGACGGCCGCCGCTTCCTCCCGCTGCTGACCGCGATGTTCTTCACGATCCTGTTCATGAACCTGACGGGCGTCATCCCCGGCATGAACATCGCAGGAACCTCGGTGGCCGGTGCGCCGCTGGTGTTCGCGCTCGTGGCGTACGTCATGTTCATCTACGCGGGCATCCGCAAGCACGGGGTCGGACACTTCCTCAAGAACTCGCTCGTCCCCAGCGGCGTGCCGGTCTACCTGCTGCCGATCATCGCGCTCGTCGAGCTCATCTCGACCTTCATCGCGCGCCCGGTGTCGCTGTTCCTGCGACTTCTCCTGAACATGATGGTCGGCCACCTCATGCTCGTGCTGTTCTTCGCGGCGACCCAGTTCTTCCTGCTGGGCCTCAACGCCTTCACGCCGCTCGCGGCGGGCACGCTCGCGATGGGCTTCGCCTTCACCCTCTTCGAGATCTTCGTCTCGATCCTCCAGGCCTACGTCTTCACGATCCTCACCGCGGTCTACATCCAGCTCGCGGTCGCGGAAGAGCACTGACGAGCAGCTGACCGGCTGCTCGCCCTACGAAAGGAAAACACCAGTGGACGCAACGACGGTTCTCGCCCAGGTCACCGGCAACATCGCGACCGTGGGTTACGGCCTCGCGGCCATCGGCCCGGCCATCGGCCTCGGCATCATGATCGGCAAGACCATCGAGTCGACCGCCCGTCAGCCCGAGCTCGCCGGCCGCCTGCAGAGCACCATGTTCATCGGTGTCGCGTTCATCGAGATCCTCGCGCTGATCGGCATCGTCACGCCGTTCATCTTCAACGCGCTCTGATCCCGACGCGACCCACAGATAAGGAGACAGGATGCTGAACGCTCTTGTCACGCTTGCGGCCGAGGAGGGATCCAACCAGGTCCCCATCCTCCCGGCGGTCTACGACATCATCTGGTCGGCTGTCTGCTTCCTCGTCATCATCTTCGTGGTGGTGCGCTACGCGATGCCGCGCCTGAACACGGTGCTCGACGCGCGCAGCGCGGCCATCGAGGGCAACATCGCCAAGGCCGATGAAGCCCAGCGCAAGGCCGAGGCGGCGCTCGAGGAGTACACCGCTCAGCTGGCCGAGGCCCGCAAGGAAGCCGGCGAGATCCGCGACGCCGCTCGCGAGGACGGTCGCAAGATCGTCAGCGAGGCGAAGCAGAACGCTTCGGCCGAGGCCGAACGCCTCACCGCAGCCGCGCACACGCAGATCGAGGCCGAGCGCCAGGCGGCCGCCGTATCGCTGCGCAGCGAGGTCGGCACGCTGGCTCTCGACCTCGCCGGCGGCGTCATCGGCGAGACCCTGTCCGACGACCAGAAGGCTCAGGCTGTCGTCGACCGCTTCCTCAGCGAGCTCGAGGCCTCAGAGAAGGCGTCGAACTGATGGGCAGCGCGACCACTCAGGCACTCGTCGCGACGACGTCGGCCATCGCCGAGACCCCCGGGCTCACGCTCGAGGTGTCCGGTGAGCTGTTCGCCGCCGCGCGGGCTCTGGCGGACTCGCCGCAGCTGAGCGGCGCGCTGACGGACAACGCGGCTTCGTCGCAGATTCGCGACAAGGTCGTCGGCGACGTGTTCGGTCCGGCGTTCGCGCCGCAGACCGTGTCGTTGCTGCGCACGGCCGTCGCGCAGCGCTGGTCCTCTGTCGACGACTTCGTCGACGCCGTCGAGGAGCTGGCGATCCGCGCCGCCGCCGTCGCCGATCAGGGCGATCTCGAGAACGAGCTGTTCGGTGTGCTGCACACCGTGTCAGCGAACCCCGAGCTCGAACTCGCTCTCGGCAGCCGGCTGGGGGAGGCCTCGGCCAAGGGGGCTCTCATCGAGCGCCTTCTCGACGGACGCTTCGGCGCCGGTACGCGCCTCATCGCGTCGTCGATCGTGCAGCGTCCGCGTGAACGTCGCGTGCGTCAGCTGCTCGAGCGAGCCATCCGCATCGTCTCGAACCAGCGTGGTCGCGTGGTCGCGAGCGTCCGCACGGCGACCCCGCTCAACGATCAGCAGCGTGCCCGTCTCGCCGAGACCCTCTCGAACCGATACCGCACCGCCGTCGCGCTCAACCTCGTCGTCGACCCCGGGGTCGTCGGGGGTCTGCGCATCGAGATCGGCGACGACGTGATCGACGCCACCGTCGCCTCCCGCCTCTCCGATCTCCGCCAGCGACTGGCGGGCTGACCCACCTCACCGCCCGCAGGGGCGCACCGGCCGGATGCATCCGGACCCTCAGACTCAGGACCGAAGGAACACCATGGCAGAACTGTCCATCAGCCCGGATGTCATCCGTGACGCGCTGAAAGACTTCGTCGCCGCGTACGAGCCCACCGGGGCCGCCGCGACCGAGGTCGGCACCGTCGTCGACGCGGCCGACGGCATCGCCCACGTCGAGGGTCTGCCCGGCGTCATGGCGAACGAGCTCGTCCGTTTCGAGAACGGCATCGAGGGCCTCGCGCAGAACCTCGACGAGCACGAGATCGGTGTCGTCGTCCTCGGCGACTTCGCCGGGATCCAGGCGGGCCAGAAGGTCACGCGAACCGGCGAGGTGCTCTCGGTCGGTGTCGGCGAGGGTTACCTCGGCCGCGTCGTCGACCCGCTCGGCAACCCGATCGACGGCCTCGGCGAGATCGCCACGACCGGCCGACGCGCCCTCGAGCTGCAGGCGCCCGGCGTCATGCAGCGCAAGTCGGTCCACGAGCCGATGCAGACCGGTATCAAGGCCATCGACGCCATGATCCCCGTCGGCCGCGGTCAGCGTCAGCTGATCATCGGCGACCGCCAGACCGGTAAGACGGCCATCGCGATCGACACGATCATCAACCAGAAGGCCAACTGGGAGTCGGGCGACGTCAACAAGCAGGTTCGCTGCATCTACGTCGCCATCGGCCAGAAGGGCTCGACCATCGCTTCGGTGAAGGGCGCGCTCGAGGACGCCGGTGCCATGGAGTACACGACGATCGTCGCGGCTCCGGCATCCGACCCCGCCGGCTTCAAGTACCTCGCCCCCTACACGGGCTCGGCCATCGGCCAGCACTGGATGTACGAGGGCAAGCACGTCCTGATCATCTTCGACGACCTGTCGAAGCAGGCCGAGGCCTACCGTGCCGTGTCGCTGCTGCTGCGTCGTCCGCCGGGCCGCGAGGCATACCCCGGTGACGTCTTCTACCTGCACTCGCGCCTGCTCGAGCGTTGCGCGAAGCTCTCCGACGAGCTGGGCGCGGGCTCGATGACGGGTCTGCCGATCATCGAGACCAAGGCCAACGACGTCTCGGCCTACATCCCGACCAACGTGATCTCGATCACCGACGGCCAGATCTTCCTGCAGTCTGACCTGTTCAACGCCAACCAGCGTCCCGCGGTCGACGTGGGTATCTCGGTGTCGCGTGTCGGTGGTGACGCTCAGGTGAAGTCGATCAAGAAGGTCTCGGGAACGCTGAAGCTCGAGCTCGCGCAGTACCGCTCGCTCGAGGCGTTCGCGATGTTCGCGTCCGACCTCGACGCCGCGTCGCGCCGTCAGCTGGCGCGTGGTGCGCGTCTGACCGAGCTGCTCAAGCAGCCGCAGTACTCGCCGTACCCGGTCGAGGAGCAGGTCGTCTCGATCTGGGCGGGGACCAACGGCAAGCTCGACACGATCGAGGTCGAGGACGTCCTCACCTTCGAGCGCGAGCTGCTCGACTACCTCAAGCGCAACACGTCGATCCTCGACACGCTGCGCGAGACCAACGTGCTGGGCGACGACACCGTCGCCGAGCTCGAGAAGGTCGTCGACGAGTTCGTGCTCGAGTTCCAGGGCGGAAAGGGCCAGGCCATCAACAAGCCGGGCCACGAGGAGACCGCTGCCGCCGAGGCCGATGACGTGAACCAGGAGCAGATCGTCAAGGGCCGCCGCGGCTGACGCGGAGGACGACACACTATGGGCGCACAACTCCGGGTCTACAAGCAGAAGATCAGTTCTGCTCAGACGACCAAGAAGATCACGAAGGCGATGGAGCTCATCGCGGCTTCGCGCATTCAGAAGGCGATGGGGCGCGTCCGCGCATCCTCTCCCTTCGCGCGGGCCGTGACGCGTGCCGTCTCCGCGGTGGCGACCCACTCCGACGTCGAGCACCCGCTGACGACCGAGCGCGAGACCATCCGTCGCTCGGCGGTCGTCATCTTCGCCTCCGACCGCGGCCTCGCCGGCGCGTTCAACTCGCAGATCCTCCGCGAGGGTCTCGAGCTGGCCGAGCTGCTGCGGTCGCAGGGCAAGGAAGTGGACTACTACCTCATCGGCCGCAAGGCCGTCGGGTACTTCCAGTTCCGTCGGATGCGGGCTGCGGGCGAGTGGACGGGCGACACCGACACACCGCACTTCAGCACCGCTGAGCAGGTCGCCGGGGCCCTCCTCGACGCCTACGCTCAGGGCGGCGAAGACGGCGGAGTCGACGAGATCCACCTCGTGTACAACCGCTTCGTCAGCATGATGACGCAGACGCCTGAAGCAGTGCGTCTGCTGCCGCTCGAGGTCGTCGAGGCCGACGCTGCGACAGCGGACCAGGCTCCGGTCTACCCGCTGTACGAGTTCGAGCCCGATCCCGAGACGGTGCTCGATGCGCTGCTTCCGGTCTACGTCCAGAGCCGCGTGTTCAACGCGCTGCTCCAGTCGTCCGCCGCGAAGCACGCCGCGACGCAGAAGGCGATGAAGTCGGCGAGCGACAACGCCGACAAGCTCATCACCGATTACACCCGCCTGCGCAACAACGCTCGCCAGGCCGAGATCACTCAGCAGATCGCCGAGATCGTCGGCGGCGCCGACGCTCTGGCGTCGGGCAAGTAAGACCAACCGAAAGAGACAGACATGACCACCGTCACTGCCGAAGCCACGTCGGTCGTCGGCCGCGTTGCGCGCGTCACCGGCCCCGTCGTCGACATCGAGTTCCCGCACGACTCGATCCCCGACATCTACAACGCGCTCAAGACCACCATCACGATCGATGGCGAGTCGACCGAGATCACCCTCGAGGTCGCTCAGCACCTCGGCGACGACCTCGTCCGCGCGATCTCGCTGAAGCCGACCGACGGCATGGTCCGCGGCCAGGAAGTGCGCGACACCGGCGGCCCCATCACGGTGCCCGTGGGCGACGTCACCAAGGGCAAGGTCTTCAACGTCACGGGCGACGTTCTCAACGCCGCCGAGGGCGAGACCATCGAGGTCACCGAGCGCTGGGGCATCCACCGTCAGGCCCCGAGCTTCGACCAGCTCGAGTCGAAGACCCAGATGTTCGAGACCGGCATCAAGGTCATCGACCTGCTCACCCCCTACGTCCAGGGTGGAAAGATCGGCCTCTTCGGTGGTGCCGGCGTCGGCAAGACCGTCCTCATCCAGGAGATGATCCAGCGCGTCGCGCAGGACCACGGCGGTGTGTCGGTGTTCGCCGGTGTCGGTGAGCGCACCCGTGAGGGCAACGACCTCATCCACGAGATGGAGGAGGCGGGCGTCTTCGACAAGACCGCCCTCGTCTTCGGCCAGATGGACGAGCCGCCGGGAACGCGTCTGCGCGTCGCCCTGTCGGCCCTGACCATGGCCGAGTACTTCCGCGACGTGCAGAAGCAGGACGTGCTGTTGTTCATCGACAACATCTTCCGCTTCACGCAGGCCGGCTCCGAGGTCTCGACGCTGCTCGGCCGTATGCCGTCCGCGGTGGGCTACCAGCCCAACCTGGCCGATGAGATGGGTGTGCTCCAGGAGCGCATCACCTCGACCCGTGGCCACTCGATCACCTCGCTTCAGGCGATCTACGTCCCCGCCGACGACTACACCGACCCGGCTCCGGCGACGACCTTCGCGCACCTCGACGCGACGACCGAGCTCTCGCGCGAGATCGCGTCGAAGGGTCTCTACCCGGCCGTCGACCCGCTGAGCTCGACGAGCCGCATCCTCGACCCGCGCTACATCGGCGAGGACCACTACCGCGTCGCGACCGCCGTGAAGCAGATCCTCCAGAAGAATAAGGAACTGCAGGAGATCATCGCGATTCTCGGTGTCGACGAGCTCTCCGAAGAGGACAAGATCGTCGTGTCGCGCGCGCGCCGCATCCAGCAGTTCCTCTCGCAGAACACCTACATGGCGAAGAAGTTCACCGGTGTCGAGGGCTCCACGGTCCCGATCAAGGAGACGATCGAGTCGTTCGACGCGATCGTCAAGGGTGACTTCGACCACGTGGCCGAGCAGGCCTTCTTCAACGTCGGCGGTATCGGCGACGTCGAAGAGAAGTGGGCGAAGATCCAGAAGGAGAACAGCTGACATGGCTCTGACGGTCACGCTCGTCTCCGCCGAGGCGGAGGTCTGGTCGGGTGAGGCATCCCTCGTCGTGGCCAAGACCGTCGAGGGCGAGATCGGCTTCATGGCGGGTCACGAGCCGGTGCTCGCGATCCTCGCCGAGGGCCAGGTGCGCATCACGCAGCCTGGCGGCGAGAAGATCGTCGCCAACGCGCAGGACGGCTTCCTGTCGATGGAGGGCGACGAGCTCACCATCGTGGCCGGGAACGCCGCTCTGGCCTGACCTGTACCGCGTCTACGAGAGACCGCACCCTCCGGGGTGCGGTCTCTCGCGTGTGAAGGGAGACTCCGGATGCTGGTGCTGCTACCGCCCTCCGAGACCAAGCGTGCCGGCGGCACAGGCGGGCCGCTCGTCATGGACGAGCTCGCGCTTCCGCAGCTCGCACCCCAGCGGCGCGCAGCCGTCGACGCGCTGGTCGAGCTGTCGCGCGATCCGGATGCCGCGGCGCGGGTGCTGAAGCTCGGTGCCCGCCAGCTGGGCGAGATCGCCGTGAACGCCGGGCTGAAGACCGCTCCGACGATGCCTGCGGTCGACCGCTACACCGGCGTGCTGTTCGACGCCCTGGACTCGGCGAGCCTCGGCCCCGCGGCGCGCGCCTGGCTCGGCGAGCATGTGCTCATTCAGTCGCCGCCGTTCGGGCCGGTCGCCGCGCTCGACCCGATTCCGGCCTATCGTCTCGCGGCCGGAACAGCGCTTCCCGGCATCCCGCCGCTCCGCCGTCACTGGGCTGCGGCCGGCTCCGCGGCCCTGGGCGAGCTGAACGCGTCGTTCGTGCTCGATCTGCGCTCGGACGCCTACGTCGCGCTCGCTCCCGTGCCCGCGGAGGTGCCGTCGGCCTTCGTTCGCGTCGTCTCGGCGGGTGCCGACGGTACTGTGCGCGCCCTGAACCATTTCAACAAGCACGCCAAGGGCGAGTTCACTCGCGCTCTCGCGTTGTCCTCCGCTGTGGTGGGGTCACCGGCCGATCTCATCGCCTGGGCAGACGTGAACGGATGGGCGCTGCGAGAGGCGGCAGGATCCGCCGAGCTCGAACTCGTCGTCTGATCGGCATCGTGCCCCCGTCAAAGACCACGCGGGGGCGCGTGTTTCGCTAGCATGAGCGGCGACCGATGACGCGAGCGCGTCGTCCAGGTCACGACTGAGGAGGTCGTTCATGCCGGGTTACTACGACGACGGTGCGGGGGCGGGGGCTCTCTTCGCGCTCGTCCTGCTGCTCCTTCCCATCTTCCTGATCCTTCTGCTCGCGGGCTACATCATCAGCTCGTTCTTCTACATGAAGATCTTCGAAAAGGCCGGCGTGCAGGGCAAATGGCGCGCTTGGGTGCCGTTCTACCGCGAGATGGTCTTCGCGAAGCTCGGCGACCTCTCGCCCTGGGTCATGCTGGGCGCGATCATCGCGACAGGCGTGCTGAGCAACATCCCGGCCATCGGCTTCATCTTCGGATACCTCGCCCTCGTCGCCCTGGCTCTCGCGAGCGTCCGCGTCGGGCAGAAGCTCGGCAAGGACTGGCCGCTCGTCCTGCTCTACATCATCCCCGGCCTCGGCTCGCTGATCTGGCTGGGCATCGCAGCCTTCTCGAGCTCGCCCTGGAACCCGAACATCCAGCCGTCGCCGTGGCGTACCTCGTTCCTGCGCGACACGACGGTCTGGCAGGGCATCCCCGTGCAGCCCGACGGGGGAGCCGCGCCCGCTGCGGGCGCCTACGGAGCCGCAGGAGCCGGTTACGCTCCTCCCGCTGCGTCCAGCGCCCCGCCGGCCGGTTCCTACCCGCCTCCCGCAGCGCCGCCGGCGCCCCCGGCAGGTGCCTACCCGCCCCCGGCCGCGCAGCCGCCGGTCACGCCGCCGACGACCGAGCCCCCCGCTCCGGACGCGCCGCGGCAGTGAGCACCCGAGGAGCCCTCGTCGAAAGACGGGGGCTCCTCGTCGTCTCGCGCGCCGAGATCGCGCACGGGGGGTCTAGCGTGGAGGGATGGACGACGCAGTGCAGACCCGCCGACTCGGATCCTCCGGCCTCCTCGTCTCGGCCGTCGGGCTGGGATGCAACAACTTCGGTCGACGCGGGACGCCCACGCAGACGTTGGACGGAACAGTCGAGGTGCTCGACGCGGCCCTCGACGCCGGCATCACCTTCTTCGACACCGCCGACATCTACGGCGGCGAGCCCGGTCTCTCCGAGACGCTGATGGGCGAGGCCCTGCGGGGGCGTCGGGACCGCGTCGTCGTGGCGACGAAGTTCGGCCACAGCGCCGTCGACCTGGGGCTGCCTGGCGCCAAGGGATCGCGCGTGTACGTCCGCCGTGCGGTGGAGGCGTCGCTCGAACGCCTCCAGACGGACTGGATCGACCTCTATCAGTTGCACACCCCCGACCCCGAGACGCCGATCGAAGAGACGCTCGATGCGCTGTCGGAGCTCGTCCGCGAGGGCAAGGTCCGCTACATCGGGCACTCCAATTTCGCGGGGTGGCAGGTCGCCGAGGCCGAGGCCGTCGCGCGCGCCCGCGGAGATGTGCCCTTCATCTCGGCCCAGAACCACTACAGCCTGCTCGCCCGCGCCGCCGAGCGCGAAGTGCTCCCGGCCGTTCGGCACTTCGGGCGCGGCTTTCTGCCGTACTTCCCGCTGCACAACGGTCTGCTGACCGGAAAGTTCACGCGCGACCACATCCCGGCCGACTCACGGGTCGCGCGGGAGCGGCGTCACCTGTGGGAGAACGCACCGTGGGATGCGATCGACGCCTACCGGTCGTTGTGCGACGAACGGGGTATCACGATGGTGCAGGCGACGTTCGGCTGGCTTCTGGCGCAGCCGGCGCTGAGCAGCGTGATCGCCGGGGCGACCTCGGCCGAGCAGGTACGCTCGAACGCTGCGGCGGCCTCGGCGTGGCATCCCAGCGTCGATGAGCTGGCCACCATCGACGCGCTCTTCCCGCTGCCGTCGGATCCCGCCGCCGGCTGACCAAATCCCGCTCCACGGGTGCGTCCACTAGAGTGTGACACGCCCATCCGTCGACGAAAGAAGAGTGACAGCGTGCCCGACCCCACGACCCAATCCCGGATCGTGGACGTCCCGTCCGGTGCGATCGAACTCCGGTGGGCCGCCGCGACCGACACCGGACGTCGTCGCGACAGCAACCAGGATGCCGTTCTCGCGCAGTATCCGCTGTTCATCGTCGCCGACGGCATGGGTGGGCATATCGGCGGTGAGATCGCCAGTGCGAGCGCCGTCGAACGCCTGCGCGGCGTCGCCGACCGCGGTGTGGTCACCCCCGAAGACATCGAAGAGGCGCTCGAACGCGCGGTCGGCGACATCGCCGATCACCCCGAGACGACCGACGATGGAACCGGCACGACCGTCACGGGCGTCTACCTCGACATCGTCGACGGCGAACCGCAGTGGACGACGCTCAACATCGGCGATTCCAGGGTTTATCTGCTGCGCGACCAGGCCATCGCCCAGGTCACGACCGACCACTCGGTGGTTCAGGAACTCGTCGCGGCCGGACGCCTCAGCCCCGAAGAGGCGGAGCAGCACCCGTACGGCAACGTCATCACCCGTGCGGTCGGGCCGAGCGACGGTGTGACGCCCGACTATGTGCGCCTCGACGTCGTGGACGGCGATCGTTTCGTCATCTGCAGCGACGGGCTCACGAAAGAGCTCACCGACTACGGCATCCTGCATTTCCTGCTCGAGAACGACGACCCCGCTGCGGCGGTGTCCGCCATGATGACCGCCGCCCTCGAGAACGGCGGTCGCGACAACGTGACGATCATCGTGCTCGACGCGCACGTCGTGGGCGCCTCGGACGATTCGTCCGACGACTCCTCCGACGGCTCCTCCCCGAGCGCGGGCTGAGTCCGGCCTTCCCGCATTCGTGGTGATCAGCCGCGCGCAGGGTGCGGGTGTCGCTTGACTCGCATACGTGCATCCGACGGTCTCGCTCGACGCCCCCATCCGGTTCCCTTCACTGCGGCCTGATCCGCAGCGGCCTCCGTTCCCCGTGTGGGCGCTCGTCGTTCCGGCTGCGGGTGCCGTCATCCTCTGGCAGATCACCGGGTCGCCTACCGTGCTCTGGTTCGCCGCGTTGGGGCCCCTCGTCGCGGTCGCGACGCTCCTCGACGGGGCGCGGGTGGCCCGTCGAGAGAGGCGCCGGTCCGCGGCTCGCGCCGAGGCGGACCTCCGAGCGGCGCACGCGGAGCTCGACGAACGGCATGCGCTCGAGCGAGCGGATCGGTGGCGTGCGACGCCCGGTCTCGCCGGCCTTCTGGTCGCGCCGGATGACCTCTGGCGGCCGAGGCCGGGGCGCGAGGTGCTGGTCGTGGGATCGGGTGATGCGCCGTCGCACACGGGTGTCGAGGGTGACGCGCCGCCGGCCTTCCGACGGGCCGCCGCGACGGTTCGGCAGGCCCCGGTCACCGTGCCGCTCGAGGCTGGAGTCGCCGTCGTCGGGTCCGTCGCTCCCGCGGCATCGATCGCGCGCGCTCTGGTGCTGCAGATCTGCCTCGTCCACGCGCCCGGCGAGGTCTCGGTCGTCGCCGCGCCGGAGGACTGGGCCCGTGACCTCCCGCACACCTCGACGCCCGGGGGATTGCGGCTCTGGTGGGGGACGGGTGCTCCGCCTCCCGACGCCGACATCGTGATCGTGTGCGCCGATTCCGCTGCTCCGCCGCCCCGGTGCGGGGCCGTCGTGCGGGTGACCGGCGTCGACGACGCAGTGCTCGGGTACGGTGGCTCGTCCGCGACCATCCGCCCCGAATCGATCGGGCGCGAGCAGGCGGCGGCGACCGTCGCGCTGCTTCGGGAGCGCGCTGCGGCGGTGGCTGCGGATCACATGGCGAGTCTGACCTTCGATGAGCTGCCGACGCCGCGCGGTGCGGGACTCACCGCCGTCCTCGGCGCGGGCCGTGGCGAGCCGGTCGAGATCGACCTCGTCGAGGACGGGCCGCATGCGGTCGTGGTGGGGGTCACCGGCAGTGGGAAGAGCGAGCTGCTCGTGACCTGGATCGCGGCGCTGGCGCGACGCCTTCCACCGGCACAGGTGAACTTCCTCCTCATCGACTTCAAGGGCGGCCGTGCGTTCGACGCTCTCTCGTGTCTGCCGCATGTGGCCGGTGTCGTGACCGACCTCGACGAACGCAACGCGGTGCGCGCGATCGAGAGCCTCCGCGCCGAGGTCCGGCATCGCGAGCGGGTTCTCGCCGAGCTCGGGGCACGCGACATCGCCGAGACGGACGACGCGCTGCCGCGGCTGGTGGTCGTCGTCGACGAGTACGCCGCGCTGACGGCGGCCCATCCGGCGATGCACGACGTGTTCGCCGATATCGCCGCCCGGGGGCGTGCGCTCGGGATGCACCTCGTGCTGGCGACGCAGCGCGCGGCGGGGTTCCGCGAAGCGGTGCTCGCCAATGCGCCGCTGCGGATCGCGCTGCGCGTGTCGGATGTCGCCGAATCCCGCGCGGTGCTCGGCTCGGCCGAGGCCGCCGCGTTGCCCGGCGGACGCGATGACCGTGGGGCAGCTCTGGTGAGGCGGCCGGCCGACGCGCAACCGCTCCTGGTCCGCGTGAGTCGGTGCCCGCGGGCGGCGATCGAGGACATCGCCCGTGCGGCGGCCGGAGCGCACCCCGCCCGTCGCCCCTGGCTGCCGCCGCTGCCCGACCGTATCGAGCTCGCCGGGCTGAGGCAGGAGGATGCGGTGGTCCTCGGCCTGGCAGACGAGCCCGCCGAGCAGCGCCGGCGCGCCGTGGTGCTCGATCGGCGTGCGCCGGGGGCCGCCGTCCTCGGCCGCGCGGGCTCGGGGCGGACGACGCTGCTGCGGACCATCGCCGCGCAGGTGTCACCCGGGCAGGTGTGCTGGGTGCCGGCCGACCTCGAGAGCGCGTGGGACGTCATCGCCGTTCTCGACGATGTTCCGGAAGGGTGGGTCATCGTCGTCGACGACCTCGACCGCCTGCTCGGCTCACTGCCCGACGATTACAGCGCTGCCGCTGCCACGATGCTGGAACGTGTCGCACGTGATGCGCGTTCTCGCGGTATCCAGTTCGTGTGCGCGGCACAGCGCGTCACCGGGGCCGTCGGCAGGATCGTCGACCACCTGCCCGATCGTGCCGTACTCACCGCGGTGTCGCGCTCGGAGCACGGCGCCTTCGGCGGCGACGCGTCGCACCACGACCCCTCGGCACCCGCGGGGCGGGGGAGGTGGAGCGGGGCTCTCGTCCAGTTCGCGGATCCCGGCGAATCCCGCCCGCTCCGCCATGACGCTGGGGGACCCGGTGTTTTCGAGCCGCGTTGCGCCACGGCGTTCGTCGCACCCTCGACGGGCGCCACGCATGCCCTGCTCGATCACTGGCGCGGGCAGGGGTTCGAGGTCGCGACCGTCGACCAGACGACCTCCCTGCGGCCAGGCAGAGTGGTGTGGGGCACTCCGGAGGCATGGATGGGCCGTTGGCGCGCGGCCGCGGCCGGCGCGCAGGGACGCTGTCAGCTCGTCGTCGACGCCGCGAGCGCAGGCGACTTCCGCCTCGTCACCGGCAACCGGGAGCTGCCGCCGTACGCTGCTCCCGGTCGCCGACGTGGGTGGGTGATCGATACGCGGACCGATCGCGTCCGACGGGTCGTGCTGCCGCTCAGTGCTGCCGCTCAGCTCAGCGCGTCGGCCGACGAGTCCGCCGTGATGCCGTGAGCCGCTGCCACGCCGGCGTTGACGACCCGTCCAGCGGTGGTGTTGAGTCCGGCCGCGAGCGCGCCGTCGGCTCGCAGCGCCTGCCGCCAGCCGTGGCGGGCGATCTGCCGAACGTAGGGGAGCGTGGCGTTCGTCAGCGCCGAGGTCGAGGTGTTGGGCACGGCGCCGGGCATGTTGGCCACGCAGTAGAACACCGTGTCGTGCACGCGGAAGGTGGGGTCTGCGTGCGTCGTCGGCCGGGTGTCCTCGAAGCAGCCGCCCTGGTCGACGGCGATGTCGACCAGCACCGAGCCCGGCCGCATGCGTGCGACGGTCTCGTTGCGCACGAGCTTGGGCGCCTTCGCACCGGGGATCAGTACCGAGCCGATCACGAGATCGGAAGCCACGACCGACCGTTCGAGATCGAGCGGGTTGGAGGCGGCGGTCTTGACACGACCCTGGAAGTGATCGTCGAGGAAACGAAGACGCTGGATGTTGGTGTCGAAGATCGTGACATCCGAGCCGAGCCCTGCGGCGATGTACGCGGCGTTCGCCCCCGCCACCCCACCGCCGATGACGGTGACCGTGGCGGGTCGGGTTCCGGGCACCCCGGACATCAGCAGACCGAGACCCCCGGCGGAGCGCAGCAACGTGGAGGCTCCCACCATCGGGGCCAGGCGGCCGGCGACCTCGCTCATCGGCGCGAGAAGCGGCAGGCTCCCGCCGGGGAGCTGCACGGTCTCGTAGGCGATCGCCGTCATGCCGCTCTCGATCAGGCGGTCGGTGAGCGGTCGGTCGGCCGCGAGGTGAAGGTAGGTGAACAGCACCAGATCATCGCGGAAGCGGTGGTACTCGCTCGCGATCGGCTCTTTGACCTTGAGCAGCAGCTCAGCACGGGCCCAGACCTCGTCGGCGTCGTCGAGCAGCACCGCACCCGCGTCTGCGTACTCCGCGTCGGGCAGCGACGAACCCTCGCCGGCGCCACGCTGGACGAACACGTCGTGACCGTTGACGACGAGGTCGTGGACACCCGCCGGGGTGAGTGCGACGCGATACTCGTTGTTCTTGACCTCACTCGGAACGCTGATGCGCATGGCAGTCCTTTCTGCGCTCCCTCGTGAGGAGCCGCTACACCGTCGGCCGGATGATGCCGACGTTCTGTCCGCCGCCGAGCACGGTCAGCGGGAGATGAGAGATCACACGGGCCACGGGAGCGGCTTCGAGCGCCCCGGCCCGCACGAGCAGAGTGAGGGCGATCGCCGACGCCGCGCGGCCGTTGCCGTCGAGCACCTTCAGCGCAGCCGTCGTGCCGTCGGGAGCGACCATCACGAGCACGCCCTCCGCCCCGGTCTTCGCGAAGACGCCGAGTCGTTCGATCGCGACGGTGTCGGGCCGACCGGGACCGTCGATGGTCCACGGGTTCTCACGAACCGCCCGCACGAGAGCGCCGGCCATGCGGTGCAGGGCGAACGGCGATCGTTCGCTCGCGGTGCCGATGCGTTGGATCGCGCGCCCGAGCGCGATGAGGCTCATCGCGTACACCGGGGCGCCGCATCCATCGATCGCCATCGCCGACGCCTTGGTGCCGGTCAGCCGCTCGATCACCTCGCGGGTGTGCACCTGGAGGGGGTGGTCGGGGTCGAGGTACGTCCTGGTGTCCCAACCGCTCGCGACGCATGCGGCGAGCATCGCGGCGTGCTTGCCGGAGCAGTTCATCCGGATGCGGGTGGGGGCACCGAGCTCGCGCACGATCTCATCGCGCGTCGCGGTGTCGCCCGGCCAGGCGGGAGGGCATCCGAGGTCGTCCTCACCCAGACCGGCTTCGTTCAGGATGTCGCGCACCACGGAGACGTGCCGGTCGGTTCCGGAATGGCTGGCTGTCGCGAGGCCGAGTCGTTCGCCTTCGAGGGTGGCTCCCGCGGTCATGCTGGCGAGCGCTTGCAAGGGCTTCAGGGTCGAGCGGGGGAGGATCGGGGCGTCGACGTCGCCGAGGGTTCGGATCGGGGTGCCGTCCGCACCGAGGACGACCGCTGCGCCGGCGTGGCGCGACTCGATGAAACCGCTGCGCTCGACGACCGCGAGTTCGACGGCGGCGGGAACGGCGAAGGTCTGCGGCACCCCGACAGCCTACCGTCGCGGGCCCCGCCATGCGCCGTGTCAGACTGTCCGCATGTTGGGCGAGCATCGATACTCCGTGCGGGCCGAGTGGACCGGTAATCGTGGCACCGGAACCAGCGGTTACCGAGACTACGACCGGGCCGTCACGCTGAGCATCGACGGCAAGCCGGCTCTCGCCGCGTCGAGCGACAAGCCGTTCCGAGGCGACCCGACCCGGTGGAATCCCGAGGACCTCCTCCTCTCTGCGCTCTCCGAGTGCCATCTGCTGTCGTATCTGCACGCCTGCGTGACGGCCGGCGTGGTCGTGGTCGCTTATACGGATGACGCGACGGGGACGATGCGCGAAGACGGGCGTGGCGGTGGGGCGTTCGCGGAGGTCGTGCTGCGGCCCCGGGTCGTCGTCGCCGAAGCGTCGATGCGCGAAGCCGCGTTCGAGGCTCACGCGCAGGCGAACGCGTGGTGCTTCATCGCGAACTCGGTGAACTTCCCGGTGCGACACGAACCGACGATCGTCGTCTCGGGCGCGGAGTGATCGGCCGGGTCAGCGGCGTTCGTGCGGCAGGGCCTGTTTGATCCGCTCGACGGTGTTCTGCGGCGGGGCCTCGTTGTACGCGCCTGCCAGTTCCTGACCCGACAGGGCGTGGATCGCGGCCATGATCTCATCGGTGGCGTTGCGACGAGCGCGACCGGAGTCGGCCGAGCCGTGGTGGCTCAGGTCGAGCGGCGCGCCGAACCGGACGGTCACGCGCGGGCGCAGCCGCGGGAACTTCGCTCCGACGGGCATGATCTCGCTCGTTCCGACGAGTCCGACGGGGATGACGGGCGCACCGGTCTGCAGCGCGAGGAACGCGACACCGGTGCGGCCCTTGTAGAGGCGGCCGTCGAGCGAACGCGTGCCCTCGGGGTAGAGCGCGGTCGACCATCCCGCGTCGAGCATCTTCTTCTGCTGATCCAGGGCATCGAGCGCGGCCTGTCCAGCACCGCGACGGACCGGGAACGCGCCCGCGGCGTAGAAGAACTCTCGCGACAGCCAGCCGCGGAAGCCGGTGCCGTCGAAGTAGCTCGACTTCGCGAGGAACCGCACGGGACGCGGTGAGGCCATCGGGATGATGAAGGAGTCGATGAACGACAGGTGGTTGCTCGCAAGGATGACAGCGCCCTTGCGGGGGAAGTTCTCGCGGCCCTCGATGCGCGGCCGGTAGATCATGCGCGCCAGGGGCGCGAGCACCCACCGTCCGATCACATAGGTGAGTCCGATTCCCGGGACTGCTTCGACGGCGGCTGCGGCTTCGTCGTGCTCGCCGGGCTCGCCGGACTGCGGCTCGGTTGCGTCAGCGTTCACCAGACGAGGCTACTGCGGAACGCATGACTCCGTGGACATGTTGTGCACGCGCGCTCCGCCCCCGGTCCGCGCACCACGTCTGTGCTGCAGCGGCGCCGATGAACGACGACCCGACGCGAGTGGTCGTGTCGGCATCGGCTGAGGCGCCACTCGCGTCGGCTCGCGCGTTCTCAGCGCACACCGATGCTCGTGCGAGAGGATGAGGACTCCGTCTCCCCGATCGAAGAGGTTCTCCGTGCGTCTGCGCCCGTTCGCCGCTCTGTCCGTCGTCGCCGTCTCGGCGCTTGCGCTCGCCGGCTGCGCGAGTGGCGACTCTGCCACCGAGTCGCCCAGCCCGAACGCTTCCGGCGCATCGGAGCAATGCCTCGTGAACGCCCAGCCGGGGGAGGCCTCCGACAGCATCGAGGTGTCGGGTTCGGCGCCCGAGCTGACCGCGAAGGTCGACCCGGGCCTTGAGCCGACGGAGATCGAGCGCACGCTCACGACCCGCGGCGACGGCGACGACCTCGTCTCCGGCGACCTCGTCTCGGGCTCCTACGCGATCTACGACGGTGCGACCGGTGAGCTGCTCGAGCAGTCGCGCGACACCTCGCCCGACGACTCGGGCCTGGTGCCGGTGCTGCTCGACCCCCAGCAGTATTCGGTGTTCGTCGCGGCCCTCGAATGCGCTCCGCTCGGATCGACCGCGGCGCTCGCGATCCCCGGCTCGGCCTTCGGCGAGGGACGCACAGCCGTCGTCGTCGTGGCGGAGGGCGTCGAGAAGCTTCCGACGCGCGCGACCGGAACCGACCAGGCGCCGGTCGACGGGATGCCGACGGTCGAGCTGGCCGAGAACGGCGCCCCCACCATCACCCTGCCCGGCACCGACGCTCCGACCGAGGTGCAGCTGGCCGACCTCAAGACCGGCGACGGTGCCACCGTTCAGCCGGGTGACACCGCCTTCGTGCAGTACACCGGTGTGAAGTGGTCGGACGGGTCGGTCTTCGACTCCAGCTGGGACCGCGGCCAGCCCGCGGCCTTCCCGACGACCGGTGTGGTCGCCGGATTCCAGCAGGCGCTCGAGGGGCAGCAGGTCGGTTCGCAGGTGCTCGTCGTCATCCCGCCCGCTGCAGGTTACGGTGCGCAGGAGGGCAGCGAGCTCCAGAACGAGACACTCGTCTTCGTCGTCGACATCCTGGGCGTCCAGCGCACCCCCGTTCCCGCCGCAGGCTGACGGCCCCGTCAGCACGGCCGCAGCACCTAGGCTGACGGCATGCGTCGCGTCCTCATCCTCGGCTCCACCGGATCGATCGGGACGCAAGCGCTCGATGTCATCGACTCCCGTCGTGACCGGTTCGAGGTCGTCGGGCTCGCCGCCGGCTCGAACGCTCGGATGCTCGAAGAGCAGGCGGCGCGATTCGGTGTGACCCGAACCGCCCTCGGCGCGGCCGATGCGGAACGTCTCGTCCGTGATGTCGAGGCCGACGTCGTGCTCAACGGCATCACGGGCTCGGTCGGGCTGGGGCCGACCCTGGCTGCGCTCGAGTCGGGTCGCACGCTGGCGCTGGCGAACAAGGAGTCGCTGATCGTCGGGGGCGAGCTCGTCACGTCGCTCGCCGCGCCCGGTCAGATCGTCCCGGTCGACTCGGAGCACTCCGCGATCGCACAGGCGCTGCGATCAGGCACGCCCGACGAGGTGCGACGGCTCGTGCTCACGGCATCCGGCGGGCCGTTCCGCGGCCGGCGTCGCGACGAGCTGGCCACCGTCACCCCTGCCCAGGCCCTCGCCCACCCGACCTGGGACATGGGACGCGTCGTGACCACCAACTCGGCGACCCTCGTCAACAAAGGGCTCGAGGTCATCGAGGCGCACCTGCTGTTCGGTGTGGATTACGACCGCATCGACGTCGTGGTGCACCCTCAGTCGGTCGTCCACTCGATGGTCGAGTTCATCGACGGGTCCACCATCGCCCAGGCCTCGCCGCCCGACATGCGTCTCCCGATCTCGCTCGGCCTCGACTGGCCGCGCCGGGTCGCGGGAGTGGGGGCTCCGCTGGACTGGACCCGCGCGAGCGAGTGGACCTTCGAGTCGCTCGACGACTCCGCGTTCCCGGCGGTCGCGCTCGCGAAACGGGTGGGGCGCGCGGGCGGAACCTACCCGGCGGTGTTCAACGCCGCGAACGAGCAGGCCGTCGAGGCGTTCCACGCGGGCGCCCTGGGCTTCCTCGGCATCGTGGAGACCGTCGAACGCGTGGTCGACGCGCACCGTCCGCCGGGCGAGCTCACCCGGGAGTCGCTCGCGGAGGCGGAGGCGTGGGCGCGGAGCGCCGCAGACCGAGCGATCAGCGTGGTCGAGTGACGCTCGCCGTCAGTACACGGTGAGACCGCGATCGGCGAACTGGCCGCGGACCCGCGCGAGCAGTTCCGCATCCGGCGTCGGGCGACCGGCGAGCGGATAGGGGATTCCCAGACGCTCCCACTTCGACGTGCCCATCTGATGGAACGGCAGGACCTCGACCCGCTGCACGTTCTGCCACCGGGCGACGATGTCGGCGACGGCGTCGACGTTCGGGACGGCATCCGTGAGGCCGGGGACGAGCACGAACCTCACCCACACCGGAGTGCCGCGGGCCGCGAGGCGGTCGCCGAACTCGATCGTCGGCTGCAGGTCGCGGCCGGTGACCTCGCGGTAGGTGTCGGGCAGCCCGGACTTCACGTCGAGCAGGACGAGCGAGACGTCGTCGAGCAGCGCATCGGATGCGGCGCGGCCGAGGTTGCCCGATGTGTCGATGGCGACGTGGACACCGAGCTCGGTGGCGGCCCGGGCCAGACGCGTGACGAAGGCCGCCTGTTGCAGCGGCTCGCCTCCGGAGATCGTCAGCCCCCCTCCTGTCGCCCGGAAGACCGGCAGGTACCGGCGCAGACGGGCGACGATGTCATCGAGCGCGGTGAGCTCGCCGTCGCGCTGACGCCACGTGTCGGGGTTGTGGCAGTACTGGCAGCGCAGCGGGCATCCCGCGAGGAAGAGGGTCATCCTGGTGCCGGGGCCGTCCACGGAAGTGACGAGCTCCCAGGAGTGCACGCTCGCGACATGCCCGGACCGTCGCGCGGCGAGACGGTCGTGACGGGGGTCGCTCAGATCGGCGGTGCAGGCCGCGCCCGGCACCAGGATGGCGGACACGGGAGTCAGACCCCCGTGTGGAAGGTGCGGCTGAGCACGTCGAGCTGCTGCTCGCGGGTCAGTCGCACGAAGTTGACCGCATAGCCGGAAACCCGGATGGTCAGCTGCGGGTACTTGTCGGGGTTGACCATCGCATCCTCGAGCGTCTCGCGCGTCAGCACGTTGACGTTGAGGTGGTAGCCGTCCGAGGCCATCTGCGCGTCGAGCAGTCCCACGAGGTTGTGCACCCGTTCGTCGGGCGTGCGCCCCAGACCGCTCGGCGTCACCGTCGTGGTCAGCGAGATGCCGTCCTGCGCCTGGTCGAACGGCAGCTTCGCGACCGACAGTGCGGCTGCCAGCATCCCGTGCGTGTCTCGCCCGTTCATGGGGTTGGCGCCCGGGGCGAAGGGCTGACCGGCACGGCGACCGTCGGGGGTGTTGCCCGTGGCCTTGCCGTACACGACGTTCGACGTGATCGTCAGCACCGACTGGGTGTGCACCGCGTCGCGGTACGTCTGGTGCTTGCGGATCATGGACATGAAGTCCGAAACGAGTTCGCGGGCGATCTCGTCGACGCGGTCGTCGTCGTTGCCGAAGGTGGGGAAGTCGCCGTGGACGAGGTAGTCGACGATGAGCCCCGACGCATCGCGCACCGGCTCGACGGTCGCGTACTTGATGGCCGAGAGCGAGTCGGCGGCGACGGAGAGCCCGGCGATGCCGCATGCCATGGTGCGCAGGACGTTGCCGTCGTGCAGGGCCATCTCGAGGCGTTCGTAGGCGTACTTGTCGTGCATGAAGTGGATGCAGTTGAGCGCGTCGACGTAGGTCTCGGCGAGCCACTCCATCATGACCCGGAAGCGCTCGCGCACGTCGTCGTACCCGAGCACGTCTCCCGAGACCGGGGCGGCGGCGGGCGCGATCTGCTTGCCGCTCACCTCGTCGCGTCCGCCGTTGATGGCGTACAGGAGGGTCTTGGCGAGGTTGACCCGAGCCCCGAAGAACTGCATCTGCTTGCCGACCGTCATCGGCGACACGCAGCACGCGATCGCCGCATCGTCGCCGCACAGCGCGCGGATGTGGTCGTCGGACTCGTACTGGATCGACGAGGTGTCGATCGAGACCTGCGCACAGAACTCCTTGAACCCGTCGGGAAGGGCGTCGGTCCACAGCACCGTCAGGTTCGGCTCGGGGGCGGGGCCGAGGTTGTAGAGCGTCTGCAGGAAGCGGAATGCCGTCTTGGTCACGAGGGTGCGTCCGTCTTCGCCGACGCCGCCGATCGACTCGGTCACCCAGGTGGGGTCGCCCGAGAACAGCGCGTCGTACTCGGGCGTGCGGAGGAACCGCACGATACGCAGCTTGATGACGAGGTCGTCGACGAGCTCCTGCGCCTCCACCTCGGTGAGGATGCCGCGCGCCATGTCGCGCTGGATGTACGCGTCGAGGAACGCGGTGTTGCGACCGAAGCTCATCGCTGCGCCGTTCTGCTCCTTCACCGCTCCGAGGTAGGCGAAGTACAGCCACTGGATCGCCTCGCGGGCGGTGGCGGCGGGCCGGGTGATGTCGAACCCGTACGAGGCGGCCATCTCGGCGAGCTCGTGCAGGGCGCGGATCTGCTCGGCGTTCTCCTCGCGCGAGCGCAGGATGTTCTCCGTCGAGGGGTGCATGTCGAGCTCGGCGCGCTCGACGTTCTTCGCGGCCACGAGCGCGTCGGTGCCGTACAGGGCGACGCGTCGGTAGTCGCCGATGATCCGGCCGCGGCCGTAGGCATCGGGGAGGCCCGTGATGATGTGGCTGCTGCGGGCGCGGCGGACGGCCGGCGGGTAGACGTCGAAGACGCCGTCGTTGTGCGTCTTGCGGTAGCGCGTGAAGATCGTCTCGAGCGTGGGGTCGACGGGGTAGCCGTAGGTCTCGAGGGCTCCCTTGACCATGCGCCACCCGCCGTTGGGCATGATCGCGCGGCGCAGGGGCGCATCGGTCTGGAGGCCGACGATCAGCTCGTCCTCCTGGCGGATGTAGCCCGGAGCATGCGATGTGATGGTCGAGGGGGTGAGAGCGTCGACGTCGTACACGCCGCGCTCGCGCTCGGCGGGGAACATCTCGCTGAGCGTCTCCCAGAGCCCCGTCGTGCGCGCGGTCGGCCCCATGAGGAACGACGCGTCGCCGGTGTAGGGCTCGTAGTTGCGCTGGATGAAGTCACGGACGTCGATGTCGTCCTGCCACGGGCCCGGGGCGAAGCCCGCCCACGCGGTGGGGACCGCGTCGTCGTCGTGTGCTGTCGTGGTCGGTATGACTGTGCTCATCGTGGGTCCTTCGTCCTGTCGGAAGGCCCGCCGGGGAGCGGGGAAGGCGCTGGTCGTGCCTGCCGCGGCGTGCCTGTGGCCGACGCTACGCCGCACCCGCAGGGGGTGGAGGAATCGTGCACGGGAGCGACAGCACGGCGAGAGACCCACGATTTTTCACAGTGGTCCGACCACAAACACGCTCAGTCGGCGTATGGCACGTCCCAGCTGGGTTCGGGCACCGGCCAGCCGGCGTCCCGCAGTGCTCGACGTGCGAGCTCTCGAGCGGAGTACGGGGTGCGGACGCCGCGGATGTCGCGGTAGTCCTGGTGCCCGGGACCGGCCCACAGGATCGCGTCACCGTCGCCGACGAGCGACACGGCTTCGACGATCGCCTTCTCCGGCGGTGACGATTCGCGGATGTCGGCATCCGGGCGCGCTCGCCGAGCACCCTCGAGCAGGGTCGCGCGGATCGCGTCGGGATCCTCGAATCGCGGGTGGTGATCGGTCACGATCAGGATGTCGCTGCCGAGGACGGCCGTCGCGCCCATGTCGTGGCGCTTCGTCTTGTCACGGTCGCCGTCGGCCCCGAAGACCATGACGACGGTTCCGGGGGTGACGCGTCGCACGGCCGCGAGGGTCTTCTCGAAAGCGTCGGGGGAGTGGCCGAAGTCGACGTAGACGGCCGGTCCGCGATCGCCCGACACGCGCTGAGTCCGCCCGGGGAGGTGCGCCTCGATGCGCCGCCCGTCGAGTGCGCCGACGAGCGTCTCCCACGCGTAGCCGCCTTCGAGCAGCATGACGATCGCGAGGCCGGCGTTGGCCGCCATGTGCCGCCCGATGACCGGCACCGTCGTGGTCAGTCGCCGGCCGTCGGCGCCGATGAGCCGGAACTCCGTGCCGTTCTGCCGTTCCTCGACGATCTCGACCGTCCAGTCCGCCGGTGACGAGGGCGTCTCGGCGATCGCGGGCGTGATGATCGTCGTCACCGGGATCTCGGCGCGCGCGACGATCTGCACGCCGGCGTCGGAGTCGAGGCACACCACGCCGCGCCGTGCCCGGTCTGCGCGGAATAGGGGGAGCTTCGCCTCGAAGTACTCCGCCATGTCGCGGTAGTCGTCGAGGTGATCGTGCGTGAGGTTGGTGAAGCCGGCGACGTCGAAGACGACGCCGTCGACACGGTGCCGGGTCAGCGCCTGTGCGCTCACCTCGACCGCGACCGCTTCGACGCCGCGCTCGCGCATGAGAGCGAGCAACGCGTGGAACTCCGAGGCCTCGGGGGTCGTGAGCCGCGACACGATCACCTCGCCCGCGATGTGACGCTCGGCTGTCGAGGAGAGCCCCGTCACCGCGCCGAGCTGTCCGAGGATGCCTTCGATCAGGTGCGACACGCTCGTCTTGCCGTTCGTGCCGGTCGTCGCGAGCAGCAGCGGCAGCCGGTCCTCGCGGCCGGTGCCGTAGACCCAGGCCGACAGGTCGCCCAAGCGCGCCCGGGGATCGTCGACCACGACGATCGGCAGGCCTGCATCGGCGGCGAGCTCGGCGCCTCGGTCGTCGGTGACGATCGCCGTGGCGCCCGTCTCGGCCGCCTGCTTCGCGAACTCGGCCCCGTGTCGCACGGCGCCTCGGATCGCGACGAACGCTTCCCCCGGGCGCAGGTCCGCCGTTGCGAGCGTGATGCCCGTGACGGATACGTCGGAAGCATCGCCGACGATCCGGCCGCCGACGTGGGCCGCGAGCTCGGTCAGGGAGCGGTGCGGCGGACTCTCGGGGCGGAGGACGGGAGGGAGGTTCGGGGCGTCGTTAGGCATTGCCCCCATTGTCTCACCCCGGTTCCGGGGCGGCAGCGCCGATTGACGCGCCGCCCCGGGTGTGCCTCAGGCGCGTCGGCGGGCGATCGTCAGGACGAGCGCGGCGGCGGCGACGACGAGGGCGCCGGCGGAGAGCCAGATCGGCAGCGGGTCGGCTGCGGCAGGGGATGCTGCGGCGGCCTCGCCGTCAGCGGCACCGTCGGCCGACGAGTGGCCGCCGTCACCGTGGCCGCCGTGGGAATCGGCCGCAGCCGCGCCGACCACGACGACCGGAGCCGGGTACTCGAGGTCGTCCGGATCCTGGCCGTCCTCGGCGACCTGCACCCAGGCGGCCTCGCCCGTCTCGCACTGCTGCGTGACGGGGAAGGCGAAGCTCTCGCCCTCGGCCGAGCCGGGGAAGATCACGTTCATGCCGGCCGAGGCCGCATACGCGTCGGGGATGGGGGCGACCGCGGTGTAGGTGATGCGGGTGGGGATGCCGTTCTCGCCGGCCTCGGTGGTGATGGTCCATGCACCGTCGACGACGGGCGTCGCACCCTGCGCCTCGGCGGGGACGTCGACGACGAGCGCGGTCGTGGGCGACCCGTCGCAGCCGTGGCTGAACGAGAAGTCGATGCGGGTGGATCCGTTGGCGGCCACCTCTTCCGGCGTCACGTGGACGTGCGCGGAGGCGGCGAGCGGAAGGGCGAGGGCGAGGGCTGCGCCGGCGGTCACGCCGACGGCCAAGCGGGCGCGGCTGCGCGCGGTGATGTTGCGGGTCATGGTCGTCTCTCAGAACATGCGGATGGCACGGTGCCGTCCGCGACGGGAAGGGGGGCTCACACGGTGGTGACCGGTGGACCCCGCAGCGAGAGAGAGGAACGCAGGCGGCGTGCCGGGAGGATGCGCTCGCGGCCGGCAGCGGGGCGCAGCAGAGGAGTCCGTGTGCGCATCGACGGCGACATCAGTCGCGCGAACCGGCGGATGCCGCGGTGGATGAGGCGTACGAGACGCTCGCCGGCGACGAGCGTCGCGACGGTGACCGCCGCCGCGAGAACGTGCGTGGCGGTCATGTTCGTGCCGACGGCGTGCGCATGTGAGAGCGGGGCGGCGGCGGGGAAGGCGCCGCCGTGGACATGCGGCACGGGCGCCGTCGGGTCGGCTGCGCCGGCGATGGAGAAGAAGGTGTGGAACAGCCCCTGGCTCGCCAGGACGACGAGTCCGGTCCGCCACGCCGACGGGGCGCGGCCCACGAGCCAGACCGCGGCGGGAGTGGTGAGCAACGTCGCCGCGACGATGAGCCAGAGCGGCGCGAGCCCGCCCGAGATGGTGTGGGCGGTGGCGGCGAAGACGGTGGCGACGGCGGCGGAGGCGGTTCCCCGCACGGCGCGCGCACGCCGCACCGTCGCACTCCGCGCCCGCTCCATGGTTGGAGTTTACGGCCTGGGCCGATTCAAAGACTCGACGGGTACTCTGAGCGGTCGTGACCGTCCTCGCTTTCGTCATCGGCGTCGTGCTGCTCGTCGTCGGGCTCGCCGTCTCGATCGCGTTGCACGAGGTCGGGCACCTCGTCCCCGCGAAGCTGTTCGGCGTGCGCGTCGGCCGGTACATGATCGGCCTCGGTCCGACCCTCTGGTCGCGGCGCTTCGGTGAGACCGAGTACGGCGTGAAGGCACTGCCCGTCGGCGGCTACATCTCGATGTCCGGCATGTACCCGCCGGCTCCCGACGAGCCCGACGCAGCGACCCGACGCAGCGGCCGATTCTTCGGGGCGATGGTGCAGGATGCCCGCCTCGCCAACGCCGAGACGCTCGTCGAGAACGACACGCGCCCGGCGTTCTACCAGCTGTCGGTGTGGAAGCGCATCGTCATCATGGTCGGCGGTCCGTTCATGAACCTCGTGCTCGCCATGGTCCTCTTCGCGATCGCACTCAGCGCGATCGGCATCCCGAGCGTCTCGCCCACCATCGCCGCGGTCAACGAGTGCGTCATCCCGGCGGGCGCCGACCGCACGACGTGCGAGGCCGGTGATCCGGTGTCTCCCGCGGCAGCCGGGGGCATCCGTCCGGGAGACGTCATCGTCGCCGTCGACGGCACCGATGTCTCGGGTTACGCCGAGGCGACCGCGATCATCCAGGCGGCACCGGGGCGCACGATCCCGATCGTGGTCGAGCGTGGCAGCGACCGCGTGACGCTCGAGGTCACCCCGGTCGCCGCCGAACGTCCCGTGATGAACGACGACGGCACGACCGAGGTGAAAGAGGTCGGGTTCGTCGGCATGACGGGCACCCGGGTCAACGTCCCGCAGCCGATCTGGACCGGACCGCAGGCTGCGGTCGACCGGCTCGGCGCCGTCGCGAGCGTCATCTGGCAGCTCCCGGTCAAGGTGTACCAGACGGGGGTGGCCCTCGTCACCGGCGGCGAGCGCGACCCGAACGGGCCCCTGTCCGTCGTCGGAGCGGGCCGCATCGCGGGCGAGGTCGCCGCGACGGAGGCGCCGATTCAGGATCGCGTCGTCGACCTGCTGAGCCTGCTGGGGTCGCTCAACATCGCGCTGTTCATCTTCAACCTGCTGCCCCTGCTCCCGCTCGACGGCGGACACGTCGTCGTCGCCCTGTGGGACGGCATCAAGCGCGCGTGGGCGAAGCTGTTCCGCCGCCCGTCGCCGCGGCCGGTCGACGCCACGAAGCTCGTGCCCGTCACCTTCGTCGTCGTGATCGGACTCATCGTCATGGGCGGGACGCTCATCCTCGCCGACGTCTTCAACCCGATCTCGATCCTCGGCTGACGTTCGCCGCCGGGGCGGCGCGAGTCAGGCCGCGACGGGTCCCAGCGCGAATCCGATGAGCCGCTCGAGCGTCGGCAGACCGTCGCGCGACAGGATCGACTCGAGGTGTCCCTGCACGGATGCGTACCCGGGACCGCGCAGCGCATAGACGTCACCTGACGAGGGGTCGGCTGCGATCTCGGTGTCGCCGAGCCGGGTGGTGCCCGGGGCGACGCGCGCGGTGAAGGTGTTGTAGAACCCGATGGATGCCGGTTCGCCGAACACGTCGACGCTCTTCTGCAGACCCTGGTGCGGAGATGCGAGGGGAGCCAGACCGATCCCGAGCCGATCGGCGAGGATCTGGTGGCTCAGGCACACCGCGAGGAGCGGCCGCCCCGCCTCGGCCCGGCGGGCGACGAGTTCGCGCATGCGTGCGATGCGAGGGCTCGCGTCGTCTCGCGGATCGCCGGGGCCGGGCCCGAAGACGACGAGCCCCGCGTCGTCGACCGCGGCATCCGTGACCTCGTTCCACGGAGCGATGCGCACGGAGAACCCGAGGTGGCGCAGCTGATGGCCGAGCATGGTGGTGAACCGGTCCTCGGCGTCGACGACCAGCACCTCGCGGCCCGCGTAAGGACCGCCGTGCGCCGCCTGCGGGTCGAGCCAGAACTGCGCGAGCCGCGCGTTGCGCGAGGAGAGGAGGGCGGCGATCGTCGGGTCGTCGCCGAGTCGCGGACGATGCGCCGCGGGCGCGTCTTCGTCGACGGCCGCGGTGTCGGCGATCGAGGCGGGCGCCTCGTCACGGTCGACGGCGCCGATCGCCCCCAGGACACCAGCCGCCTTGCCGTGGGTCTCGCCGACCTCGCCCGCGGGGTCGGAGTGCCGCACGAGCGTCGCGCCCACCGGCACGCGCAACCGGCCGTCGACGAGGTAGGCGGTGCGGATCAGGATCGGCGCGTCGAGATCGTGGCCCCCACCCGGTGCGGGGGTGAACAGGGCGGCGACACCGGAGTAGTAGCCGCGCGGCGTGCGCTCGTGTCGCGCGATGACGGTGCACGCGTTCTGCATGGGCGATCCCGTGACGGTGGGGGCGAACATCGTCTCGCGGAGGATGTCGCGGGGATCCATCGTGCTCGACCCGCGCAGCATGTACTCGGTGTGGGTCAGGCGTGACATCTCCTTCAGATGAGGCCCGGTGATGCGGCCGCCGTCGGAGCAGACCGCCGACATCATCTTCAGCTCCTCGTCGACCACCATGAACAGCTCCTCGGTCTCCTTCGTCGAGGAGAGGAACTCCGTCAGGGTCTCGGCCGTCGCGCCGCCGCGGGGGTGGCGGAACGTGCCGGAGATCGGGTTCATCGTGACGATGCTGGTGCCCGGCTCGGCGGGCGCGCCGCTGCGGGCGCTGACATGGGCCTCCGGGCTGGCGCCGACCGCGACGTGGCCGTCGGTCACGACGAGGAACGTCCAGTACGCGCCGCGCTCGTGCTGCAGCAACGCCCGGAACCACGTGAGGCCGGCGGTGACGGCATCCGTGTCGACGCTGGCGGTGAAGTCGCGGCGGATGACGAAGTTGGCCCCCTCACCCCGGCCGATCTCATCGGCGATCACGCGTCGGACGATGTCGGCGTAGTCGTCGTCCGAGATGTCGAACCCGGCGTCCTCGAGGGGGACGCGCTCGGACGGCAGCTGGCGGAGCGCCTCGGCCAGCGGCAGCGCGGCGTGGTCGGAGACGCGCAGACAGCGAAGCGGCGCCCGGTCGTCGTGGCAGACGAAGCCACGTTCGACGACCTGTCGGAACGGGACGAGGGCGAGCACCTCGCGCGGGGTCCCGTCCGGGTCGTCCAGCGGGATGTCGGCGAGCAGGTCGACGTCGACGACGTCACCGCGCAGCACCTCGACGCTCGCCCCGTCGCGCGCGATGAGCGCGAACGGCTCACCGCTCGCGGCGAGATCGGTCAGGGTCGGGAGAGAACCGGTCATCGTCGTCTTTCTTCGTCGGAACGCCCGCCCCACGAAGAAGACCGCCGGGCCTTCAACGCCGGGCGGTCTGAAACGTGTGCACGTCGAACACACCGCCTAGGCGGTGTGCCACCAGGAGAGGCGCGTGCGCATGGGCCGAAATTATCACACCCGAGTGGGGGATGCGGCGCTGCGCGGCTCCCAGCCCGTCTGCGGCGGTGCCGCGTAGGCTGTGCCCGTGCCAGCTGTCAATCTCGGGATGCCCCAGGTTCCGGACGTCCTCGCTCCCCGCCGCAAGAGTCGGCAGATCCGTGTCGGAAAGGTGCTCGTGGGGGGTGGAGCACCGGTCAGCGTGCAGTCGATGACGACCACTCCGACCACCGACATCAACGCGACGCTGCAGCAGATCGCCGAGCTCACGGCATCCGGGTGCGAGATCGTCCGCGTGGCCGTGCCCTCGCAGGACGACGCGGACGTGCTGCACATCATCGCGAAGAAGAGCCAGATCCCCGTCATCGCCGACATCCATTTCCAGCCGAAGTACGTCTTCCAGGCGATCGACGCCGGATGCGCGGCTGTGCGCGTGAACCCGGGCAACATCCGGAAGTTCGACGACCAGGTCGGTGCGATCGCGAACGCGGCGAAGGCCGCCGGGGTGTCGCTGCGCATCGGCGTCAACGCCGGCTCGCTCGATCGCCGCCTGCTCGAGAAGTACGGCAAGGCGACCCCGGAAGCCCTCGTCGAGAGCGCGGTGTGGGAGGCCTCGCTCTTCGAGGAGCACGACTTCCACGATTTCAAGATCTCGGTCAAGCACAACGACCCGATCGTCATGGTCAAGGCCTACCGGCAGCTCGCCGAGCGCGGCGACTGGCCGCTGCACCTCGGCGTGACCGAGGCCGGTCCCGCCTTCCAGGGGACGATCAAGAGCGCCACCGCGTTCGGCATCCTGCTCGGCGAGGGGATCGGCGACACTATCCGTGTCTCGCTGTCGGCGCCGCCGGCCGAAGAGGTGAAGGTCGGACACCAGATCCTGCAGTCGCTCAACCTGCGCGAGCGCAAGCTCGAGATCGTCTCATGCCCCTCGTGCGGGCGCGCGCAGGTCGATGTGTACACGCTCGCCGATGACGTCACCGCTGGTCTGAAGGATGTCACCGTGCCCCTGCGCGTCGCCGTCATGGGCTGCGTCGTCAATGGTCCCGGAGAGGCGCGCGAAGCCGATCTCGGCGTCGCATCGGGCAACGGCAAGGGACAGATCTTCGTCAAGGGCGAGGTCATCAAGACGGTGCCCGAGTCGGAGATCGTCGCGACCCTCATCGAAGAGGCCCGCCGCATCGCCGACGAGCTCGGCCCCGATGCGCCGCTCGGCACAGCGCAGGTCGTCACCGCCTGAGATCGGTTCCATAACGCTTCGACCGCGGATGCCGCGGGTCGTGCGCCCGCCCTGCCAGGCTGGGGGCGTGCTTCGTCGCGGACTGGGGGCACGGCTCGCACAAGGTGTTCGCGACCGATGAGACGAACGTCGTGAGCGTCTACGAGAGCGACCTCGATCTGGCGTCTCAGGTCCTGGCGCGCATGCTCACCGCGCTCTCCAGCTGAAACGAGGCTGCGTCAGTCGATCGTGCCGGCGGCGTACGACGCGTCGCCGTCGGTGTCGAGCGAGGTGCGGAGCGCGATGCGCAGCGCCCGGGCGATATCGGCGAGCGGGAGCGAGGGCCGGTCGTCGGGCGCCGTCTCGCGCGCGTACGGCACATGGATGAAGCCGGCTCGTCGGACAGTCGGCCCGTCGACGTCGAGGGCGGTGAACATGGCGTGGTTGCAGACGAACGTGCCGGCCGAGTGCGAGACGGCGGCGGGGATGCCGGCATCCGCGATCGCGGCGGTGATCGCCTTGACGGGCAGGGTTGCGAAGTGAGCGGCGGGCGCGCCGGGCGATGACGGGACGTCGACCGGCTGGTCGCCGGCATTGTCGGGGATGCGCGCATCGATGAGATTGATGGCCACGCGCTCGACGGAGATGCCGGTGCGCCCGCCTGCGAGGCCCGTCGCGATGACGACGTCGGGTTCGTGCGTCGCGATGAGCTCGAGGAGGTTGCGGCGCCCGCGGTCGAACTCGACCGGAAGCACCGCGGTGACGAGCTGTTCCGGTTCGTCCCACTGATCGGCGACCATGCGGACGGCGTCGCCCGACGGGTTCGTCGCGTCTCCGGCGAACGGCTCGAATCCGGTCAGCAGCACGGTCGTCATAGCTTCAGGCTAGGCGCAAGCTCCGCCTTCGAACGAGCGCACGTCGCGGCCCCGCGGCATCCGTAGACTCGACTCGTGGTCACCCGTATGTCGCACCTGTTCCTCCGCACCCTTCGTGAAGACCCCGCGGGCGCCGAGGTCGCCAGTCACAAGCTGCTGATCCGCGCCGGCTACATCCGACCGCAAGCAGCAGGCATCTTCGCCTGGCTGCCGCTCGGCCTGCGCGTCAAGGCAAAGATCGAGCGCGTCGTGCGCGAGGAGATGGCCGCCGCCGGTGCGCAGGAGGTGCACTTCCCGGCCCTGATGCCGCGTGAGGCGTACGAGGCGACGGGACGCTGGGAGGAGTACGGCGATCTGCTGTTCCGCCTGCACGACCGCAAGGGCGGCGACTACCTGCTCGCGCCCACGCACGAAGAGGCGTTCACGCTGCTCGTGAAGGATCTCTACTCGTCGTACAAAGACCTGCCGCTGACGATCTACCAGATCCAGGACAAGTACCGCGACGAAGCGCGTCCCCGTGCGGGCCTGCTGCGCGGACGCGAGTTCACGATGAAGGACGCCTACTCGTTCGACGCGAACGACGCCGGTCTCGAGGTGAGCTACCAGGCGCAGCGCGACGCGTACGAGCGCATCTTCCAGCGCCTCGGACTCGAGTACGTCATCGTCCAGGCGGATGCCGGGGCCATGGGCGGATCGCGTTCGGAGGAGTTCCTGCACCCGACGCCCGTCGGCGAGGACTCGTTCGTGCGTTCCGCGGGCGGATATGCGGCGAACGTCGAGGCGTTCACGACGGTCGTCCCGGAGGCCAAGCCGATCGACGGCCTCCCGGAACCGGTCATCTTCGACTCGCCCGACACCCCCACGATCGAGACGCTCGTGGCACACGTCAACGCGAACCTCGAGGGCGAGTTCACCGCGGCCCACACGCTCAAGAACGTCGTGCTCGCCCTCACGCACCTCGACGGCACGCGCGAGCTCGTCGTCGTCGGCCTGCCCGGCGACCGCGACGTCGACGACAAGCGCGTCGAGGTCGCTTTCGCACCGGCCGAGGTCGAGCCGGCGACGGCCGAGGACTTCGCGAAGAACCCGCTGCTCGTGAAGGGTTACATCGGCCCATGGTCGCCCGAGGGGCCGGTGCTCGGCGAGGAGTCGGCGACCGGCATCCGTTACGTCCTCGACCCCCGCGTCGTCGACGGCACCTCGTGGATCACCGGCGCGAACATCGACCAGAAGCACGTGCACTCGCTCGTCGCGGGCCGCGACTTCACGGCCGACGCGTTCGTCGAGGTCGCCACCGTTCGCGAGGGCGACCCGGCCCCCGACGGTTCAGGCCCCGTCTCGATCGCGCGCGGCATGGAGATCGGCCACGTCTTCCAGCTCGGCCGGAAGTACGCCGAGGCGCTGGGGCTGAAGGTCCTCGACGAGAACGGCAAGCTCGTCACGGTCACGATGGGCTCGTACGGCATCGGCGTCACCCGCATCCTCGCGATCATCGCCGAGCTCAACAACGACGAGCGCGGGCTCATCTGGCCCGCATCGGTGGCTCCGTTCGACGTGCACGTCGTGGCGACGGGCCGGGATGCCGCGGCCTTCGAGCTGGCCGAGCAGCTCTCGAGCGATCTCGAGGCGGCAGGGCTCGAGGTCGTCTACGACGACCGCCCGAAGGTGTCGCCGGGCGTGAAGTTCGGCGACGCCGAGCTGGTCGGCGTGCCGTGCATCGTCATCGTCGGCCGCGGTGCTGCCGACGGCCAGGTCGAGCTGTGGGACCGCCGCGCCGGAGAGCGCGAGACCATCCCGGTCGCCGACGCCGTCGCTCGACTCACCGCGCGCTGAGCTTCGTCTCTCGTCGCCGGATGCCGCGCAGGTTGCGGCATCCGGCGCACTTTCTTGTGCGCTCGAGGGGCCGAAGTGCGCCCGAAAGCGGCGAGCGGTCGAACGGCCGGGGCTCAGAGGTCGGCGTAGCGTGCGCGGAAGACGGTGAACACGCCGTAGGCGATGAGCCCGGCGCCGACGACGACCACGATCTCGCGACCGAACGACAGATCGAGCAACGCCCGGATCGCGGCATCCAGACTGCCCGCCTCATCGGCACGTGAGCGCACGGCGGCGACGATGAGCACACCGCCCAGCGAGCCGAGCGCGACGCCTTTCGCGACGAACCCGGCGACACCGAGACCCTCGGCGACACGACCGAGGGCCCCGTCGGGGATCGTCATCTTCGAACGGAACGAACGTCGCACCCCCATCACGACGAAGACCACTCCGGCGATCGCGACACCGACGCCGACGAGCACGATCGCGAACACGCCGCCGGGAAGCGCGAGGATGCCGCGGCTCGCGTCGCGCGCGGTCTCGTCGGCCTGCGGGCGGGCGCCGAGCGCCACGGCGGCCGAGAGCCCGCCGAAGAACAGGAACACGATCGCCTGCCCCCACTCCGAGACGCGCAGCCCCCAGACGGACGCCCCGCGCCGGCGCCGCGAGGCGAGCATGCCCTCGGCCAGGTGCCAGACACCCAGAGCGGCCAAGAGCGTGGCCGCCGCCCAGAGCGCGATGAAACCGAGGGGAAGCTCCGCGACCGCGCGGAACGCCCCCGTCTGGTCGGCGTCGCGCTCGCCACCGAAGGCCACCGCGACGATGAGCGAGCCGATCAGCAGGTGCACGAAACCGTTCGCGACGTAACCGCCCCGAGCCAGCACACGTGCCGCGGGATGCCGTTCGACGGCGCTCGCCGCGTCGTGCACCCCGTGTTCGGCCATCCCGCGAGCCTACGGCCTCCCGCGCCCGGCGAGACGGATCGGGCCGGAGCGCGCATCCATGTGCGTGCTCCGGCCCGATCGGCGTATCCGGTCGGTCAGTCCATGACGAGGACGGCCTTCACCGCCTTGCCCGACTGCGTGTCGGCGATGGCCTGCTCGATCTCGGAGAACGGGTACCTGGTGATGAGCTGGTCGAAGGGGAAGCGGCCGGCCTCGTGCAGCGCGAGCATCTCGGGGATGAACTTCTGCGGCACCGCGTCGCCCTCGATCGCGCCGACGAACGTCTTGCCCGAGCCGGAGATCGATGCGAGTGCGATCTCGGTTCCGGGCTTGGGCACGCCGACCAGGGCGATCTTGGCACCGAACGCGGTGGCGGCGACGATCGTGTCGACGACGGCGGGAACGGCGGTGGTGTCGACGGCGTAGTCCGCGCCGACGCCGCCGGTGATCTCGAGGATGCGGGCGACGGCATCCTCGTCCTTGCTGTTGACGGTGTGCGTCGCGCCGAGCTTGGCGGCGAACTCGAGCCGCTCCGGGAGGATGTCGACCGCGATGATCGTCGTGGCGCCGGCTACCTTCGCGCCCATGATCGAGGAGAGCCCCACGGCTCCCGTGCCGGTCACGATGACCGATGCCCCGGCGGGGACGTCGAGCGAGTTGAGTACGGTGCCGGCGCCGGTCTGCACACCGCAGCCCAGGGGTCCGGCGATCTCGACATCGGCGTTCTCAGGCAGCTTCACCGCGTTGCGGGCCTCGACGATGACGTGGCTGGCGAAGGAGGACTGGCCGAAGAACGACCCGTGCACGGCCGACCCGTCGGCGGCGGTCATGGTGGCCGACCCGTCTTCGCGTGCTCCGCCGAAGTTGAGCGCCATGAAGTTACGGCAATACGCCTCGCGCCCCGTGAGGCAGTTGGTGCAGTGGCCGCACGACGCGAACGACACCGCGACCTTGTCGCCGACGGCGTAGCCGATGACGGCATCGCCGACCTGCTCGACGGTGCCGGCTCCCTCGTGGCCGAGCACGAACGGGAATGCGGCGGGGATGTGGCCGTGCTGCACGGCCAGGTCGGTGTGGCACAGCCCGGTCGCGGCGACCTTCACGAGCAGCTCGTTCGGGCGGATGTCGTCGAGGGTGATCTCCTCGAACGTGAACGGGGCGTCCTGGCCGTGCAGGACGGCGGCGTGCGCGGTGGTGGTCATGTGAGGTTCCTTTCGCGTTGCGGTCACGGCGGCAATGCCGTCGTCGCGACCGATGTCACGATCGGGCGTCGTCTCCCGCACCGCGGGCCGCCCGGTCCTCAAACAGTATGCGCCTGAATCGATACAGGGGAGGCTGTCCGGAACCACGCGGGCCCCAGTGGCAGGATGCTGCGGCCGAGCGTGCGGGCGTAGAACTTCTCGAGCAGCATGTACGCCGCGAGCGCGGAGGCTAGCAGCAGGGCGACCGAACCCGCCGCTCCGACGGTGGCCGGGCCGCCGAATGCGGTGACGGTCTGCAGACCGAGACCGGCCGCGACCGCGAGCAGGGTCACGGGCAGCACGGTGTTCCGCGAAGCGGCGGAGAGCGCGAACACCAGCGCGAGGATGGCGAACATCAGCGTGAAGACGCCCCGCGCCGGCCCTTCCACCTCGAAGAACCCGAGCTCGCCGCCGAGCAGGAAGCCCGGCATGCAGATCCAGTACCAGCCGAAGGCGTTGTAGACGATGAAGTGGAAGTCGTCGCCCGCAAAGTACGAGAGCATCCCCGCCGTGACCTGCACCACACCGCCGAACACGGCGCCGACCCAGAAGACCGGGCTCTCGTTCTGGAGCCCGAGATGCTCCAGCTGGGCCGTGAGCGTGGCGATCACGAAACCGAGCAATCCGATCAGTCCGGGGTCGGCGAGGCGGGGAGTGCGTTCGGTCATGCTCCCCAGTATCCCGAGATCGCCCGATCGACAGTTCCTCCCCAGCACCGGGCAAACACGTTCCCAGCCCCATCGGGTAACGTTGGATGGATGCCGGGAGCGCGAAACGCACCCGGACAAGAGCTGAATATGGAGGGCCCCCATGGATATCGATCTCTCACTGCTGCGCACCGTCGAGCGAGAGAAGGAGATCCCCTTCGACGAACTCGTCCGCATCATCGAGCAGGCGGTCCTCACGGCGTACGCCAAGCACACCTCGCCCGACGGCGAACTGCCCGAGGGGGCTCGTGCGGAGCTCGACCGCAAGACCGGACACGTCGCCATCTACGTGCCGATGCGCGACGACGAGGGCGTCGTCATCGGTGAGGAGGAGTCGACTCCCGACGACTTCGGCCGTATCGCCGCCTTCGCTGCGAAGCAGGTCATCAGCCAGCGTCTGCGCGACATCGCCGACGACGCCGTGCTGGGGGAGTTCCGCGGCAAGGAGGGCGACATCGTCGCGGGTGTCATCCAGCAGGGGCCCAACCCCCGCATGGTGCACGTCGACCTCGGCACGATCGAGGCCATCCTCCCGCCGGAGGAGCAGGTCGCGGGCGAGGAGTACCGTCACGGTTCGCGTCTGCGCGTGTACGTGACGTCGGTGTCGAAGGGCACCAAGGGGCCGTCGATCACCGTGTCGCGCACGCACCCCGGCCTCGTTCGCAAGCTCTTCGCCATGGAGGTTCCCGAGATCGCCAACGGTCTCGTCGAGATCACCTCGCTGGCTCGCGAGGCCGGCCACCGCACGAAGATCGCCGTCAAGGCCAACGACCCGTCCATCAACGCCAAGGGTGCCTGCATCGGCGAGCTGGGTCGCCGCGTCCGCGCCGTGACCGAGGAGCTCGGCGGCGAGAAGATCGACATCATCGACTACAACGCCGACCTGCCGGCGTTCGTGGCGAACGCGCTGTCTCCGGCGAAGGTCACCTCGAGCTTCGTCCTCGATGCGGCGACGAAGGCCGTCCGGGCGCTCGTCCCCGACTACCAGCTGTCGCTCGCGATCGGCAAGGAAGGGCAGAACGCCCGCCTCGCCGCCAAGCTCACCGGCGCAAAGATCGACATCCAGCCCGACTCGATCCTGGAGTCCTGACGAAACCGGGATGCCGGTCGAGGGGGTAGAATGGAACCTGTTCGAACGTGCGTGGGCTGCCGCGCGCGTGCCTCCCGGTCCTCGCTCCTCCGAGTCGTGGCCCGCGACGGCGTCTTGATCGCAGATCGAGCCGCATCGCTTCCGGGCAGGGGCGCGTGGGTGCACGAGACGCACGAATGCATGGATGCCGCCCTGCGGCGCCGCGCGTTCGGACGAGCCCTGCGGGTGTCTGGCCCACTGGACACGCAGGATTTCCCGATTGATCACCAGCGCAAAGGCTGAACGGCTATGGACACGAAGTGAACGGCTCGAAATGAGACCCGTCCGCGCTTAAGCGGTCCGCCCTGTCCGAGGGTGGGCCTTCAGACAGGAGAATTGTGGCAAAACCACGCGTACACGAGATCGCTTCCGAACTCGGCGTCGACAGCAAAGTCGCGCTCGCGAAGCTGAAGGAGCTCGGCGAGTTCGTCAAGAGCCCCTCGTCCACCATCGAGCCCCCCGTGGCTCGCAAGCTGCGGGCTGCGCTCGAGGCTGAGGGCGGCTCTGCCGCCGCGGCCCCCGCCCCCGCGGCATCGAACGGCGCCAAGCCCGGTGCCGCCCGTCCGGGCGCAGGCAAGCCCGGTCCCTCCGGCGCGAAGCCCGGCCCGGCTGCCAAGCCCGGTCCGGCCAAGCCCGCCGCACCCGCAGCCCCGGAGGCTCCGGCGGCATCCGCCCCGGCTGCTCCCGCGACCCCCGCTGCACAGCCTGCGGCACCCGCGGCGGCGTCCACGCCGTCTGCTCCGGCAGCCGGCGCAGGCAAGCCCGGTCCGGCCAAGCCCGCGGGCCCGACGCCCGGTGGCTCGCAGCCCCCGCGTCCCGGTGGCGCGCGCCCCGGCAACAACCCCTTCGCCCCCTCGCAGGGCATGGGTCAGCGTCCCGCCGGCCCTCGCCCCGGTAACAACCCGTTCGCGTCGGCGCAGGGCATGGGTCAGCGACCCACGCCCGGCAACATCCCGCGTCCGCAGGCTCCGCGCCCCGGCGCTCCCCGTCCCGGCGCCCCGCGTCCCGGTGGTGCCGGTCGTCCCGGTGGCGGCGGTCGTCCCGGAGCCCCCTTCCAGCAGCGTCCCGGCGGTCCCGGTCGTCCCGGCGGTGCCGGCGGCTTCCAGCGTCCGGGTGCTCCCGGCGGCGGTTTCGCCGGTCGTCCCGGTGGCGGCGGTGGTCGCGGTCGCGGCCCCGGCGGCGGTACCGCAGGTGCCTTCGGCAAGGGCGGCGGCAAGTCCAAGCAGCGCAAGTCGCGTCGGGCGAAGCGGCAAGAGTTCGAGATGCGGTCGGCGCCGGTCGTCGGCGGCGTCAACGTCCAGAAGGGCAACGGCGAGATCATCCGCCTGCGCCGCGGTGCGTCGATCGCCGACTTCGCCGACAAGCTCGAGGCGCTGCGCGGCTACACCGTGCAGCCCGGAACGCTCGTGACGATCCTGTTCAACCTGGGCGAGATGGCCACGGCCACCGAGTCGCTCGACGAGGCCACCTTCGAGGTGCTCGGCGAAGAGCTCGGCTACAAGATCCAGATGGTCTCGCCCGAGGACGAGGACAAAGAGCTCCTCGAGGGCTTCGGTCTCGACCTCGACGCCGAGCTGGAGGCCGAGAGCGAGGACGACCTCGAGATCCGTCCTCCGGTGGTCACCGTCATGGGCCACGTCGACCACGGTAAGACGCGACTGCTCGATGCGATCCGTCAGACCAACGTGGTCGCGGGTGAGGCCGGCGGCATCACGCAGCACATCGGTGCCTACCAGGTCTGGACCGAGCACGACGGCATCGAGCGCGCCATCACCTTCATCGACACCCCGGGTCACGAGGCGTTCACCGCCATGCGTGCCCGTGGTGCGCAGGTGACCGACATCGCGATCCTCGTGGTCGCGGCCGACGACGGCATCATGCCGCAGACGGTCGAGGCGCTCAACCACGCCCAGGCGGCCGGTGTGCCGATCGTGGTCGCGGTGAACAAGGTCGACAAGCCCGAGGCCAACCCGGCCAAGGTCCGTCAGCAGCTCACCGAGTACGGCCTGGTCGCCGAGGAGTACGGCGGCGACGTCATGTTCGTCGACGTGTCGGCTCGGCAGGGCACCAACATCCAGGAGCTCCTGGACGCCGTCCTGCTGACCGCCGACGCCGGGCTCGACCTCACGGCGAACCCGAACAAGGCGGCCCGCGGTGTCGCGATCGAAGCGAAGCTCGACAAGGGCCGCGGTTCGGTGGCCACGGTGCTCATCCAGTCCGGAACGCTGCGCGTCGGCGACGCGATCGTCGCGGGAACGGCTTACGGCCGCGTCCGCGCCATGATCGACGAGAACGGCGACCCGGTGGAGGAGGCCTGGCCTTCGCGTCCGGTGCAGGTGCAGGGTCTGAACTCGGTGCCCCGAGCCGGCGACGTGTTCATCGTCACCGAAGAAGACCGTCTGGCCCGCCAGATCGCCGAGAAGCGCGAGGCCGCCGAGCGCAACGCCCAGCTGGCCAAGGCCCGCAAGCGCATCTCGCTCGAGGACTTCACCCGCGCTCTCGAAGAGGGCAAGGTCGAGTCGCTCAACCTCATCATCAAGGGTGACGTCTCGGGTGCCGTCGAGGCCCTCGAGGAGTCGCTGCTCAAGATCGAGGTCGACGATTCCGTGCAGCTGCGGATCATCCACCGCGGCGTCGGCGCCATCACCGAGTCGGACATCAACCTGGCGACGATCGACAACGCGATCGTCATCGGCTTCAACGTCCGTCCCGACACGAAGGCGCGCGAGCGCGCTGCCCGCGAGGGCGTGGATGTCCGGTTCTACTCGGTCATCTACAACGCGATCGACGACGTCGAGCAGTCGCTCAAGGGCATGCTCAAGCCGGAGTACGAAGAGGTCCAGTCGGGTGTGGCCGAGATCCGCGAGGTGTTCCGCTCCTCGAAGTTCGGCAACATCGCGGGTGTCATCGTCCGCTCGGGCACGATCACGCGCAACGCCAAGGCCCGTGTCATCCGCGACGGTGTCGTGCTCGCCGATGGCCTCGCCATCGAGTCGCTGCGCCGCTTCAAGGACGATGTCACCGAGGTGCGCACGGACTTCGAAGCCGGTATCGGCCTCGGCAAGTACAACGACATCCAGATCGGCGACGAGATCGAGACCACCGAGATGGTGGAGAAGCCGCGCGGCTGACACTCGTCAGGCGCACCGGCGTTGGACGTCGCCCGGTGACGGATCCTTCGGGATCTCCGTCGCCGGGCGGACGTCCAACGCCGTCGCTGTCTCTGCCCGCCGCTGCGCGGGCCGGAAGAAGGAGAAGAAGGTATGTCCAGCGAACGTCAGTCGCGCCTGGCCGACCGTATCCGCGTGCTCGTCGCGGAGCGGCTCGAGAAGGGGCTGCGCGACCCGCGCCTCGGATTCGTGACCATCACCGACGTGCGCGTCACGGGTGACCTGCAGCACGCGTCGGTGTTCTACACCGTGTACGGATCCGACCAGGAGCGGGCCGACTCCGCCGACGCCCTGCGGGCGGCGACAGGCATGCTCCGCAGCGAGGTCGGCCGGAAGCTCGGTGTCCGGGTCACGCCGACTCTCGAGTTCATCCTCGATGCCATTCCCGAGAACGCGGGACACATCGAGCACCTGCTCCGCGAGGCGCGCGAGCGGGATGCCGCCACGGCGGCCACCGCGACGGGCGCGAGCTACGCGGGAGAAGCCGACCCCTACGTCAAGCCTCGCGAGGCCGACGAAGACGAGGACTGAGAAGAGGGATGCCGCGGCACAGCGGCATCCCTCTTCTGTTTCGTCAGCGGGGGAGGCGCAGCCGGCCGTCGACGGCTTCGACCAAGCCGTCGGAGACGAGCGAGTCGATCGCACGGTCGCGCTGAACCGTGTCGGGCCAGTCGCCGATGACATCGTCCACAGCCACGTCGTGTGTCTGGGCTGACCGCAGAACCTTGAGGATCGCGCCTCGCGTCTGCCGGTCGCTCCCTTCGTAGCGCGCTTGCTTCACGCGGGTGTCGCCGGTGTCGGGGTAGCCGGCGGCACGCCAGGCGCAGCGGTCCGCTAGCGGGCAGAGGTCGCACCGTGGCACCCGGGCCGTGCACACGAGCGCCCCGAGCTCCATCGCCGCGGCGTTCACGACCGTCGAATCGGTGACGTCGTCGGGCAGGATCTCGGCCATGTCGGCGAGGTCGCGCTTGGCTGCCGGCCCGGGCTGTGATCGACCATGAACGGCTCTGGCCAGGACTCGACGGGTGTTGGTATCGACGACGGGGTGCCGATCGCCATACGCGAAGACGGCGACGGCACGCGCGGTGTAGTCGCCGATACCGGTCAACGCGAGCAGATCGTCGACGTCGCGGGGCACGACGCCCGTGTGGCGGTCGCGGATCTCGACGGCGGCACGGTGCAGCCAGAGCGCGCGCCGCGGGTATCCGAGGTTGGCCCACTGCCGCACGGCGTCGGCCGGGGCGGCTGCGGCGAGGGCCGCCGGCGTCGGCCATCGCTCGAGCCACGCCTCGAGCAGGGGGATCACCCGTGCCACCGGGGTCTGCTGCAGCATGAACTCGCTCACGAGGATGCCCCAGGCGCCGAATCCCGGGCGTCGCCACGGGAGATCGCGCGCGTTGTCGCGGTACCACGCGATGAGCGGCGAGGCGAGGTCGGGCACCCGTTCAGCCTACGACGTCGCGACCGTGCGCCTCCGCCGTCGTGTCGCTCCGCCGCATCCGCAGGGTGACGGCGCCATCGCCCAGAGCGATGACCCGCCGGGTACCGTCCGCTTGGCCGTGCTCGTCCTCCCACGTGAACCCGGATCCGGTGCGCACGGCCGTCGTGCCGGTGGGGCGGAGCCACGAGGCTGCGGGCAGCCGGCGCAGCTGGGCCGTCGCCCCGCGCTCGTCCCACGACAACTGATCGATCACGATTCCGCCGCGCGCCCGGAGCCCGGTGATCCTCCCGCTCGGCCATCGTGGCGGCAGCGCCGGCAGCAGCTCCAGCGAGTCCAGCGTCGATCGGCACAGCATCGTGGCGACGACGGCGGGCAGTGCGCCGCTGGCGTCGAGGTTGAAGATGTTGCCGGCGTCGTGAGTGGTCGTCAGCGATGGGCGCCAATGCAGAAGAGCGAGCCACTCGACGCACCGCACCGCCGCTTCCGCATCGCCGAGGGCTGCGGCCGCCTGACCGAGCTGCCCGAGACCGAAGGCCATCTCCATCCGGCCCGGCGGGGGAGCGGGATCGTGTGCTCGCCACGCGATCTTGTCGGCGGTCGTGCGCCGGGCGGCCTGC
The DNA here is from genome assembly GCF_030369635.1 of Microbacterium arborescens. NCBI lineage: Bacteria > Bacillati > Actinomycetota > Actinomycetes > Micrococcales > Microbacteriaceae > Microbacterium > Microbacterium arborescens. The sequence continues at coordinate 2,347,210 of NZ_CP128474.1, read as the reverse complement.
CGCAGCGCGGCGGCCGACGGACCGTCACCCGTGAACGCCTCGTCGGACTCGTACCAGAGCGGGTACAGCTGCGAGGCGTGCCGGTGAGCGATGTTCTCCGGCGTCGCCGGGTCGAGCCACTCGGCCAGCGTCCCGTCGGGTGCCACGGCGAGGTCGGGGAGGCTGTTCGCCAGCGCCTCCCACCGTTCGTCGAGCGAATCGTCGCCCCGAGCGCGCCCGAGCAGACGGGCCGCGCGGGCGGCGTCGCGGTATGCCGCGATGTCGATGGCGGCATCGATCGCGAGTGGCGTCGCCGATCCGGCGGGGGTGTTCTCGGGCGAGTAGCTCGGCGAGAAATGGCGGACGCCGCCCTCGACGACTGTCGCGGTCTCGCCGAAGGCGAGTACACCGGTGACGAGTCCCCAGAGCCGGTCGTCGACGATCGAGCGATCGCCCGTGAGCGCCACGATGTCCGCCGCTATGCGGAGGACCCACGGGCCGGCGCCTGCCCAGAAGACGTGCGGGTACGCGCGGTCGACGTGGTTCGCGATGCCGTGTGTCGACATGCGAGAAGGAAGCAGCATCCCGGCGGCGCCGTAGATCCGGCGCGCGTTCTCGCGGTAGTCGTCGAGGTGAGGGAGGACCAGTTCGAGGAGCGAGCGGGCGAGTTCGGGGCTTCCCGTCACGCCGATGCCGGCGAGAGCGCCGTTCTGCACGTTGCCGTTCATGGTGTAGTCCGCCGACCACGCCGGCCTCCAGGTGCCCTGCCAGACGCCCTGCAGGGTCGGGGGCAGCTCTCCGGTGGCTGCGATGATGTTCGACCGCCCCGACACGTAGGCGATCTCGATCGCGTGCCGGACGGCGTCGGCGTTCCCCGACCGCGCTTCGCGCCAGAGCTCACCGGTCGTCGCAGCATCCGCACCGGGTACGCCATGGAGGTCGAGGAGCGAGGAGGTGACGAGTGAGCCGTGGTCGCGTTCCTGCGAGCGGAGACGCTCGTCCCAGTCGGCACCGGGTGCGGGAGCGGGCGATCGTCCGGTGACGGACAGATCGAACCGCACCGTGCGACGGTCGCCGCTCGGGACGTGGATCCGCGCTTCCAGCGCGTCTTCCGCTGCCCGCCAGGCGACGTGGTGGCCGGGGGTCGTGGCGGCGACGGCGGCGACGATCCGAGCTGCCCTGTCGACGATCTCGAGGTGCCCGACCTCGCCCGCGCGCGTCCGTCCCGTGACGGTCCCCGTGTAGTCGGGTGCGAACGACGTGGCAGGCGAGTCGTCGGTCGGTGCGAGTCTCAGGCGGATCCGCATCTCGGTGTCGGTGTCTGATTCGAGTGCGAGCTCGACCGTGTCGGTGCCGCGCGCGGCGACGACGCGGACCCGGTGCGTCGCGCCGGAGTCGTCGCGCCAGGTCACGCTCGCCATCCCGCGGGCGAGGTCGATCTCGCGCGTCGTCGACGCGCATCCGCCGGGGGTCGTCATTGTCAGCGAGCCGCAGAGCGCGAGCGGATCGGTCCAGACGAGGTCGGTGAACCCGGCCTCCGCCAGAGCGGAGTCGAAGATGTCGCCGGCCAGGCGGGAGTCACCGAGAGCGAGAGCGGCCCGCAGCCGTGGCACGGCCTCGCGAAGCAGCGGTGCCGGCGGTCGCGGGTTGGCGGGCAGGAAGAACCTCTCGTGCGCCATCGAGATGCGCAGGTCGTCGCCGGTTCCGTGGATGACGGCGCCGACGCGGCCGCTTCCGACGATGAGGCCGTGCTCCCACGAGTCGGCCGATTCGGTGCTTCGGAACACCAGACGCGGGTGCGCGCTCACTCCGCCGCCGCGGTCACAGCGATTCCCGGTGGACGAGCGAGGTGGGCAGCACCTGCACGCGCTCGACGGCTTCACCGCGGATGGCGCCGAGCAGCGTGTCGGCGGCGGCGCGACCCATCTCCTCGAGCGGCTGGCGCACGGTCGTCAGCGGGGGATCGTTCGTCGCCGCGAGGAGGACGTCGTCGAAGCCGACGAGTGAGACGTCGGTCGGCACACGCCTTCCGGCGGCCTGCAGCACGCGCATGGCACCGGCGGCCATGAGATCGGAGCACGCGAACACCCCGTCGAGGGTCGGGACGCGCTGCAGCAGCCGGGCCATCGCCGCCGTCCCGCTGTCGAGGGTGAAGTCGCCGTGGACGATGGGTCCCGGCTCGATGCCGTGGCGCGCGAGCTCGTCGGTCCAGCCGCGGGTGCGTTCGCGGGCCTGTTCCATGTCGAGCGGCCCCGTGATGATGCCGATGTTGCGGCGTCCGTGTTCGACGAGCGCTCGCGCGGCGAGGACCCCGCCCCCGTAGTTGTCGGAGTCGATCACGATCGGGTCGGGGCCGATCTCGCCACGCGGCCGGCCCACCCACGCGATCGGCACGGGCGAGTCGGCGAGCCTGTCGACGAGGTGGGTGATCTCGTGCTGGAGCACCACGATCGCGCCGTCGATCGCGCCGGATCGCAAGAACCGCGGGATGCGATCGAGGTCTTCGTGATCGGCGGGCAGCAGCACGGGCTGCACCTCGCCGGCGGATAGGCCCTTGGCCGCGCCCTTCATGACCGCCGTGAAGAACGTGCCACTCAGTCCGCCCAGCTCGTCGAACGCGATGACGAGTCCGATCGCGCCGGCTCGTCCGCCGCGCAGCACCCGCGCTGCGAAGTTCGTCTCATAACCCAGGCGCGCGGCCTCGCGGCCGACGGCTGCCGCCATGGCCGGGTCGACGTTCGTCGCTCCGGCCAGGACGCGCGCGGCCGTGGCGCGTGAGACGCCGGCGGCGCGGGCGACGTCGACGATGGTCGGTCGAGACATGGCTTCCTCTTCCTCAATTCCGGATCGGAGAGCGAAAGATCGTTCTCCGACGCGATGATCTTTGCACGACGGTAGCCGCCGTGCGCAACTTTGCGACGGTGACGGGGGTCTCTCCATGCGTGTCACGAAACAGAAGGATGCTGCGGCTTGCCAGGCATTCGAACACGGGATACTGTGTCCCGGCATGAGAGAACGATCTCTCAGTGGGGTATCTGATCGCCCCGCGCACATCACATGTCCCCAAAGAAGAGGAGCAGTTGTGAATCGTCGCAGACTGGCCCTGCCCATCGCAGCTCTCGGCGTCGTCGCGATCGCGATGACCGCGTGCACATCCGGTGGATCCGGCGGCGGGTCGGATGACCCGAACGCCGAGTTCGAGTTCTGGTCGTTCACGGGTATCGGGCAGCAGGACTCCGTCAACCAATATCTCGAGCAGAACCCGGACGCCAAGGTGAAGCTGTCGGAGGTGGGCAGCACCGCCGAGACCGCCACAGCGCTCACCGCGGCCCTCGCCGGCGGACGCGTTCCCGACCTCGTCATGATCCAGAACGACGAGCTGCCGAAGTTCATCGCGAACCCGAGCAACTTCATCGATCTGCGTACCCTCGGGGGTGATGACCTCGGCGAGGGGTATCTCGACTGGGCCATCGCCGAGGCGACCGGCGAGGACGGATCGATCGTCGGCATCCCGACGGATATCGGCGGACTGGGGTTCGCCTACCGTGCCGACCTCTTCGAGGCGGCGGGGCTTCCGACCGACCCGGATGAGGTCGCCGAGATGTGGTCGACGTGGGACGGCTTCATCGAGATGGGCAAGAAGTACACGGCCGCGACCGGAGAGCCCTTCGTCGACAACGTCGAGACGAGCGTCTTCTTCTCGACCGTGAACCAGGTCACCGAGAAGTACTACACCCCCGACGGCGAGCTCATCTTCGACACCAACCCGCAGGTCGAGGAGGCGTTCGACGTCGCGGTGCGCACCTACGAGGCGGGCATCAGTGCCGGTATCGCCGCGTGGTCGTCCGGCTGGGCGCCGGGCAAGGCGAACGGCGCCTTCGCCGTGAGCACGGCACCGTCGTGGATGCTGTCGGGCTACAAGAACGACGCACCCGACACCGAGGGTCTCTGGCGAGTGGCCTCGATCCCGGGCGTCGGCGGCAACTGGGGCGGCAGCGTCATCGCGATCCCGGCCCGCGCGAAGAACCCGCAGGCGGCATGGAAGTACATCGAGACGATGCTCTCGCCCGAAGGTCAGACGGCTCACTTCGCCCGCACCGGCACCTTCCCGGCAGCCAAGAGCGCTCTCGAGAGCACCGAGGTCACCAGCTACACCGACCCGTTCTTCGGGGACTCCCGGATCGGTGAGGTCATCAGCAACTCGGTGCTGCAGTTCCAGTCGTTCCACAACGGACCCGACACGAGCGCGATCGGGGCGGCACTGCTCAACGCACTCGTCGACATGGAGGCGGGTAACGTCGCGCCGCGCGAAGCGTGGCAGACCGGCGTCGACAGCGCCCGGGCCGCGATCGGCGGTTGACCTTACCCGTTCGGTGGTGGTCCGCCCCTGGGCGGACCACCACCCTCATCGAGGACGCACCATGACTGCGACAGCCACCGCCACCTCCATCACCATCGACAAGAGAACCGCTCGGCGCGAACGCCCGCCCAGACGCGCCATCCGACAGCCGCTCGCCGAGCGCATCGCGCCCTACATCTACATCGCCCCGTTCTTCGTCATCTTCTTGATCTTCGGGCTGTTCCCCCTGCTGTTCACGTTCTACGTGGCCCTGTTCGACTGGAACCCGATCGGCGAGCAGACGTTCGTGGGCCTGGCGAACTTCGAGCGGCTCGTCCAGGACACGCGCTTCTGGAACGCGTTCGTGAACACCTTCGGGATCTTCCTCATCTCCACGATCCCGCAGCTGCTCCTGGCTCTCGGGCTCGCGCACCTGCTGAACCACGCGACCCTGAAGATGGCGAACTTCTTCCGCATGGCGCTGCTGGTTCCCTACATCACATCGGTCGCCGCGACAGCCCTCGTCTTCGCGCAGATCTTCGACAAGAACTTCGGGCTCATCAACTGGGTGCTCGACCTCTTCGGCATCCCGGCGGTGAACTTCCTGTCGTCGCAGGTCGGCTCGTGGATCGTCATCTCGTCGATGGTGATGTGGCGCTGGTTCGGATACAACACGCTGCTCTACCTCGCCGGGCTCCAGGCGCTCCCGCGCGAGATGTACGAAGCGGCCTCGGTCGACGGCGCATCGGGCTGGCAGCAGTTCATCCACCTCACCATCCCGTCGCTGCGCCCCATCATCATCTTCACGGTCATCATGTCGACCATCGGCGGTCTGCAGATCTTCACGGAGCCGCTGCTGGTGGCCCCGGAGTCGGGGCTGACCTGCGGCGGCGGGCGCCAGTGCCAGACCCTCGCGCTGTTCCTCTACGAGCAGGGCTTCGGCCAGTTCGAGTTCGGCTACGGCTCGGCGATCGGCGTCGCCCTCTTCGTCGTGGTCGTCGTCGTGTCGGCGATCAACTTCTTCCTGACCACCCGCACCCGAAAGGCCCGATGATGTCCGACGCCGTCGACACAGCTGTGCCGCACCCCCTCGCCCCGGCCGCCCTGAGCGCGCCCCGCAAGCGTCCTCGGCGCGGCGGCGGTCGCGTCGGACGCGTGCCGTGGCCGGTCTACGTCCTGCTCGGGATCGCGGTCTTGATCAGCGTCTTCCCGCTCTACTACATGTTCGTGATCGCCTCGGTGGGGGCCTCCGCCGTCACCTCGATCCCGCCGCGCTTCTACCCCGGACTGAACTTCTTCGACATCGCGACGAAGGTGTTCGACACCGTGCCCTTCTTCCAGTCGCTGCTCAACAGCGCGATCGTCTCGCTCTCGATCGCGGTCATCGCGTCGCTGCTGTGCGCGCTGGCCGGGTTCGCCTTCGCGAAGCTGCAGTTCCGGGGCCGTAACGCCCTGTTCGTCATCGTGCTGCTCACCATGACGGTGCCCGCTCAGCTGAGCGTCATCCCGCAGTACCTGATCATCTCGTGGCTGGACTGGGTCGACACCCTGCAGGCGATCATCGTGCCCGGGCTCGCCAGCGCGTTCGGCATCTTCTGGATGCGGCAGCACATGGCGACCACCCTCAACGACGAGCTCATGCATGCGGCCCGCATCGACGGTGCGAACAGCTGGCAGATCTTCTGGCGTATCGGATTCCCGGTGGTGCGGCCGGCGGCATTCGTGCTCGGTCTCATCACGTTCACGTCGGTGTGGAACGACTTCATGTGGCCCTTCATCGTGCTGAAGTCGCCCGAGCTGTTCACGGTGCAGATCGCGCTCAAGCAGCTGCAGGCGAACCGCTCGATCGACCTCGCGCTGACGATGGGCGGATCGTTCCTGGCGACACTGCCGCTGCTCATCGTCTTCTTCGTCGTCGGGCGGCGTATGGTGGCGGGCATCATGGACGGGGCGTTCAAGGGGTGACGAGCACAGCGAGCGCCCCCATCCGCGTGCTGGTGTGGGGCGAGAACCATCACGAGAAGCACCACGACATCCCGCGCGCCCTCTATCCCGACACGATGCACGGGACCATCGCCGCCGGGCTTCGGCGACTGCTCGGCGACGATGCCGTCGTCGAGACGGCGACACTCGACGATCCCGAGCACGGTCTGAGCGAGGAGCGGCTCGCGCAGACCGACGTGCTGTTCTGGTGGGGACACCTCCTGCACCACGAGGTCGACGACGTCGTCATCGAGCGGGTGCACCGCCACGTGCTCGGCGGGCTCGGGTTCGTGGCGCTGCATTCGGCGCATTTCTCGAAGGTCTTCGTCCGTCTCATGGGGACGACCTGCGCGCTGCGCTGGCGCCAGGCGCAGGACCGCGAACTCGTGTGGACGGTCTCGCCCACGCATCCGATCGCGGCGGGTGTGCCGCAACCGATCGTCATCCCCGAACAGGAGATGTACGGCGAGTTCTTCGACGTGCCGCAGCCGGACGAGCTCGTGTTCGTCTCCAACTTCTCGGGCGGCGAGGTGTTCCGCTCGGGGATGACGTTCTTCCGCGGCCACGGGCGGGTGTTCTACTTCTCGCCGGGCGACCAGGACTATCCCGTCTACCATCAGCCCGAGATCCAGCTCGTTCTCGCCAACGCGGCACGATGGGCTCGGAACGATCGCCCCCGCGGCACCGCCCGGCTGGCGATGCATCGGACGGGGGAGTGGGACACTCCGCGCGAGTGGAACGGCGAGGAGCAGTCGTGAACGGAGACGCCCGTCGTGTCGTCGTGGTCGGGGCCGGAGCGATGGGGAAGGCGTGGATCGACACGGTCGCCCGCCGTCCCGATCTCGAGATCGTCGGGCTCGTCGATGTCGTCGTCGACGCCGCACGGACCGCTGCGCTCGAGCGGGGCCTCGTCGTGGCGAGCTTCGGCTCGGTCGACGACGCGCTCGCCGCACTCGGCGTTGACCTGGTCGTCAATGTCACGATCCCGCAGGCGCATCTCGAGGTGAGCGCGGCAGCGCTGCGGGCGGGTGTTCCCGTCCTCAGCGAGAAGCCGGTGACGCCGACCGTGGCGGAAGCGCTGCTGCTGTCCGCCATCAGCGCATCGACGGGAACCCTGATGGCGACGAGCCAGTCGCGTCGGCATTCCCGGGGGATCCGGGCCTTCCGTGATGCTCTCGTCGCCCTCGGCGGGGCCGAGCAGCTGGACGTCCGCTTCTTCCAGAACCCGCGGTTCGGGGGCTTCCGCGACGAGATGCCCTCGCCTCTGCTCGTGGACATGGCCATCCACCAGTTCGATCAGGCGCGATACCTGCTCTCGGGCGAACCCGTGTCGGTCTACTGCGAGGAGTTCTCGCCGAGCTGGAGCTGGTACCGCGGTGACGCTGCGGCAGAGGCGGTCTTCCGTTTCGCGGACGGGCGCCGTTTCTCGTACTCCGGCAGCTGGTGCGCCGACGGGCTGACGACGTCATGGAATGGCGACTGGCGGGGGAGCGCCGCCGGCGGATCCGCTGCCTGGGACGGTGAGACAGAGGTCGTGGTCCAGCCCCGAGAGGGCAGCGCGCAGGCCTGCGCGCTGGCGGACGGGGCCGAGGGACTGGATGCCGCGCTCGCCGAGTTCGTCGCGGCCCTCGACAGCGGTCCGGTGCCGTCCGGCGAGATCACGCGGAACATCGGCAGCCTCGCGATGGTCGAGGCGGCCGTGGCGTCCGCGGCCACCGGCGCCCCGGTCAGGTTCGACGACCTGTTCGAGCGGGCATCGGCGCGCGCCGAGGAGCTCGCTCGCGTCGGGGGCTTCGATGACGCGGCCGGCGTGCTCGGGAGCGACCCGCGCCGCGCGTCCTGACGGTCAGCCCGACGCCGGCCCAACGCCGGCCCAACGCCAGCCCGACGCCGGCCCGACGCCGGCCCGACGCCGGCCCGACGCCGGCCCGACGCCGGCCCGACGCCGGCCCGACGCCGGCCCGACGTGAATCGTCGTGTCAGCGGCGAGTTGGCAGCCGTTTGCGTCGGCTCGCGTGCCGGAGGGGAGCGCGGGTCGTCGATGGTCGCCGACCCGACGTGAATGGTCGTGTCGGCGGGGGATTGGCAGCCGTTTGCGTCGGCTCGCCGTCGGGCGGGGCCGCGCCGCCCGACGGTCAGCCGAAGACGAGCAAGCGCGTGCCGTGACCGGGCACCGTCAGTATGACGCGTCCTTCGGCGATTTCGACGGGGTCGCCGCTCCACACGTCCGTGCACGAACCCGTCCCCGCGGCGCCGACCCCGAGATCGGCGAGGTGGACGACGAGATCCTGAGTGTCGTCGCCGAGCCAGAAGACCGCGCGGTAGGCGCGTGCGCCCACCCGCGCGCTCCAGATGACGAGGTCGCCGTCGCGCACGATCTCGCGCGACTCTTCGCCGTCACGCAGCGCGAGGACCCCGGCGTTGCGCAGGAGGTCGAGCGTCTCGGGCGGGGTGTCGGGGAGGTGGCCGCCCATCATGAGCGGTGAGCGCATCATGCTCCACAACGTCATGACGGTGCGCTGCTCCTCGACCGTGAGGCGGCTCAGACGATCCTCGCCGACGTGTCCGCGCACGCCGATGCGGCCGAAGGGGAGCATGTCGGCATCCGCCCATGCCCCGCGTTGCTGGAACGGGGCCCAGCGGGCCGCGCGCTGGAACTGTTCGACCACCTGGGGCCAGTCGTCCCAGAAGTCGTCGGAGATCCGCCACATCTGACCGTGATCCCGGAGGGTGTCGAGGTGCGCGAGCGACAGTCGCTTGCCGGGCGACAGGCTCAGGACCATCGTCCGTCCCGACCGATCGATCGCGCGTGAGATCCCGGCGATCTCGGCCGTCTCGACGGGCGGGTAGAGCACGTCATCGAGCTTGACGAAGTCGACGCCCCAGGCCGCCAGCTGCGCCATGACCGAGTCGTAGTATTCCTGGGCTCCGGGCGCGGTCATGTCGACGCCGTAGTTGTCGGGGTTCCACACGCAGGCATTCGAGCGGTCGGCGATCGAGTCGCACGTCGCGTCGGGGTGACCCGAGACGGGCAGGGCCGCGTCTGCTGCGGCGCGCGGGACGCCCCGCATGAGATGAACGCCGAAGCGCAGGCCGAGCTCGTGGATGCGGTCGGCGAGGGGGCGGAAGCTCCCGTCCGCCGCGGAAGGGAAGCGTTCGGGCGCGGGCAGCGGCCGGCCCCATGCGTCGAGCAGCGGCCGTGAGACCTCTCGATAGTCGTGCGCGCCCGGATCGGGTTCGTACCACTGGATGTCGACGACGATCGTGTCCCACCCGAAGCTGAGCAGATGCTCGGCGGCATATTCCGCGTTCGCCAGGACCTCGGCCTCCGTCACGGACGACCCGAAGCAGTCCCAGCTGTTCCACCCCATCGGGGGTCGGGATGCCGCGGCCCGGCGCTCGGCGATCACGATGGCGTCACCGCCGCGAGGTGCACGACGGCCGCGCGATCGGGGTGGAAGGTCGGGAACTCCAGCCCGACCCGCGAGAGCACGGCACCCGCGATGACCGGGCCGGTTCCGGTCCCGCCACCACCGAGCGGCGGGCTCTCTCGGAGCCAGGCGGGAACCTGCCAGGGCGGTCCGAACGACTCGGAGCCGCTCACCGACACACGGTAGCTCCGATCGATCGACAGACCGGGGAACCGGACGCGCGCGATCGTGTCGGGCGAGGTCGTCGGAGTGACGATCGTGAACAGCGCCTCGGACCGGTCGGGCGCGACGACCCCGCGCACCTGCGGAGCCGCGGTGTCGAGCTCGCCCGACCCGACGGTCCGCCCCGACGCGATGAGGTCGCGGTGCCGGCGGTACCGCGCGATCCAGGCGCCGAGGACGCGCCGGTCGTGCTCGTCGAGATCGCGGATGTCCCATTCGATGCCGAAGTGGCCGAGGAAAGCCACGGCGCACCGGAACTGCAGGTCGTGGGTGCGTCCCGTGACGCTCGACACGGGGGAGGCGACGTGCGATCCCATCATCTCCGGGGGCACCAGCAGGCCCGTCCACCGCAGGATGCCGAAACGGTCGTGCGGGTCATGGCTGTCGGACGGATGGATCCGGTCGGTCCGCTCGAGGATGCCCAGGTCGACCCGTCCGCCGCCCGAGGCGCAGCTCTCGATCTCGAGGTCGGGGTGCCGACGGCGGAGTTCATCGATGAGTCGGTACACCGCAAGGGTCTGCTCGTGGACCGCGGGGGCGCCCGAGGCGGGGTGCCCTGCGGCGATGAGGTCGCGGTTGTGATCCCACTTGAGGTAGCTCACACCGACGTCCTCGATGAGCCCGTCGAGCACTCCCAGGACGTGGTCGAACGCGGCGGGCTGTGTGAGGTCGAGTACCTGCTGGAACCGGTAGCGCGGGGGAAGCTCGGGCCCAGCCCGCAGGATCCATTCGGGGTGCGCGCGGGCGAGGTCGGAGTCCTCGTTGATCATCTCGGGCTCCACCCAGAGCCCGAACTCCATGCCGAGCGCACGGACCTCGTCGGCCAGCGGACGGAGGCCGTCGGGCCAGGCGACGGGGTCGGGTGACCAGTCGCCGAGCCCGGCGCGGTCGTCGTTGCGCCCGCGGAACCAGCCGTCGTCGAGAACGTAGCGTTCGACGCCGAGCTCCGCCGCGCGGCCCGCCAGGTCGACGAGCACACGGTGGTCGTGATCGAAGTACACCGCCTCCCAGACGTTCATCGTGACGGGACGGGGGCGGCGTGAGGAACGCGAGAGTGCGCGCAGGTGAGCGTGGAAGCGAGCTGCAGCGTCGTCGAGACCGTATCCGTAGCTGCCGAACACCCAGGGTCCGGCGTACTCCTCGCCGGGCGCCAACCGGATCTCGCCGGGGAGGAGCGACTCGCCGCCCCGGAAGTGCAGGCGCCCGTCGGTGCGCTCGACGGTGTGCTCGTGGTTCCCGCTGAATCCGACGTGTCCGATCCACACCTCGCCGGCGTCCGCGGAGAAGCCGGGCGTGCCGACGGCCTGCACGAGCGTCGCGTCGAGGCCGGTTCGTCCGCGCCGGGAGGTGCGCGTGTGGTCGCCGCGGACGACCGGATGCCGCTGAGGGATGCGTTCGTGCCCCCACCGACCGGTGAAGTCGAGGACCTCCTGCGCCCATGTCGGCACCGGAAGGGCGACGGCGAGTGCCTGGACCTCGAGAGGCGCGGGGGTCGTCGCGGCGATCGCGGTGTTTCGGACTCGCGCGCGGGTGCGGAGGAGGCCGTCGCGCGTGAGATCGATCTCTAGCGTGAGCTCGATCTCCGCCGTGTCATCGTGAAGGACCGCGCCGACCCGCCCCGCCCCCGCCGAGGTCACGCCCGGTCCGGCTTCGGCGCCATCGACGGCGAGCGAGCGCAGTGCGAAGCGCGGCGCCCATCCCGAGCCTCCTCGATGTGCCGAGAGCCCCGGCGCCCCGAACCACCCGCGGCTGTGCTCCGGGAGCACACTCGCGCGGTACGGAACGTCGGAATCGCCGTCGATCCCGCTCCTCCTCTCAGCTGCGACGAACGTGAGGAGGTCGGGCTCCGACGATGTCAGGGCCGCGCCCCAATGGACGATCTCCGGCATCCCATCATCGGTCGTCGCGATGACGACGGAGACGTCCTCGGCACTGAGGTGGATCACGCGCATGGAATCCATGCTCCTATTCTGCTGACATCGCTCGGGCGGTACAGTCAGAGATCGATCTCAGCACATCGAAGGAGATGGCACAACCATGACCACATCCGCTCTCGCGCCGGACAGCGTCCGGCTGCTGCCGGGTACCTACGATCGCCGTCGTCGCGTCAATCGCGACTATCTCGTATCGCTCGACGAACGCGCTCTCGTGCAGAACCACCGCATCGAGGCGGGCATCGGCGACCAGGCCTGGCACCTGAAGCCCTCGGTCACCCCGGGAGTCGAGAGCGGCTGGGGACGCCACTGGGGGTGGGAGACGCCCGGTGCCCTCTTGCGGGGACACTTCGTCGGCCACTGGATGTCGGCTGCCGCGCGCGAGGTCGCCGTCACCGGCGACCCGGTGCTGCGCGGCAAGCTGTCAGTGGTGCTCGACGAGCTCGAGGCCTGTCAGGACGCGGGCGAGGGATGGGTGTTCGGTATCCCGCGGACGTTCCTGCGCCGGCTCGCCGAAGGTCGCGAGGTGTGGGCGCCGCAGTACAACATCCACAAGACCTTCATGGGTCTGGTCGACGTCCACCGAGACCTCGGCGACGAGCGCGCCCTGCGTATCGCCCACCGTGCTGCCGGGGTGCTCGCGGAATGGGCTCGGGCGTTCGGGCGCGAGGAGTTCCAGGCCCTCCTCGAAGTCGAGACGGGCGGCATGCTCGAAGTCTGGGCCGACCTGCTCGAAGCCACCGGCGATGACGACCTCTACCGCGACCTGCTCGATCGATACGACCACCGGTCGCTCTTCGACGGTCTGCTGGCGGGCGAGGACATGTTGACCAACATGCACGCCAACACGACGATCCCCGAGGTGCTCGGCGCCGCACGGGCGTTCGAGGTCACCGGCGAGGAGCGCTGGCGCCGCATCGTCGAGGCGTACTGGGACTGGGCCGTCGCCCGCCGCGGGACCTTCTGCACCGGGGGACAGACCTCGGGCGAGATCTGGACGCCGCCGTTCTCCTTCGCTGCACGGCGAGGCGCGAAGACGCAGGAGCACTGCGCGGTCTACAACATGATCCGGCTCGCGGACGTGCTCTACCGATGGACCGGTGATGCGTCGTACCTCGATTACATCGAGGCGAATCTGGTCAACGGCATCCTCGCGCAGCAGCATCCCGGCACCGGCATGGTGAGCTACTTCCTGCCGCTGCAGAGCGGAGCACGCAAGGAGTGGGGATCGCCCACGGAGGATTTCTGGTGCTGCCACGGCACGCTCGTGCAGGCGCACACGCGCCACGCGTCGCTGGCGGTGTACGCCGACGCCGAAGCCGTCACGATCGCTCAGTACATCCCCGTCCGCGCCGACATCGACACGCCATCCGGCGAACTCGCGGTCGAGGTGCGCACCCTCGACGACGCGCTGTACGTCGGTCCCGATGCGAACGCGGGCCCCGGCGGATCGACGCATCGGCCGCACGCGCTGCGGGTCTCGGTCGTGATCGAATCAGCGCCGACGGTGAGCGGTCGCGTGCGGATGCGCGTGCCCGCCTGGACCGTGGGTGACGTGGATGTCCGGTCGGAAGCGGCCGCGGTGCACCGTGATCGCTTCATCGAGATCGATCATCCCGGCGGGCGAACCGAGGTCGAGCTGGGTTTCGGATTCGAGCTGCGGACGGTGCCGCTTCCCGACGAGCCCGCCACCGTCGCCTTCGTCGAGGGTGGCGTGGTCCTCGCGGGGCTCGTCGACCGGGAGACGCCGCTCGTCGGCGACGTCTGCGACCCGACGACGCTGCTCGCGGCGGACGACGAACGCCAATGGTCGCAGTGGCTCACGCGGTACCGCAGTGTCGGGCGCTCGGCCGGCATCCGTTTCGTGCCGCTGAACGAGGTCGTCGACGAGCGTTTCGCGGTCTACTTCCCGGTCGTCACGCCCGCGTGAGCCGCCTCGGCGGCACGGCCGGTCAGCGCGGGCGGCCGGTCGAGCCGCGGGCTACGAGGACCGTCGGCAGCTCGACCACTTCGTCGGCGAGCTGTGCACCGCCGGCCATCTGCGCCAGGAGCGTGACGGCCGCGGCCGCCATCTCGCGGATGGGCTGGCGGATGGTGGTGAGCGGGGGGTGCAGCCACCGCGCCCCGCGTACGTCGTCGTACCCCACGACGAGGACGTGGCGCCCCACGGCGAGTCCCGCTTCGGCGATGGCCCGGTAGGCGCCGGCGGCCATCTCGTCGGAGCAGGCGAACAGCCCGATGGGACCGTCGCCGCCGAGGTCGTCGAGCGCTGCGGCGCATGCCCGCCGCGCGTCCGCCGCGCCCCAGTCAGCCGTCGTCAGAACGCGAGGCGCCCCCGGCGCCGCCTCGTCGAGCGCCGAGAGGAAGCCCTCGATCCGCGCGCGGCCGTACCGGTACGACGGTGCCCCGCCGATCACGATGAAGCGGCGGGCGCCCTGTGCGAGGAGATGCTCGGCCGCCGCCGAGCCGCCCGCGTGATCGGTGTTCCGCACGCTCGGCACATGCTGGGTGGTACCCGACGGCGGCTCGAGCAGCACGACGGGGATGCCGGCGCCGTGCATGATCTCCAGCTGCGCCGTCGTGGGCAGGATGAGACCGAGCACGACCCCCGCCGACCCTCGGGAGCGGATGCGGGCCGGCCAGTCGTCATCGGGATCGTCGCGCTCGGCGGTGAGGACGAGATCGTAGTTCAGGCGCGAGGCCGCGGTGTGCGCGCCCGCGACGACCTCGTCGGTGTAGGGGTCGTGGAAATGTCCGAGAACCAGATCGAAGATGCGAGACGTCCCGCCGCGGGGTCGGCCCCGCGGGGTGCCGTTGCGCGCGTAGCCGAGCTGCTCGGCGGCTGCGAGCACGCGTGTGCGGGTCTCGGGCGACAGCTCGCCGCGACCGCGCAGCGCCCGCGAGACGGTCGCCACGCTGACCCCGGCTGCTGCGGCGACGTCGGTGAGGCTCGGGCGGGTAGCGGGCATGTTCCCTATTTTGCGCAAACCGCGCCGTCCGCGTCGAGAGGCTGTGACATCGTGGTCCGCGATCACACGCACCGGTGCGGAGGGAGACGAGGATGTCGAGACGATTGCGCATCGCGATCATCGGAACCGGGTTCATGGGACGGATGCACGCGCACGCCTGGCGCACCGCTCCGCGCTTCTTCGACCTGTCGATCGAGCCGGAGGTCGTCGTGCTCGCGGGAAGCGACGCGCAGCGCGCCGCCGACGCCGCGTCACGCTTCGGTATCGCCGAGTCGAGCGACGACTGGCGCAGCGTCATCGCACGCGACGACATCGACGCCGTCGACATCTGCACCCCCGGCGACACCCATGCCGAGATCGCGCTCGCCGCGCTCGACGCCGGTCTGCACGTGCTGTGCGAGAAGCCGCTGGCCAACGACGTCGCCGACGCCGATCGGATGACGGATGCCGCCGCTGCTGCGGCCTCGCGCGGAGTCGTCGCCATGTGCGGCTTCAGCTACCGCCGAACGCCCGCCCTCGCTCTGGCGCGACGCTTGATCGAAGAAGGACGCATCGGCCGGATCCGGCACGTGCGCGCGCAGTACCTGCAGGACTGGCTCACCGATCCGGACGCGCCGTTCACCTGGCGCCTCGATCGCGAACGCGCGGGATCGGGCGCGCTCGGCGACATCGGCGCGCACAGCATCGACACCGCCCAGTGGCTCACGGGAGCGCGCATCACGAGCGTCTCGGGCGTCCTGCGCACCTTCGTCGACGAGCGCCCCGTCCTCGACGAACGCGTCGGGCTCGGCGGTCGTGCGGGTGCCGGTGCCGCGACCGAGCACGTGACCGTCGACGACGCCGCGGCGTTCACGGCATCCTTCTCCGATGGTGCGCTCGGCGTCTTCGAGGCGACGCGCATGGCCACGGGACACCGCAACGCCAACCGCATCGAGATCAGCGGTGACCGCGGAGCGGTCGCCTTCGACTTCTCACACCTGAACGACCTGCTCTTCGCCGACGCGACACTGCCCGCCGGTGAGCAGGGTTTCCGGCGCATCGACGCTACCGAGCCCGAGCATCCCTACGCAGGAGCCTGGTGGCCGGCGGGACACGGGCTCGGATACGAGCACCTGTTCACGCATCAGAGCGTCGACTTCGTCCGTGCCGTCGCGGGCGAGGTCGAGGCGCATCCGTCGTTCGCCGAAGCGGCGCAGGTGCAGCGCGTCCTCGCGGCGGTCGAGGAGAGCGCGTCAACCGACAGCAGAAGCATCCGAGTGGAAGGGGTCAGCTCATGACCGCGAGACAGGCGCTCATCGTCCGAGGCGGATGGGAAGGGCACAAGCCCGTCGAGGCCACGAACCTCTTCGTCCCGTTCCTCGAGGAGAACGGCTTCGAGGTCCGCATCGAAGAGGACAACGAGGTCTACACCGACCGCGCGACGATGGAGCGCACCGACCTGATCGTGCAGTCCGTCACAATGTCGAAGATCTCGCGCGAGGCCTTCGCGGGCCTGCGCGACGCGGTCGAGCGGGGAACCGGACTGGCGGGCTGGCACGGCGGCATCGCCGACTCGTACCGCGACAACTCCGACTACCTCCAGCTCATCGGCGGACAGTTCGCGACGCACCCCGCGAAGCACCCCGACGCCCGCGTCGGCGACGAGACCGACAACTACCTCTGCTACACCGTCGACCTCACCGAGGCGGGTCGCCGCTCGGAGATCATGGCCGGTCTCGAAGACTTCACGCTGCGCACGGAGCAGTACTGGGTGCTCTCCGACGACCTCAACGACGTGCTCGCGACGACGACGCATCCCGTGCAGCCCTACCACCCGTGGCACCGCCCCATCACCTCGCCCGCCGTCTGGACGCGCGAGTGGGGACAGGGCCGCATCTTCGTCGCGACGCCGGGGCACAGCCTCGTCGTGCTGCGCGACGTCAACGTCCGCACCATCATCGAAAGGGGGATGCTGTGGGCGAGCCGCACGGCATCGGTGTAGTCGGCCTCGGGGTCATCTCGGGCCAGTATCTCGAGACGCTGGGCGATCACCCCGCCGTCCGTATCGCGGCGGCGGCAGACCTCGACGCCGACCGCGCCCAGGCGGTCGCCGAGAGGTTCCCCGGTGCCCGTGCCCTGTCGGTGGCCGAGCTCGTCGCTGACCCAGCCGTGCAGACCGTGCTGAACCTGACGATTCCCGCGGCGCACGGCGAAGTGGCGCGTGCCGCGCTCGCCGCCGGCAAGAACGTCTACGGCGAGAAGCCGCTGGCCGCCACGTTCGACGAAGCGCTCGGCGTCATGGCCGGCGCGAACGGCGCGTGGGTCGGTGGCGCCCCCGACACCGTGCTCGGGTCCGGTGTGCAGACCGCGCGAGCGGTCGTGGATGCCGGTGAGATCGGCCGACCGGTCGCAGCCGTCGCGACGTGGCTGTCGTCGGGCCATGAGGCCTGGCACCCGCATCCCGACTTCTACTACCGCGAGGGCGGCGGGCCGCTCTACGACATGGGGCCGTATTACCTCACCGCGCTGTTCCACGTGCTGGGGCCCGTCGTCAGCGTGTCGGGTGCGTCGTCGCGATCGCGCGATGAGCGCACGATCGGCTCGGGCCCGCGAGCGGGGGAGCGCATCCCCGTCGAGATCGACACGCATGTCACCGGTGTGCTGGAGCACGCCGGCGGTGCGGTGTCGACGGTCACCTTCAGCTTCGACGCCGCCGCGACGCACGCCGCGCCGATCGAGGTGCACGGTGAGAGCGCGTCGCTGACCCTGCCCGACCCCAACTTCTTCGACGGCGACGTGACCCTGCGTCGACCGCGTGCCGGGGAGTGGACGGCGATCGCACCGCGCGCGGGCTACCGCGGCGCGGGTCGCGGTATCGGGGTCCTCGACTTCGTGCGCGGGGGCCCGGGCGCCGGACGTGCGAGCGGCGAGGTCGCCCTGCACGTCCTCGAGATCATGAGCGCCCTCACCCGATCGGCCCGAGACGGCCGCCGCATCACCCTGACCACGACCGCGGAGCGTCCTCCGCTGGTCCCGCTCACCGAGCACGAGCACTGGAGAACCACATGACCTCGTCCGCCCGTGCGGTCATCGACCTCGACGTCGTCGGCGATCGCATCAGCCGCCACATCTACGGGCACTTCGCCGAGCACCTCGGCCGCTGCATCTACGACGGCTTCTGGGTGGGCGAGGATTCGGCGATCCCCAACATCCGCGGCATCCGCACCGACATCGTCGAAGCGCTCCGCGCGCTCGACATCCCGAATCTGCGCTGGCCGGGCGGATGCTTCGCCGACACGTACCACTGGCGCGACGGCATCGGTCCGCGCGAGCAGCGGCCGAAGATCGCCAACACGAACTGGGGCGACGTCGTCGAGAGCAACCACTTCGGAACCCATGAGTTCATGGACCTGTGCGACTTGCTCGGCACCGAGGCCTACGTCAACGGCAACGTCGGCAGCGGCACGGTGCAGGAGATGTCGGAGTGGGTCGAATACCTCACGCGCGACGACGACAGCCCCATGGCGCGTCTGCGCCGCGAGAACGGACGCGACGAGCCCTGGCGCGTGCCGTTCTGGGGCATCGGCAACGAGCCCTGGGGGTGCGGGGGCAATCTGTCACCGGAGTTCTATGCGGAAGAGGCGCGGCGCTACGCGACCTACTGCCACGACCACGGCGAGAACACGTTGACGCTGATTGCCGCCGGTGCCAACGAGGACGACTTCGAGTGGACGCGCGTGCTGGTGAAGTCGCTCGTCGAATCGCACGCCGCGAACCTGTACGACAAGCACCCGTACCAGGCGATCTCGTTCCACTACTACACGCACACCGGATCGGGCATCAACCGCGAGGACGCGACGACCTTCACCGACGCGCAGTTCTACGACACGATGGCCTACGCGCTCGACTTCGAGCGGGTCGTGCGCGGGCACGTCGCGGTCATGGACTCGTACGACCCCGACAACCGGGTGAGCCTCGTCTGCGACGAGTGGGGCACGTGGTGGAACGCCGAGAAGGGGACGAACCCGGGCTTCCTGTTCCAGCAGAATACGATCCGCGACGCGCTCGTGGCCGGCATCCACTTCGACATCTTCCACCGCTACGCGCGGCGCATCTCGATGGCCAACATCGCCCAGACGGTGAATGTCTTGCAGGCGATGATCCTCACCGACGGCGACAAGCTCGTCCTCACCCCGACCTACCACGTGTTCGAGATGAACAAGGGGCACCAGGACGCCCGAGCGCTCGGCGCTCACATGCTCGACGCCCCGACCACGGCGGCGCGACGCGGGGAGCTGCCGTTGGTGTCGATGTCGGCCTCGACGAAGGAGGGGTCGGCGCTCATCTCGCTCACCCATCTGTCGGCGGATGAGGAGTGCGAGGTGCGCATCGACCTGCGCGGCCGCGGTGCCCGCGTGACGCGAGCCCGTGTACTGGGAGCCGACAGCGCCACGACGTTCAACGATGCCGACGTCCCCGACCGTGTCGAGCCGCGGCCTCTCGCGACCGCCCTCGACGACGGTGAGCTGGTCGTGACGATGCCGCCGCACTCGTTCGCGACCGTCGAGCTGGCGCTGGACTGATCGCGCGGGACCGGCGCGCGTGGGGTGAGGCGCAGTTCCGAGCTTCGGGCGCAGATGAAACCGCGCCCGGTGCGACGAACTGCGCCCGAAGCGTCGGCGGTGGGCGCCGGGCCGAGCCGCGCGAGGCGTCGCCGTAGGCTGGAGGCATGCCCGAAACCGCGCCCCGCGGCATCCTGCTCGTCGACAAGTCGGGCGGGATGACCAGTCACGACGTCGTCTCCCGAGCCCGCCGAGCCCTCGGCACCCGCAAGATCGGCCACGCCGGCACGCTCGACCCGATGGCGACGGGGCTGCTGGTGCTCGGCGTGGGAGCGGCGACCCGCCTGCTGACCTACATCGTCGGCCTCGACAAGACCTACGAGGCGACGATCCGCCTCGGCGTCTCGACGGACTCCGACGATGCCGACGGCGCGGTGACCAGGCACGCGACGGATGCCGCGCTGGCCGCCGTCGACCGTGCGGGCATCGATCGCGGCATCGCGGCGCTCACCGGCGCGATAGATCAGGTGCCGAGTCGGGTGTCGGCGATCAAGGTCGGCGGGAAGCGGGCGTACGACCTGGCGCGCGCGGGGCAAGAGGTCGAGCTGAAGGCGCGACGGGTCACCGTCTCACGCTTCGATGTGCGGGAGGTCCGCGAGGTCGCGCTCGACGTCACTCCCGCCCGCGAAGGCGGGCCATCCCGAGCGATCGACGTCGACGTCGTCGTCGACTGCACGAGCGGCACCTACATTCGCGCCCTGGCCCGCGATCTCGGCGCCGCCCTCGACGTGGGCGGTCACCTCACGGCGCTCCGGCGCACCCGCATCGGACCCTTCGACGTGTCGGATGCCGTGACCGAGATCGTCCCGGACCTCGAACTCCTGCGCGATGCGGATGTCGCCGCGACCGTGCTCGGCGCCTTCGACGTGAGCGCCGACGAGGCCCGCGACCTGCGTCACGGCAAGCGACTCGTCGGAGCAGCCGCGCGCCTGTCGGCGCCGCATCCCGCTGCGATCGATCCCGACGGCCGGCTCGTGGGGATCGTCGAGCGTCGCGGCGATGACGTCAAGAGCCTCATGAACATGGCGGAGGACGCATGATCACGGTCTTCACCATCGTTCAGGTCGCCGTGGCGGTCGCCGCGGGCCTGCTCTGCACGGTGCTCGGTCTCGCGAACCGCCGCCCGAGCGACCTCTCGGTCGGAGCGCTCGCCCTCGTCGAAGTGCTTCTGATCGCCCAGGTCGTCGTCGCGATCATCGCCCCGCTGGCGGGCAATGCGCCGTCGGGCAGCCTGCTGGAGTTCTGGGTGTATCTCGTCTCGGCCGTGCTGCTGCCGCCGGCCGCTGTGTTCTGGGCCCTCATCGAACGCAGCCGCTGGAGCACCGTCATCCTCGGTGTCGCCGCCCTGTCCGTGGCGATCATGGTGTGGCGGATGCAGGTGATCTGGACGGTTCAGGTCGTCTGAAGCCGCCCGCGCGCCGCCTATCATTGGTGAGGTCATGGATCATCCCCGCCCTCGAATGACCGGCATCGGCCGCGTCCTGGTGGTCGTGTACGCCGTCATGGCGCTCGCCGCGACGGGACGCTCATTCGTGCAGATCGTCGAGGACTTCGCCAACGCCCCGCTGGCGTACTCGCTGTCGGCGGCAGCCGCGCTCGTGTACGTGCTGGCGACGGTGGCGCTCGTGAGATCGAGCTCGCGCGCCTGGTACGCCGTCGCGTGGGTCGCGATCTGCTTCGAACTGGTGGGAGTCCTCGTCGTCGGTACGCTCAGCCTCGTGCTGCCCGAACTGTTCTCGCACGACGCCACGGTGTGGTCGGGCTACGGCTTCGGGTACTTCTGGGTTCCACTCGCCCTGCCCTTCGTGGGCATCTGGTGGCTCGTGTCGCATCGCGACGGCGCAGCGGACCGCGACGAGCGTCCGGCCGTCCTGGAGGGATCGTCATGGTGACCGTGTATCGAGACCCCGCCGAGGTGCCCGCGGACTTCGGTCCGAGCGTCGTGGCCATCGGCAAATTCGACGGCGTGCACTCCGGACACCGCGCCGTCATCGACCGGGCCCGGGTCGACGCCGCGGCCCGCGGTGCGCGCGTGGTCGCGGTCACCTTCGACCGCAATCCGCTCAGCCTGCTGCGTCCGGAGCTCTGCCCCGAGCCGCTCGTCGCGCTCGATCAGAAGATCGGTCTTCTCGCTGCGGCGGGTGTCGACGCCGTCCTCGTGCTGCGATTCGACGCCGAGCTCGCCGCGCTCTCGGCACGCGACTTCGTCGAGGGCATCCTCGTGCGCGCTCTCGGCGCCGTCGGAGTGCTCGTCGGCGACGACTTCCGGTTCGGACGCGGCGGCGAAGGGGATCCCGACGTGCTCACCGCTCTCGGGCGTGAGCACGGATTCGACGTCGACGTCGTCACAGACGTCCGCGCACGCGACGCCGGTCGTCGCGTGTCGTCGACCTGGGTGCGCGACCTGCTCGCGGCGGGCGACGTCGCGGGTGCCGCTCGCCTCCTGGGCAGACCCCACGCGGTCGAAGCGGAGGTCGTGCACGGGCTGAAGCGGGGCCGCGAGCTCGGGTATCCGACCGCGAACCTGGCGACCGACGCCGCGGGCTTCATCCCGGCGGACGGTGTGTACGCGGGCTGGCTGGTCGATCTCGGAATGCCCGGAGCCGACGGGATGCTGCCCGCGAGCGTCATCCGCTATCCGGCGGCGATCTCCGTGGGCACCAACCCCACGTTCGACGACGTGCCGCAGCGCCAAGTCGAGGCGTACGTGCTCGACGAGACCGATCTCGACCTCTACGGTCACCGCGTCGAGGTGCGCTTCACAGCCCGCATCCGCGGGATGGTCGCTTTCGCGGGCATTCCCGCGCTGATCGAGCAGATGGACGACGATGTCGTCCGGGTGCGCGAGGCGCTCGCCTGAGGACAGCGCCTCGCGCACCCGGAGCGGGCCGGAGCCCGCGAGGGTCAGTACGACGATTCGTCGACTGCGCCGGTGGCCTCGCCACCGGCTTCGAGTCGGCGCGCTTCGCCGAGGATCGTCGCGCTGCCGCTCGTACCGAGGCGCGTCGCGCCCGCATCGAGCATCGCGACGGCATCGGCGAAGCTGCGCACGCCGCCGGACGCCTTGACCTGCACGGCTTCGCCGACGTTCTCGCGCATCAGCCGGACGTGGGCGACCGTCGCGCCGCCGCCGGCGAACCCGGTCGAGGTCTTGACGAAGTCGGCGCCGCCTGCCTCGGTCAGACGGCTGCCGCGTGCGATCTGCTCGTCGTCGAGGAGGCTGGTCTCGAGGATGACCTTGACGATCTTGCCCTCGGCGGCCTCGACCACGGCTCGGATGTCGTCGACGACGACGTCGTCGAAGCCCGACCGCAGCGCGGCGATGTTGACGACCATGTCGAACTCCGAGGCGCCGTCGGCGGCGGCCTGGCGGACCTCGGCGACCTTCGCCGCGGTGGAGGTGGTGCCGTGGGGGAAGCCGATGACGGTTCCGACGGCGACGCCGGTGCCCTCGAGGCGTGCGACGGCATGAGGGATGTCGGAGGGTCGCACGCAGACGGAGAAGACCTGCCACTCGGCGGCGATGTCGAGCTCGGCGTCGACCTGCTCGCGGGTCAGTTCGGGCTTGAGGATGGCGTGGTCGAGGGTCGCGGCGAGCTCGCGCTCGGAGATCGTGGACATGGTTTCAGCGTACGCCGTCCCGATGTCCGAGCATCGACGGGAATACCCCAGGGGGGTATCCTGTTGAGGTCGCTGAACGAAAGAGGATCATCATGACGACTCAGACCTACTCCGTCGAGGGCATGACCTGCGGCCACTGCGCCGCAGCGGTGACCCGCGAACTCGGACTCGTCCCCGGCGTCTCCGACGTCGCCGTCGACGTCGATGCCGGAACCGTCGCGGTCACGGCCGTGCAGCCGCCCGACGACGACGTCGTCTCGGCTGCGGTGGCCGAGGCCGGCTACACGGTGACCGGACGCCGCTGATGTCCGCTGACACCGCCGGGCCGGAGAGCAGCCACGCTGTCCTCGACATCGAGGGGATGACGTGCGCGAGCTGTGTCGCCCGGGTCGAGAAGCGTCTGCAACGCCTGGACGGTGTCCGCGCGACGGTGAACCTCGCGACCGAGACGGCGCGCGTGGAGCATCCTGCGGCCGTGTCGGTCGACGAACTCGTCGAGGCAGTGGGCGAGGCCGGGTACACCGCCCGCGTCCGCGCCCCGCAGCGTCGGCAGCAGCCGCACCCCGCCGGGGAGCACGACCAGCACGCGGACCACGACGCCGACGGCGGCCACCAGCACGACGTCGAGGACGTGCCGGGGCGGACGACCCTGCGCACCCGCCTGATTTGGGGCATCGTGCTGGCGGCGCCCGTCGTGGTGCTCGGCATGGTGCCCGCGTGGCAGTTCCCCGGATGGCAATGGGTGTCGCTCGTCCTCACCGCGCCGGTGGTGTTCTGGGCGGGCTGGCCGTTCCATCGCGCGACGTTCGCGAATGCGCGCCATGGCGCGCTGACGATGGACACCCTCGTCACCCTCGGCACCTTCGCCGCGTTCGCCTGGAGCCTGTGGGCGGTGCTGTTCGGCTCCGCCGGGCGTATCGGCATTCGTCACGACGTCGTCCTCTTCGGGCCCGTGCACGACCCGACATCGCTCGTGTACTTCGAGGTCGCCGCAGCCGTCACGGTGCTCATCCTGCTCGGACGGTACATCGAGCAGCGGTCGCGGCGGCGCGCGGGAGCCGCCCTGCGCGCACTGCTCGAGCTCGGGGCGACCGACGTCGAGCTGCCGGACGGTCGACGCGTCGGGATCGAGACCCTTCGGGAAGGCGACGAGTTCGTCGTGCGGCCCGGTGGGAAGGTCGCGACGGACGGCGTCGTGGTCGACGGCGCAGCGGCGGTCGACGAGAGCATGCTCACAGGCGAATCGGTGCCGGTCGACGTCGGACCCGGCTCCGAGGTGACCGGGGGCACGATCGCGTCGGGTGGACGCCTGCGGGTTCGCGCCACCTCGGTCGGCGACGAGACCCGTCTCGCGCACCTGGCACGTCTGGTCGACGAGGCACAATCGGGTAAGAGCCGCGTGCAGCGCCTTGCCGACCGCGTCTCGGCGGTGTTCGTCCCCGTCGTCATCGTCGTCGCCGCGCTCACCCTCGTCGGCTGGATCGTCGCAGGCGCGCCCGTGGCGGCGGGGTTCACCGCCGCCGTGGCGGTGCTCATCATCGCCTGCCCGTGCGCCCTCGGGCTCGCGACGCCCATCGCCGTCCTGGTCGGCACCGGGCGTGGCGCCGAGCTCGGCATCCTGATCACCGGTCCCGAGGCCCTGGAAGCCGCCGAGCGCATCGACGTCGTCCTCATGGACAAGACCGGCACCCTGACCGAAGGGCGGATGTCGGTCGCGTCGGTGGCCACGGCGGCCGGGGTCGACCGCCACGAGGCGCTGCGGGCGGCCGGCGCCGTCGAATCGGCTTCGGAGCACCCGATCGCACGTGCGATCGTCGCCGCCGCCGGCGCGGTGCCTGCGGTGACCGAGTTCACGGGGGTCTCGGGAGGCGGTGTCCGCGGCTCGGTCGATGGGCGCGATGTCACCGCGGGAAGCATGGCTTTCGTCACCGAACGCCTGGGGTCTCCGGCCGCCGAGCTCGACGCGGCCGCGCGCGACGCTGCGGAGTCCGGAGCATCCGTCGTCGCCGTCGGGTGGGACGGCGCCGTCCGCGCGGTCATCGCGGTCGCGGATCGCGTCCGCGACGACGCTCGCGATGCCGTGGCGCGACTGCACCGCACCGGTGCATCCGTCGTCCTGGTCACGGGTGACAACGCTGGTGCAGCCGCGGCGGTGGCTCGCGAGCTGGGCATCGACGAGGTCGTCGCCGACGTGCGGCCGGAGGGCAAGCTCGACGAGGTGCGACGGCGCCAGGCGGCGGGGGAGCGGGTCGCGATGGTCGGCGACGGCGTCAACGACGCCGCCGCCCTGGCCGCCGCCGATCTCGGTATCGCGATGGGCGGCGGGACGGATGCCGCCAAGCACGCCAGCGACATCACGCTGACCGCAGGAAGCCCCCGGGCGGTGGCCGAGGCCATCGAACTCAGTCGCCGCACCCTCGGGATCATCCGCGGAAACCTGTTCTGGGCGTTCGCGTACAACGTCGCCGCCGTGCCGCTGGCGGTCGCCGGACTGCTCAACCCGATGGTCGCCGCGGCCGCGATGGCGTTCTCGAGCGTCTTCGTCGTGCTCAACAGTCTGAGGCTGCGATCGGCACTGCGGCCCGCGCGCCGGAGCGCGTAGCCGACCGGTCTCGTTAGGATCTGCTCATGGCCGTCACACACCGCACAGCTCTCCGCTTCATCCCGGTCGTAGCGGCGGTCGCGCTGCTGGCCACGGCATGCGCTACTCCCGCTGGGGGAGCTGCTACGCCCGCTCCGTCCGAGTCAGCCGCGACGCCGTCGCCCGCGCTCACTCCATCGGAGACGCCGAGCCCGGTCGAGACGCGGTCGACGACCGACGAGATCAGTCTGCCGTCGTCGTGCGACGAGCTCTTCACGGGTGACCTGCGGGCCACGCTCGACGCGGAGATCGCCCCGCTGAACGATCCTGGCGTGACGATGTACTCGACCGAGAACGCCGAGGCTCTCACGGTGCTCGAGTCGGGTGTGCCGAGCCTGCGTTGCACGTGGGGCAGGCCCTCCGACCGGGGCATCGCGACGACCGTGTCGCTCGTCTCGGCCGCCCAGGCTGACCTCATCGCTGACGCGCTGTCCACCGCGGGCTTCGGCTCGGAGGAAGCATCCGGCGGCGTCTACTTCCGAACGTCGCAGCAGATGCTCTCGATGGACGAGGAAGTCGTCGACTTGGGCGAGACCCACTTCCTTCGCGGGAACGCGTGGGTGTCGACGCGATGGGTCAACTACGGTCCTGATTCCTACACCCCCGGCATCGTCGCTCAGCTCTGGCCCTGAATCACGCCCCACCGCGCACACCTCGCGGGGCGCGCCGGTCGTGGCATAGAATGGTCGGCGGGGACATCGTCGGGTTCGACGCCGCAGCTCGCTGAAGCGAGTGCCCGCGGCCGGCCGGCGCGATCGCCCTTCGCTCGCATGACGCTTCGGTGTCCGTCCGAGCGGCACCCGTACGTTCCGTCACGACGGAATCCCGGCACTCAGGCTCAGGAGGAGCATGCCGACCATGGCCACCGCCGCAGCGACCGCCAACCGCCGACGAAAGTCCTCGTCCGCCCGACGCGACGACGACGCGCCGTTGATCCCGATCCTCGCGCGCAAAGTGCGCGAGGTCGAGGCCAAGGCGCAGCGCGGCAAGCTCGGACCGACCAATCGCGTCAAGTTCCAGGTCATCGCGTTCCTGGTGCGCGAGGAGCGCGCGCGGGTGAAGGCCGACGAGAACATCTCGACCGCTGCCCGAGCAGAGCTGCTCAAGCGACTCGACGGTGTCGCGACCATCCTCGCCAAGACCGCCGCGCGAGACACGTCTCTCATCCAGCTGCTCGAGGTCGACCAGGCGACCTCACCGGTCGCCAAGCGCATGCGGCGCGACTGGCTGCTCGAGTCGGGAGCCGAACTGCCCGAGGACGAGCTGATCATCACCGACATCGTGCCGGTGCAGGCGCCCGTCGTGCCGGCGGCGCTCGCCGAGCGTCAGGTCACGCCGCCGCAGGTGCTCGCACGTCGCGAGTCGAACCCCTTCCTCGCTCCCGACCCCGAGCTGCACAAGCCGCACGACACGCCGCGTCGTCGCCTCGACGGCTGGGAGCTGATGGGCCCGCTCTACAAGGCGTTCGAGACCGGCGCCGGCGGGGCGGCGGCCTCGATGGACCTGCCCCCCGTGCCCGAGTTCGATCGTCTGTCGCCCAAGGGCCTCGAGATCATGCCGCACCAGTCGCGGTTCCTCGAGGCGGTGCGCGCCGGTCACCGCTCGTTCCTCCTCGCCGACGAGCCGGGCCTCGGCAAGACGGCGCAGTCGGTGCTCGCGGCATCCGTCGCCGGCGCTTACCCGCTGCTGGCCGTCGTGCCGAATGTGGTGAAGATGAACTGGGCCCGCGAGGTCGAGCGCTGGACGCCGCAGCGCCGCGCGACGGTGATCTCGGGCGACGGCGATCAGATCGATGCCTTCGCCGACGTCTTCATCGTCAACTACGAGGTGCTCGACCGTCACCTCTCGTGGCTCGGATCCATCGGTCTACGCGGCATGGTCGTCGACGAGGCGCACTTCATCAAGAACCTCGGCTCGCAGCGTTCGCAGAACGTCCTCGCCCTCGCGGGCCGCATCCGCGAGCAGGTCCGCGACCCGCTCATGCTCGCCCTCACCGGAACCCCGCTGATCAACGACGTCGAGGACTTCGACGCGATCTGGCGCTTCCTCGGGTGGACCAACGGCGAGAAGCCCGGGCCCGTCCTCATGGAGCGGCTCGACGAGACCGGCCTCACGCCCGCCGACAAGGCGTTCTACCCGGCTGCCCGCGACGCCGTCATCTCGATGGGCATCGTGCGCCGCAAGAAGAAGGACGTCGCCGCGGATCTTCCCGACAAGCTCGTCGCAGACCTGCCCGTGCAGCTCGACGACGAGTACGGTCGGTCGATCCGCCAGGCCGAGCACGAGCTCGGCGAGCGTCTGGCCGCTCGGTACCGCCGCATCATCGAGGCGCGCGGCGACCGTGTGCTCATCGGTGAGGCCGACTCCGACATCGTGCGCCTCGTCGCGACGCAGGAGCTCGAGGAGTCGAAGGCCGCCGGCACCGGTGCCGAGAACGTCTTCACGATGGTCCGCCGCATCGGTCAGGCCAAGGCCGTGCTCGCCGCCGACTACGCAGCGCAGCTGCAGCGCTCGGTCGGCAAGGTCGTGTTCTTCGCCAAGCACATCGACGTCATGGATGCCGCGGAGGCCCACTTCGCGGCTGCCGGGCTTCGGACCGTGTCGCTGCGTGGCGACCAGACTGCGACCGCGCGTCAGGACGCGATCGACGCGTTCAACAACGATCCCGACGTCGCCATCGCGGTGTGCTCGCTGACGGCCGCCGGTGTCGGCGTGAATATGCAGGCGGCCTCGAACGTGGTGCTCGCCGAGCTGTCGTGGACGGCCGCCGAGCAGACGCAGGCGATCGACCGCGTGCACCGCATCGGTCAGGAAGAGCCCGTCACCGCGTGGCGGATCATCGCCGCCCACACCATCGACACCAAGATCGCCGAGCTCATCGACTCGAAGCAGGGGCTCGCGGCCCGCGCTCTCGACGGTGAGGCCGTCGATCCCACCTCGAGCGACTCCGTGCAGCTGTCGGCCCTCATGCACCTGCTCCGCCAGGCGCTGGGCGCGGACTGAGCCGCATCCGTCGCCGTATCGGTGCGATGACCGTCGAGACGGCTGGATGAGGCGGTAGTCGAAGTCGAGTCGTCGACGAACGCGAACCGCGCCACGACGGCGCCGCTCTGGGCGCGTCTGCCGGTGTCGGTGATGGATGCGACGTCCGCCCGCCCCGCGGCAGCGAGTTCTTCCGGTGGGCTTCGCCTGGCAGCACTCGCGTCGCGACGATAGTCTCGACCTGAGGCAGCGTCGCCACACTCCACCCTGAGCAACAACGAAGGATCTCCCCATGAAGATCGGCATCCTCACCAGCGGCGGCGACTGCCCCGGACTCAACGCTGTCATCCGAGGCGTCGTGCTCAAGGGCACCACCTCGTACAACATCGAGTTCGTCGGCATCCGCGACGGCTGGCGCGGTGTCGTCGATGGCGACTTCTTCCCCCTCACCCGTCACGAGGTGAAGGGTCTGTCCAAGGTCGGCGGCACGATCCTCGGCACGAGCCGCACCAACCCGTACGAAGGCCCCCGCGGCGGCGCCGAGAACATCGCCGCGACCCTCGACAAGCACCGCATCGACGGCATCATCGCCATCGGCGGCGAGGGCACGCTCGCCGCGGCCAACCGCCTGGCGAACGACGGCATCAACGTCCTCGGTGTGCCCAAGACGATCGACAACGACCTGAAGGCGACCGACTACTCGTTCGGCTTCGACACCGCCGTCAACATCGCCACCGACGCGATGGACCGACTGCGCACGACCGGTGACTCGCACCAGCGCTGCATGGTCGCCGAGGTCATGGGTCGCCACGTGGGCTGGATCGCGCTGCACGCCGGCATCGCCGCCGGTGCCCACGTCATCTGCATCCCCGAGGTGCCGATGTCGATCGAGGAGATCACCGCCCAGGTCACCAAGGCCTTCGACCGGGGCCGGGCCCCGCTCGTGGTCGTATCGGAGGGCTTCAAGCTGACGGGCCAGGACGAGGCATACAGCGACAAGGGCCTCGACGCGTTCAACCGTCCGCGTCTCGGCGGTATCAGTGAAGTGCTGGCCCCCGAGATCGAGCGCCTGACCGGCATCGAGACCCGCGCCACCGTGCTCGGCCACATCCAGCGCGGTGGCTCGCCCTCGGCGTTCGACCGCGTGTTGGCCACGCGCCTCGGACTCGCGGCCGCCGATGCGCTCGTCGACGGCGCGTGGGGTCAGATGGTCTCGCTCAAGGGAACCGATATCGTCCGCGTCTCGTTCGACGAGGCCCTCGGCGAGCTCAACACGGTTCCGCTGTACCGCTACGAGGAGGCCGCCGCTCTGTTCGGCTGATCCGCCACGTCGAAACGGCCGCGTCTGCGGCGGGCCCCGCGCCCGCTCGCGACGCGGCCGTTCCGCGTCTCTCGGCTGCTCAGCGCACCCGCGCTCGCGCTCGGATGACCGATCCGAGCGACGCGCGGAGCGGCTGACCGAGGTAGATGCCGAGCGATGCGCCCACCGCGAGCGCGATGCCCACGGTCGCGGCTGCCGCGAGGGTGCTGAACCCGGTCAGCAGGGTCGCGGGACTGTCGCCCGATTCGACGACGCCGAGGAGCCCGCGGAACACCGCGGCTCCGGGCACCATCGGCAGGATCGCGGCTGTCGTGATCGCGACGGACGGCACGTGCAGACGATAGGCGGCGAGGATGCCGACGAGGCTGCCGACGAACGCGCCGACACCGCTCGCCGCCGCCGTCTCGAAGCCGAGCGAGGCCGCAGCCACGTAACCCAGCCAGGCCACGACGCTGAGGGCGACGCTGACGACGATGATGCGCAGCCCGGCTCCGTTGATCACGGCGACCGCGAGGGCGATCAGGCCCGCGCCGAGGAACTGCAGCGGCACGGGTCCGAGCGGTAGCGCCTCCGTCGGCGCCTCGAGGCCCAGCCCGATGACGCGGGCCGTCTCGATCCCCGCGAGGATGCCGAGCACGACGCCGAGCGTCTGCGTCACGAGCTCGAGGATGCGGCCCATGGCCGTGAGCGCGAACCCGTCGATGGCGTCCTGAGCCGCGCCGACGACGGTCAGTCCCGCGAGCATCAGCACGATGCCGGACGCGACGATGACCGACGGGCGCATGGTCATCGCGGCTTCCCACCCTGTCGCGCGGAGGAGGGGGGAAGCCGCTGCCACGATCGTGAGCACGAACGCTCCGGCGATCTGGCTGAAGAAGAACGGCACGCGCGCCCGGCCGAGCAGGAACTGCGTGATCGCCGCGGATCCGGCGGCGAGGAACGACAGCACGATGACGAGCCAGTTCGCCCCGAACATCACCGCGACACCGACCGCCAGCAGCGCCTGCGCGGCGACGGCAACGGGCTGGTGGTATCGGAAGGGCGTCCGACGGATGCCGCGGAAGCGCAGTGCCGCGGCATCCAGGGGGAGTCCCGCGCGGATCTCGGCCACGAGCGCCTGAAGCCGCTGCAGTCGGGAATGGTCGGGCGCGGCGCCGCGGACGACCCGCATGAGCGTGATCGGCCGGTCCTCGCCGCTGCGGTGATGGGCGACCGTGATCGAGTTGTACGTGACGTCGACGTGCACCGGGTCGAGACCGTAGACGCCCGCGACCCGCACGATCGTCAGGGTCACCTCGCTCGCGGGCGAGCCCGCCACGAGCATCGTCTCGCCGAGCCGGATCGCCAGATCGAGCACCCGTACCGCGAACGCGTCGTCGATCACGGGGATCATCTCGGTCGCCGGTCCGCCGGCCGGATCGGACGTGTGGACGAGCGCGTTCAGCGCCGTGAAGAGCGAGCGGCGTCCCATGTGTTCCAGCCTAGATCCGCATGTCCGCGGTGCAGCGCGTGAGCGGTCGTCACATGGCGCCCGGCGCATGGGACGCTCCGTAAGATGGTGCGGTGGGCGCGGCATCCGGGCGCCCGTAGCAATCGCGCCGGCACCGGCATCCGGGAGTCTCCACATGGCATTGATCGTGCAGAAGTACGGCGGGTCGTCCGTCGCCGACGCGGAGAGCATCAAGCGGGTCGCGAAGCGTATCGTCGACACGCGCCGCGCCGGTCACGACGTCGTCGTCGCGGTGAGCGCCATGGGCGACACGACCGACGAGCTGCTCGATCTCGCGAACGAGGTCGCCCCGATCCCGGCCCCGCGTGAGCTCGACATGCTCCTCAGCTCGGGCGAGCGGATCTCGATGGCGCTCCTGGCGATGGCCATCCACTCGATGGGCTTCGAGGCGCGCTCGTTCACCGGCAGCCAGGCGGGCATGATCACGGATGCGACGCACGGTGCCGCGCGCATCGTCGACGTCACGCCCGTGCGGCTGCGCGAAGCCCTCGACGAGGGGGCGATCGTCATCGTCGCGGGGTTCCAAGGGTTCAACCGCGACACCCGCGACATCACGACGCTCGGCCGCGGCGGATCCGACACGACCGCCGTCGCACTCGCCGCGGCGCTCTCAGCCGACGTCTGCGAGATCTACAGCGACGTCGACGGCATCTACACCGCCGACCCGCGCGTCGTGCCCAAGGCCCGCAAGCTCGGAGTGGTCTCGGCGGAGGAGATGCTCGAACTCGCCGCGAACGGCGCCAAGGTCCTCTACATCCGTGCGGTGGAGTACGCCCGCCGTCACGGCGTCATGATCAACGCCCGGTCGACGTTCAGCTCCGGATCCGGCACGTTCGTGCTCGGTCCGGGGATGTCGCCGCCCGAAGGCCGAAAGGAAGAAGAGATGGAAGAGCCGATCGTCGCGGGCGTCGCCACCGACCTCAGCCAGGCCAAGATCACCGTCATCGGCGTGCCCGACGTTCCGGGCAAGGCCGCCGAGATCTTCAAGATCGTGGCGAAGTCGGGCGCGAACGTCGACATGATCGTCCAGAACGTCTCGGCCGCGGCGACGGGGCGCACCGACATCTCGTTCACGCTGCCGAAGACCGATGCGACGATGGCGCTCCGTGCCCTCGCGGGCGAGCAGAACGAGGTCGGCTTCGAGAGCCTCGTGCACGACGACCAGATCGGAAAGCTGTCGGTCGTCGGCGCGGGAATGCGAACGCATTCGGGCGTCTCGGCCACGCTCTTCGAAGCGCTGTCGAACGCCGGCGTCAACCTCGAGATGATCTCGACCTCGGAGATCCGCATCTCCGTCGTCGTCCGCGGCGACGAGCTGGCCGAGGCCGCCCGCGTCGTGCACACCGCGTACGGACTCGACGGCGACACCGAAGCCGTCGTCTACGCCGGCACCGGCCGCTGACGTCCGTCCGGTCGTCGACAGCCGCGTCGTCGCCGGGCAAGCGAACCACCTGCGAGAATCGAAAGCCGTCCCCGACCCGTCCCGAGGAGCCCGCGTGCTGTACATCTCGACCCGAGGCGGCGCTGAGCCGCTGCCGTACTGCGACGCGCTCCTCGAGGGGCTCGCGACCGACGGCGGCCTCGCCGTGCCGCAAGAGATGCCCCGTGTCTCGTCCGAGACGCTCGAGCGCTGGCGCGCGCTGACCTACCCGCAGCTGGCCACCGAGGTGCTCGCTCTCTTCGCCACCGACATCGAGCGCGACGACCTCGCCCGCATGACCGAGGCCGCGTATGCGCCCTTCCCCGACGCCGTCGTTCCGCTGCGCCGCATCGGCGGCGGGATGACGCTGGTCGGGCTCTCGGAAGGGCCGACGCTGGCCTTCAAGGACCTCGCGATGCAGTTCCTCGGTCAGGTCGTCGAGCACGCCCTCGCGCGTACCGGCTCGGTTCTCAACGTGCTGGGTGCCACATCGGGTGACACCGGCTCGGCGGCCGAGTACGCGCTGCGCGGCAAGGAGCACATCGCCGTCTTCATGCTGTCGCCGCAGGGCCGCATGAGCCCGTTCCAGCGTGCGCAGATGTTCTCACTCGACGAGCCCAACATCCACAACATCGCCATCGAGGGCGTCTTCGACGACTGCCAGAACCTCGTCAAAGAGCTCGCGGGCGACCTCGGGGTCAAGCGCGAGCTGCACCTCGGCGCCGTGAACTCGATCAACCTCGCGCGCATCACGGCGCAGGTCGTCTACTACTTCTGGGCATGGCTGCGAGCCACCGACGCCGACGGTCACGCCGAGGTCTCGATCACGGTGCCCTCCGGCAACTTCGGCAACATCCTCTCCGGGTTCTATGCGCGCGAGATGGGCCTTCCGATCCGCCGGCTCGTGCTGGCGGCGAACGAGAACAACGTGCTCGACGAGTTCTTCCGCACCGGCATCTATCGCCCCCGCTCCGCGGCGCAGACGCTGCAGACCTCCAGCCCGTCGATGGACATCTCCAAGGCGTCGAACCTCGAGCGCTTCATCTTCGAGCTCGTCGGCCGCGACCCCGAGCGGGTCGTCGCGGCCTGGCGTGAGCTCGAGTCGCAGGGCTTCGCCGACTTCTCCGCCGACCTCGCTCGCTTCACCGCCGAGTTCGGCATCGTCAGCGGAACCTCGACGCACGCCGATCGCCTCGCGACCATCCGCGAGGTGCACGACGAAACGGGCGAGATCATCGACCCGCACACCGCGGACGGCGTCACGGTGGCCCGCGAGTACGTCGAGCCCGGTGAGATCATGCTCGTCCTCGAGACGGCCAAGCCCGAGAAGTTCGCCGAGACGATCCGCGAGGCCATCGGGGTCGAGCTGAGCTACTCCGACGAGCTGCAGGCCATGCTCGATGCGCCGCAGCACGTCATCGACCTGCCCGACGACGCCGCGGCGCTCACCGCGTTCATCCGCGAGCGCGCGCTCCGCTGACGTCCCGACCGGCGGTGATACATCCGTCGGACCGGTGGTGCTGGTGATGCCCGCACGGCGCCGCGAGTGCTCATGAGCACCGCGTGTCCGACGGATGCATCGCGCTCGGTCCGCTGACGTGCTCAGCCCGCGGCGCGGGCGGCGACGATCGCGTCCCACACCGCATGAGCGACGGTGCTCTTCGGCCCTGAGGCCTCGGCGACGACCGCCCCACCGTCTCCGATGACGGCGACGGTGTTCTCGCCCGCACCGAAGCCGGCATCCCACCCGACCTCGTTCACGACGAGCAGGTCGACGCCCTTGCGTTCGCGCTTGCGTCGGGCGCGTGCGAGCAGGTCCTCGTCGGCGGTCTCGGCAGCGAACCCGACGATGACCTGACCGCCGCGGCGGGAGGCGGCGAGCCCGGCGAGGATGTCGTCGTTGGGAACGAGGTCGATCGTCGCCAGCGGCCCGTCTTCCTTTCGCAGCTTGTGTTCCGACACCCGCGCAGCGCGGTAGTCGGCGACGGCCGCGACCATGATCACGACATCCGCGGTGGCGGCGGCATCCGTCATCGCCTTGCCGAGCTGAGCCGCGGTCTCGACGTGCCGGGTCGTGACGCGCGGATGAGCCGCGACGGTGTCGAGGACCCCGGCGTCGACGGATGCCGCGACGAGCGTCACCGTCGCACCGCGGCGGGCGGCCTCCGCGGCGATCTCGGCACCCTGGCGGCCGCTCGATCGGTTGCCGAGGAACCGCACCGGGTCGAGCGGCTCGCGGGTGCCCCCGGTCGAGACCGCGACGTGCACGCCGTCGAGGTCGGCGGTCTCGGGGGAGGCGAACGAGAGCGCGGCCGCCACGATGTCATCCGGCTCCGACATGCGCCCCGGTCCGCTGTCGCCGCCAGTCAGCGGGCCGTCCGCCGGGCCGACGATCAGCACGCCGCGCTCGCGCAGCGTGGCGATGTTCGCCCTCGTCGCCGGATGCCGCCACATCTCGGTGTGCATCGCGGGAGCGACTGCGACAGGGGCCGTCGTGGCGAGGAGCGTCGTGCCGAGCAGATCGGATGCCAGACCCGCGGCCATTGCGGCGATCGTGTTGGCCGTCGCGGGGGCGACGATGACGAGGTCGGCACTCTGTCCCAGGGCCACGTGCCGCACGCGGGCGACGTCGTCGTGCACCGAGGTCGTGACGGGGTTGCGGCTGATGGCCTCCCACGTCGTGAGGCCGATGAAGCGCAGCGAGTCGTCGGTGGGAATGACGTGGACGTCGTGCCCCTCTTGCACCAGCAGACGCACGAGATGGACGCTCTTGTAGGCGGCGATGCCCCCGGTGACCCCGACTACGATGAACATGCCCCCGATCCTCCCACGGCCCCGGACGGGGTGCGCGGAGCGACCGTCGGGCGCCGAGAGCGAGTGATCACATGTGCACCGTCGTCATCCAGGTGCCCGCCGATCCGACCCGTCCGGTTCGGCTGCTGGCCGTCCGAGACGAGGATCCGGCGCGTGCATGGGATCCGGTCGGTCCGTGGTGGCCGGAAGCGTTCCCGGGGGTCGTCGGCGTGCGCGATCGTCGCGCCGGGGGCGCCTGGCTGGCAGCAGACCCCGCAGCCCGCCGTCTCGCGGTCATCCTCAACCGAGCCGATGTCCTGCCGGACGATGCGCCCGCGCTCTCGCGCGGCGGCATCGTGCTGGATGCCGTCGCCGGTCGCCCTCCCGTGGGCGCTCCGTCCACGCACGGCTTCAATCTCGTCGACGTCTCCGCCGCCGGGGTCCGGGTGTCGATGTGGGATGCCGCGACCCTGCGGACGGTCGAGCTGGGTCCCGGGACCCACATGATCGCCCACGACGACGTCGACGATCCGCGTACGGCCCGCATCCGTCGCTGGCTCGGCGAGTTCGCCGCCGCCGCTCCCGATCTCGACCGCGCGGACGGTCTGCAGCCGTGGCTCGACGTGCTCCAGGACACCGCGGCCACCCCGGCGACCGATGACGCCGCGATCATCCGCGACAATCGCCCCTACGGCGTGCCGACGCTGTCGCTGCTCGTCTGCACGGCGTCGGTCGGAACCGACGGCGTCGAGCTCGCTTACGGTGCGCTCGACGTGCCGGGAGAGTGGAACCGCCCCGAGATGGCGTGAATCGCGCGGTCATCGACCGTCACGTGGCC
Organism: Microbacterium arborescens; assembly: GCF_030369635.1. Classification (NCBI taxonomy): domain Bacteria; kingdom Bacillati; phylum Actinomycetota; class Actinomycetes; order Micrococcales; family Microbacteriaceae; genus Microbacterium; species Microbacterium arborescens. The sequence continues at coordinate 2,310,626 of NZ_CP128474.1, read as the reverse complement.
GGGAGCCGCATCGGCGCGCCGATAGAATCACCGGAACCCGATCCCGCTTCACGCAAGGAACAGCTATGACCCGCATCTCCGATTCCGGACTCTCCGTCGCCGTCGTCGGCGCCACCGGCCAGGTCGGAAAGGTGATGCGCGAGATCCTCGTCGAGCGGAACTTCCCGATCGGCGAGCTGCGCCTGTTCGCCACCGCTCGCTCCGCGGGGACCTCGATCGAGTTCGCCGGTCACGCCGTCATCGTCGAGGACATCGCCACCGCCGACCCCGCCGGCATCGACATCGCCCTCTTCTCCGCCGGTGCGACCGGTTCGCGCGCGCACGCCCCGCGGTTCGCCGAGGCGGGCGCCGTCGTCATCGACAACTCCAGCGCTTGGCGCATGGATCCCGAGGTTCCCCTCGTCGTCAGCGAGGTCAACCCCCACGCCACGGTCAACCCGCCCAAGGGCATCATCGCGAACCCCAACTGCACCACGATGGCCGCGATGCCCGTGCTGAAGGTGCTCGACACCGAGGCCGGCCTCGAGCGCCTCATCGTCTCGACCTATCAGGCGGTCTCGGGCTCGGGCCTCGCGGGGGCCGAGGAACTGCTCGGCCAGGTCGAGGGAGTCCTCGCGCAGGGCCGCACGCTCGATCTCGTGCATGACGGCTCCGCGGTCGACTTCCCCCAGCCCGAGAAGTACATCGCGCCGATCGCGTTCGACGTCATCCCGTTCGCGGGCAGTCTCGTCGACGACGGCGACAACGAGACCGACGAGGAGAAAAAGCTCCGCAACGAGAGCCGCAAGATCCTCGAGCTGCCCGACCTGCGGGTCGCCGGTACCTGCGTGCGCGTCCCGGTCTTCACGGGCCACTCGCTGTCGATCCACGCCGAGTTCGCGCGCGACATCACGCCGGAGCGGGCACGAGAGATCCTGTCGGCGGCGCCCGGCGTCGTGCTCGAAGAGGTGCCCACGCCCCTGCAGGCCGCCGGCAACGACCCGAGCTACGTGGGCCGCATCCGCGCCGACCAGTCCGCCCCGGCAGGCAAGGGCCTCGTTCTCTTCATCAGCAACGACAACCTCCGCAAGGGCGCCGCGTTGAACGCGGTGCAGATCGCGGAGATCGTGGCCGAGCGCCTCTGACGCGAAGGCGGGGCCGCGGTGCGGCGGGATGACGCCCGCCGCACCGGGATAGACTGGTGCATCGTGAGTGAAAAGGTCGACGTCGTCCTGATCGGCGGGGGCATCATGAGTGCCACGCTCGGTGTGCTGCTGAAGCAGCTCCAGCCCGATTGGAAGATCGAGGTGCACGAGCGCCTGTCGGATCTGGCGCAGGAGAGCTCGAACCCGTGGAACAACGCGGGCACGGGCCACGCTGCGCTGTGCGAGCTGAACTACACGCCCGAGGCGTCGGACGGCTCCGTCGATCCGGGCAAGGCGATCACGATCAACGAGCAGTTCCAGCAGAGCCGTCAGCTGTGGGCGTCGCTCATCGAGCGCGGCATCCTGGACGAGCCCTCCACGTTCATCAACGCGACGCCTCACATGACCTTCGTCCGCGGTGAGAAGGACGTCGCCTTCCTCAAGCGGCGCTACGAGGCGCTGAAGGACCAGCCGTTGTTCGCGGGCATCGAGTACTCCGAGGACTCCCGTGTCATCAACCAGTGGGCGCCGTTGCTGATGCAGGAGCGGCGCAAGGGCGAGCCGTTCGCCGCGACGCGCGTTCCGGCGGGCACGGATGTCGACTTCGGGTCGCTGACCCGTCAGCTGTTCTCCCACCTGCAGGAGCAGGGCGTCGAGGTCATCACCGACCGCGAGGTGCGGACGATGACCCGGCAGAAGGACGGCTCGTGGCGAGTCTTCTGGCGCAATCGCCTGGGCAGGACCCCCGGCCACACCGACGCGCGATTCGTGTTCGTCGGCGCGGGCGGCTGGGCGCTGAAACTGCTGCAGAAGTCGGGGATCCCCGAGATCAAGGGGTACGGCGTCTTCCCGATCGGCGGACAGTTCCTCAAGACCACGAACCCCGCCGTCGTGTCGCAGCACAAGGCGAAGGTGTACTCGCAGGCCTCCGTCGGCGCTCCGCCGATGTCGGTTCCCCACCTCGACACGCGCGTGGTCGACGGTGAAGCCTCGCTGCTGTTCGGACCGTTCGCGACGTTCAGCCCGAAGTTCCTCAAGAACGGTCGCATCACCGACATCGTCGCCCAGGTGCGTCCGCACAACCTGTTGCCGATGCTGAAGGTCGCCGTCGACAATCCGAGCCTGATCTCGTACCTCATGGGCGAGCTGCTGAAGAACCACCGCAAGAAGGTCGACTCGCTTCGGGTGTTCATGCCGACCGCGAAGGACGAGGACTGGGAGCTGATCCAGGCCGGCCAGCGCGCTCAGGTCATGAAGAAGGACCCCAAGAAGGGCGGCGTGCTGCAGTTCGGCACCGAGGTCGTGACCTCGGCCGATGGCTCGATCGCGGGCCTGCTGGGCGCCTCGCCGGGCGCTTCGACCGCGGCATCCATCATGCTCGGACTGCTGAAGACCTGCTTCCCCGATCGCATCGCTGGCTGGGAGCCCGAGCTGAAGAAGCTCATCCCGAGCTACGGCCAGCCGCTCAACCCGCGCGCCGATGCGGCCCGCGCGTCGATCGCGGCGACGGCCGAAGCGCTCTCGATCAACCCCTGACGGGCATGGCCAAGCTCTACTTCCGTTACGGGGCGATGAACTCCGGCAAGTCGACGGCTCTGCTGCAGGCGGCTTACAACTACGAGGAGCGCGGCCAGCACGTCCTCCTCGCGAAGCCCGAGATCGACACCAAGGGTGCCGGGCAGATCGCCAGCCGGCTGGGTGTCGAGCGCGACGTCGACTTCCTCGTCGGCGGCGACGACGACCTCCGAGCCGTGTTCGGCGTCCATCGCGAGCGTGTGCGGGCGGAGACGGGGGCGGATGTCGCGTGCCTCCTCATCGACGAAGCGCAGTTCCTGACGTCGGAGCAGGTCGACGATCTGCTCCGGACCGTGGTCGAGGAGAACGTGCCGGTGCTCGCCTACGGCATCCGCACCGATTTCCAGACCCGGGCCTTTCCCGGATCCGCTCGTCTGATGGAGCTCGCGCACAGCCTCGAAGAGCTCAAGACGATCTGTCGCTGCGGGCGGAAGGCGCTGTTCAACGCCCGTCTGGTCGGCGGCCGCTTCGTGTTCGAGGGCGACCAGGTGGCGATCGACGAGCTCGCCCGCGACCGCGTCACCTACGAGTCGATGTGCGCCGAGTGCTACCTCCGCGAGTCGGGCGGTCGTCTCGCCTGACGAGTCGGGCCTCTGATACGTTTCACGACGCGGCCGTCTCGGGCTTTGCGCGGTCAGACCACAAGATGTATCGTGGTCCGGCCACCAACGAGAGGGGCGTCATGGCTGACGGAACCCCGGCGCGCGCCTGGCGCGTCGTACTGGAGAAGATCGAGTCCGATCTTCTCGCCGGCAAGCTCGGTCCCGGCGACCGGTTGCCATCCGAACGCGACCTCGTCGCCCAGCTCGGGGTCGGACGTTCGAGCGTGCGAGAGGCGTTGCGCGTGCTCGAAGTCATGGGCCTCATCCGCACCGCGACCGGTTCGGGCCCCAGCGCCGGCGCGATCGTGGTCGCGCGGCCGACCGGCGGCATGCAGGCTCTGCTCCGCCTGCAGGTGGCCGCGCAGGGCTTCGCGATCTCGGATGTCGTCGACACTCGTCTGCTGCTCGAGGAGTGGGTCGCGGGGGAGCTCGCCAGCTCGTCCGACGTCGATCTCGATCGGGCGCGCGAGGCGTTGCATGCGATGGATGCCCCCGGCCTCAGCCCCGCCGACTTCCTCGCGCTCGATGCGCAGTTCCACGTCGCCCTGGCCGAGGCATCGGGCAACGAGGTCGTCGCGGCGATGATGGCAGGCCTCCGCTCGTCGATCGAGGACTACGTGCTCGAAGGCGCCGCGCGCATCCCTGATTGGAACAGCGCGGTCGACCGGCTGCGCGACGAGCACAACGCGATCGTGGCCGCGATCGACGAGCAGCGCGTCGCGGATGCCCGCATCGCTGTGCGCGATCACATCACCGGGTACTACGCGTCCGCGAACCCCGTCCGGCCCGAATCCGCCTGAACCATCCGGCCCGACCCCTTCGGCCATCTGCCGGAACAGAGGAGAAACATGGTCACCCGCCAGCTGCCCAAGATCCCCGAGCTGCTCGAACTCATGCAGTTCAAAGCTCCCGACCTCAACGGTCGTCGTCGCCGGCTCTCAGCGGCCCTGACGATCGACGACCTGCGGACGATCGCGAAGCGTCGCACGCCCAAGGCCGCATTCGACTACACCGACGGTGCCGCGGAGGGCGAGATCTCGCTCGCGCGAGCGCGCCAGGCGTTCCAGGACATCGAGTTCCACCCCGACATCCTGCGTCCGGCCGAGTCGGTCGACATGTCGACGGAGATCCTCGGCGGACGTTCGGCGCTGCCCTTCGGCATCGCCCCGACGGGGTTCACGCGCCTCATGCAGACCGAGGGCGAGAGCGCCGGGGCATCTGCGGCGGGAGCCGCCGGCATCCCGTTCACCCTCTCGACGCTCGGGACGACCTCGATCGAGGGTGTGCGCGCCGCCAACCCGCATGGGCGCAACTGGTTCCAGCTCTACGTCATGCGCGATCGCGAGATCTCGTACGGTCTGGTGAAGCGGGCCGCGGAGGCGGGCTTCGACACGCTCATGTTCACCGTCGACACCCCGGTCGCCGGCGCGCGACTGCGTGACAAGCGCAACGGATTCTCGATCCCGCCCGCCCTGACCGTCGGCACGATCGTCAACGCGATCCCGCGGCCCTGGTGGTGGATCGACTTCCTCACCACACCCAAGCTCGAGTTTGCGTCGCTGACGACGACCGGCGGCACCGTCGGCGAGCTCCTCAACGCCGCGATGGACCCGACGATCAGTTACGACGACCTCGAGGTCATCCGCGGCATGTGGCCTGGAAAGATCGTCGTGAAGGGCGTGCAGAACGTCGAGGACTCCAAGCGTCTCATCGACCTCGGCGTCGACGGCATCGTGCTCTCGAACCACGGTGGTCGCCAGCTCGACCGTGCACCCGTGCCGTTCCACCTTCTGCCCCAGGTCGTGCGTGAAGTCGGCAAGGATGCGACGGTCATGGTCGACACCGGCATCATGAACGGCGCCGACATCGTCGCCTCGGTCGCGCAGGGCGCGAAGTTCACGCTCATCGGGCGCGCGTACCTCTACGGCCTGATGGCGGGCGGTCGCCAGGGCGTCGACCGGACGATCGCGATCCTCCGCAGCGAGATCGAGCGCACGATGCAGCTGCTCGGTGTCTCGAGCCTCGACGAGCTCGAGCCGCGTCACGTCACGCAACTGCAGCGGCTCGTGCCGATCGCAGGCTCAGCGCCGCGCCGCACCGCCGCGCGCGCCAAGACCGCGTCTCGAGCCTGACGGCGGGACGCGCGGCGGGACAGGCGGGTAGCAAAGCAACGGGCCCCGGAGCCGGCAGTCGGTCGACTGCGGGCTCCGGGGCCCGGATGCGTTCCGCGATGTCGTCCGCGTCAGCGGGTCATCGCAGGGGGAGCGTGGGGATGAGCTGGTCGAGGAAGTCGGCGGTGTCCTCCCAGCCCTCGACCGCGTGGCACGCCACGCCCATCGCGAGCACGGGGTAGTCGTTGCCGTTCTCGTCGAGGCGGTCTCCGACGAACAGGATGTCGTCCTGGGGGATGCCGGACTGCTCGATGAGACGCGTCATGCCGTAGGCCTTGTCGATGCCGCGCTCGGTGATGTCGACGGACGTCGACCCGCCCGCGCGCACCTCGAGGTCGGGGATGCGGTCTGCCACCGCCGCGCGGAGTGCGTTCTTCTTCTCGCCGGTCGGATCCCACGCCATCTTGGCGTCGACGGGAGCCTGCTGACCCAGTGCGGAGAAGGTGATCTGCGATCCGCGGTCCTCGAGAATCGGGCCCCAGGTCTCGCTCTCCCACAGGTCGAGGCGGCGCGCTTCCTCCTCGACCGCGGCGAGGGCGCGCGACTTCTGGTCGTCGGTCAGCGACCGAGCGTAGATCGTCTCGATGCCGGCGGGGGAGAGGCGGTAATACTGCGTGCCGCACGTCGGCAGCAGGTGGAAGTGCGACAGCAGCTCGGCATCCGTCTCCGGCAGCTGGTCGACGACCTGCGCCGTGAACTGCGCGAGCTGTCCGCCCGAGATGATCGCGACCTCGACGCGGGCCGCGAGATCCAGGAGCTGGCGTCCGATGCGGGGATCGATGGCGCTCTTCGAAGGGGCGAGGGTGTCGTCGAGGTCGAAGGCGACCAGGCGGGGGATGGGCATCCGTGCTCCGTTCTCCGGTGGCATGAAAGAGGCCCCGCCTCGCGGCGGAGCCTCTTCGCTGTCGGGGTGACAGGATTTGAACCTGCGGCCTCGTCGTCCCGAACGACGCGCGCTACCAAGCTGCGCCACACCCCGTGGCAACCCTCCAAGCTTACCCCGATCTCGTCCGGAAGACGAATCGGCTCACGCTCGCGCGCGCAGGGTGAGGACGGATGCCTCGGGGCGGCAGCCGAACCGTACGGGGGCGTAGATCGAGTGGCCGAGGCCGGCGCTGACGTTGAGCGGCACGTCGTCGGGTCCCCACGTGCTGAGCCCCCGCGCCTGGTCGAGCGGGATGTCGCAGTTGGCGACGAGAGCGCGCGACGAGAAGGGGATGCGGACCTGCCCGCCGTGCGTGTGGCCGCCGAAGATCATGTCGGTTCCCAGGTCGACGAAACGGTCGAGCACGCGACGATACGGGGCGTGGGTGACGCCGAGCGTCAGGTCAGCGCGCTTGCGACCTTCCAGAGCCGCCAGGGCGCCGGGGAGGGCGTCGAGGTCGTCCCAGTCGCGGTGCGCGTCGTCGACACCGACACCAGTGATCCGCAGCCCGGAGACGCGCACCGCAGCGGCCGCGTTGTCGAGCTCGGACCAGCCGAGGTCGTCGGTGAAGAAGGCATCCATCGCCTCGGTGTCGAGCTTCGCGGCGGTCTGGGGGTACTTCGAGGGCCCGGTGAAGTAGCGCACGGGGTTTCGCCCGCTCGGCTCGTATACGTCATTCGACCCGTGAACGAAGAACCCGGGCACTCCTCGCAGGGGAGAGAAGGCGCGACGGATGCCGTCGAGACCGCGGGTGTGCCCGAGGTTGTCACCCGTGTTGATCACCAGGTCGGGCTGCGTCTGCTCGGCGAGCTCGGCGATCCACCGCTGCTTGCGCTTCTGCCAGGGCGCCATGTGGGCATCGGAGAGGTGCAGGACGGTGATACTCGGGCTGCCCGGTGGCAGCACGTGGAGCTCGTGGCGCCGTGCGGTGAACAGGTAGCGCTCGATGCCGACTCCCCAGACGATCGCACCGCCGGCGCCCAGGGCGCCGGCGGTGGCGATCGTGGAGAGCGTCTTGTGGACGCCTGCCATCAGCAGTTCTTCGCGGTGTACTCGATGGTGATCTGCGTGCCGCGGCCGACCGCCTCGCCGGCTGCCGGGCTCGTGCCCGTCACCGTCGGCTGCGGTGGGTCGTCCTTCTCGGTACACGCCGTCGTCACGCTCGTGAAGCCCGCGGCTCGCAGTTGGCGTTCCGCCTCCTGCGGGTTGCCCGTGACCGGCGGTACCGTCGCGCCCTGACCGTTGCTCGGGGCGATGGTCACCGTCGTGCCGCCCGGGGCGCGGCCCGCACCCGGGTCCTGCGACACGATCCGGCCCTCGGGCTCGGTCGAGTCGGTGGGCTCGGCGACGTTCACCGTGAAGCCGGCCGCCTCGAGGGTGCCGCGTGCCTCGTCCACGGTCTGCCCCACGACGTTCGGCAGATCCGTCAGGACGTTCTTCGTGAGGTTCGTGTCCGGGGTCGGGAAGCGATCGCCACCGAACTTGGCGTTCGCCGCTCCCTGCATCTTCGGCCAGATCGCGTTTCGGATCTGATCGAGACGCCAGCCGTTGACGCGGTACTCGTTGAGCTTTGCGAAGCCGTCGACGTTGCCGACCCAGACCACGGTGGCGACCTTGGTGCTCGCGCCGTCCATCCACGTGTGCTCGTACTCGTGGATACCGGTCTTGCCGAACACCGGCACGCCGTCGAAGATGCGCGCGCCCTGACCCGTTGCATTCATGACGCCCTCGAGCGCGAAGGCGGCGGTGGCGGCGACGTTGGCCGAGATGGCCTGGTCGCAGCTGGTCTGCGGCGTGATGTCGGTGCCGTCGGACTTCACCGCCCGGTCGATGACCTTGGGCTCGCAGCGCATGCCGCCGCCGGCGACTGCGGCGTACGCCTCCGCCATGTCGATGGGCGCGACCGCGGCGGAGCCGAGTACGTCGTAGGGGTTGTTGTTGACGTCCAGCGGGTCGCCGTTGGACTGCATGACACCCATCTTCATCGCGACCTGGTTGGTCGAGCACACCGAGATGCGCTCGGCCATCGCGAGGAAGCCGGAGTTGAGGGAGTCTTCGGTGAACTTCTTGATGGTGCCCGAGTAGCCGTTGCTGCTCTGGAAGTTGCCGATCTCGTTCTGACGGCCGCTGTTGCCGGTGCGGACGTTCTGGGTGGCGCCGTCGCAGCTGGTCAGCACGCGCTTGTTCCCGACACGGCCGTTGATCACTTCGTTGATGGAGTGACCCTGCTCGAGCCAGTTGATGAGGCTGAACACCTTGTAGGTCGAGCCCGCGGAGTGACCACCGCCGCCGTCCTGGTTGCGCACGTTGTAGTTGACGGGCGTGGTGGAGTTGTCCGACGCGACGGGCGCGAACGGACGGTTCTGCACCATCGAGAGCACACGTCCGGTGCCGACCTCGACCTGGACACCCGAGGCGCCGAGGTTCAGGCGGTCATCGGTGGCGGGAACGACCGACATCGCGTCGAGCGCGGCATCCTGCAGCTGCGGGTCGAGCGTCGTGTAGATCTTCATGCCGCCGCGGCGCAGGTTCTGCTGGCGCTCTTCGAGCGACTCGCCGAAGGCCGGGTCGTCGAGGACGATGTTGCGGACGTACTCGCAGAAGAACTCCGCGCCGGCGGCGAGCTGGCAGCCCTGCGGGCGCTCCTGGATGTTGGGGGTGATGGGCTCCGCGACGGCGGCATCCCGCTCTTCCTGCGTGATCTTCCCGTCGGAGAGCATGCGGTTCAGCACGTAGACCTGGCGGTCCTTCGTCAGCTCGTAGCCGTTCGCGGCGCCGTTCGACTCACTGTCGGGGCGGTCGAGACGGTAGGTGTTCGGCTCCTGCACCATGCCGGCGATCGCCGCGGCCTGGCCGATCGTGAGCTGCGAGGCCGGCACGCCGAAGTAGTACTGCGCGGCTGCGCCGATGCCGTAGACGGTGCCGCCGAAGTGCGCGATGTTGAGGTAGCCGAGCAGGATCTCGTTCTTCGGATACCGCTTCTCGAGCTGAATCGCGTACCGCATCTCCTGCAGCTTGCGCTCGATGCCGTCGGTGCCGGAGGAGACGGTGGTCGAGCGGAAGCACGCCTCGACCTCGTCCTGCGACTTGGCCTCCTTCTCGCACGCCTGCTGCAGCACGTTCTTGACGTACTGCTGGGTGATCGACGAGCCACCGCGGGTGTCGCCGCCGCGCAGGTTGCCGAACACGGCGCTGGCGGTGCCGAGCAGGTCGACGCCGCCGTGGGTGTAGTAGTTCTTGTCCTCACTCGAGGTGATCGCGTCGAACATGACCGGCGCGACCTCGTCCCACGTGACCGGGATGCGGTTCTGGTCGTAGAACTGGGTCATGAGGACGTCGTTGCCGTCGGCGTCCTTGCGGTAGAACTCGGTCGGCAGCATGAGCTCATCGACTTCGAGATAGCTCGGCATGTTGTCGAAGACGTCGATCGCGCTGGTCGCGGCGTAACCCGACACGGCGATGGCGGGGGTCACGGTGGCGGTGACGAGGATCCCGGCCACAGCGCTCAGGCCGACCAGGCCGGCGAGACCGCCGAGCACACCGGTGGCCGTGCGTTTCTTGTGAGGCATAGGGTGATCGTAAGCGAGATACCTGGGCATCCGCCTCAGGACCACCCCTTGCGCGCGTGCCTCCGCGCATGTCGGCGCGCGAGCGACAGCCACAGAACGGAGCCCCGATGACGACGTGGGAGTACCTCACGACGCCCCTGCTGATCCACAACACGGCGGCGATCCTGAACAACTGGGGCAAGCAGGGCTGGGAGCTCGTGCAGGTCGTTCCCGGCCCCGAGGGCGGGCTCGTGGCGTACTTCAAGCGGCCCGTCGGTGGGGGAGCGGCCAACGCCGGTCTCGGTGCCGCCCATCAAGCGGCCCAGCAGTTCGAGGGGACGGGCGCATGAGCGTCTCGGCACGCCTGGCCGAACTCGGCATCCAGCTTCCTCCGGTCGTCCCGCCGGTCGCGGCCTACATCCCGGCGACCGAGCACGACGGACTCGTCTACACCTCGGGGCAGCTGCCCATGATCGACGGTTCGCTTCCCGCGACCGGCAAGGTGGGCGTGAGCGAGGGGCTCGTCACGGCCGACACCGCCAAGCAGCTCGCTCGTCAGTGCGCGCTCAACGCCATCGCCGCCGCGGCGGACGTGGCTGGCGGTGTCGACAACCTCGCTCGGGTCGTCAAGGTGACCGGCTTCGTGGCATCCGTTCCGGAGTTCACGGGACAGCCCGGCGTCATCAACGGCGCGAGCGAAGCGCTCGGCGAGATCTTCGGCGACGCCGGACGTCACGCGAGGTCGGCGGTCGGCGTTCCCGTGCTGCCGCTTGATTCGCCCGTCGAGGTCGAGGTCGTCTTCGCGCTCGTCTGATCCTCGGGCGCTCCGCCCATCGCGAACCGAGGGTGAAACACCGCCCGTGGGGTGGTCCGCGGCCCTACGCTCTGGTGTGGACCACGCGGAAAGGCGGTAGGGATGCAGGGACTCGAGGTCACGGTTCTGCTGGGCATCGCCCTTCTGGTCGGAACCGTTCTGGCTCCGCGGTTGCGCGTGGCCACTCCGCTGGTGCTGCTCGTGATCGGGCTGCTGCTCGGCTTCGTGCCCGAGCTGCGGACGATCGAACTGCCTCCCGAGACGGTGCTGCTGCTCTTCCTCCCGGTGCTGCTGTTCCGCGAGGCCTGGACGACGTCGCTGCGCTCGGTGCGCCGGTCGCTCCGGTACATCGTGCCGATGAGCACTCTGCTCGTCGTCGCCTCGGCGTTCGCCGTCGCGGCGGTCGCGACGTGGCTGGGCGTGCCGTGGGAGGCCGCGCTGGTGCTCGGCGCCGCGGTCGCCCCGCCTGATGCCACCGCTGTGGCCGCCCTCGGACGACTGCTCCCGCCCCGCACGTTCATGAAGCTCAAGGCCGAGAGCCTGACCAACGACGGCACGGCTCTCGTGCTGTACGCCATCGCCGTCTCGCTTCTGCTCGGCGACCAGGTCAGTGCCCTCTCCATCACGGGGATGGTGCTGCTGTCGTACCTCGGCGGGGCAGCGGCGGGCATCGCCGTCGCCGCTCTCGCGTTCCTCGCGCTGCGACGGATGCAGTCGACCCTGACGATCAACCTGACGCTGCTGCTCGTCCCCTTCGTCGCTTTCCTCGTCGCCGAGCTGCTCGAGGCATCGGGCGTCCTCGCCGTCGTCTTCGCGGGGCTCATCGTCGCCTGGGTGTCGCCGCGCATCACGACCGCCATGTCGCGCCGCGCAGCCGATGCCACGTGGCCGTTCGGGGTGTACCTGCTCAACGGCGCGCTGTTCGTGCTGATCGGGCTCGAGGTGCAGCTGGTGCTGCATGAGATCTCGCCGTCGGAGATCGGCATCCTGCTCCTCGTCACCGTTGCGGCGTGGATCGCCCTGTTCGTCGTCCGCTACCTCTTCCAGTGGCTGTTCTCGCCCTTCTCGCGGCCGGCGGCCGGGTCGAGCCGATCGCTCCGTCATCGCTCACGGGTCGTGAGCACCGTGTCGGGGTTCCGCGGCGCGGTGTCACTCGCGATCGCCCTCTCGGTGCCGATCACGACAGCATCGGGTGAACCGGTCGAAGGGCGCGACTCGATCGTGTTCGTCACCGCGGGGGTCATCGTGCTCACCCTGCTCGTGCAGGGGCCGCTGCTTCCCGCCGTCATCCGCTGGGCGAAGCTGCCCGCCGACGACGCGGCGATCGAGGAGTACGAGCTCGCCCAGCGGGCGATCTCCGGTGCCGCCCTGGCGGCCCTCGACGATCTCGCCGCCGAGCACGGGGTCAGCGACCGCGTGCGCGACCGTGCGCGCCATGAGGGGTACGAGCGCCTCGAGCTGGCGAACGCGCGGGCCGTCGCGCGGCTGCGAGCCGCCGAGGAACGCGACGCCGATGCCGATATCGACGGCGAGCCGGATGACGAGGATGCCTCGCGCATGGGCCCCGTGCCGCCCGGGCCGGTCGATGGCGACGGGCACCGGCCCGCGCCGCAGCTGGAGATGCTCGCCGTCAGCGACGACATCGACCTCACGCAGCGCTCGCCGCTCATCCGGCACAAGGAGGCGACGCGGCTCCGACTGGCGATGCTCGATCGCAAGCGCGAGGTGCTGCTGCGCCTGCGGCGCGACGGCACGATCGACGATCTGGTGGCACGCCGCATCCTCGCCGACCTCGACATCGAGGAGATCCGGGCTCGCGGCCTCGATCGCGACGCCGAGTGACGCGCCTCGCGCCGCCGTGGGGCGGCGCGAGGCTGCGGGCTACTTCAGCTGAGCGCTGATGACCGACATGACCGCGGTGTCGGCGAGTGTCGTCGTGTCACCGACCTCGCGACCCTCGGCGACATCCCGCAGCAGGCGTCGCATGATCTTGCCGGATCGGGTCTTCGGCAGCTCGCCGACGATGTAGACGTCGCGGGGCCGTGCGATAGGTCCGATCTGCTCGCCGACCCACTGCCGGAGCGAGGTCGCGAGGCCGTCGGGGGAGTGCGCGTCGAGGTAGCTCTGCTTGATGATGACGAACGCCACCACGGCCTGTCCCGTGGTCTCGTCGGAGGCGCCGACCACGGCCGCCTCGGCCGTCGACTCGTGCGCGACGAGCGCGGACTCGATCTCGGTCGTCGACAGGCGATGGCCCGAGACGTTCATGACGTCGTCGACGCGTCCCATGAGCCAGATGTCGCCGTCGTCGTCGAGCCGCGCGCCGTCGCCGGCGAAGTAGTAGCCCTGCTTCTGGAACTTCTCCCAGTAGGTCTCGACGAACCGGTCGGGGTCGCCCCAGATGCCGCGCAGCATGCTCGGCCACGGCTCGGTGATGACCAGGAGTCCGCCGTTGCCCTCGCCGACCCGTTTGCCCTCTTCGTCGACGACGTCGATCGAGATGCCGGGGAGCGCGACCTGGGCCGATCCGGGCTTGGTCTCGGTGACGCCCGGCAGCGCCGAGATCATGATCGCGCCGGTCTCGGTCTGCCACCACGTGTCGACGATCGGTGCCTTCTTGCCGCCGATGACCTTGCGGTACCACATCCACGCCTCGGGGTTGATGGGCTCGCCCACCGATCCGAGCAGGCGGATGCTCGACAGGTCGTACTGCGCCGGGACCTGACGGCCGACCTTCATGAACGAGCGGATCGCGGTGGGGGCGGTGTAGTAGATCGTCACCCCGTACTTCTGGATGATCTCCCACGAGCGTCCGGAGTGAGGGGTGTCGGGGGTTCCCTCGTACAGCACCTGGGTCGCGCCGTTCGCGAGCGGGCCGTACGTGACGTAGCTGTGCCCGGTGACCCACCCGATGTCGGCGGTGCACCAGTAGACGTCGGTCTCGGCGTGCAGGTCGTGGACGACGCGGTTGGTGAACGCGGCCTGCGTGAGGTAGCCGCCGGAGGTGTGCAGGATGCCCTTCGGCTTTCCCGTCGTACCCGAGGTGTACAGGATGAACAGCGGGTTCTCGGCGGGGAACGCCTGCGCCTCGTGATCGGGGGATGCCGCGGGCACGACGTCGTGCCACCACAGGTCGCGCCCGTCGTTCCACTCGATGTCGTTGCCGCCGCGGCGCACCACGATGACGTGCTCGACGGTGAGCTGCGGACCGGCGCCCCGGTCGGACAGCGCCTGGTCGACGGCCGGCTTGAGCGGCGAGACCTTGCCTTTGCGGTAGCCGCCGTCGGCGGTGATGACGAGCTTGGCCCCGGCGTCGTCGATGCGGGTGCGGAGGCTGTCGGCGGAGAACCCGCCGAACACGACCGAGTGCACCGCGCCGACCCGGGCGACGGCGAGCATCGCGGCGACGGCCTCGGGGATCATCGGCATGTAGATGGCGACGCGGTCGCCCTGTTCGATTCCGAGCTCGGTGAGGACGTTGGCCAGGCGCTTGACCTCGTCGGTGAGCTCGCCGTAGGTCACGGCGCGGTCATCGCCCGGCTCGCCCTCCCACAGCAGCGCGACGCGGTCGCCGAGGCCCGCCTCGACGTGACGGTCGAGGCAGTTGTACGCGACGTTCAGCTCACCGTCGGCGAACCACTCGGCGAACGGGGGATTCGACCAGTCGAGCACCTGGGTGAAGGGCTTGTGCCAGTGCAGCTGCCGCGCCTGGTCGGCCCAGAATCCCTCGCGGTCCGCTGCGGCGCGCTCGTAGAGCTCCGCGGTGCCGACGGCGGATGCGGCGAACTCGGGCGACGGCGCGAAACGCCGGGTCTCGGTCAGCAGGTGGTCGATCTGGCTGCTCATACGGCACGCTCCTTCGCGGTCGATGGCGCCGCGCACGGCGGCGTGCGGTCAATCTAGACCGCGACGAGATCAGGAGACTACCGCCGATAGTGGGTGGTCGTGTCACGCCATGCATGGCGTCGCCTGATTGGGTCGCATCGGGTTCGGGAGATAAGCTGATCGACGGCTGCGACATCGATCGCGCCCGTGACGGCCCGACCTACCCCCCAAGCGGCGGGACGTTGCGTGGACGGCACCCCTATCCCCCAATGTGGGGTGCCGTCCTTCTTCTTTTCCTCGGGGGAGCGACTCACTCGCACGGAAGGCGACGGGTTCCTCGTCGAGACTTCTCCCCAGCGCGGCACCGATCTGAGCTGTCCCCTGTTCGGGTACGTGGGTCGGCTGACGGTTCTGACCGTTCCTAATGTCGGGGCATGGCATCAACATTCGTCGTCGCACCGCGCTCGGGCTCCGTTGTCGCCGCACGGCGCGAACCGACATCGCCAGCGAAACCACGGCGCCAGCTTCCCGCCGACGCGGCGTTCGATCCGTTGCGTGAGCATCTGCTCGACCCGGATGCGACGGATGTCTTCGTCAACGGCGAACGCGGTGTCTTCGTCGACCGTGGTGGCGGCGCCGAGGCCGTTGAAGGGTGGCGCCCGAACGAGGCGGAGGTGCGTGCGCTCGCCGTGGCGTTGATCGCCCTCGGCGGACGTCATCTCGACGATGCGACTCCCTGTGCCGACGTGCGGTGGGCCGGCGGTATCCGAGTGCACGCGGTGCTGGCGCCGGTGGCCTGCGAAGGCTCCGCGATCTCGATTCGGCTTCCGGCGGTCGAGCAACTGAGCCTGGCCGAACTCGAGCAACGCGGGATGTTCGACGCCACGGTCGCCGAGGACCTCCGCCGACTCGTCGCGGATCGGACCAATCTCCTCGTCACGGGGGCGACGGGCGCCGGGAAGACGACGCTTCTCGCGGCGTTGCTGTCAGCCGCGAGGCCGACCGAACGGATCGTGACGATCGAGGATGTCGCCGAGCTGCGGCTCGACCATCCGCACCATGTCCGGCTCGAGGCGCGCCAACCCAATCTCGAGGGCGCCGGGGCCGTGCCGCTCGCTCGGCTGGTGCGGGAGGCGCTCCGCATGCGACCCGATCGGCTCGTGGTGGGCGAGTGCCGCGGTGAAGAGGTCCGCGAGTTGCTGACCGCCCTCAACACGGGCCATCACGGCGGAGCGGGGACGGTGCACGCGAGCGGTCTCGCTGACGTCCCGGCCCGGCTCGAGGCGCTCGGTGCGCTGGCGGGGCTCGACGATCACGGCGTCGCCCGACAGGTGGTGAGCGCGATTGGCGCGATCATCCATGTCGGTCATGTCGACGGCGCGCGACGCGTCACGGGGATCGCCCGGCCGGTCCTTCGAGGCGGAAGACTCGGGATCGAGGAGCGGGCGTGAAGCGGCGGTGGCGGCGGGCCCATTCCGCGGCTGAAGCGGATGCCGCGGCGGTGGCCGGTGTTGCCCCGGCCCTGCACCGTCTCGCTGTGCTGCTCGAAGCCGGTATCGCGCCCGACAGGGCTTGGGAACATCTGGCGGCGTCGGGCGACTCGGCACCTCGCCGCGTGGACGAGCGACGTCGGGCGGGTGAACCGCTCACCGGTGCCATTGCTGCCGAACCCGGAGCCTGGCGAGAGGTCGCCACTGCCTGGCATGTCGCGACGACCGTGGGAGCGCCGCTTGCGCGCACGCTGCGAGGGATGGCCGAGGCGCTGCGCGACGCCGAGCAGGCCCGTGATGACATTCGCGTCGCGCTCGCCGAGCCCACAGCCACGGCGCGCCTCGTGGGATGGTTGCCGCTCGTCGCTGTCGGGCTCGCCCTCCTGCTCGGCTTCGACGTCGTCGCCACGGTGCGCCATCCCGTCGGCGCGACGTGCCTCGTCGTCGGCGCGCTGCTGATGGCGACAGCGCACCTGTGGACCCGTCGCCTCGTCGCCCGAGCCCGACCCGTGGGCGGTGTCCCCGGGATGTCCGCCGAGCTGCTAGCGATTGCGCTGTCGAGCGGTGTGTCGACCCGCCGGGCAGAGGAAGTCCTGGCGTCCGTCGACGTCGCGCTTGCGCCAGCGGACCGGGAGGTCCTCGGACTCTCGACCGCGGCCGGGGTGCCCGCGGTCGACCTGCTGCGCGCGACCGCAGACCTGGAGCGTCACCGTGCCCGCATCGAGGGCCGGATGAGGGCGGCGCAGCTGACATCACGGCTCTTGCTGCCGCTCGGAGTGTGCACGCTGCCCGCGTTCCTCCTCATCGGCGTGGCACCGATGCTCCTCAGCGCGATGAGCAGCACCTCGGTGCCGCTGTGATGTCGCGACATCCGCGCGGGTTCGACCGCGCCAGACCAGACCGTGCCCACCGTGCCCATGACGAACACCTGACAACCGAACGGAGCAGACATGACCCCATCCCTTCCCCGACTGACGCGCACGCGCGCCGCACAGCTGTTCGCCGACGAATCCGGCGCCGCGACCGCCGAGTACGCCATCGCGACGATGGCCGCCGTCGCCTTTGCCGGCTTGCTGGTGATCATCATGCGCAGCGACGAGGTGCGCGCCATCCTCACCGACCTCGTGCGGCGGGCGTTGACCGTCGAATGAGACTCCGCCGAGACGATCGCGGCTCGGTCGCCGCCGAGTTCGCGGTCGTCGTCCCGGCGGCGATGCTTCTGGTGCTGCTCGCCGTCGCCGCGTTGGCGGCGGCGGGCACGCAGATCCGCCTCGAGCACGCGGCGGCGCAGGCGGCGCGGCTCATCGCGCGGGGCGAGGATGCCGGGCGGGCGGCGGCCGCCGTTCAGACAGCGGTCGGGGGCGCGGCGCTCGACGTCCGATCCGACGGGGACCTCACGTGCGCGACAGCGACCGCGGGCCACGGCATCCCTCTGCCCCTGCCGCCGCTGCGCGCGGAAGCGTGCGCGCTGTCGGGCGGGCTCTGATGGCTGGGGTTGCCACCGCCGTCGGCGTTCTGGCGGTGACGGCGACGGTCGCGGCGGGCTGCGCCCTCGCCGGGGCCGCCGCGATCCAGTCGGCGCGGGTGTCAGCCGTCGCCGACACGGCGGCGCTCGCCGCAGCCGACACCGCGCTCGGGTTCATCGGGGGAGTGCCGTGCGACCGAGCCGCGCAGGTCGTCGCTCGGTCGGGGCACGCGCTCGCCGCATGCGAGATGGATGGCGTGGTCGCGACCGTCCTGGTCGAGTCGACGGCCGGAGTGTTCGCCATTCAGGCGCGCTCTCGAGCGGGCCCGCCGGAATGATCCCATCGATGTCGCGATCGCCATCGCGCACCTTCCATCCGGGAGAGCGGCCCGGTCGCTTCAGCCACCGGGCCTGGCCGAGTGGGACTGATCAGGAACCGCCGGCGTGCTGCGATCGTATGGGTGTCGCGCATTCGATGCTCAGCCGTCATCCGCAATGCGTGGTTCCGTATGCCGGCGCCCCCGTGCAGCCGGCGGTCGCATACGGCCCACCCGAGGGTGTATTCCGCGGGCACGCGCGCGCCCGCGCGGCCCTCGCTCGCCGACATGCCGACAGAAGGATATGGCGCGGCGCTCCCAGCGTCTTCCACCGTGTGGCGCGTGTATGGTGTGCGCTGGAGAAAGGAAGACTCGTGGCAGGCGGCAAGAAACTCGTCATCGTCGAGTCCCCGACCAAGATGAAGTCGATCCAGGGCTACCTGGGCGACGAGTACGAAGTGCTCAGCTCGGTCGGGCACATCCGGGACCTCGCTAAGAAAGAGGACATCCCGGCCGACAAGAAGCAGGCGTACGGCAAGTACTCCATCGACGTCGACAACGGCTTCGATGCGTATTACGTGGTCAGCGATCGCAAGACCAAGACCGTTGCCGAGCTCAAGCGCGCCCTGAAGGACGCCGACGAAGTCCTGCTCGCCACCGATGAAGACCGCGAGGGCGAGGCGATCGCCTGGCACCTGCTCGAGGTGCTCAAGCCCAAAGTTCCCGTCAAGCGCATGGTCTTCCACGAGATCACCAAGGACGCCATCCGCGCGGCCGCCGACAACACGCGCGAGCTCGACCTCGCGCTCGTCAACGCCCAGGAGACCCGCCGCGTTCTCGACCGCCTCTACGGCTGGGACGTCTCACCCGTGCTGTGGCGCAAGATCGGCTCCGGCCGCGACGGTCAGGCACTGAGCGCCGGCCGCGTGCAGTCCGCCGCCACACGCATGGTCGTCGAGCGCGAGCGCGAGCGGATGTCGTTCGTCTCCGCCTCGTACTGGGACATCGAGGCCCATGCCGCGAAGGACGGCGGCTCGTTCTCGACCCGCCTCGCTCGGCTCGACGGTGCCCCGCTGGCCCGCGGCACCGACTTCGACGACACCGGTTCACTCAAGAAGGCGGTCGTCGTCCTCAACGAGAAGGACGCCCGCGAGCTCGCCGCCGCGATCGAGAAGGCTGCCACCGCAGCCGTCACCGCGGTCGAGGCCAAGCCCGGAACCCGCAGCCCCAAGCCGCCGTTCACGACCTCCACGATGCAGCAGGAGGCCGGCCGCAAGCTCTCGATGAGCGCAAAGCACGCGATGAGCGTCGCCCAGCGTCTCTACGAGAAGGGCTACATCACCTATATGCGTACCGACTCGACCGCGCTCTCGGCGCAGGCCGTGACGGCGGCGCGCACGCAGGCGGTCGCGCTGTACGGCGACCGTGCGGTTCCCGCGGGCCCGCGCTCGTACCGCAACAACGCCAAGAACGCCCAGGAGGCGCACGAGGCGATCCGCCCGTCGGGCGAGGAGTTCCGCACGCCCGCATCCGTCGCCTCCGGTCTCGACCGCGACGAGCAGCGCCTGTACGACCTCATCTGGAAGCGCACCGTCGCCAGCCAGATGTCCGACGCGAAGTACGAGACCACGACCGTCACGCTCGAGGTCGACGCAGCCGGCAAGCGGGCCGCGTTCACGGCATCCGGTACCGTCTACACCTTCAAGGGCTTCCTCGAGGCGTACGAAGAGGGCAACGACGAGAAGCGCGGTGACAATGACCGCTCCGCCGACCAGTCGCTGCCGCCCGTCGCCGTGGGCGACGAGCTCGCGCTGTCGGATGTCGAGCCCAAGGGCCACGCGACGAGCCCCAAGCCCCGCTACACCGAGGCGAGCCTCGTCAAGGCGCTCGAGGAGAAGGGCATCGGGCGTCCGTCGACCTTCGCGAGCATCATCGACGTCATCCTCGAACGCGGCTACGTCACCAAGCGCGGCCAGGCGCTCGTGCCCAGCTGGCTCTCGTTCAGCGTCGTGCGGCTGCTCGAGCAGCACTTCTCCGACCTCGTCGACTACGACTTCACGGCCGCCCTCGAAGACGACCTCGACGCCATCGCCCGTGGCGAGCAGGCGCGTGAGGCCTGGCTGCAGGAGTTCTACTTCGGCTCGGACAACCACGTGGGTCTGCGCAACATCGTCGAGAACCTCGGCGACATCGATGCGCGCGAGCTCAACGCGACGCCCATCGGCGACGTGGCGACCCTGCGCTTCGGCAAGTACGGTCCGTACCTCGACGTCCCGGTCGGCGACGGCGAGACGCGCATCGTCAACGTGCCCGACGACCTCGCGCCCGACGAGTTGACGCCCGAGAAGGCGCAGGAGCTCATCGACGCTCCCGTCGCCGGTGACCGGGTGCTCGGTGAGAACCCCGAGAACGGCAAGCTCATCGTGGTCAAGGACGGGCGCTTCGGCCCGTACGTGCAGGAGCTCGAGCCCGAGCCCGACGAGACCGTCGACGAGTCGACCGGCGAGGTCGCGCCCGCCAAGAAGAAGACGACGAAGAAGAAGGAAGCGGCCCCCAAACCGCGGACGGCGTCGCTCTTCAAGTCGATGAGCGTCGACACGGTCGACCTCGACCAGGCGCTCAAGCTGCTTTCGCTTCCTCGCGTCGTGGGCGTCGACCCCGAGTCGGGCAACGAGATCACCGCGCAGAACGGCCGGTACGGCCCGTACCTGAAGAAGGGCACCGACTCGCGCACGCTCGCCAGTGAGCAGCAGCTGTTCGACATCACGCTCGAAGAAGCTCTCGCCGTCTACGCGCAGCCCAAGTACGGCGCCCGCGCCGCATCCAGCGCGCTCAAGGAGTTCGAGGCCGACCCCACCAGCGGCAAGCCGATCAAGCTCAAGGACGGCCGGTTCGGTCCCTACGTCACCGACGGTGAGACCAACGCGACCATCCCGCGCGGTGAGAACGCCGAAGAGGTCACCTTCGAACGCGCCGTCCAGCTGCTCGCCGACAAGCGCGCCAAGGGCCCCGCGCCCAAGCGCAAGACGGCCGCGCGCAAGACCACCACGACGCGCAAGCCCGCGGCAAAGAAGAAGTGACCGGCTCCGCCGACCGCGGACTCTGGATCACCCTCGAGGGCGGCGACGGGTCGGGTAAGACGACTCAGGCGACCGCTCTCGAGGCCTGGCTCCGCGAGAGCGGTCGCGAGGTCGTGCGCACGCGAGAGCCGGGCGGCAGCGACGTGGGCGTGCTCATCCGCGACATCGTCCTGCATCACCGGGGCGACATCGCGCCGCGCGCCGAAGCCCTGCTGTACGCCGCCGACCGGGCACACCATGTCGCGACCGTCGTCCGTCCGGCCCTCGACCGCGGCGCCGTCGTCGTGCAGGACCGGTACCTCGACTCGTCGGTGGCCTACCAGGGGGCCGGACGCATCCTGGATGCCGGCGAGGTGCGTGACCTGTCGCTGTGGGCCACCGACGGCGCGCTGCCCGACATCACGGTGCTGCTCGACCTCGATCCCGCGGCCGCGCGGGCCCGTCTCGACGCCGACGACAAGCCGTTCGACCGGCTCGAAGCCGAGAAGGCCGACTTCCACGAGCGTGTGCGCACCGCCTTCCTCGGGCTCGCCGCAGCGGAACCCGAGCGGTTCCTCGTGCTCGACGCGACTCGCCCGCCGGTCGACCTCGCCGTCGAGATCCGGGCTCGCGTCGAACGCTCGCTGCGCGGTTGAGTCGGCGCCGACGAGGGAGCCGTCGCCCGCCCGGTGCGGGGTCACCGAGGTCGGAGGCTCCCCGTAGGCTGGACCCATGACCGTCTCCGCTCCGCTCGCACCGCCGTGGGGCGAGGTCTGGGGCCAAGACTCCGCCGTGGCGGCGCTGCAGGCCGCGGCATCCGATCCCGCGCAGCTCGCGCACGCCTGGCTCATCACGGGCCCGCCCGGCTCGGGGCGCTCGACGCTCGCGCACGCCTTCGCGGCCGCGCTGATTGCCGAGCCGGGCGACGAAGCCGCGATGCGGCAAGTGCTCGCTGGTACCCACCCCGATCTCACGGCACTGCGCACGGAGGGCGTCGTCATCTCGATCCGCGACGCTCGGGCCCTCGTCGAACGGTCGTACTTCTCGCCGTCGCTCGGCCGATACCGCGTCATCGTCGTCGAAGACGCCGACCGGATGGTCGAGCGCACGAGCAACGTGCTGCTCAAGGCTCTCGAAGAGCCGCCGGAACAGACGGTCTGGGTGCTGTGCGCGCCGAGCGATGCCGACCTGCTGCCGACGATCCGCTCGCGCGTACGCACGCTGCGGCTTCGTGAGCCCGACGTGGCGGATGTCGCGCGGCTCATCTCTGCGCGCACGGGGGTCGACGACGCGGTGGCCGAGCAATCCGCTCGCCTTGCCCAGCGACACATCGGCATGGCCCAGCGTCTGGCGACGGATGCCGCCTCTCGGGAGCGCCGCGATGCGACGCTGCGCGCGGTGCTGGCGGTGCGCGGGGTGTCCGACGCCGTCGAGACGGCCGGCCGGATCGTGAGCGCGGCGACCGAGGACGCGAAAGCCCTGACGGCGGAACGCGACGAGTCCGAGCGTGAGGCGTTGCGGCGCACGCTCGGGGTCGCACCGGGCGCGCCCGTCCCGCCTGCGGTGCGTGGTCAGCTGAGCGCGCTCGAAGACGACCAGAAGCGCCGCGCCACCCGCAGCCTGCGCGACGGTATCGATCGCGTCCTCACCGATCTCGAATCGATGTATCGCGACACGCTGATGCTCCAGTTCGGCCGCGAGGGCGACTTGATCAATCGGGAGCTGACGAGCGAGCTCGCCGCTCTCGCGTCGGCATGGACCCCCGACCGCACACTCGTCGTCCTCGATCGCATCTCGGCCACCCGCAGCGCCCTCGAAGGCAACGCGGCGCCCCTGCTCGCTCTCGAGAGCATGCTCATCACCGTCGCCAGCGGAAGGACACCGTGAAAGCTCCCCGTCGTCTGGTCACCGTCGTCGCCATCGCCGCGGCCACGGTGACGGTCCTCACCGGATGCGTCTTCAAGGGAAGCCCCGATCAGGCTTCGCCCGCGCCGAGCCGCACCCCTGTCACCGAGGGCGTGTCGGAAGATCTGATGCCGTTCTACGGACAGGAGCTCGATTGGGCTTCCTGCTCGGGCGCCGACTCGGGAACGTATGACTGCACGACGGTGCGCGCGCCGCGCGACTGGAACGATCCCTCGGCCGGTGAGATCGAGCTCGCCGTCGTGAGGCGCGCGGCGGGATCGGGGGAGGCGCTCGGGTCGCTGCTGGTGAACCCCGGCGGTCCCGGCGCGAGCGGGTACGACCTGATCGCCGACAGTGCTCAGTTCGCCGTCGGCTCGGTGCTGGCCGACGCCTACGACGTCATCGGGTTCGACCCGCGCGGAGTGGGGCGCTCCAGCGCGGTCGCCTGCTTCGACGCCGCAGGCACTGATGCCTACTTCTTCGACATCCCGGCGGCGCCCCGCGGCACGCCCGAATGGGAAGCGGAGCTGACTGCCCGCAACGAGCAGTTCGCCGCCGCCTGCGATGAGAACAGCGACGGCATCCTTCCCTTCATCACGACCGAGTTCGCCGCGCGCGACATGGATCTGCTGCGTGCGGTGCTCGGCGACGAGAAGCTCAACTACCTCGGCTACTCGTACGGGACCTTCCTCGGTGCGACGTACGCCAAGCTGTACCCCGAGAACGTCGGGCGCCTTGTGCTCGACGGGGCGATCGACCCGAGCGTGTCGTCCCTCGATGTCAGCGCGACCCAGGCGGTCGGCTTCGAGTCGGCGCTGCGTGCGTTCATGGCGGCCTGCCTCGAGGAGGAGGACTGCCCCTTCCGCGGCTCTGTCGACGACGCGATGACCGACCTCGGCACGCTGCTCGCGAGCGTCGATGCCTCGCCGCTGCCGGCATCCGATGGTCGGCGGCTCGGCGCTGACTCGCTGATGACCGCGATCATCGCGGCTCTGTACTCGCAGGACAACTGGCCCATCCTGCGCCAGGCTCTTGCGCAGACGCTCACCGGTGACCCGGCGACGGCGTTCCTGCTCGCCGACTTCTACTACGCGCGCACGGCCGACGGGCGCTACGAGGACAACTCGTCCGAGGCGTTCCGCGCCTACAACTGCATGGACTACCCGGTCGAGAACGACCCCGAGGCGGAAGCCGCCTCGAAGGCACGCCTCGCGGTAGAAGCCCCGACAGTCGCGCCGTACTGGGAGGGTGTCGACGCCTGCGCTGTCTGGCCTTACCCGCCGACGGGCACGCGGGGCGAGATCACGGCCGACGGTGCCGCACCGATCGTCGTCGTGGGCACGACCAACGATCCCGCCACCCCGTACGAATGGTCGGAGTCGCTGGCCGGTCAGCTCGTCTCAGGCGTGCTCATCACGCGCGAGGGCGAAGGACACACCGGGTTCCAGAAGGGAAACTCGTGCGTCGACGACGCGGTCGAGGCCTTCTTCATCGACGACACGGTTCCCGAAGACGGACTCGTCTGCCGCTAGGCCTCTGCCCCTCGCCCTCCCACCCGAGGTCCCAGTTCGGCCGGGAACGCTGCCCCGAAACCCGGCCCAAGTGGGACCTCGGGGAGGTTCGCCCGCCGAGGTGGCGCCGTGCTTGCCGCGAGGTCCCAGTTGAGCCGGGAATGACGTCGCCGTTCCCGGCCGAAGTGGGACCTCGCCGGCTCAGCGAGGCCGGGGCAGGGCCCGGAACATCTCGATTGCTGCCCGGACGCCCTCGGGTGAGGCGCCAACCGCGCTGAGCGCCGCGGTGACCTGAACGCCGAAGTCGCCGGGTGCGGACGGGAGGCGCGAGACCCCCGGCACGATGCCCTTCTCGTTGATGGCCCAGACTCTGGCGTGCGCGTGCCATGCGTAGGCAAGTCGCACGGCCGCGTTGCTCAGGCAGAGGTCGACGTAGGCGGTGTCGCCGCGGTCGGCGACCTTCGCTGCGGCGTCCACGAGGAAATCCACCTGCCACAGGTCCTCGATGAACGCCCGCCGCAGCGGTTCCGGGTAAGGGTCGAGGGAAGCGGCGTTGTCGCGCAGGAAACGGGCGCCATCGACGAGTGGCTTCGCGAGGGCGACCTCGCCGGCGTAGGCGACATCCAGGAACCCGGAAGGATGCCCCGGCTGTGCGTGGAAGGCGAACGTGCCGCGACGCGCCCTCGCGATCTGAGCTCGAACCCGTTCGACGTCACGAATGATGATGTCCACGGGCATGCCCGCGATCGTCGACCATGCTCCGCTGTCCACCCACGGGCCCCAGCTCCCCGCGTGTCCGACGGTGACCGGTGCCTCAGCCCAGCGAGACACCGTCGCTGAGACGGCGGCGCGGTCGATAGTCCGTCCATCGACGTAGACGCCGAGGTCGACGTCCGAGCCGGGGGCATGTGTTCCGCGCGCCCGACTGCCCCCGAGTGCCACCGCGACCACTCCGGGAGTTGCTGCAAGATCGTGCGCGATCCGAACCAGATCGGTATCCGAGAGCATCGTGCCAGGCTAGCGAGCACGCCGAGGTCCCAGTTGGGCCGGGAATGGTGTCGCCATATCCGGCCCAACTGGGACCTCGGGTGGGGTTATCTCGGCCTGACCGACGCGGTGCGCGGCCGACAGGCGGCAGGGCGTCAGCGGCGAAGGATGCGGCGGGCGAGGGCGTTGCCGAGGAACTGCACGCCCTGCACGAGCAGGATGATGATGATCACGGCCGCCCAGGTCACCCACGGGTTGAACTGGCGGAAGCCGTTCACCAGGGCGAACTGACCGAGCCCGCCCGCGGCGATGGCACCGGCGACCGCAGTCATGTCGACGAGCGCGACCACGATGAAGGTGTAGCCGAGCACGAGCGGGCCGAGCGACTCGCGGGGGACCAGCCGGAAGAGGATGCGCGAGCGACTCGCACCGGCGGCGCGGGCGGCCTCGATCACCCCGGGCCGTACCGTCAGCAGGTTCTGCTCGACGATGCGTCCGATGGCGAACATCGATGCGATCGAGATCGCGAAGACCGCGAACTCGATGCCGATGCCGCGAATGCTGAACGCGCGCGCGAGAGGCTGTACCGCGGCCATGAAGATGATGAACGGGATCGGTCGGAAGGTGTTCACGATCACGTTGACGATGCCGAACACCACACGATTGGGGAACAGGCTGCCGGCCCGTGTCGCGTAGAGCGCGAGGCCGATGAGGAATCCCGCGATACCGCCGAACACCAGGCTCAGCGTGATCATGTAGAGCGTCTCGGCCGTCGCCGGCCAGAGGTCGGGCAGCAGGTCGATGAGCCTATCCACGGGAGTCCTCCTCGATGAGCGGTGCGTGGGCGGATGCCGCGGCCACGGCACGGTCGACGGCATCCGTCTCTCCCGACAGGGCGAGCGTCAGGTGCCCGAAGACTCGCCCGCGGATGTCGTTGATGCCGCCGTGGATCAGCTCGAACCGCACACCGTGCGACGACAGTGCCGCGAACACGTCCGCCTGCGGCGACTCGGCCTCGCGGATCGTGAAGGTGACGATGCGACCGGGATGCCGCGCGCGCAGCGCGGCGAGCTTCTCGCCCGTGGGGGCCTCGTCGATGATGCTCGCCACGAAACGGCGCGTGGCGTCATGCGACGGTGCCGAGAGCACATCGAAGACGTCTCCGCTCTCGATGACGCGACCATACTCCATCACGACGACGCGGTCGGCGATCGCGCGAACGACCTCCATCTCGTGGGTGATGACCAGGATCGTCACCCCGAGCTCGGCGTTGATGCGCTTCAGGAGGGCGAGCACCTCCTGTGTCGTGTCGGGGTCGAGCGCGCTCGTCGCCTCGTCGGCGAGCAGGATGCGGGGACTCGTGGCGAGAGCCCGAGCGATGCCGACCCGTTGCCGCTGACCACCCGAGAGCTGCTCGGGGTAGTTCTTGGCCTTGCCCGACAGCCCGACGAACTCGAGCAGCTCCGCCACGCGTTGCTTCACCTCGGCGCGCGGGTGCCCGGCGACCTCCAGCGGGTACGCGACGTTGCCCGCGACGGTGCGAGAGTCGAACAGGTTGAACTGCTGGAAGATCATGCCGATGTCGCCGCGCAGGGCGCGCAGCTCGCGCTCACGAAGCCCCGTGATGTCGCGGCCGTCGATCTCGACGCTCCCGCTCGTCGGCGTTTCCAGGGCGTTGACCAAGCGCAGCACGGTGCTCTTCCCGGCGCCGGAGTAGCCGACGATGCCGCACACGGTTCCGGCTTCGATCTCGAGGTCGACGCCATCGACGGCGACGACCGGGTCGCCGCCCTTCGTGGACGGTGGGAAGCGCTTTGTCACGCCGGACAGGCGGATCAGGGTCATGCGGGGGCTCCTCGAACGGGACATGCGTGTGCGGCCCGTCCTGTGGAGCGGGCCGCACACGCATGATGTCACTGGTTGGCGCGGACGTCGTCCTCGACCTGCTTCAGGGCGGAGGCGAGCTCGTCCTTGGGGGTCTTCACGAGCACGGCGGATCCACCCGAAGCCTCCTGGAGGCCGTCGGTCACGGCCTTCGTGTTCTGGAAGATCTCGACGAGCTTCTCGTACGTCGGGTTGTCGGCGTCCTCGGCCTTGGCGGCGAAGATGTTGATGTAGGGCTGTGCGCTCGGGTCGCTGGGGTCGTCGGTGGCGAGCGCGTCGTCGAACGTCAGCCCGGCATCCTCGACGAAGTCGTTGTTGATGATCGCGGCGGCGACATCGGGAAGCGAGGTCGCGGTCAGAGCTGCGTCGAGAGCCTCGACCTTGACCTTCGATCCCGGCTCGACGTCTGCCGTGGTGGAGAAGACCGAGCCACCGTCCTTGAGCTCGATGAGGCCCTGCGCCTGCAGCACGAGCAGGCCCCGGGCCTGGTTGCTCTCGTCGTTCGGGACGGCGACCGTCGCGCCCTCGGGGATGCCGTCGACCGAGTCGTACTGCGTCGAGTACAGACCCAGCGGGTAGGTCGCCGTCGAGCCGATGGCCACGAGGTCGTCGTCGGCGTTCACGTTGTAGGTCGCGAGGTAGATGATGTGCTGGAACTGGTTCAGGTCGAGCTCGTCCGCCGACAGTGCCGGGTTCGGCTGCGTGTACTCGGTGAAGTCGACGATGTCGACCTCGATGCCCTCGTCGGCGGCCGCTTCCTTGTACGTCTCCCAGTAGGGGTCGCCCGCGCCCACGACACCGATGCGGACGGGGCCGTCCTGTGCGGCATCGTCGGCGTCGCCGGAGCCCGCGTCCGACGCGCACGCGCCCAGCAGAAGGGTCAGGGGGAGGGCCAGGGCGGCCGCGGTCAGAAGTCGCTTGGACATGAGTGGTGCTCCTCGGATCGGGCACCGCGGGGCGGTGGCCCGCCCATGCGCGACCGGGGTCGCGCTCGCCTCATCGCGGTGCGCTACGACGGTAAGCGCCACCGGCGGACGGCGAGTAATCGTCGCGTAACACGGCGTCTCCCGGTATAAGGCCGCAGGCCTCGCCGCCGGTTCGCGGCGGGGTCGGAGACCATGTAACATTGCTGATCGTGCATCGCACAGCGACGCGCGCCGCCTTAGCTCAGACGGCAGAGCGATTCACTCGTAATGAATAGGTCAAGGGTTCGATTCCCTTAGGCGGCTCCACAACGAAAGGCCCGGACTCCGAAGAGTCCGGGCCTTTCGCATTACCCGCTCGGCGGGTCGCCGTGGGCGTTACAGCGTCGCGGCGAAGGGGTCGAAGTCGACGGGCACGGTGGGCACGGGCGCCACGGTGCTCGCGACCTTCACGAATTCCCCCGAGGCAGCCGATTCCTGCGCCGAGAGCATGACGTCGAGCACGTGGTACCCGAGCTCGCCGGTGGCGACGTGAGGCCGGTTCTCGGCGATCGCGCGAACCATGTCGAGCAGACCCAGGCCGCGGCCGGTGAGCTTGCCCTCCTGCTCGATCTCGATCCACTCCTGCTCGCCCCAGTTGCCGTCCGAGATCGACGTGCGCGCCTTGACGTACGCGATGCGTCCCTCGAACTGGTTGGGGTCGGGCAGGACGATGGAGCCCTCGGTGCCGTGAACCTCGAAGACGCCGTGGCGTTCGAGGGCCGAGTCGAAGCTCAGCAGGCTCGCCGCCTGCTGGCCCGCTTCGAAGGCCGTGACGACCTGCATCGTGGTGGGCACCTCGACGGGGAAGACGGTGCCCGCGTTGGGGCCCGCCTGGATCGTGCGCTCCTCGAGCTTCTTGCGCCCGACGGCAGCCACTCGGTCGACAGAACCGAAGAGGCTGACGAGACCGCTGAAGTAGTACGGTCCCATGTCGAGCAGCGGGCCGGCCCCCTGGGCGAAGAGGAACGCGGGGCTCGGGTGCCACAGGTCGGGGCCGACGGTCTGGAAAGCCGTCGAGGCGAACATGGGCTCGCCGATCACACCGCTCTGGATCGCGCGCTTCGCGGTCTGGAAGCCAGGGCCGAGAAGCGTGTCGGGCGCCGAACCGATGCGCAGGCCCGCGGCATCCGCCTGGCGCAGGAGCTCCGCGGTGCTCTCGCGATCGAGGCCGAGCGGCTTCTCGGTCCAGACGTGCTTGCCCGCGGCGATCGCTCGCGAGGAGATCTCGACGTGGACGGCGGGGATCGTCAGGTTGACGATGACGTCGACGTCGGGGTGGGCGAGGACATCATCGGTCGTGCCCCATTCCGCGACGCCGTGCTTCTCGGCCTGGGCCTTGGCGCGGTCGACGTCGAGGTCGCCGAGGATGACGACGCGGACATCGGGGAACGAGCCCAGGTTCTCGAGGTAGGTGTCGCTGATGACACCGACGCCGACGAAACCGACTCCGACGGGCCCGGTCATGCGCTGACGCCGTTCTCACGCAGGAACGCCAGGCTGGCGGCGACGTCGGCGAAGACGTCTCCGGGGGCCTTGTCGTACTCGACGACCGCGTACTTCAGTGCGGTCGCGGCACGCAGCGACTCGGCGAGCGGCACATCGCCCGTGCCGGCGTGGCGCTGGTCGAGGCTGTCCGAGCCGAACTGCTCGGCGCCGGGGGCCCAGGGGTTGGATGCCGGCACGACACCGTCCTTGACGTGCACGGCGATGAGGCGGTCGCCGAGGCTCTTCACCAGGGCAGGCACGTCCTGGCCGCCGGTCAGCGCCCAGAACAGGTCGAGCTCGAGGGTGACGCGCTCGTCGAGGAGCGAGACGAAGCGCTCGTAGGCGCTCTGACCGTCGAACGACGCGACGAACTCCTGCGCGTGGTTGTGGTAGCCGACGCTCAGGCCGAACCCTGCAGCGATCTCAGCCTGCGCGTTGAGGCGCTCGGCGATGTCAGCGACGCCTTCTTCGGTGAGCCAGCGGTCGGGGGCGACGAACGGGTCGATGACCGTCTTCATGCCGATGGTGGCGGCGGCCTCGTAGACGACCTCGGGCGCGGGCGTGGGGATGGAGCCGTCGGGCGTCCAGAGCTCGTCGGTCAGCAGGGGAGCGTGACCGGTCGGCGAGGTGAGACCGGCGGCGTCCAGGGCCGCGCGGATCTCGGTCGGGCGCGAGACGAAGTCGAACGCCTCGACGTGTGCGAATCCGATCTCGGCGAGCTTCGCCAGCGAGCCGGACATGTCGGCGGAGAACTCCTTCGCAAGCGAATAGAGCTGGACGGATGCCTGGACCTGAGTCACAGTCGACCTTCTTTCGTACGTCATCGTGCGGGGTGCCTGTGGTGGCACGACGTCACGCTAACACGTAATACATCCAGGTGGAGGTTTTGTTGTTACAGTCGCCCTGTGAGCAACGACGATCGCGCGAGGATGGGGCGCCCGGGCGCCTACGCCAAGGGCGTCGCGCGGCGCCAGGAGATCCTCGACCGCGCGATCGAGGTCTTCCAGGAGCGCGGCCTGCAGGGCACGTCGCTGCGGCGCATCGCCGAGGCCATCGGGGTCTCGCACGCTGCGCTGCTGCACTACTTCGAATCGCGCGAGCAGCTGCTCGTCGCCGTCTACGAGCACGCCGAGACACAGCGTGGTCGGCGCAACCCCGTTCCGCCCGAGACCGCGGTCGGCGTCATGACGCGTGCCGCCGTCGACAACCTCGAGGTGCCCGGCCTCGTCGAGCTCTACTCGATCCTCGTCGCCGGGGCGCTCGAGGCGGGGAGCGAGCACGGCAAGCGATTCTTCACCGAGCGATTCGAGCGCATCCGTGGTGAGCTGACCGCGAGGCTTCGCGCCGAGCAGCGAGCCGGAACCGTTCGCGACGATGTGCCCGCGGAGCAGCTCGCGGCGCTGCTCATCGCGGCGTCGGACGGCCTGCAGATCCAGTGGCTGCTCGAGCCCTCCATCGAGCTCGAGCGCACGCTCGCCTCTCTCTCGGTGCTGCTGCGTCCCGCGTGAACCTGCGCCGCGCGTGAACCATACTGAGTGCATGGCGCGAGCGACCTGTTTCCCGAGTCGGCGGTGCGCGTGACGAGCACCATCGACGCGGTCCTGGAGATCCTCAGCTGGGCGGGTTTCGGCGGTGCCGCCGTGTTCGGGATCGCGTTCCTCGCGCTGTGGGCGATGGACGGCACCTGGCTGGCGGCCGAAGCTCTCGTCGATCATGAGGCCGATGGCACGTGGGTCCGGTGGTTCGACGATGAGGGTGAAGCCAACAGTGCGCGGGTCGACGAGCACGCGGCGACGCTTCTGGCCGGCCGCGATCGGGCCGACATCTGGTATCGGCGCGGGTGGCGGGGGAGGATGCGGCTGACCCGGCGCCCGCCCGCCCATCACCTGCTCGTCGGTCTGTCCTCCGGGTTCCTCGCGGTGGGCGTCGTCTCCCTCGTCGCATCCTGGATCGTCCTCTTCGCGCGCGGCTGAGTCTGCGCGGCGATCGGCCGTGAGGTGGCGCGTCTCTAAATAGCTAGATAAGCTACCTACGTGAAGAGCGAACGAATTGTGCCGCGCTGGCTGCGCATCGGCATCCCCGCCCTGCTCGTGCTCGTCTGGATCGTGGGCGGTTCCGTGGGCGGGCCGTACTTCGGGCGGGTCAGCGAAGTGGCCACGAACGATCAGTCGTCGTTCCTGCCCGCCAGCGCCGATGCGACGCAGGTCAGCGAACGCCTGACCGACTTCACGGGCGGCGAAGAGATCCCGGCAGTCGTCGTCGCCGCCGCATCCGACCCGCTCGACGAGGCCCAGCTGACAGCACTCACCGAGCTCACCGCCGCCATCGGCGAGCTCGAGGGAGTCGGTGAGGTCTCGCCGCCCATCCCGTCCGAGGACGGTCTCGCGGTTCAGGTATTCGTTCCCGTCGATGCCTCGGGTGAGGTGCGCGACGTCGTCGAAGAGATCCGCGTCCTCGTCCAGAAGGACCTTCCCGCAGGCGTGGAGGCGTGGGTCACCGGACCAGCCGGCTTCACGGCCGATCTCGCCGAGGGCTTCCTCGGCATCGACGGACTTCTTCTCCTCGTCGCGCTCGCCGCGGTGTTCGTCATCCTCGTCATCGTCTATCGGTCGCCGCTGCTGCCGATCCTCGTCCTCCTCACATCGGTGTTCGCGCTCTGCGTCGCGCTGCTGACGGTCTGGTGGCTCGCGAAGGCCGACATCGTCGTCCTCAACGGACAGGTGCAGGGCATCCTGTTCATCCTGGTCATCGGCGCCGCGACCGACTACGCCCTGCTGTACACGGCTCGCTACCGAGAGGCGATCGGGGCCGGTGCGTCACGCTGGGATGCGACGCTGCGCGCCTGGAAGGGCGCCGTCGAGCCGATCCTCGCCTCGGGGGGAACCGTGATCGCGGGCCTGCTCTGCCTGCTGCTGAGCGATCTCGCCAGCAACAAGGCGCTGGGCCCCATCGCCTCGATCGGCATCGCCTTCTCGATGCTCTCGGCGCTGACCTTCCTGCCGGCCCTCCTGGCGCTGTGCGGTCGAGCCGCGTTCTGGCCGTTCATCCCGCGCACCGGCGCGATCGATCTCCCCGACGACCCGAGTCAGCCGGTCCGCGGGCTGTGGCCGCGTCAGGCGCGCTTCGTCGCGCGCCGCGCCCGCCCGGTCTGGATCATCAGCACTGTCGTGCTTCTCGTCGGCGCCGCGGGCGTGCTGCAGCTCAACGCGAACGGTGTGCCCTCGAGCGACCTCGTGCTCGGAACCTCGGAAGCCCGCGACGGCCAGGCCGCTCTCGCCGAGCACTTCCCCGCGGGGTCGGGCAGCCCGGCATCCGTCATCGTTCCCGAGGGCCGTCTGGCTGACGCGCTCGTCATCCTCGACGAGAACCCCGGCATCTCCTCGGTCGCCGCCATCGCGGCCGACTCGCCGACCGGTCAGGTCTCCGTCGCTCTCGAGGACGGCGAGCCCGTCTTCACGGCGGCAGGCGCTCCGGGCGCACCGGTGCCCGAGCCGACGGTGTCGGAGGGCGACATCCTGCTCTCGGTGACGCTCACCGATCCCGCCGACTCGCTCGAGGCCGAGCAGACCGTGCGCGACCTGCGCGCGACCTTCGCCGAAGAGGTGCCCGGGGTGCTCGTGGGCGGGACGACCGCGACCGACGTCGACACCAACGACACCTCGATCCGTGACCGCACCGTCATCATCCCGGTCATCCTGGTGGTGATCCTGCTCATCCTGATGCTGCTGCTGCGCTCGATCCTGGCGCCGGTGCTGCTCATCCTGAGCACGATCCTGTCGTTCGGCACGGCGCTGGGCGTGAGCGCTCTGGTGTTCAACCACGTCTTCGACTTCCCCGGAGGCGACCCCGCCGTGCCGCTGTACGGCTTCGTGTTCCTCGTGGCGCTCGGAGTCGACTACAACATCTTCCTCATGTCGAGGGTGCGCGAAGAGACGCTCGAGCACGGAACCCGTCGGGGCATCGCGCGAGGACTCGTGGCGACAGGCGGGGTCATCACCTCGGCGGGACTCGTGCTCGCAGCGACGTTCGCGGCCCTCGGCGTCATCCCGATTCTGTTCCTCGCGCAGATCGCGTTCATCGTGGCGTTCGGAGTGCTGCTCGACACGTTCGTCGTCCGCTCGCTCCTCGTTCCCGCGCTCGCCCACGACATCGGCGCCGCCATCTGGTGGCCGTCGAAGCTGTGGCGTCGTGAACGGGCCGTGCGCCGCGCGGACGCGGAGCGTAGCCTCGACGCATGACCCGTGCCCTGTTCATCGTCGATGTCCAGAACGACTTCACCGAAGGCGGAGCGCTCGGTGTGACCGGAGGTGACGCGGTCGCCGCCGCGATCACGCGTCACCTCCGGGATCACGCCGACGACTACGAGATCATCGTGGCCTCGCGCGATTGGCATCACGCTGATCATGACAACGGCGGACATTTCGCCGACGGTGAGCCCGACTACGTCGAGACCTGGCCGGTGCACTGCGTCGCCGATACGGCGGGAGCCGAGTACGACCCCGAGCTCGACGTCTCCGCCGTCACCCATCACGTGAAGAAGGGCCAGGGGGTGCCCGCCTACTCGCTCTTCGAGGGCACGACCGAAGCGGCGGATGCCGTCGCCGACCTGCTGACCCGGCACGGGGTCGTCGACGTCGACATCGTCGGCATCGCGACCGACTACTGCGTGCGCGCGTCAGCACTCGACGCGATCGCGCACGGTCGTCGCGTGCGCATCCTGACCGACCTCGTCGCGGGTGTCGCCGAGGAGTCGAGCGCCGCCGCGCTCGCCGAGCTGGCCCACGCGGGAGCACTGCTCACCTCCGCCGACGGACGCTGAGGGCTCAGCCGCCGGGCTTGTCCGGTTTACCGGGCCCCGTCGAGCCCGGTCCCTTGCCGCTGTTCGAGCCGGGGCCGTTTCCGTTCCCGTTGCCGCTGTTCGAGCCGGGGGCCAACCCGTTGTTCTGGGCCGGCGCGGCGGGGGTGTCGACGGTCGTCGCCCCGGCGGGGACCGCCCCGGCCGGCGTGTCATCTCCGGCGTCGCCCGTCCCCGGCGTGACGACCGTCTCGGTCGCCGCCGGGGTCTCGTCCGTCGGAGCCTCGACGTCGGCGACGCCGTTGCCCGTCGAGATGTCTGCCGGAGTCTCCACGACGGCGGGTACGGTCACATTCGTCGTCGGCGAGGCCGGGGGCGGCATCAGCAGCAGGTGAGCGGTGAGCGCTACTCCGATCGCGCCGACGGATGCGGCGCCGACGGTGATCGCCGTTCGCCTCCGGCGCCGCGTGGTCGTTCCGCGAGCCGCCGTCGAGGCACCGGTGGCGCGGAGGGGTGGCGACCCGAACAGCGGCTCGATGCCCGGTTCTGCTGTCGTGCCGCGTGCCCACAGGGCAGCGGTCGCGGCTACCGGGGCATCGGATGCCGTCGTGGTCTCGAGATCCCGAGCCTCGGTGACGGGCCACGCCGCGGTCGCGACATCCGCCTGAGCGGTGCGAGATGCGTTCTCATCGTCGCCTCCCCTCGCGGCAGGCGCAGCCGGTGCGGCTGGCGCGGCGCCACCCGAGGCGCCAGAGCCACGACGACTCAGCCGCGACATCACCTCGAGCGCCGTGGGACGGTCGTCGGGACGCCGCGAGGTCATCGCGCAGAGCAGGTCGCGCCACGGGTGGTCCAGCATCGGAGGCATGTCGGGGTCACGCGACAGGCGCGCCAGCAGCTGGCCGCGATTGCCCTCCGACCCGGAGAATGCGCGCTCGCCGGTCGCTGCTTCGAGCAGGACCAGACCGAGCGCGTAGATGTCCGACGGCGGGGCGGGATCAGCGCCGTGCAGCAGTTCGGGCGCGATGTATGCGGCGGTGCCGATCAGCAGGCTGGGGGAGGTGACACGGTCGCTGTCGAGAAGGTGGGCGATGCCAAAATCGGCGAGCTTGGCGCGCAGCGGCACGCCGGGCACCGTCGACCGGGCGAGGAGGATGTTCGACGGCTTCACGTCGCGGTGCACGATTCCCGCGTCGTGCACCACGTGGAGTGCGTCGGCGAGCTGAGAGCCGAGCGCGGTCAGCTCCCCGTCGTCGAGGACACCCGTCGCGATGCGCTGCGACAGCGTCATCCCCACCACGTGCTCCATGACGAGGAAGCGCGGCTCGTCGCTCAGATGCGCGTCGAACAGGGTCACCAGGCCGGGGTGATTCAGTGACGCGAGCAGCCGCGTCTCGATCGCGGCGCGGTCCGCCGCGGTGCTGTCGGTCAGCTCGGACCGCAGCACCTTGACAGCTACCGGACGCCCGAGCGCTTCGTCGCGCGCGAGGAACACGCGGGCCATGCCGCCCGAGCCGATCGCCTCGACAACGCGGTACCGACCCGCGAGGAGCACGCCAGGGAGGACGGAATCATCGCTCGCGACACTGTCGATCATCCCGCGTCCTCGTCCTCGGCCGTCCCACCGCGAGCAACGGTAGACCTCGACGACTCGAGGCGAGGAGGACTGGCGCTCGGGCGCCGTCCGCGCTATGGGCGGGATCAGGCGTTGCCGCGCAGCGCCACGACCGGTTCGATGCGCGATGCGCGCCGGGCCGGGATGCCGCCGGCTGCGAGCCCGATGATCGCTCCGAGCACGGTTCCGCCGAGAGCCACCCAGGGATCGAGGACGGGCGACCACTGCTGCACGATCGATACGCCGATCACGGCGAACACGCCGAGGGCCGACCCGATCAGGCCGCCCAGCAGTCCGATGACGATCGACTCGACGACGAACTGTCCGGCGATCTGCCTTCCGGTCGACCCGAGCGCGCGTCGCAGCCCGATCTCGCCGGTGCGTTCGAGCACCGACAGGGTCGTGACGTTCGCGATCCCGAGGCCTCCCGCCAGCAGCACGATGACGCCGAGGATGAGGAAGACGACGTTGACGTCTCCCTGCACGTCGCGGGCGAGATCGGAACGGCCCTGCGGCGCGCTCACCTCGAGCGTGTCGACCGCGTCGGGCGCGAGGGCCAGAGGTGCCTGCTGACGCAGCTGCGGTCCGGTGCCGACCACGATGCGCGCGATGGCGTCACCGGGGGAGGCGAGCTGGAAGTCCTGTCGCGCGGCACCGGTGGGGATCACGACGGCGTCGACGACCTCGGCGCGGCGGTCGAGCTCGTCGAAGATCCCGACGACGGCGTAAGCCACGCCGCCGATGAACACCGAGGGCTGCGTGTCGACGCGATTGATCGCGAGGCGTTCGGCGGCGCGGGAGCCGAGCATCGCGACGCGATCGCCGCGGGCATCGTGTCCAGCGTCGAACGACCGACCCGTGACGATGCGCCCGCCGAGGGTGTCGAGGAACTCGCCCGAGGCCGCGAAGAGCGCCGGGGGAGCGGCAGCCGCGATCGAGGGATCGTTGATCGGCACGGCGGTGATCGTGTTCTCGCGCAGCGTGACCGGTGCCAGCACGGCGGCCGACTCGACGCCGGCGAGGTTCTCGAGGCGCGCCGGCGCATCCCACGGCAGCGAGGCGGTCGCGACCCGCTGGCCGCCGCGTGCCTGCGCCTCGCTCGGACCGATGCTCAGATGGGTCGCGGCAGCGGCATCGAACTGCCGAGCGATCTGCCCGGCGGCGGTCTGTGCGAAGCCGATGGTCGCCACGAGCGCGCCGATGCCGAGCACGGTGCCCATGACGGTCATCACCAGACGGCCCGGGCGCGAGCCGATGTCGGTCGTCGCCTCGAGGACGAGGTCGCCGAACCCGAAGCGATCGGCGCGTGCCACCTGGCGGGCTTC
The DNA here is from genome assembly GCF_030369635.1 of Microbacterium arborescens. Classification (NCBI taxonomy): domain Bacteria; kingdom Bacillati; phylum Actinomycetota; class Actinomycetes; order Micrococcales; family Microbacteriaceae; genus Microbacterium; species Microbacterium arborescens. The sequence goes on along the minus strand of NZ_CP128474.1, from coordinate 2,273,239 downwards.
GGCAACCGCGGTCGTCGTCGCCGAAGCGTCGGTCGAGCGGTCGGACCGCCGGCTGCGGAGCTTCTTCCAGAGCGCGGCCATCAGCTCAGCTCGCTCATCCGGCCGTCCGCGATGCGGATGCGCCGAGCCGCACGATCAGCCACGCCCTGATCGTGCGTGATGACGACGAAGGTCAGCCCGCCCGCGTTGAGCTCTTCGAACAACGCCATGATGTCGGCGGTGGTGGCCTGGTCGAGGTTGCCGGTCGGCTCGTCGGCGAGGATGACGCGGGGTTGTGTGACGACGGCACGCGCCACCGCCACCCGCTGTCGCTCACCGCCCGAGAGCAGCCCGGGACGGAAGTCGACGCGGTGACCGAGGCCGACCCGGTCGAGGGCGGCTCGTGCGCGCTCCGCGCGCTCGCCGCGTGGCGTGCCGCTGTAGAGCATCGGCAGCATGACGTTCTCGAGCACGGTTCGCCGCGGCATCAGGTGGAACGCCTGGAAGACGAAGCCGAGACGTCGTGCACGCACCGCTGCCCGCTCGTCTTCGGTATAGCCGCCGGTCAGCTCGCCCGCGAGGCGGTACTCGCCCACGGTCGGCCGATCGAGGAGTCCGAGGATGTTGAGCATCGTCGACTTGCCCGATCCACTCGGCCCGACGATCGAGACGTACTCACCGTCGGAGACCGTCAGGTTGATGCCCTTGAGTGCTTGCACCTCCGGTGGGCCGGGGAACGAACGGGTGACATCGCGCAGCTCGATTACCGGTGGATTTTCATCCGATCGGATGACGTCGACGAACTCGTCCGGGGCGGCGGGGCGATCGGAGGTGACGATGGCGGCGTCGGTCATCGCCCGACCACGACGAGATCGTCTTCCGCGAGCTCACCGTCGGTAGCTCGCACCTCGACGGCGCCGCCGGCGGAGAGACCGGTCTCGACGACGACGAGGCGGGTGCGGGCGTCGGGGTCGCGCGGGTCGCCCTCGACGACCTCGACTCTCGTCTCGCCGCCTGGGCCTGCCGTCAGCGCCGCCGCGGGAACGCTGAGCACATCGCCCGCCGTCGCGCCGACGGCGATCGTGACGCGCACGTTCGTGCCCTGCAGCTGCGAGATCTGCTCGGGGGTCAGCGCGGCCGGCTCGAGGCTGACCTTCCACCGGCTCTCCCCGCCCGTTCCGGGGTCGACCGCGGTGACGGTCGCAGCGTGCTCGGTCCCGTCGGGCAGCGCGAAGCTGGCGGTCGAGCCGGCCGTCAGGAGCTTGGCGTCGGCTTCCGCAGCTGATCCGGTCAGAGCCACGGTCGCGCCCGACACGGTCATCGCCGCACCGGAGAGGATGCTGCCGCGTTCAGCCGACACCGCGTCCACACGGCGCGGCAGCTCGGTGAGATAGAGCACCTCTCCCGCCGGAAGTGCGGGCAGGGCTTGCTGACGGGCGCGCACGAGGTCGTCCTGCGCCTGCGAGAGCTGGCTGGCCGCGGCGTCGACCGCCGCGCGCTCGCTGCTCGTGTCGGGCGCGGCGTTCAGCTGCTCGCGCGCGAGCTCGGCGGTGGCCACCTGGTTCTGGGCCGCGACGATCTCGTCCCACGAGGCACCGTTGTCGCGGGCGCCCTGCAGCAGCGCGCGCGCATTCGCGACCTCGAGGTCGGCACGTGCGATGGCATTGCCGTCTCGCCCGGCCGCGTTCAGGGCTCCGCGCGCGGCGGCGAGGGCCTGCTCGGCGGACCGGACGTTGTCCTGGGCCGACCGGACGCTGCTCGTGCCGTCCTCCTCGGACTCGGGGCCGGTGTAGCCGACTGCCGCGTACAGCGCGGTGACCGCATTCGCGGCCTGCTCGTCGAAAACGTCGTTACCGGGGTCGCCCGCATCGATGCCGACGGCACGCATCGCCTCTTTGAACTGCACGACGTCGGGGCCGGCGACCCCGAATCGCAGGGTGCGGTAGGCGGGCAGTTCGCCCGGCAGCGTGATCACGGGACGCCCGGCCACCTCGAGCGCGACGGAGAGCTGCGTCAGCTCGGCTCCGAGTGCCGGAACTTGTCCGGTGACCACTGCCGGACCCGAGATCGCGGACGTGTCGATCTTCACCTCGACGGGGTCGGCGAACCCGACCTCGCCGCGGATCGTGACGTCATTGCTGAGCGGACCGAACTCCACCGGCACCGTCACGAGACCGGGAGCGGGGGCGTCGTCGGCCGCGGCCGAGGCGGGCGCCATGACGAACCGCCCGACGAGGAGCCCGCCGACGAGCGCGACCACGGCGACCGCCGCGGAGACCCACAGCACGCGGTTGCGGGCGGCCACCGACCGCCAGACGGCGAACCGGCCGCCGCTCGACAGTGTCGTGGAGGCCGCGGCATCCGGGCCGTCGACGGCGGTTTCGGCCGGGCTCAGGGGATCTGCGACGAGGTCGTCGAACGAGTCATCGGGCTCTGGTGCGTCGTTCACGGGGCGGTCGCTCACGGACGAGCCTGCTCAGCCGCCGCCTTCATCGCCTCGAGCTCCGTCTTGTGATCGGCGATGAACTGCTCTTCGGCCTCGTACTGCGCCTTCTGGTACTTGGCGCGGTAGTCGGTCTCCTTGCGGCAGTCGAGGTCGGCGAGGGCCAGCTCGACCTCTCGCTCGTGGATCTCGTCCATCGTCGCCTCGTCCGGGCCGGTCTCCGTCATGTTCTCGTATATGGCGTTGAGCTCGTCGTAGATGGAGTTCTGGGCATCGGTCTGCGTCGCGAATCCGGGGTACCCCGCGGTGTCCATGCACGCGGCCCACTCACGGTCGATGTCGGCGATGGCGGGGAGCGACGCGGTGCTCTCGTAGAACTTCGTGATGGCGTCCATGACGTCGGCGAACTCGTCGGACTGCAGCGGGTCGTCGCCGCTGATCTCGTGGCTGGCCCAGCCGTGACAGCCCGAGGTCTCCCAGTTGTACTCGTAGGAGCCGTCCTCGGACATCTCCTCCTCGCTCGGGGTCGGGCCGTACAACGCTTCGTAGTACGCAGCCTGCTCCGACTCGGAGAGGGCCGTGACGTAGTCCGAGTTGGGATCGGTGGTCTGCTGCTCGGGCGCAGGCTCCGCGTCGGCGTCGGGATACTTCACGGCGCCGTAGCCCCACTGGGAGACGAACTCGCGGTCTTCGGGCTTCCATTCCGTGCCCGAACTGAACGAGGCGTTGGTGGGCGCGGGGATGTACTCGAAACCCTCGTCCTGCATGCACTGCGCGACGAGCTCCTCGCGCTGCTTGTTCTCCTTCTCGAACCGGGCCTGCTGCTCCTCCTCGCTCATATCGCCGCCGTAGAAGGCGGAGAAATACTCGTTCAGCGGCGAGTCCTCGGTGTCGTTCGCGGACCCGTCCGCGGCCGTACAACCGGCCAGCACGAAGACGAGACCGACCGCGGCCGGCGCGGCCCATCGGAGTGTTTTGCGGTGCACGTGCAACCCCCTTGTTTCAAGATCGCCTCAAGACTAGGGGTTCGCTGAGAGACCCGAATCATCCGCGAGTATGACGTTTGCGTGACGATGGACGTGACGACGAAGGGAATGAGATGGCGCGACGCGACCCGAGTGACGACGACGTCGCCGACCTCGACGACCTCTTCGCGGCGTCCACGCCCGACCGGTCCGTGAGCACGTCGGAGGCCGCGGCATCCCGTCGCCGACGCCGACGCAGCGGGTGGATCGCCGCCGGTGTCACCGCGGGGATCGTGCTCGGTGCGCCCGGCGGGTATGCCGCGTGGGCGCTGACCGCCCCGCTGAAGCCGGCCACGGGCGAGGTGTCGATCCCGCGAGCCCCGGTTCCGGCGGCAGCGGTCGACATCGCCTTCACGGCCGACGGGGCCGCGGCACTGTCCGTCGCCGGCGCGGAACCGTACCTGGGGCCCGAGGCGGCCGGCGTGTGGATGACTCACGGCGGCGACGACCCTCGCCCCATCGCCAGCATCACCAAGCTCGTCACCGCGCTCGTGGTCCTGGACGCTTATCCGATCGCGGACGGCGACCGGGGGCCGACGCTCACCTTCGACCGCGACGATCACGCGCTCTACGACGCCTACTTCGTGCGCGACGCGACGATCGCCCCGATGCCGATCGGCAGTTCGCTGTCGCTGCGCGACGCGCTGGCGACGATGCTCATCCCCTCGGCGAGCAACTACGCCGAAGCCATCGCCGTCTGGGCATTCGGGTCGGTGTCGGGCTTCCGTGCTGCGGCCGACCGATGGCTGGTGGCCAACGGGCTGGAGAGGACGAACATCGTCGAGCCCTCGGGCCTCGATCCACGCAACACCAGCACTCCGAGCGACCTCATCGCGCTCGGGCGCATCGCGGCGGCGGACCCGACGGTGGCGGCTATCGCCGCGACGCCGTCTCTGAACCTGCCGGGGCCGGGACGCCTGGCCAACACCAACGGACTGCTCGGCCAGAGCGGGATAACGGGGCTCAAGACCGGAACGCTCGATGACAGCGGCGCGAACCTCCTCTACACGGCATCCGTCGACGTCGGCCTTCCCGAGCCGTTGAGCGTCGTGGGGGTGGCCCTCGGCGGGTCATCGAAGGGCGGCGTGGCGGACAGCGTTCTGGGTGTCCTGCGGCGCCTGGCCGATGGCTTCCATGACACCTCGGTCGCACAGCACGGGCAGGAGATCGGCGTGTACACGACGGCGTGGGGCAGCTCGGTACGAGTCGTGCTGGAAAAGGGGGCGTCGCTGCGGACGTGGTCCGACACGCCCATCACGGTCGACGGTGACGTGCGCGTGCCCCGGGATTGGATAGACGGAGAGGTGCTGGGACAGATCACGTGGACGGCCGGCCCCGAGTCGGTCACCGTGCCCGTCGTGCTCGACGGCGACATCGAACCGCCCACGGAGTGGTGGCGTCTCACTCATCCGGGTGAAATCGGCTGACGGATTTCTGCGCTCTGCGCGACCGGCGCGTGCGATCCCGCCGTCTGCAGGTCGACCCGTCGCGTCCCGCATCCGTCGCACCGCACGTAGCGCACGATCCCGTCCGACGTCCGGTGCGCCGACTCGGTCGTCCAGCCGTGCTCGTGGATGCGAGCAGGGAGCTGTGCGGTGGGCGATTCGGATGGCGATGCGGATGGCGACGGGGTCATGACTCGATCGTGATGTAATGCCGTTATGCAACTCAACCCTTACGGGGAGTATGCGGTTCTCCTCGCCGCCTCGCTCGCGAACGATTGGCCGCGCGATCGCGACGGCATCGTCGCGCGCACCTACGAGTTCGGGATGACCGCGATCTACGCTCCGGCGGCTCCATCCGACCTCGCGTCGACCCGGGCGGTCATCGACTCCTGGCTCGAGGTCGTCGACGCCGAGACGCCGGCGCTCCGTGCCACGCTGCTGAACCGGCTCATGGCGGAGGCGACCGCGTACCCTCGCTTGACCGACCACGACGGCGCGTGGCACCTGCACTACCGCGACGACGATCAACGTCTGCCACAGGTGCTGGGAGCGGTCGTCGCCGTCGGTACGGCGCTCCACGTGACGACGCGGGGGATGGGGCGTCTGTCGCGCTGCGCGGCCGGACGCGCCCCCGGCGATCCGTGCCGCAACGTCGTGGTCGACGTCACCCGCAACGGCCGGCAGCGCTACTGCTCGGTGAGGTGCGCCAACCGCGACGGCGTGCGACGGCATCGGGCGAGGTCTGCCGTAGCGCATTCCCGGGCCTGACGGCAAACGGCGTCGTCTCGCGGCGCGAACGGACACAGTGGTGGGATGCCTCACACCCCTGTCCCGTTCCGAGGTGCAGACCTCCCCGAGGGCTTCGGGCTCGTCGTCGGCAATTGCCAGGCGGAGTCGATGCGGATCGTCCTCGACGCCGCCGACCGTCCAACGCTCCGGGTGCCTCCCGTCCATGAGATGGATGCCGCAGACGTCGAGCGGCTGCACGAGCTGCTTCCGCGGGCATCGTTCCTCGTCGCGCAGCCCGTGCGCGACGACTACCACGGCCTGCGTCTCGGCACCCGCCAGCTGGCCGCATCGCTCTCCTCATCCGCGCGCCTCGTCACCTTCCCGGTCGTGCGCTACGCGGGGCTGCATCCGTTCCAGGCGGCGTTGCACGTCGACGGGATCGACGAGGTGCCGCCGATCGTGGCCTACCACGACATCCGCACGCTCGCCGCGGCCGCGGGGCTCCCGACGGTGTCGGGACTCGATCGCCGCACGGTGCGGCGGATCGAGAGCGACTCGCTGGCCGAGCTGCGTCGGCGCGAGGCGTCGATCGATGTGGCCGCATCGGATCTGTTGCGGCCGTCATCGGCCGAACTGATGCGCACCGTCAACCACCCCGGCAACGGCGTGTGGCTGCCCCTCGCCGAGCGCGTGCTCGCGGCCCTCGGTTTACCGGGCGAGCCGACGGATCCGGGGCGGCCGCTGCTGAACGCGGTCCGGGCGCCCCTCGAGGACTGGGTGGTCGATGCCTGGGGGCTCCCCGAATCACCGCGGCGCTCGTGGATCGTGGACGGCGTCGAGGTCGAACCCTCGCTCGTCGCGGAGGCGCACGCCGAGTGGTATCGGGCACACCCGGGCTTCGTCGCCGCGGCGACCGTCCGACTCCGCGACATGATCGACCACTGGCGAGAATGACCTCGTCCGGCCCTCGCCCGTCGGGGGCATGCTAGCGTTGGGACGTCCCTTCGGGGCTCGTGTGTCGTTCGTCTGGCTCACTGTCGAGCAGATCGTCTGACGCGATCACTGGTTCATCCAGCCCTCATCTTTCCCTGCGCACCGTGCTGTGCGCGCTTCTTCTCAGGACATCGTGCTTTCTACACTCTCTACTTCCGCGCCTTCGCTCGTCTGGCGACAGGCTGATGCCGACTTCTTCGTCGCGACCCTCGACGGCCAGTACGCCGGCTTCGTGACCACCGGTCCGGTGCCGACGACATTCGACGCCGAGAGCGGCCACGGCGCCGACCTCGGCACCCACGAGTCGCTTGAGGCGGCGGCTGCGGCCGTCGCCGGTGCCGCGCGACCGGCGACCCCGCGCCGCGGTGCGCGCTCGCAACGGAGACGCGCCCGCGGCGCGGTCCCGCCTCAGCGCGTGCGCAGCTGAGGCCCGAGCCCGCTACGGTGAGGCCCCGCGAGGTCCCCGCGAGGTCCCAGTTGGGCCGGGTTCCCCGACGGCATAGCCGGCCGAAGTGGGACCTCGGCCAGAGGCCGGGGCAGCCGGGCGCCGGTCAGTCGTGGTGGGGCGGGTCGGTCTCGAGGTCGCGGGCCACCGTCGCGACGCCTCGCCGCATCTCGAGGTAGATCTGGCGCACACTCGCGCGCTCGCTGAGCTCGGCACGGCGAACCCACTCGTCGATCGTGAGCCGGAGGACGAGCGCCATGGTCGACACGGCGGCGCGAGCGGCGAGCACATCGGCATCCGCGCCCGCCGCGTCGACGGCTGCGTCGGTGAGCTGCTCGACTTCTTCCGCCTCGTTGCGCAGCGCCACCGCCAGAAGCGAGGGTTCCGCTCCGACGAGGCGGCGGATGCGCAGGGCGCGGACGTGCTCATCGGGATGGGCGTCGAAACGATCGAGGAGTTTCAGCCAGCTGCGTTCGATGCCCTCGACGACCGAGGCTCCCGCTCGCACGGCGTCGATGGCGTCGCCGACGACGCGCGCCGAATCGTCGGCGCTGGCGAAGACGGCGGCCTCCTTCGTGGCGAAGTAACGGAAGAACGTGCGCTGTGATGTCCCGGCGCGGCGGGCGATGTCGTCCACCGTCGTGCCGTGGACGCCGTGCTGCTCGAAAAGATCGAGTGCGGCATCCGACAGCTCGCGCTGGGTCTCCTGCCGTCGTCGCTCGCGCAGGCCCGCAGGATGGTCCTCGATGACCGGGGTGTCCTGATCGCTGTCGCGGTGCATGGCCCCAGTGTCGCACAACGCCAATGTGGCAGAGACTGCCATATGATCAGTGAGTGACACTTGAGCAGCAGCATCCCGAAACCTCCGCTATTCCGACCTCGGCCGCATCTCGAGCGACGTCCGTGCGCACCGGACCCGTCATCGCACTGCTCGTCGCGTCGGCGTTCGTGGTCATCCTCAACGAGACGATCATGGGCGTGGCCCTGCCGCGGCTCATGGTCGACCTCCAGATCTCCGCGGCGACCGCGCAGTGGCTCACCACCGGGTTCCTCCTGACGATGGCCGTCGTCATCCCGCTGACGGGTTACGTGCTGGCGCGATTCCCGATCCGAGGTGTCTTCTTCACCGCGATGTCGTTGTTCGCGGCGGGAACGCTGATCGCCGCTCTCGCGCCGGGCTTCGGCATGCTGCTCGCCGGGCGCGTCGTGCAGGCCTCGGGTACGGCCATCATGATGCCGCTGCTGATGACGACCGTACTGAACGTGGTCGAGCCGGCGCGCCGCGGACGGATGATGGGCGTAATCAGCATCGTGATCGCCGTCGCTCCGGCGATCGGCCCCACCGTCTCGGGTCTGATCCTGTCGGTTCTCGACTGGCGCTGGATGTTCTGGCTCGTCCTCCCGATCGCCCTGCTCGCGATCGCTCTCGGTGCGATCTGGGTGCAGAACGTCACCGAGACGCGCGAGGCGCGTTTCGACGTCGGGTCCGTCGTGCTCTCGGCCCTCGGTTTCGGCGGCCTGATCTTCGGGCTGAGCTCGATCGGCGAGTCGGCGGCCGGGCACGCACCTGTGCCGGTGTGGATCCCGCTCGTCGTCGGCGCTCTCTCGCTCGCCGCCTTCGTCATGCGTCAGCTGAAGCTGCAGCGCAGCGACGCGGCCCTGCTCGACCTGCGGACCTTCCAGTCCCGGTCGTTCAGCCTTGCGGTCGTGCTGGTCGTGGTCGTGATGTCGGCGCTGTTCGGCTCGCTCATCCTGCTGCCGCTCTACCTGCAACAGGTGCTCGGTCTCGACACCCTGACCGTGGGTCTGATGCTGCTGCCGGGCGGTGTGCTCATGGGACTCATCGCGCCGGTCGTCGGAGCCCTGTTCGACCGTTTCGGCCCGACCCCGCTCGTGATCCCGGGCATGATCGTCGCGGCCTCGGCGCTCTGGGGGATGACGACGTTCGGGGTCGGAACCCCGATCGCCTGGATCATCGCCGTGCACATGGGTCTCAACCTGGGCCTCGGATGCGTGTTCACACCCCTGCTGACCTCGGCGCTGGGATCGCTGCCGGTGCGGCTGTACTCGCACGGCAGTGCGACGGTAAGCACGCTGCAGCAGGTCGCCGGTGCCGCCGGGACGGCGCTGTTCGTCACCCTCATGTCGGTCGGCGCCGCATCCGCGGCCGCCGACGGGATGGATGCCGTCGCCGCGACCGCGACCGGAGTCCACACGGCGTTCGTCACCGGCGCGTGCATCGCCTCCGCCGCTGTGGTGCTGACCTTCTTCGTCCGCCGCCCGGCGCCGGTCCCACGGCAGCACTGACGGCGTCGAGCCGACGCGAAAGGCGGTGACGCGCGAAGCGTCACCGCCTTTTCGGTCGGGTCGGGGGAGCGGGAGGGGTCAGGCCTGCGAGGTGCGCACCAGCATCTTGCCGGTGTTCGCACCGCGCATCATCGCCAGGAAGGCCTCGACGGTGTTCTCGATGCCGTCGACGATGGTCTCGTCGTAGGCGATCTTCCCCTCGGCGAACCAGCCGGTCATCTTCTCGGTGAACTCCGGCGCCAGGTGCAGGTAGGCGGCGAGCGTGAAGCCGGTCGCGGTGAGTCCCCGGGTGATCATGTTGGCCATGTTGTCGGGTCCGGGGGTCTTCTCGGTGGTGTTGTAGCCCGTGATGGCGCCGCAGAGCGCCAGGCGCCCGCCGGTGTTCATGACGTCGAGCGCTGCCTCGAGGTGGTCGCCGCCGACGTTGTCGAAGAACACGTCGACGCCGTCCGGCGCGTGGGCGGCGAGCTGCTCGCGGACCGGGGCGTCCTTGTAGTTGAACGCCGCGTCGTAGCCGTACTTCTCGGTGAGCAGCGCGACCTTCTCGGCTGAGCCCGCCGAGCCGATGACGCGACCCGCGCCCAGCAGCTTGGCGATCTGGCCGACCGCGGTGCCGACCGCACCGGCCGCGCCGGAGACGAACACGGTGTCACCCGGCTTCATGTGAGCGATCGCGGTGAGTCCGATGTAGGCGGTCAGACCCGTCATGCCGAGGATGTGCAGCCGCACCGAGAGGGGGAGGCCGGCGATCTCGGGGACGGCGCGGAACGTCGAGGCGTCAGCCTGCACGACATCCGACCATCCGTGCTGGTGCAGGACGACCGTGCCCACGGGGAGGTCGTCAGAGGCGCTCTCGACCACGCGGCCGATCGCGCCGCCGGCGATCACGTCGCCGAGGGCGTAGGGCGGCACGTAGCTTCGGACGTCGTTCATGCGTCCGCGCATGTAGGGATCGACCGAGACGAACTCGTTGGCCACCCGCACCTCGCCGGGGGCGGGGTCGCTCAGCTCGACGCGTTCGATCGAGAAGTCCTCGGGTGTCGGCCATCCCTGCGGGCGGCGTGCGAGACGGATCTGCGTGCTGGTTCCGTGGGTCATTTCTCTCCTTCGTGAGGGGTCGGTGACGGATGCCGCGGGACTCGGTCGGAGTCGCGGACGAGGGGTGGCGCGGTGCGCCGGGTCAGAGTGCGAGGCCGAGCGCGAGCGCCACGACGCCGAGGGCGGGGATCACGCCCTGCTTGAGCGCGGCGGACGCCTTCGAGGTATCGGAGAGGATCAGCACGAGGCTGGCCGCGACCATGGAGCCGGCGCCGGTGAACACGAGCGCCGCGCCGACCGGGAGTGCCCCGGCGATGACGAAGGCGATGCCGACGAACACCGTGATCGCGAGGAACAGGTTGTAGAAGCCCTGGTTGAAGGCGAGCGCCTTCTGGGTCTCGGCCTGGGCGACGGTCCCGGTTCCGAACGTCTCGCGCGCCCGCTTGCTCGTCCAGGCGATGGACTCGAGGTAGAAGATGAAGACGTGGATGAGCGCTGCGAGGCCCGCGAGCGCGAGACCGACGGTGATCATGAGCTGTTCCCTTCCGGCGGTGGACACCGCAGTTGTGTATCGCTTGGTTCAATATATACTGAACTGACCGATACACAAAAGGGGGTGCGGCGCATGGGTCGAACGCAGAGCTACGATCGCGACGATGTCGTCCGCGCGGCGCGGAGCGTCTTCTGGCAGCAGGGATACGAAGGTGCGCCGCTGCCCGAGCTCGAGCGTGTGACGGGCCTGAACCGATCGAGCATCTATCATGCGTTCGGCTCGAAGCGCGGCCTGTTCGACGCCGCCGTCGACAGCTACCTCGACGAGATCATCCGACCGCGGCTGTCGCCCCTGACGGCAGACGAGGTGGGCCCGGGCGCACTGGAGGCGTATCTCGAGGGGTTGCGCGACGCGCTCCGGCAGCCGAGTTCGCTTCCTGCGTCGAGCGGATGTCTGCTCGTGAATACGGCGGCCGCGCCCATCGCCCGTGACGAAGCCGTCGCGCACGTGATCGCGGGGTACCGCGCCGAACTGCGCACAGCCTTCGGCCGGGGGGTCGCCGCGCGTCGACCCGATCTCGAGGGCGCTCAGCACGCCATCCTCGCCGACGCATGCACGGGACTCGTCGTCTCGGCGTTCGCCCTCGCGCGCGTCGACGCCGTCGGTGCTGCGGATGCCGTCGGCACAGCCATCGCCCTGGTCACCGGGGCGCCGTAGTCCTGACGCGGCCGACGGGGGCCCAGCGCGCCCCGTGGTCATCCGCTTTACGCCCCTCGCTTGACTTTTGGCAAGCGTTCGCGCCGAGATGAGGCCGAGACCTACCGTGAGGCCGTGGAGCAGAGCGATCAATACACCTTCGACAACCCGGTGACCCGATACGACCGGGTCGAGCCGCCGGTCCAGCACCAGCCCGAGCCCGGCATCCAAGCCGACATGCAGCCCGTGCCCGACCTCGGCGAGCAGACCTACCGCGGCTCCGGGCGCCTGTTCGGACGCAAGGCTCTCATCACCGGAGGCGACTCGGGCATCGGCGGTGCGACCGCGATCGCGTTCGCGCGAGAAGGCGCCGACGTCGTGATCGTCCACCTGCCCGCTGAGCAGCGTGATGCCGAGCGCATCCTCGGCCTCATCGCCGATGCGGGAGTGCGCGGACACGCGATCGCCGCCGACATCTCCACCGCCGACGCGTGCGGTTCGCTCGTGGCCGAGGCCGTCGAGTTCCTCGGGGGCATCGACATCGTCGTGAACAACGCGGGGAAGCAGGTCGCCGTCGAGCGGCTGGAGGATCTGTCGGACGAGCAGTTCGCCGCCACCTTCCACACCAACGTCTTCGCCAACTTCTGGATCACGAAAGCCGCGCTGCCCCACCTACCGGCGGGTGCATCGATCATCAACACCGCCTCGCTCGAGGCATACAAGCCGGCGCCCGACCGTGTCGACTACGCCGCGACGAAGGCCGCGATCAACAACTTCTCGAAGGGGCTCGCTCAGCAGCTGGCGCCCCGCGGCATCCGGGTCAACGTCGTCGCCCCCGGCCCGACGTGGTCGGCGCTCCAGGTGAGCGACGGAGTCTCGGACGAGCAGATGCGCGCGTTCGACGACGAGAGCACCTACCAGCGCGCGGGTCAGCCCGCCGAGATCGCGCCCGCGTTCGTCTTCCTCGCCTCGGCCGAGTCGAGCTACGTCTCGGGTGAGACGCTCAACGTCAATGGCGGCATGGTCACCCCGTGACCGGATCGGATTTCGCGGTCGTCTCCCTGCGCGGCGACGTACCGCAGCTCGACGATGCGTCCGATGACGCCGTCGGCCCGTTCCGGCAGCTCGTCCTCGACCCGGCGCAGGGTTCCGAGGCGCTGATCGAGGCCATCGCCGACGCAGAGATCGCCACGCCGTGGATCCTCGTCGGTGGGTTCGACCATCATGAGGTCGCGGCACACCTCGTCGCCCGGGTCCTCGAGGGTGCGATCGGCGTGTTCGGCCTCTCCGGAGTCGTGCTCGAGGGCACGCAGATTCCCGACGGCATCCGCGAGCACGAGGTTCCCGCCGCGGTCACGACGGACGACGTCGCAGCATCGGTGCGAAGCCTCGCAGCAGACATCGCCGCGTGGGGGCCACGCGTCCCCGAGTCGTGGGCACGGGTGATCGCCTCGTCACGGACGGATGTCGCGGTGCGCGCCACCCTCGCTCGCCGTGCGCTCGCCGACGACCCGGCGTACCGTCCGCGTGCGCTGACTCCCGAGCAGCTCGCCCTCCTGCGCGACGTCGCGCGGCGCATCGTGCCGCAGGGCGAGGGAGCGACGATCGACCTCGCTGCCCGCCTCGACCGCATGATCGAGGCGGGGGAGAGCGACGGCTGGCGCCCGACCGGCATGTCGACCGACGTCGAGGCCTACCGGGCCGGTCTCGACGCGCTGGCCGCGATCTGGATGCGCGGCGCGGCTGCTCAGGATGCCGTCATCCGACGGGTCATCGACGGCGACGCGCCCTCGGGAGCGGTCCTCACGGCCGACCAGCTGAGCCTCTGGTTCGAAGACGCTCGCAACGACCTCGCGCGCCTCTGGCTGTCGCATCCTGCCTCCCTCGCGCGCGTCGGCTACTCGGGATTCGCGACCGGGGGCACCGGACCGGAGCCCGCCGGCTACCTCGTCCTCGCCGCCGGCGAACGCGAGGAATGGGAACCCGAAGAGCTCGGACGCCTCGGCGCCGCGAAAGGACGCACCGCATGAACCTCTCCGGAATGCGCCGGTACGACCTCGACGAGATCGTCGACGTCGTCGTCGTGGGCACGGGGGCCGGTGGCGGTCCGCTGCTCAGCAGGCTCGCCGAGCGCGGTCTGCGCGTCGTCGCCCTCGAGGCCGGACCGAACCTCGAGATGGACGAGTTCACCCCCGACGAGCGCGAGGCGACACGCATCAACTGGATGTCCGAGCGGTTCAGCGGCGGCGACACCCCCACTGCCTTCGGTCCGAACAACAGCGGCTGGGGAATCGGCGGCGGCACGCTGCACTGGGGGGCGTTCACGCCGCGACCCGACCGTCGCGACCTCTCGTTGCGCAGCGAGACAGGCCTCGGTCGCGACTGGCCGATCGACTACGACGAGCTCATCCGCTACATCGTCGAGGTCGAGAGAGTCATCGGCGTCAGCGGTCCCACCCCCTACCCGTGGGATCCGCAGCGCGAGTATCTCGACGAGCCGACGCGCCGCAACGCCCCGGCAGACCTCGTGCTGCAAGGGTGCGAACGTCTGGGCATCACGGCGACCGATGCCCCGGCCGCGATCATCACGCGTGACCGGGAACAACCCCATTACGGACGGCGCAAGGCGAGCATCGACGTCGGCGGCATCCACCAGGGAGACCGCTTCGGCTACAAGGCGACGACGGCGATCACCTACCTCCCCGTCGCCGTCGCGCACGGGGCCGAGATCCGGGCCGACTCGATGGTGCACCGCATCGAGCAGGATGCCGCGGGCCGGGTGACCGGGGTCGTCTATCTGCACGAGGGAGCCGAGTACCGGCAGCGCTGCGCGGCCCTCGTCCTCGCCGGCGGCGGCATCGAGACCCCGCGGCTGCTGCTGAACACGGGGCTCGCCAATTCGAGCGGGCAGGTGGGACGCAACTTCCTCGCACACGGCGCGGTGCAGGTGTGGGGTCGGTTCGACGAGAGTATCCGCGGATACCGCGGCTACCCGTCCGCGGCCATCACCGAGGATTTCGTGCGTCCCGCGGGCGTCGACTTCGCCGGCGGATACCTCATTCAGAGCCTCGGGGTCATGCCCCTCACGTACGCCACCTCGCTCGTCCGCGGCGGTGCGCTGTGGGGTCAGGACCTCATGGATGCGCTCGACGTCTGGCAGTTCTCGGCGGGCATCGGGATCAACGGCGAGTGCCTCCCCTCCGACGGCAACCGGCTGGTCTTGTCGGCGGAGACCGACGAATGGGGCATCCCGCGCGCGGAGATCAGCTTCTCGCCGGGACCGAACGAGAAGGCGATCGACGAGCACTCCGTCGGAGTCATGACACGCATCCTCGAGGCGGCGGGCGCGCGCGAGACACGTGTGCTCGCGCGGACGGCCCACACGATCGGCACGTGCCGCATGAGCTCCGATCCCGACGACGGGGTGGTCGATCCGGACGGGCGATCGCACGACATCCCGAACATGTGGATCTGCGACAACTCGACGTTCCCGAGCGCGCTGTCGGCGAACCCGGGCCTGACCCAGATGGCGCTGTCGCTGCGCACCGCGGATCGGCTGCTCGCCTCTGCCTGATCGGTCCTTCCTTCCCTACCGTGTTCAGGCGTTCGTGAGCTGCTTCTCGCGCTTGCGGGCGACGATGCGGCCCCGCACCGAGAAGATCAGGACGAGCGCGAGGAGCGCGTAGAGCACGATCGTGATCGGGCTCTGGACGAGCACGGAGAAGTCGCCGTTCGAGCTCATCGCGGCATCGCGCAGGCTCGTCTCGGCGAGCGGCCCGAGGACCATGCCGATGATGAGCGGTGCGAGCGGGAAGTCGAGGGCGCGCATGAGGAACCCGAGCAGCCCGATGCCGAGCAGCATCAGCAGATCGAACGTCGACCCCGAGGTCGCGTAGATGCCCAGGCCGCAGAACACGGTGATGCCGGCGTAGAGGTAGGGGCGAGGGATCAGCAGGAGCTTGGCCCACAGCATCGCGAAGGGCAGGTTCAGGATCAGCAGCACCACCATGGCGATGAAGAAGCTCGCCAGCAGCGACCAGACGAGGTCGGGCGCCCGATCGAACAGCAGCGGGCCGGGCTGCAGCCCGTACTGGCGGAATGCGGCGAGCATGATCGCCGCGGTGGCAGAGATCGGCAGCCCGAGTGCGAGCAGGGCGCCCATCGCCATGCCGGTGGTGGAGTTGCCCGCGGCCTCCGGGGCGGCGAGGCCGCGAATCGCGCCCTTGCCGAACTGCGGGTCCTTCCGCCGCGCGTCGAGCCGCTTCTCGACGCCGTAGGCCAGGAACGTCGGGATCTCCGATCCGCCGGCGGGAACGACGCCGAAGGGGAGGCCGATCGCGGTGCCGCGTGCCCAGGCCGGGGCCGCCTCCTTCAGCTCGCGACGGGAGAGCCACGGGCGACCCGTCGGCTTGATGAGCGCCTTGTTCGAGGTGTGCCGCTCGAGGCAGGCGACGTAGATCACCTCACCGAGGGCGAGGATCGCCACCGTCACCGTGACGAGGGAGACGCCGTCGAACAGGTTGGGGGAGTCCATCGTGAAGCGCGGCGCGCCCGAGACGCCGTCGATGCCGATGACGGCGATGCCGAGGCCGATGAACAGGGCGGTGAGGCCCTTGACGACGTTGTCGGTGACGACCGACGAGGTCGCCGCGAACGCGAAGACCGCGAGCGCGAAGAACTCGGCCGGGCCGAACCTGCTCGAGAAGTCCGCCAGCGCCGGCGCGACGAACACGACGACGATCGAGGCGACGAAGCCGCCGATGAACGCGCCGATGGCTGCGGTCGCGAGCGCCTGCGCCGCGCGTCCGTTCAGCGCCATCTTGTGGCCTTCGAACGTCGACGCGATCGCCGAGGCCTGGCCGGGCGTGTTCATGAGGATGCCCATGGTCGAGTCGCCGAACAGTCCGCCGAAGTACACACCCGCGAACATGATGAACGCGGCCGTCGGGTCGAGCGAGAACGTGATCGGCAGCAGGAGGGCGACGGCCATCGAGGAGCCGAGACCGGGGAGCACGCCGACGGCCGTGCCGAGCAGGCAGCCCACGAGCACCCAGAGCAGGTTGGCGGGGGTCAGGGCACCGGCGAAGCCCTCGCCGAGAAGCTGGAGCACATCCATGTCAGAACCCTCCGAGGATGCCGGAGGGAAGCGGCATCCCGAGCACCATGTCGAAACCGATGTAGGCGATCGAGCTCACGGTGAGCCCGACGATGAGACCGCCGAGGTGCTTCGTCGAGCCGAACGCGCGGGCGACGCACCAGAACAGCAGCCCCGCTGCGATGATCCAGCCCAGGATGTCGAGGAGGAACGCGAAGCCGAGGAAGGAGAGGACGACCCACAGCAGCGAGCGCACGTCCACCCGTACCGGCCGCGCCGGAGCGGCATCATCCGACTCGGCATCCAGCTCGTCGCCTCCGATGGCGTCCGCAGTGACCGCAGCGATGTCGGGTCGTGCCGCACTCGTCTCGCGCATCTCTCTGAGGGCCGAGACGACGAGGGCCACCGCGAAGATGTAGAGCCCTCCCGCGATGATCGCGGGGAAGAACTGGGGGCCGGGGAACACGGCGTTCGCGGGCACCTTCATGGTGAAGATCCCCACCACCAGGTACGTGGCGAAGGCGGTGATGATCGCCGGCATCGTCAGGCCTTTGAGCAGCGCCGCGATCCCGGGGCCCGAGACGAGCCTCAGACGGTCGCCGACGACGGCCGAGGTCGCGGTCGGATTCGGGGGGAACGTCATAGCCCCATCTCCTCGTACAGGTTCTTGATGCGTTCTTCCTCGTCGTCGAGGAACGCCGTGAGCTCGTCGCCGGTGATGATGCGCTCGGTCCAGCGGTAGCGCTCGATCGCGTCCTGCCACTCCGGGGTCGCGACCGAATCGAGCACGAGCTCGGTCAGCGCGGTCACATCGGCGTCGTCGAGCCCCGAGGGCGCCGCGAGCATGCGCCAGTTCGACAGCGAGATGTCGTACCCCTGCTCCGCGGCCGTCGGGATGTCGATACCGTCGATCGGCTCCTGCGAGACGAGCGCGAGTGCGCGCAACCGGCCCGCCTCGATCTGGTCGATGTTGTCGGGGTATCCGCCGGCGGCAGCTTTGGCGGTGCCGTTGAGGAGCGCCTGGATGGCCTCGCCGCCGCCGTCGGACGAGATGTACGTCGTTTCGACGGGGTCGATTCCCGCCGCGAGCGCCAGGTCGGTGACCACGAGCTGGTCGAACGATCCGCCGCCCGTCCAGGGGATCGACTTCGGGTTCTCACGCCACGCGTTCACCAGGTCGTCGAGGGTCTCGTAGGGCGAGTCGGCCGGCACGACGATGACGTCGTACTCCTCCACGACCACCGCGAGCGGGGTCACGTCGCTCAGCTTCGCGGCGGAGTCGAACTGGATGGTCGCCGCGAGAAGCCCGGTCCCACCGACGAGCATGTTGCTCGGCTGACCGTCGAGCACCGAGACGTTGCCGAGCGCGATCGTCCCGCCGGCGCCCGGCATGTTCACCACCTGCACGTTGTTGACGAGGCCGTTGGCCTTCTGCGCCTGCTGCAGCTCGCGGGCCACGCCGTCCCATCCGCCGCCGGCGGCCGCGGGGGCGATGATCGTCATCGAGGCGCTGATCTCCTGACCGGTGGCGGCCGAGGTGACCGAGCCGACGGCGGCCGTCGCGATCGCCGCCGCGGCGACGGCGCCCCCGATGATGCGGGCGGCGAGCGTGCGGCCGCGGTGCGCCGGGTGCGCGCCGGCATCTGTCGCGCTATGCGTCATCATCACTCCATTCGCGCGGACATCGTCGTCGCCGCGAGATCGAACTAGGATGGCACTTCGCCGAGCCGCCCCCGAGGGTGGCGGGATTTGTTCTCATAAATGCTCACGGGCACCGCCCGACAACGTCCGATCGCACGAGGAAGTGGACAGGATGCCGTTCACGGTGAGAGCGTCTGCTGCCCGCCTCGTGCTGCTCGTGCTCCCCTCGGTGGTCACGCTCGCGGCGCTATCGGCCACCGTGGCCATCGCCCTCGCGGCGCAGGAGCGGACCATCCGAGAGGCGACCGGCGAACGGGTGCTCGACGTCGCGGAGAGCCTCGCCGACCTGCCAGAGGTGCGTGAGGCCGTGGCGGGGGCGATGAGCGCGGGGTCGCCGACCATGCTCGCCGATGCAGCCGACCTGGCTCCGGCGACCGCGATCCTTCAGCCGATCGCCGAGCTCGTGGGCGAAGCGGCCGGCGTCTATTACGTCGTCATCACCGACGACGAGGGCGTCCGCATCACCCACCCGCTCGCGTCCGAACGCGGCGTGCAGGTCGAGACCGCCAACGCGTCGGTGCTCGCCGGCGACACGTTCGTCGGCACCGAGGTCGGGGCCTCGGGGCCGTCGCTGCGTGCAAAGGTGCCGGTGCGCGATCCCGGCGGCACCCCGATCGGGATGGTGGCGGTCGGGGTGCTCGAGTCGCAGATCGCGGGGGAGCTCGACGACGCCGTCGGCGCCCTGTTGCCCTGGGCGATCGGCGCGCTCGTCGTCGCGACGCTCGCGAGCTCGGTCCTCACCGCCGCGGTCGAGCGCCGGTTCCGTCGGTTGGACGTCATCGCGGCGGAGCACGCGCAGATGCGCCGCACGGCGACGGCACTCCGCGAGCAATCGCACGAGTTCAGCACGCGGCTGCACGTCATCCACGGCCTGCTCTCGCGGGGTGACGCCGACGAGGCCCGCGGGTACATCGAAGAGATCGCGAGCGTGCGTCGCCCCGTCGACATCGGTGACGACGAGGCGAGCGCGGACCAGCCCGTGCTCGCCGCGATGATCCCGACCGTGCGTGCCGAACTGCACGAGCACGCATCCCGGGTCCGCTTCGACCTCGCCCTCGACCACGACATCGACGAGGGCATCGTGTCCGTGGTGTCGAACCTGTGCCGCAACGCCGCGGAGGCGGGGGCGGCGAACGTGATCTGCGAGCTGCGGCACCGGGGTTCGCGCATCGCGGGCGCGGTCGACGACGACGGCCCCGGCGTCGAC
Organism: Microbacterium arborescens; assembly: GCF_030369635.1. Lineage (NCBI taxonomy): Bacteria > Bacillati > Actinomycetota > Actinomycetes > Micrococcales > Microbacteriaceae > Microbacterium > Microbacterium arborescens. The sequence continues at coordinate 2,253,643 of NZ_CP128474.1, read as the reverse complement.
CAGCGCATCGCCCGCCGCATCTTCACCCCGGGCTACTCCTCGAAGGCCGACACGACGGGCCTCGGGCGCGGCCTGGGACTGGATGTCGTCCGCCGCATCGTCACGGCACGATCGGGCACCGTCGAGGTCGGGCGCTCACCGCTCGGGGGAGCGCGATTCGCCTTCGAGCTGGAGAGCTGCCGATGACCGGCCCGATCCGGGTGCTCGTCGTCGACGATGACCGTGGCGCGCGCGCCCTGCATGCCGGATTCGTCGCCGACATTCCCGGTTTCGTCGTCGTGGCGACGGCGGGCACGGGCGAGGCGGCTCTCGAGCACAGCCGCTCCGGGGTCGATCTGATCCTGCTCGACATGCGGTTGCCCGGCATCAGCGGCATCGAGGTGCTCCACCGCCTGCGTACGCTCGGTGACGACGGACCCGACGTGCTCGTCATCAGCTCGTCGCAGGATCAGACCACGGTGCGCCAGGCTCTCGCGGCGCGCGTCGTCGGCTACCTCGTCAAACCCTTCACGCAGGCCGCGCTGAGCGAGCGACTGGAACGCTACGCGGCCGATCGCGAGCGCATCGTCGCCGGTGGGCGTGAAGCGATACTCGCGCAGGGTGAGATCGACCGGCTGTTGTCCACCGGCACCATCCGCACCGCATCGGCGGCGGCGTCCGGGTCTCGCCGGGGAGCGGGCGGGATGACGGGCGGCGGCTATCCGTCCGGGCTGCCGAAGGGCCTCGCTGCTCCGACCCTGACGCAGGTCGTCGCCGCCCTCGACCCGGTCGTCGCCCTCACGACAGCCGAGGTCGCGACAGCCTGCGGCATCTCGCGCGCGACCGCGAACCGGTATCTGACGCACCTCGTCGATACCGGCGTCATCCATCTGTCGCACCGATACGGCAAGCGTGGCCGGCCCGAGGTGCTGTACCGGCTTGCTCCGTCGCCCGAGCGCTGATGCGTTTGTCACGCCGCCTGCCCCGGTGACGGGCGCGGCCGATGGGCGTAGCGTGCGGTGCATGGCCACCGTGACCGCATGGGCGGCGGAGCTCCGGCGACTCGGCACAGACGCCTGGGTCGATTACCTCGTCGAGCATTCGGGTCTGCCCGGGCCGCGGGCGAACACGACGCTGGCCGCCACCGTCGCGGAGGTCGCCGATGCCCGCATCATCGACGAGCTCGTCCGCGACGGTGGTGAGTACCCCATGATGTGCGCCGCGGCGGCGGTCGCCCGGCGCGCGGCTCCGGGTCGCGACGCTGAGGCCCTGCGGTTCGCGGCCGATGATCGGTGGCGGGTTCGTGAGGGAATCGCGCTCGGCCTGCAGCTTCTGGGCGACGCCGATCCGCACACCCTGGCGGCGACCGTGCGGGCATGGGCAGACGAAGACGACCCCCTCGTGGTGCGAGCCGCCGTGGCAGCGATCTGCGAGCCGCGACTGCTGCGGTCGCCCGAGATGGCGGCGATCGCCGTCGAGGTGTGCGCTCGCGCGACCGTTCACCTCGTGGCACGGCCGCAACCGCAGCGGCACGACAGTGCAGCCCGCACGCTGCGTCAGACCCTCGGATACGCGTGGAGCGTCGCCGTCGCGGCCGATCCCGGTCCCGGCCTGCGCGCGTTCGAAGCGCTCGACACGACCGACCCGGACATCGCCTGGATCGTCCATGAGAACGCGAGCAAGAAGCGGCTCTCGCGCCTGCTGTGATCTCCCGACGCCCCGCTCAGGCGTCGCGGAGGACCCGATGGGGGATCCAGCCCTCGCGGCCGGATTCGGCACGGCACCACGACCAGCCGCTCTCGGCGTCGTCCACGACCACCTCGACGACGCTCCCTTCGGCCTGGGAGAGCTCGGTGGTGTCATACCCCGTCACGACCGTGCCGACCGATCCCTCGATGTGGATGTGTCTTCCGGGCACCCAGCCCGAGCCGTCGGACGCGGTGACGAAGACGAAGGCCGGCCATTCGGTATCCCAGGCGCCGACGGAGACGACGTCGCCGGGCTCGACCTGCAGCGGGGGCCGTTGAGGTGCTTCATGGTCAGAGATGAGAACACGTCGCATCGTTCCATCATGGCGCCGGCGTCGGACACCGCGGAGGCGGGCGTAGCCTGAGCTGATGAGCACGCCCGAGGTCCTGCGATACACCGCGTTCAGCACCCGATCCGAAGGCGGCAATCCCGCCGGCGTCGTCCTCGATGCGGGCGCGCTCGACGCCCGGGCCATGCAGCGGATCGCGGCCGACGTCGACTATGCCGAGACGGCCTTCGTCACCGGGACGACCGCTGATGGGGCCCGCTCGGTCCGTTACTTCTCGCCCATCGCCGAAGTCCCCTTCTGCGGGCACGCCACCGTCGCCACCGCAGTGGCGCTCGCCGAGCGGGGCCAGGTCGCCCCCGACGGCGCGGTCCGGTTCGACACCCCCGTCGGCGACGTGTCGATCGCGGTCTCGCGCGACGATGACGGCATCCGGGCGTCCTTCACCAGCGTCGAGCCGTCCGTCCGCGAACTCGATGACGTCGATCTCGACGCGATCCTCGCTCTGCTCGGTCTCTCGCGAGCGGACCTCGATCCCGAACTGCCGCCGCGACTCGCGAACACGGGCAACGCGCATCCGGTCGTCGTGCTCGCGGATCAGAAGACCTTCGACGGTTTCTCCTTCGAGCCCGACGCGGTTCGCGCGCTGCTCGATGACCGAGGCTGGCCGGCCACCATCACTGTGGCGTTCCGGGCTGCATCCGATCGGTTCCAGGCGCGCAACCTGTTTCCCGTGGGGCGCATCACGGAAGACCCGGCGACGGGGTCGGCTGCGGCGTCGTTCGGCGCCTATCTGCGCTCGCTCGGCGCGGTCGATGCTCCCGCGGTCATCGTGATCGAGCAGGGCCGACACGTCGGCCGGCCAGGGGAGCTGACCGTCGACATCCCCGCCGAGGGAGGCATCACCGTGACGGGCCACGCCGTCGCCATCTCGTGATGTCGTGATGCCGGCCGCGTCGGGTCACACGCGGTCGGTGCGGATGCGGGCGTTGCGGCCGCCGAGCCACCAGACGAGCGGACCGGCGATCGGGAAGACGAAGATCCCGATGATCCACAGCAGCTTGCCGCCGCCGGTGTAGCGCGACGAGGCGAGGATCGAGATCAGGCTCGAGACGAACAGGATCGCTGCTACCGCCGCGACCACCGCGAACACCACGAAGACGGATGCCGTCACCCCCGGCATCCAGTCGCGAGGCAGCCAATCGTCGGAGACGACGAGGATTCGTGCGGTTTCGATCATGCTTCCAGCCTCGTGGGGAATGAGCCTGGTGTCGTGAGCCTGCCGACGGATCTCGCGTAGCCCGGCAGGATGAACTTCAGAATTTCAATCCGCGAGGAGCAGCACCAGGTTCATCGCCACGAACGAGACGAGAGGCACCATCAGCACTCCGAGGGCGATGCCGTTGAGCACACGGTGGTCGCGGAGCACGGCGAGATACTCGCGCAGCAACGCGCTCGGCCGGTAGTAGCGGGCGGTGCGGGCTCCGATCGCGTTGCCCGGCATGCCGAGCGTCCGCAGCAGCGTGGCGGCCCGGAAGGCGTGGTAATCGCTCGTCACGGCGAGCACCGGGCCCGTGATGCCCCGCTCGGCGAGGATCGCGCGGGTCAACGTGAGGTTCTCTTCGGTGGTGCGGGACGAGTCCTCCATCACCAGGCGCTCGGGCGGGGCGCCCAGCCCGGCGGCGTGCTCCGCCATACCCGCCGCCTCGCTTCGGGGCTCGTCGGCGCCCTGGCCGCCCGAGAGCACGAGTACCGCGTCGGGGAAGCGCTGCAACGTGTCGACGCCGAGCGCGACGCGCTGGGCGAGTAACGGTGGAACGCTGCCGTCGCGGCGCAGACCCGAGCCGAGCGTGACGATCGCCGCCGGGGCCGGGCCCCGACGTGCGATGCGGGCGTAAACGGCCGACCAGCACAGGTAGGCCACGAAGCCCATGCCGACATAGCCGATCGGTCCGGCGAGGAGCAGGAGGATGACGGCGAGCTCGAACCAACCGGCGAGGACGGCGACGACCCCGAGCGCGAGGATCGCCAAGACTCCGGCTCCAGCCAGAAGCGAAAGGCGATTGGCGAGCGAGCGTCCTTCACGCTTGATCATCACGATGCCGTTGCCGACCAGTGCGATGCCGAGTCCGACGCCCGCGAGCAGGGGAACGATGAAGACCAGGAGGACTGCTGCCATGCTGCCGCCGGTGCCGGTCAGCGAAACCAGGAGGACGCCGCCGATGCCGAGGACGAAGACCGCGACCGCGGCGACGAGCGATGTCGCCGCGAGCGTCAGCAAGACGCCGGGCAGCAGGCGGCGAGGGTCGCGGGCCGCGAGGGCGATGCCGAGGGCCGCGAAGAGGAGCGTGAAGAATCCGGGCACGCGCCCAGCCTAGAGACCGGGGTTAAGACCGCAGCGATCCGGCCATCGCGCGGAGAGCCCGGAACGTCGTCATCCGGTCGGCGTCATCGAGGCCGGACAGCATCCGCACTTCCACTCCGCGCACCGCGGCGGTGGCGGCGGCCAGGCGTTCGCGCCCGCGTTCGGTGAGCTCGGTCGGCAGCGCCTTGCCGGCCGCCGGGGTGGCCGCCCGGACCACCTCGCCGTCGCGTTCGAGGGCCTGCAGCAGCACGTTCATGCTCTGGCGCGTGACGAACGTGCCGCGGGCGAGCTCGGAGTTGGACAGTCCCGGGCGCTGGGCGAGCAGTTCCAAGCACGAGTAGTGCGTGATGTTCATGCCGAGCGGGCGCAGCACGTCTTCCATCGCCGATCGCAGGACGCTCGAGACCTCCTTGACGAGGTAGCCCATCGAGGTCTCCAAATCGATGCCGGCACCGTCTTGACTCATGTCAGTATTCTGACATACGGTGGGGTGTCAGAAAACTGACACGAAAGGACTCTCCTCATGCCTGCCACCGGACCCGACTTCATCTCTATCCAAACCCGCGACCTCGCGGTCGCCCAGGCCTTCTACGAGCGATTCCTCGGCCTCGAGCGATCGCCGCAGGGACCGCCTCACGCCGTGGTGTTCTCGACGTCACCGATCGCATTCGCCCTGCGGAATCCGATGCCCGGCGTTGATCTCGACGCGCTCGAGCAGCCGGGCCGGGGTGTCGCGCTGTGGCTCCACGCGACCGGTGTGCAGGCTATCCACGATGAACTGGTTGCCGCCGGCCATCGAATCGTGTCTGAGCCTGTCGACGGGCCGTTCGGGCTGACGTTCACCTTCGCCGACCCCGACGGATACCACGTGACGCTTCACGACCGGGCCTGATCGACTGTTAGGTTCGCTGGGTGCAAAGTCTGTGGCAACGAATCGGAACGGCCTCCGCCGCGACCCCGTTCGGTGTCATCGTCATGCAGACGATCGTCTGGGTGGGGATGTCGGCGATCTGGATTCCGTGGGCGATCAACGGCGGCGACGTCATCCGCATCGTGCTCGCCGTCATCTCACCGCTCCTGGCCCTCTACTGGGTGGTGGCGCTGGTCTACGGCATCCGACGGCGGCGCGCTCTCCGGGCCTCTCGCGACGACTGATCTCTTCATCGCTGGCCGTCGACGCATCCGTGTGATTGCATCGAACTGATGGATCTCTCGTGGATGTGGTTGTTACTCGTTGCGGCCGGAGCAGCGATGCAGGTCGTCTCGGTCGTCTGGCTCGTGCGCTTGCGCCCGGATGAGCCGTATCCGATGTGGACGTATGTGCCGAAGGAACCCGGTCGGGTGCGTACGGTGCGCATCGGTGGGGCCAGTCTCATCCTCTTCGGCGCGATCATGTTCTCGTCGTCCCTGGGCCCGCTGTGGTTCCTGACCCCCGTCGCCGTCGCGCTCGCATTCGTACCCATGTTCATCGCGATCTACGCCGTGAACGGGAGCTTCGAGCGGCGCGCGGCGAGCGCTGCGGGGCCGACGGAGTGACGCCCCGGGGCGAGCGTGCCAGGCGGCGCGCTCAGTCCGTGGTGTCCGCGCCTTCGGTGGCGTCGGCGCCTGCAGACTGATCGCGTCTACGGGCGTCGGCCGCGACGCCCAGCACGATCCCGAGGGAAAGGCCGATCGCGCCGCCGAGCGCGATGTTGTCGAATACCAGCATTCCGATGGCGCTGCCGAGCGGGAGGCCGAGAGCGATCCCGATCGCAACCCCGTTCGCGCCGCTGCTCGCGGGATCGCTCGTGCCGGGTGTTTCTCCGTTCATGGCGCACTCCGTCGATCTCGAGGAACGAGAAATGGCTCAGGCCTGGAGGCGCCTGAGCCATTTCTGCGATGGGGTGGTGTCAGTTCGCGGCGCGGTAAGCGTCGATCACGGCTGCCGGAACACGGCCGCGCTCGTTGACCGTGTGCCCGTTCGCGCGCGCCCATTCGCGCACCGCACCCAGGTCGAGGTCGCTCTTGTTCGCACGTGACGAGCGCGAGCGCGAGGTGTTGTTGACACGGATCGAGCGAGCGACGTCCACGAAGGGTGCGAGCGCCTTGTAGAACTTCTCGGCGTTGTCGTCGGAGAGGTCGATCTCGTACGCGCGTCCCTCGATCGAGAACGTGATCTGCTTTCCCTCACCGCTCTCCAGAACAGTGCCGTCGAGGTCGTCGATGAGTTGAGTGATTTGTTTGCGGGCCATGGCAGACATGTTAGCGGTTTGTCGGCGTTTCGCATCACCACTCGACGACACTATTTCGTGTCATGTAACCCGAACGCCTCACACCCTCTGTGCGCGAGCATTGGGAACGCAATGAGTCATCTGGAGATCTGCCACATCACGAGGGCCGTTGTTTCCCAGATTTCGCAGGCGTTCGAGCTCGTCGACGCTGAGCGTCTGGGACTGGAGAGGGGGGAGGTTGGCGATGTCGTTCAGCGTGATTCCCAGGCCTTCGCCGACACGACGGCCCAAGTCGTCCTCCACCATGTAGAAGTGCCAGAGCATCCGCTCCTGCACGGGACGGGCGGCTTGTCCGATCAGCTCGACGAAGTTCGCCACAAGGTCATCGCGCTCCCAGTCCTCCATCAGCAGATAGCGCTGACCGGCCTGGGTGTAGTCGTTGGTCCGAGGGATCCGTTTGCGGGTGAGTCGCCCGACGATCTCCGGCCCCTGCTCGTCGTGAGTGGGGTATTGCGCCTCGCGGAGGCCACCGGTGATGGACGGCTCGTAGTTGACGTGCGGATTCTCGCCGCCGTTGTCCACGTGGTAGGCCATCTGGCCGTCGCGGAGGTTCGTGGCCACCGACGCGTTCTTCGGTGAATTGACCGGCAGCTGTAGGTAATTCGGGCCGACGCGGTAGCGCTGGGTGTCGGAGTACGAGAACGTGCGTCCTACGAGCATCTTGTCATCGGAGAAGTCGAGCCCGTCGACGAGGACGCCGGTGCCGAAAGAGATCTGCTCGTTCTCGGCGAAGAAGTTCGAGACGTTCCGATTGAGCACCATCGTGCCGACGGCGCGCGGCGGGAACTCGTTCTCCGGCCACACCTTCGTGTCGTCGAGCGGGTCGAAGTCGAGCTCGGGGTGGTCGTGGTCGTCCATCATCTGCACCCGCAACTCCCATTCGGGGTATTCGCCGCGTTCGATGGCCTCGTACATGTCGCGCGACGCGTGACCGAGATCGCCGGCCTGGACGGCGGCGGCGTCGGCTTCGGTCATCGAGCTGACCCCGACCGAGGGGATCCAGTGGTATTTCACGAGCTTCGTCTCGCCCTGTTCGTTGACCCACTTATAGGTGTTCACCCCGAAGCCCTGTTGGGTGCGATAGTTCGCCGGGATGCCGCGGGGGCTGAACAGATTGACGAGCATGTGCATCGACTCGGGCGTCTGAGACATGAAGTCGAAGATGCGCGCCGGTTCCTGCCGGAAGGTGACCGGGTCGGGTTTGAGCGAGTGGATGACGTCGGGGAACTTGATCGCGTCGCGGATGAAGAAGACGCCGAGGTTGTTTCCGACGAGGTCCCAGTTGCCGTCCTCGGTGTAGAACTTCACCGCGAACCCGCGCGGGTCGCGCGCCGCCTCGGACGAATCGCGTCCGCCGATCACCGTGGAGAAGCGGACCGCGACGTCGGTGCGCTTGCCCGGCTGCTGGAAGAGCTTCGCGCGCGTGAACTGCGCGATGGGCTCGTCGCCCCACATGCCGGTGGCCTCGAAGTGGCCGAAGGCGACGAAGCCTCGCGCGTGCACGACGCGCTCCGGGATGCGTTCCCGATCGAAGTGGCTGATCTTCTCGAGGAAGTGGTAGTTCTCGAGCGTCGCCGGACCGCGGGGTCCGACCGTCCGCTGGTTCTGGTTGTCGTAGACCGGGTGTCCCTGCCGGTCGGTCAGCTCGGTGCGGTCGTCGCCCGCAGTGGGGCCCTGGCTCGATACATCGGTCATCGCGTCCTCCGTGTGGTTCGCCTGTCGTGGGGATGCGGGCGACGCTACGGGTGAGCGGGTGGCGCTCGGAAGGGGGTTGCGGGCTCCGAGGCGGTCGCAGATCACCCGGCGCGGGGTGCGGCCCGATCGTCGAGTCGCCACGAATTGCGGATTCTGGGTCTCCGGCATGCGCAGGTCCTGGCGAATTGACCGGGCGGATGGTTCCCGCACGGAGGCGTCGGCACGCGAGGAATAGACCGATTTAGTGCTCTTCCAAGCGGTCTGATTGACTCTTGACAGGCCTTTGACCAAACCGGTTTACTAGAGGCGCAGCATCCACCGTCACGACGAACGCGACCCGCACGCGTGAATCGCGGCAGGACGCGGCTCTCAACTCGTTCCGACGTGTCGAGGTCGTCGTCGGTGAACGCACCAGGAGCCGCACCACATGAAGTTTCGCCGCTGACGCGGGCAGCGCCACACGAAGGAGTTAGCGCGCAATGAAGCGTTCCGTTGTCGCGGCCGCCGCACTCGTCGCCGTCGCCCTGCCGCTCACCGCATGTGCCGGTGGGAGCACTGCACCCGGCGCAGGTTCCGAGCTGACCGAAGGCCCGATCAAGATCTGGTACTCGACCAACGAGCAGGAGATCGCGTGGGCTGAGGCGGTCGTCGATGCCTGGAATGCGGACAACCCCGACGCGCAGGTGACCGCCGAGGCGATCCCGTCGGGTAAGTCTTCCGAGGATGCGATTGCGGCCGCCATCACCGCGGGCAACACCCCGTGCCTCGTCTACAACACGGCACCGGCCGCGGTGCCCGCGTTCCAGAAGCAGGGCGGTCTGGTCAACATCTCGAAGACGTTCGATGATGGCGAGTCGTTCATCACCGAGCGCTCGGGGGATGCTGCCGACGGATTCCGCTCGCCCGACGGCGACCTGTACCAGGTGCCCTGGAAGGCGAATCCGTTCATGCTCTACTACAACAAGGCGGCGTTCGCCGAAGCCGGACTGGATGCCGAGAACCCGAGCCTGTCCACGTACGACGACGTGCTGGCCGCCGCGGCGGCGATCAAGACCGCAGGCTCGGCGGACTTCGCGCTGTACCCGCCGGCATCCGGTGACTACACGAACGCCCTGTTCGACTTCTACCCGTTCTTCCTGGCCAACTCGGGCGGTGAGCAGCTGGTCGTCGACGGCGCCGCGACGTTCACGAGCCCGGAGGGGCTCGAGACGCTCGAGTTCTGGAAGACGCTCTACGCCGAGGGGTACTCGTCGGCCGAGGCATACTCCGGCGACGCCTGGGCAGGCCCCTTCGCCGATGGCGTTGCGGCGATGGGCATCGCCGGGCCCTGGGGCGCTGCGCAGTTCGAGGGCAAGGTCGACTTCGGCGTGGTGCCGCTGCCCACGGCCGACGGCATCCCGCTGGAAGAGACGTACACGTTCGGCGACTCGAAGAATGTCGGCATCTACTCATCGTGTGAGAACAAGCAGACCGCGTGGGACTTTGCCCAGTTCTCGATGAACGCCGACAACGACCTGGCGCTGCTCGAGACGACGGGGCAGTTCCCGATCCGTACCGACCTGACCGAGGTCGCCGGCGACTACCTCGCCGGCGACCCACTGCTCGCCACGTTCGCTGAGGAGGTGCCGCTGACGGTCGACGTGCCCAACATCGCGAACGCTTCGGAGATCTGGCAGACATTCCGCGATGCCTGGGGCGCCTCGGTGCAGACCGGCAACGCTGATCTCGACGAGGCCATGCAGAGCGCGGCCGACACGATCGACCAGCTCGCCTCTCAGGGCTGATCCCCGGGCCGGGCGGAGGACATCCTCCGCCCGGCCCTCCCGTTTCATCGACGGTCTCCGCGCCGTCCTGCATCACCCCGTCTCCGCAGCGTTGCGTACCGATGCTCCGCTGCGCCCGTCAGGCCGAAGGAGCCGTCTTGAGATTCCTTACCGCGCTCGCCGCGACCATCACCGCCCTGGTGCTCGGCGCCTGCGCCCTCATCGCACCGCCCGCGGCGGCTGCCACACCCGACGACGACGTCGACACGATCGTCAGCCGTCTGCAGGGCTACTACCTGGCGCAGGGCGACGACATCATCATCGCCAACGGCATCTACCTCGCTCGCACGTCGGAGGCCCAGGAGTACGCAGCCTCACAGAACGAGGACGGCTCATGGTCGGACGTCAACTACGCCGACCGCACGAGCTCCGCGAACGGCTCGACGTGGTCGGCCTACATCGCGCTGTACCGCATGCTCGCGATGGCGCAGGCCTACCGGGCGCCCGATGCCCCCGGCTTCGAGGACCCCACCCTGATCGCCGCCCTCGACCGTGCGCTCGTGCACTGGGACCGCGTCGACCCCGGCAATCAGAACTGGTGGGAGACCGAGATCGGCGAGTCGATGGCCATGGGCCGCATCGCGATCTTCGTGGGCGGTGAGCTGTCGGACGAGGCGTTCGACGCGGCGCAGGAGCACAACACCGGCAAGCTCGACCCGGTCGGTGCGAACGGGGCTTGGCGGACGACGAACTACCTCTTCGAGGCGGTGTCGACCCGCAACTTCGAGGACATCACCACCGGGTTCGCCACGATGGTCGAGACGGTCGAGGTCGACGAGTCCGGCGACGTCAACGAGGCCGTGCAGCCCGATGCGAGCTTCTGGGCCCATGAGGCCCAGCTGTACAGCGAGGGCTACGGCATGGCGCTGTTCACCAACGTCGCGATCTGGGCGGACGCGGCTCGTGGCACGAGCCTCGGCTTCACCCGCGAGCAACTCGACACGATCGCGTTCTACATCATCAACGGCACACGCTGGATGATCCGCGGCGAGGTCGGGATGCTGTACCTCGGCTACCGTCCGCCCAAGACGGTCGACGGCGTCACCGGCTACGCGGCCGAGTTCCTCGAGCCGCTCGACCAGATGGTCCGCACCGATGCCCTATACGCCACCGCGTACCGCGATCTCGCGGCCAACATCCGGGGACAGGCGCCCGGCAACGGGGTCACCGGCAACAAGTACTTCTGGCGTTCGGAGTTCTCGTCGCAGCTGCGCGACGACTACGGCATCTTCACCCGTCTGAACTCCAGCCGCACGGTCGGCGCCGAGTACCGGTCGACGTTCCGTCCCGCCGTCGGCAACGAGGTGTACTGGAACTCCGCCGGCGCGACCGCGATCCAGGTGACCGGTCGCGAGTACCTTGAGCTCGGGCCCGCCTTCGACTGGTTCCACTACCCGGGAGTGACTGCTCCCTATGTCAAGGAACAGACACGCGGCACGAACGGGCGCGTCGGCAACGGCGGCAGCTTCACCGGCGGCGTCTCCGACGGCACGTACGGTGCGAGCGTGTACACGCTCGACCGTTCGTCGTCGAAGGCGAGCAAGAGCTACTTCTACTTCGACGACGAGATGGTGGCGCTCGGCACCGGCATCCGGTCGACTTCGGACGGCGCCGTGCACACGGTCGTCAACCAGGCGGCTGCGAAGCCGAACGCCTCGGTGGGCGGCGAGGCGCTCGACGTCGGCACCGCGGACCAGGCGCTCGACGGCGCACGCTGGGCGTACAACGACCAGGTCGGCTACGTCGTGCCGGACGACGGCTCGCTGCGCGTTTCGCGTCAGCTGCAGAGCGGAAGCTGGGTGGGCGAAGACGTCGTCGAGCGCGACGCTTTCACGCTGTACTTCGATCACGGCGTGCGGCCGACGGACGCGAGCTACGAGTACACGGTGCTGCCGGCGGCGGAGCCCGGCGAGGTCGCGGCGTATGCCGCCGCGCCCGCGGTCGAGACGCTGCGCAACGACGCGTCGGTGCAGGCGGTGCGCCATGCGGGACTCAAGCGCACGATGGCCACCTTCTACGAGTCGGGAGACCTCGATCTCGGCGACGGGCGCGTGCTGCGCGTCGACCAGCCTGCGATCGTCATCCTCGACGAATCGGGCGACACGCCCGTCGTCAGCGTCGCCAACCCCGACAAGCCGGCGCTCCTGGTGCGCGTAGACCTCATCGGCGCCGACACGATGCAGCGCGGTACGTTCGCGCTCGGTTCGGGTGCTTACCTGGGGCAGACGGTGACCGCCCCGCTGACCGACTCCGATGGCGGCGTCGCGTCGCCGTTCGGCGCCAGCAGCACCGCGGTCGGGTCCGACGCCGCGTTCGCGGGCGACGGTGACGCCGGCACGGCGTGGCGATCGAGCGAGGCGGGGGTGCAGTGGCTCACCGCCGATGTCGGCGTCGGGTCTTTCGTCACGGGCGCCACGATCGTCTGGGAGGATGCCGCGGCCGAGCGCTACCTGCTGCAGACATCTCTCGACGGCCGCACCTGGGCCGATCAACGGGTCGTGCAAGGGGGCGACGGCGGCACCGACACGCTGGAGTTCGCACCGCAGGCGGCGACGTACGTGCGGCTGCTCATGCTCGAGAGCGTCGGAGACGCGCCGTACGGTGTCGCGGGGTTCGAGATCAGCTCGACGCGCAACATCGCCCTCGGTCGATCGGTGGCCGCATCGGGAGGCAGCGCGACCGGCGCCATCACTGACGGCAACATGGCCACCCGGTGGAGCTCGAACCTGTCGGACACCGCGTGGACGCAGGTCGACCTGGGATCGGTGCAGTCCATCGGCGCGGTGCGGCTCTGGTGGGAGGCGTCGTACGCGACCCGCTACCGCATCCAGGTCTCGGATGACGCTGCATCGTGGCGCGACGTCTACGCCACCCCGGAAACCGGCAGCGACGGAGGAGTCGACGCGCTCGGGATCGACGCCCGCGCCCGGTACGTCCGGATGCAGGCGTCGGCACGGAGTGCTTCGCAGTACGGCGTCTCGTTGTGGGAGTTCGAGGTGTTTCCCGACGACCTGATCGTCTCGGCGAACGCAGCGCCCGCGGGCCGCGAGAATCTCGCCCTCGGCAAAGACACGACAGCCGATTCGCAGTTCAGCGACGCGCTCGCCGCTCGGTACGCCACGGACGGCAACACGACGACCCGGTGGGCGTCGCAGCGGCAGAACGCGCCCTACACCACTCCACGCTGGCTCCAGGTCGACCTGGGCGTCGACCGCACGATCAACCAGGCGGTCATCACGTGGGAGACGGCGACGTCGAACGACTTCCGGGTGCAGGGCTCGATCGACGGCACGACGTGGAGCGAGCTCGCGCGGGTGCAGAAGACGTCGGCCGAGCTGCGCAACGTCGTCGATTTCGCCGACGCCGAAGTGCGCTACGTGCGCGTCGAGGGGCTGCCGGTCACGCGTTATGGCATGTCGGTCTTCGAGCTCGAGCTGTATGGCGGCTACAACTTCGTGCCGCTGACCGAGTCGGTGACCGCCGATGCGGACAGCACCGCGGTGGTCGCGGCATCCATTACCCCGCTCGACGATGACGATACGTTCTCGGCCTACCCGCTCGACGCCTCCGTTGTGGCCGTCGACGGTGACGCTCAGGTCGCGGCCGACGGCCGGATCGAGTTCGACCTCACGACGGGTCGCTCGGGAACGACGCCTGTGCTGCTGCTGCATGCAAACGGCGACGAGTCGGTCTGGTCGACCGTGAGCATCGCCGTCTCGACCGCCGAGCTGCAGACGCTGGTCGACCGGGCGAATGCGCTCGACAGCACGGAGTACACCGCCGAGAGCTGGCAGCCGTTGCTGCCGGCCCTCGAGGCGGCGAAGGTGGTACTGGGGGCGCCCGCAGGCATCTCACAGGAGACGGCCGATGCTCGAGCCGCGGCACTCCGGACGGCGATCGACGGACTCGTCGTCGACGAAGCACCCGCGCCCCCGGTGCTGTCGGCGCCGGGCGAGGTGCGGGCCGGCTCGACGATCAGTGTCCTCGGTACCGGGTTCGCGAGCGGCGGCGAGTACGTGGTGCAGCTGCGTTCGACGCCTGTGGACCTCGGTATCGTCGTCGCGGACGCCGGTGGGGAGTTCCGGCTGACGGCGACCGTTCCCGCAGATGTCGCACCGGGGGAGCACACGCTCGTCGCGATGCAGGGTGGGGCGGATGTCGCGACGCTGGCGATCACGGTCACCGCCGCGCCTCCGGATGGCGGCACGGGCGGCGGCTCGGATGACGGCGCCGCCGGCCCGCCGGCAGTCGGAGGTGGGGACCGCGACGGTGAACTGTCGGCCACGGGCGGGCACATCGCGGGCGTCATGTGGGCGATCGGCATCGCCGCGGCGCTGCTGGTGGCGGGAGCCGCCGCGGTGCACGGCGCTCGACGAGGCCGCGTCTGACGTCGGAGCAACCGTGCGGCCGGACCCCTGCGGGGTCCGGCCGCATCCGTCTGGCCGTCCGCGTCGCCCCAAGCGCACGCGCAACGAAACCCCCTCCGTGTGGGAGGGGGCTCCGTTGCGCGTCGGTGCGTGCTGCGGATCAGTCCACGATGCGTCGCAGCTCTGCGACGCCGATCGACGAGTCAGCCATGCCGTAGAACACGAAATCGCGCCCGCCGATGGTCTCGATCGCCGTCGGGAAGACGACGTTGCCGAGCGTTCCCGACACCTCTTCGGCGACTTCGGGGGCGAGCAACGGCTCGGATGAACGCGCGATGACCCGGCGGGGATCGGTGGCGTCGAGGATGATGGCGCCCGCGGCGTACTTCGATCCGTGTGCCAGCTCGAACCCCTTCGGCTTCGCGCCCGAGACGCCGTGGTGCAGCAGCAGCCAGCCTTCGGGAACGCGGAGCGGGGAGGGGCCGGCGCCGATCTTGGCACTCTCGTACCAGGCCTCCGGCGCGACGATCATCTCGGACTTCTCGATGTAGGTGAGTGCCGAGAGGTCGCGCGTCGCCGCTTCGAGATCGATGTACCCGATCCAGATCGACGGGCGGTCGTCATCGATCCCCGCCGGGGTGCGCGCGCCTTCACCGTCACGCAGCCAGTCCAGGTCCCACATCGGGCGGTGCAGCACCGCGAGGCTCGGGCGGCCGTCGGGGCCGGGAACGGCCTCGGGGAAGAACACGATGTCCTTGTTGGGGAACAGGTTCAGGTCTGAGTCGAGCTCCGGCTGGTAAGCGAACCGCACGGGGCCGAGTCGACGCCAGGTGACGGTATCGGTCGACACGGCCATAGCCGACTTCGGGCCGAGTGGACCGTAGGCGACGTAGGTCATCACATGCAGGCCGAGCGGCTCGACGAACGTGATGCGCGGGTCTTCGACACCGGCGTTGCTCGCGCCGTACTCCCATCCCTCGTCGGGCGAGAGTGCGACGCCGAGGCGTTCGACCGCGACCGGTTCGCCGTTCTCGACCACGACGCGTGCGCGTGCGATGCGCGACACGTTGCCCTCGGCGACGATACGCGGATAGAGATACAGCTCTCCGTCCGGGCCCCAGGCGGTGCCGGGATTGAGTACGCCTTCTGCCTCGAACGGGTCGTTCGAGTCGGCGGTCATGATCGTGCCGATCCGGCGAAGCGCGTACGGCACGTCGGTCGTCGATTCCACGGGGGAATGAGTGGTCATCGTGTGTCTTTCATTCGAGGGACGGGCTGCGTCAGCCCTTGACGGCGGAGCCGAGGTTCGCCGAGGTGAAGTGGCGCTGGAAGACCAGGAACAGAACGACGACCGGCACCGCCAGCACGCAAGCGCCCGCGAGCACGGCGCCCATCGGGTTGGCGAGGAAGGTGCCGTTGGACTGCGAGAAGTTGGCCAGGCTCACGGCGAGGGTCTGTAGGTCGGCGTTCTTGGTGACCAGGAAGGGCCAGAGGAACTCGTTCCATGGCCCGATGAAGGTCACGAGCATGGCCGTCAGCACAGCGGGCCGCACGAGGGGGACCGCGATCGAGCGCAGGATCCGCATCTCGCTCGCCCCGTCGATGCGGGCGGCGTCGAAGATCTCCTTCGGGATCTGCAAGAAGTACTGGCGAAAGATCAGCACCGCGACCGAGTTGATCGCGAACGGCAGGATCATGCCGATGTAGTTGTCGGCGAGGTTGAAGTAGCGCACGACCATGACGTAAAGCGGGATCATGAGCAGCTGGAAAGGGATCGCCTGCACCAGCAGGACGAGGGCGAACACCAGACCCTGACCGCGGAACTGCAGGATCGACAGCGCGTAGCCGACGAGCAGGCCGAACACGAGCGTGCAGCCGACGACGCCGGCGGTCATGATAAGCGAGTTGCCGAGTGAGCGCAGCAGATTGATCGACTCGTTGACCTCGGTGAAGTTGTCGAGCGTCAGGTTGCCGGGCAACGGCAGGAGTCCCCACAAGCTCGTGTCACGTTCGCGCTGCAGCGCCCCGATGACCATGTAGTAGAAGGGCACGAGCGCAGCGAGAGCGCCGAGGGTGAGGGCGCCGAATCGCAGGGCGGAAAGGACGCGCGACCCGCCGGCCTTGCGGGCGCGAGTCGTGCGGGCATCGACGGGGAGGGGGGTCTCGGTGGTCATCAGCTCTTCCTCTCCGTCAGGCGGCGCGACACGAGCGACACGGTCATCACGGCCACGACGAGGATCATCCCGATGGCAGCGGCGATGTCGGGCTGACCCTGCTGGATGCCCTTCTGGTACATGAGCAGTGCGGGTGTCAGCGACGCGCCGTTCGGTCCACCGCCGGTGAGCAGGTAGGGCTCGGTGAAGATCTGACCGGTCGTGATGATCGTCAACAGGATGACCAGCGAGGTCACCGGCGCCACTCCCGGCAGGGTGACCGAGCGGAAGCGCTGCCAGCGGCCGGCGCCGTCGAGCTGCGCGGCCTCGTACTGCTCTTCGGGCACGTTCTGCAATGCGGCCAGGTAGAGCAGGATGTAGAAGCCGAGGTTCTTCCACGTCACGTACACCGCGATCAGCGGCATGATAATCGCCGGATTGGCCAGCCATGTCGGGTCGGGGGCGAGACTGCCCAGCAGCGAGTTCACGACGCCGTTTCCGTTGAACAGGAAGATCCACACGGCGATCGTCGCGACCGACGCCGTGACGTACGGGATGTAATAGGCGACGCGGAAGAAGCCCTTCCAGTGCACGACCGCGTTCAGCCCGCTCGAGAGCAGCAGACCGAGCACGACGGTCAGTGGCACGTTGATGACGAGGAAGATCAGCAGGTTCACGAACGCTTGCCGCACCTGCCTGTCGCCGAGCACCGTGGCGAAGTTGTCGAACCCGACGAAGGGATGCGGCACAGCGACGCCGGGGGCGGTGAAGAAGAACTCGTGGAACGACATCCAGATGCCGAAGCAGAACGGCACGAGGAAGACGACGACGACGAAGGCGACATAGGGGCTGCTCAAGAGCAGGCCGATCGGATTCTCTCCCAGCCAGCGATGCACTCGTCGCTTCCGTCGCGGCGCGGCGGCCGCTTGGGGCGAGAGGACGCCGGTCGAACCGGAGGCCCTGTCTGCTACGCGCGTCATCGCGACACTCCTCATTCTCGAGTCGCATGCGCCGTCGGTCTTGGGCGACCGGCGGGCATCCCGACGATGGTAGTAAACCGGTTTGTCTCCCGCAGGTCAACTCCTGGAGTCGGACGCGCCACAGCCCTGTTACGACGCGGTTCGATGCCGAGTCATCTCTACTAAAAAGAGCTAAAACCCGCGCTATGATGGCAAAATGACAACGCCTCGACCCGACCCGACGGCTTCGCAGGGCCCCGAGGGTCGGCCCCGCCCCTCTCGCGGCGAGCAGCGGGAGCGAAAGGTGACCATCGGCGATGTCGCCGCGCGCGCGGGTGTCTCCAAGAGCGCCGTGTCTTTCGTGTTCAACGGACGTGGCGGCGTGGGGGACACCGCGCGTCAGCGCATCCTGCAGGCCGCGGCCGATCTCGACTGGCGCCCCGATTCGCGCGCGCGAGCCCTCTCTCGTAGCCGCGCACAGGCTCTGGGCTACGTCGTGCGTCGTGAGCCCGAGCTGTTCAGTACCGACCCCTTCTTCCCGCAATTCATCGCGGGTGTCGAGAGCGGCTTGTCGGGCATCGGCTACGCGCTCATGCTCCAGGTGGTCGAGAGCGAGGAGGCCGAGCATGCAGCGTATATCAGCTTCGCGCGCGAATCACGGGTGGACGGCGTCTTTCTCGGCGACCTGCGCATGGACGACACCCGGCCCGACGAATTGACGCGCCTCGGCATGCCGTTCGTCATGGTCGGGCCGGCAGGTCCGGCGGACGGTGCGATAGCGCCGATCGGCTTGGACGACGCCGCGGGCGTGCGGCGCGCGGTGCGCCACCTGAGTGCCCTGGGACACAGACGCATCGGCCACGTCGGCGGACCCGACCGCTACATCCACTCCCACGTGCGCCGTAGCGCCTGGGAGCAGGAGATGGCGCAGCTGGGCTTGCCGCCGGGGCCGGCCGTCAGCGCCGACTTCACGGGTGCGGCGGGGGCCTCGGCCACTCACGAGTTGCTCGACCTGTCGGATCCGCCGACGGCGATCGTCTACGCCAACGACCTGATGGCCATCGCCGGAATGTCGGCCGCCATCGACCGCGGGATGAGCGTGCCTGGTGATGTGTCGATCGTCGGGTTCGACGACATCCCGCTCGCGCCGTACATGGTGCCGCCGCTCACGACGGTGCGTCAGGACGTGATCGCCTGGGGCAGAGCCTGCGCGCATGCGCTTGTCGCGTTGGTCGAGGGCAACGAGCCTGAGGTGGTCCAGCTGCCTTCGGTCGAGTTCGTGGTGCGCGGAAGCACTGCTCGAGTGCCGCGCTGACGGCGTTCTGACCGCCGTCGCGTCCTCCGGGTGGGTGGGCCCCGTGGGGCTCGAACCCACGACCCGCGGATTAAAAGTCCGATGCTCTACCGACTGAGCTAGAGGCCCTGAGCTTCCCAGCTTAGTAGCCGCGGGGGAGGGCCCGAACCGCCGACATCCGAACCGCCGGCGACCCGACCCGCCGACATCCGTCCGGGCACGACAAAGCCGCCGGTGTGCTCGCACCGGCGGCTTCGCCTCGGCCACGGAGATACCGAGGCCGTGCCGCGGGAACCCCTCACCGCGGCTGTTCGGGTCACATCGGGGGCATCAGCACCGTGTCGATGAGGTAGACCGTTGCGTTGGCCGTCGTGACGCCACCGCAGATGACCGCGGCGCTGTCGTTGACCATGATGTTGTCGCCCGAGCCGGTGACGGTCAGGTCGGCACCGTTGACGGTGGTGTGGGTGCCGTCGATCTCGTCGGGCGCGATCTGGCCGGGCACGACGTGGTAGGTGAGGATCGACGTCAGCGTCGCCGAGTCGGTCTTCAGCGACTCGATGGTGGCGGGGTCGATCTTGGCGAACGCGTCGTCGACGGGAGCGAAGACGGTGAACTCGTCACCGTTCAGCGTGTCGACGAGGTTGACGTCAGGGTTGAGCTGTCCGCTGACGGCGGCGACGAGGGTGGTGAGCAGCGGGTTGTTCGACGCCGCGGTGGCCACCGGGTCCTGCGCCATGCCGGCAACCGAACCCGAGCCGTCCGGAACGGCGGCGGCGTAGTCGGCGCAGCCGGGGCCGACGAGGTTGGCGGCCGGGTCCATCGAGGCGTCGGGCGAAGCCGACTCCATCGGGGCGGCCGACGACGAGGGGGCCTCGGTCTCCTCGGTCATGTTGTCGCCCGAGCCCGACGAGCAGGCCGAAAGGGCGAGGGCTCCGGCGAAGCCGAGGGCCAGGGCAGCAGTGAACTTCTTCTTGGTGCTGAGCATGATTGCCTCCGTGTGTTCTCCGCCGTAGGTCCGTCCCCGGCGTCGAGGGTTCTTCGGAGACCCGCGGGGATCGGATCGGAAAAAGTTCGAGAAACTTTGAAACCGAGTTTTCAGGCATCCGAAGCGGCCCTCTTATAGGAAGCGAGCTGAGACGGATGCTCTCGGCCGCGCGGCGCGCCAGGTAGAGAACGCATAACAGGTCGGCGCTGCATCCGGGAACGGGCCGGGAATGCGGCATGCTGGTAGCGATGGTCATAGATGGAATGGACGTGCCCGACGACGGGCCGTCGACGGATCACGTCGCGGAGCTGATCCAGCGCTGCGCCGACGGTGACCACAGCGCATTCGCCAGCCTGTACGACACGCTGTCGGGGAGGGTCTTCGGGCTCATCCTCCGTGTTCTCGTCGACCGCGCGCAGAGCGAGGAAGTGCTCCAGGAAGTGTTCCTCGAAGTGTGGCAATCCGCTTCGACGTTCGCTCCGAAGAGGGGGCAAGGAAGGTCGTGGGTTCTCACGATCGCCCACCGCCGCGCGGTAGACCGGGTTCGGTCGTCGCAGGCGAGCAGCGATCGCGACGTCCGTGCGGGCTACCGAGAGATGGCGACACAGCCCGAAGGTGTCGCCGAACAGGTTGAGCTGCGCATCGAAGGACGGCGCGTCGCTCGGGCTCTCAGCTCTCTACCCGAGGCGCAACGAGAGGCCATCACCCTCGCCTACTACGGGGGTTACAGTCAGAGCGAGATCGCAGCGCTGGTGGGAGCGCCGCTCGGAACTATCAAGACACGGATGCGTGATGGATTGACCAAGCTCCGTAGTGCAATGGGGGTGACATCGTGAACGAGCAGACATTCGCCGAACTCTCGGCAGGGTACGCGCTCGGAGCGCTGTCGCCTGAAGACGAGCTCGCCTACCGCGAAGCCCTCGAGGCGCACCCCGAGTGGATGCCGCTCGTCGAAGCGGATGCCGCGGCTGCGGCGCTGCTTTCCGAAGGCGTCGCCGATGTGGCTCCTCCGCCCGCCCTGCGGGCCAGCCTGCTCGCCCAGATCGGCGCGCCGGTCGCGGAGCCAGTCGCGGAGCAGCCGTCGTCTCGCGAGGACGACGTCGCGGACCCCGCCGACGAGCTGCACGACGACGACCCGCGTGCCGCGGCATCCGGCTACTCCGTCGGCTCTCCGGCGACAGAAGAACTTCAGACCGTGCAGCGTCGCAACTGGACGCGCAGCCTTTTCGCGCTGACGGCGTCGATCGCGCTCCTCGTGGGCATCGGTTGGGGCGTCGGCGCGCTGACCCAGGACATGCGGGCGCCGTCCGCCGAAAGCGTGCTCGCACAGATCGAGCGCTCCGACGACGCGCAGTCGAGCACCGCGCAGCTCGGCGACGGCGGTGAGGCCACGGTCCACTGGTCGCCGAGTGTCGACGGTGTCGTGCTCGTCGCCGATGGCCTGCCCGAGATCGCCGACGACCAGTCATACGAGGCGTGGTTCGTCCGCGGCAGCGCGCCGATCCCGGCCGGGGCGTTCGAATCGAGCGATGGCTCGGCCGCAATGCTGCTCGAGGGCGACATGCAGCCCGAAGACGTCATCGCGCTCACCATCGAGCAGAGCGGCGGGTCGCCGAGCGGCCTGCCTACCACCGACCCGATCGTCGCGATCCCGACGAGCGCCTGACTGCCCGACCCCGTTATCCGGCAGCGAAACGGCCGGCCCTCTTCGGGCCGGCCGTTTCGTCGTCCTCCGGCTTGTGTGGAACAGCGCCGGAGGGATGCCGCTCTCGCTTAGCCTGGAATGATGACGGACGGATCCCGGGACTACCACAAGCCCGTTCGGCGACCCGCCGACGAGTTCGACCGGCACTTCGCCGGTGAAGATCCGGCGGAGGTCTCGCGCGTCGCCCACGCGACCGCGGGAGCCCTGCTGTCGCGCGTGCGCGAAGACCCGAGTGACGCCGTCGTCGACCGCCTCGTGGGCTTCACGGCCGAACACGGGATCGATACCGTCGCCGAGCTGTGGTCGCGCTCACCTGCGAAGTCGCTGCCCGGAGCACTTTGGCGGCTCTACCTGCTGCAACTGATGATCCACCGCGACCCGCGCACCGCTGCGCTTCTCTACGAACGCGGACGGGTTGTGCTGCGTTCGGCCGACGAGGTGATCGCGGGAGCCCCGACGCCCGCCGGGCCGGACGAGCTGGTGGCGCTCATCGACACGATCATGCGGGGCGTGTTCCGCGGCGACTTCGCGGTGGCGCTCGAACGCGCCGCATCGTTCTGCCGGGTGCAGGCGGCGGGGGCGACCTCGATGGCCGACGACCATGATGTCAGTGAGCCCGATCGGTCCTCGGCGCTCACCGCGCGAGCGCTGCGCCTGAGTACGTACGCCGACGACCTCGGTTCGTGCGCCGGGCTGTGGCGGCGTGAAGCGCTGAGCTGAGGCCGCGCGGACGAAGTCTCGTGCCGTGGGGGGCGCGGGGTGGGGCCGAAGCGGGCGCGGAGCGGGGGCGAACCGGCTTCGAAGCAGTCGTCTCACGTCGCGCGCGTTCGGTGTGCGCCGCGATTCTCGGTCCTCGGCGGCTACTCGAGCGCGAGAAGACCCCGGAAAAGCGAAGTGCCGGGCCGCAGAACGCCTCTCGGCGCGTGGCCGCTCGCAGCGGCTGAAGATGGAGCCCGGGGTTACTGCGGCCCGGCACTTACAGTCTAACGGAGCCTCGGCCGGGGGCATTCCCGGGGTGGACATGTTCGGCGCCCGACCGGTAAGGGGCGGGGGTCGCCGCGGCGGGTCGGGTGGGCCGCGATGCAAGGGATGGTGGGCGACGCGCCGGGGGAGCGGCATCCCTACCGGGGTGTCGGGCCGGATGTCGTGCATCCCGGCACCGGGCGCGTCGTAGGCTCGGCGCATGGCACTGCGTTTCGCGCTGATGATCGACCCGCTCGCGGCGGATGAGACCCGGTCGGACTTCGCGTCGACCTTCACCTCGGTCGACCCCGCGGCCCCGGCGTTGACGGTGGGGGAGCTCAGCACCCAGCGCGGCGACGGGATTTTCGAGTCGATCGGGGTCGTGGGCGGTCACCCCCAGGAAGTCGAGGCGCATCTGGAGCGACTCGCGCACTCCGCCGAGCTCTGCGACCTGCCGGCGCCGAACCTCGCCCAGTGGCGGGAGGCCGTGGCGATCGCGGCATCCGAATGCGGCCCGGGCGAAGGCGTCGTCAAGCTGATCCTGAGCCGCGGAATCGAGCACGGACCGACCCCGACGGCGTGGGCGACCGCAGCGGCGGCCGCGGACTTCACGGCGGCGCGCACCGACGGCATCCGCGTCGTGACCCTCGACCGCGGCTACGCCATCGACGCCCCGGCACGCGCTCCGTGGCTGTTGCTGGGAGCGAAGACCCTGTCTTACGCGGTGAACATGGCCGCCCTGCGCGAGGCGCACCGGCGCGGCGCCGACGACGCGATCTTCCTCAGCTCCGACGGGTACGTGCTCGAAGCCCCGACGGCGTCGCTCATCCTGCGACGTGGCGACACGTTCATCACGCCGGCACCCAACGGCGGCATCCTGCACGGCACCACGCAGCTGAGCCTGTTCGACCACCTTGCCGAGCGTGGTTTCGAGACGGCGTACGAGACGATCCCGGTCGATGAGCTGCGGCGAGCGGATGCCGCGTGGCTGGTGTCGAGCGTGCGGCTCGCGGCCCCCATCATCGAACTCGACGGCGCGGCGCTGGCGGTGGACGCCGAGGTCACGGCATCCCTCAACTCCTACCTGCTCTCACCCCGCGACTGAGGCGCCGCGGGTGGCGGTGCCTTAGCGGTGGCCCGCGAGGCAAGGGATCGTGCGCGGCGCGCCGGAGAATGGCAGGCGTCGTCGGGGTGTCGGCGACGAACCATTGCATCCGGGTGCGGCCGGTCGCGGTTCAAACGGATGCTGCAAGCCGCAGGCTCGGGTGCGAGCGCAGGGCTCCGAGGATGGCTGACTCGACGAGCTCCCAGTCGTGGATGACCAGCGCGTAGTCGAAGCGCAGCGTCACGTATCCCCATGTCGCCGCATTCGCATCGCGCATGAGGTCTTTGTGGCGCTTCGCCCCGCTGTGGTGATTCTCGCGGCCGTCGAGCTCCACGATGAGCCGGTCGCCGATGAGGGCGTCGACGACTCCGACCCCGAAGATCGACACCTGGGTTCGCACCCGTAGTCCGAGTGTGCGCAGACGCCACCGCAGGAGCGATTCGAGCCCGCTGTCGGCATCCGCCCGGGCGAGCTGAAGCGCCTCTCGGCCGCGGGCATTGGTGTGCATGCGGAGCCACCGCAGGTCGGCCGTCGTGAGACGGCGCTGTCGCAGGGCCGACTCGAGCGTGACGAAGAAATGCTCGGGGCCGCGGCATCCGAGGATCTGGCGCAGCACCTGTCGGAGCGGAAGAGCACCGGATGCCGTGGGGCGCAGGTCACGGTCCCAATGCTCGACGCACCCGCACGACGAGCCGTGATGCGCGCGCTGGCCGGTCTTGAGCCACACGTGCGGTTCGTCGTCATCGGCGAGCGTCCAGAGCCCGTGGTGGCGGGCGGCCGTGACGCATGCCATCGAGCCGCCGTGCGCCGCGATCGCTCGGGCCGAAGGGCAGGCACCCGGCGAGGCGTACACGCCGATTCGGATGCGGCTGAGCCTGCCGGTGTCGAGTGCAGCCGCCATCTCGCGACGGCTCAGGCCGTCGGCGCGGAGTTCCCGCGTGGTGAAGATCGATCGCGACTCGCACATCTCTTCACCGTGACCCGCCCGCGCCTGGCTGACGGGAGACCATCGACGATCTGTGCACCGCGGTCTCGTCCTCCGAGACGGGGAGGAACGGTTAGCCGGGTGCGGCGCGGTCCGCGATGCAAGGGTTGCGGTGCGACACCCCGCGACAGCGGCATCCTCACCGGGGTGTCGGCTTCGATCCCTTGCATCCGCGTACTGCCACCGCCGGAGAGGCGTCCGGCCGGGTGGGCCGTTCGGTCTATTGGTGGGGTGGGTGGGGCTGGGCGATGCGTGTTCCGCGATGCAAGAGATGCCGTGCGACACCCCGCAGGGGCGGCATCCTCATCGGGGTGTCGGCCTCGATCCCTTGCATCCCGGCACGGAGGGCAGCGAGCTCGGCAGAGTCCGAGCCGGCCTTCGCCCCCGGTCGGCCCGACCGGCCCAACAGGCCCGACCCCCCGGTTCCCCCGGGCCGGCCCGCCTAGCTGGCCCACCTACCCGAGCCACCGGGCCACCGCCAACCCCACGCGCGCCGGGATGCAAGGCCGAAACGGCGACGCGCCGGGCGAGGAGCCCTCGCACCGGCGCGTCGCGCACGATTCCTTGCATCCCGGCCCACAGCGAGCCGGGCGCGGCTCACCCGAAGCGGCCGGAGACGTAGTCCTCGGTGGCCTGAACGGACGGGGTGGTGAAGATCGAGGTCGTGTCGTCGTACTCGATGAGCTTGCCGGGCTTGCCCGTTCCGGCGATGTTGAAGAACGCGGTCTTGTCGCTGACGCGCGAGGCCTGCTGCATGTTGTGCGTGACGATGACGACCGTGTAGTCGCTCTTGAGCTCCTGGATGAGCTCCTCGATCGCGAACGTCGAGATCGGATCGAGGGCCGAGCAGGGCTCGTCCATGAGAAGCACATCGGGTGAGACGGCGATGGCCCGCGCGATGCACAGACGCTGCTGCTGTCCGCCCGAGAGTCCCGAGCCGGGCTTGTCGAGACGGTCCTTGACCTCGTTCCAGAGGTTGGCGCCGCGCAGCGACTTCTCGACGAGGGCATCGGCGTCCGACTTCGAGATGCGACGGTTGTTGAGCTTGACGCCTGCCAGCACGTTCTCGCGGATCGACATCGTGGGGAAGGGGTTCGGCCGCTGGAACACCATGCCGACCTGGCGCCGCACGAGCACCGGGTCGACGCCCGGTCCGTAGAGGTCGTCGCCGTCGAGCAGCACGCTGCCCTCGACGCGCGCGCCGGGGATCACCTCGTGCATGCGGTTCAGGGTGCGGAGGAACGTCGACTTGCCGCAGCCCGAGGGGCCGATGAAGGCGGTGACGCTGCGGGGTTCGATGTCGAGGGAGACGCCCTCGACGGCGAGGAAGTCGCCGTAGTAGACGTTGAGGTCGTTGACTTCGATGCTCTTGGACACGGAGATTCTTCTTTCGGGTCAGCGGCCGGTCTTGGGTGCGAAGAACTTGGCGATCAGGCGCGCCACGAGGTTCAACAGCATCACGATGACGATGAGGGTCAGGGCGGACGCCCACGCGCGGCCGACGAAGGCCTCGGCGGGAATGCCCTGGTTCATGTACTGGGTGTAGGTGAAGACCGGCAGGGTCTGCATACGACCGTTGAAGAGGTCGTAGTTCATGGATGCCGTGAAGCCGGCGGTGATCAGCAGCGGGGCGGTCTCGCCGATGACGCGCGAGATCGAGAGCATGACGCCGGTCGTGATGCCCGCGATGGCGGTGGGCAGCACCACCTTGGCGATCGTGAGCCACTTGGGCACGCCGAGTGCGAACGAAGCCTCGCGCAGCTCGTTGGGGACGAGGCGCAGCATCTCTTCGGTCGAGCGCACGACCACGGGGATCATCAGCACCGCGAGCGCCACCGACCCCATGATGCCGAGGCGGATGCCGGGGCCGAGGAACAGCGCGAACAGGGCGTAGGCGAAGAGGCCGGCCACGATGGAGGGGATGCCCGTCATCACGTCGACGAGGAACGTGATGCCCTGTGCGAGACGCTTCCCCTGCCCGTACTCGATGAGGTAGATCGCGGTGAAGATGCCGATCGGGATCGAGATGACCGCGGCGGCGAGCGTGATCAGGACCGTGCCCATGATGGCGTGGAGCGCACCGCCACCCTCGCCGACGACGTTGCGCATCGACGAGCTGAAGAACTCGCCGCTCCAGCTGGGGGCGCCCAGCGTGATGACGGTGAACGCGACGGAGACCAGCGGCACCATGGCGATGAGGAACGCCACCGTGACGACGCCGGTCACGAGGCGGTCGACCGACTTGCGGCGGCCCTCGACGGCGGCGGAGACCGCCGTGATGAGCACGAGGTAGGCCACCGCCGACAGGATGAGCCAGCCGGGCACATTGAGAGCGTCGCCCGAGGCGGCAGCGATCACGCCGAAGAAGACGCCCACGACGACCAGGGAGGCTCCGAGGATCGCCCAGGGCGCCCACCTCGGCAGGTGGCCGGTCGTGAGGCCTGTCGAGGCGCTGCGCGCCGACGTGCTCGGGGGAGTCAGAGTCGCGGTCATGTCAGTTGGCCCCCGAGAATTCCTTGCGGCGGCTCACGATGTAGCGCGCGACCGCGTTCACCGCGAAGGTGACGACGAAGAGGATGAGGCCCGTGGCGATGAGGACGTTGACGTTCGTCCCGTAGGCCTCGGGGAAGGTGAGTGCGATGTTCGCCGCGATCGTCGAGGGATTGCCCGAGGTGAAGAGCGCGAACGTGACGCCGCCCGACACCGAGAGCACCATGGCGACGGCCATGGTCTCGCCGAGCGCACGGCCGAGGCCGAGCATGGCGGCCGAGACGATGCCGCTGCGGGCGAAGGGGAAGACGGCCATCCGGATCATCTCCCAGCGCGTCGACCCGAGGGCCAGGGCGGCCTCCTCGTGCAGGGTCGGCGTCTGCAGGAAGATCTCACGGCAGATCGCGGTGATGATCGGGGTGACCATGACGGCGAGGACGACGGATGCCGTGAAAATCGTGCGGCCCGTGCTGGAGACGGGGCCGTTGAAGAGCGGGAACCAGCCCACGTTGTCGACGAACCAGCTGTAGACGGGCTGCACGGCCGGTGCCAGGACGCCGATGCCCCAGAGGCCGAAGACCACGGAGGGGACGGCCGCGAGCAGATCGACGACGTAGCCGAGAGCCTGAGCGAGCTTGCGCGGGGCGTAGTGCGAGATGAAGAGCGCGACGCCGAGCGACAGCGGCACGGCCATGAGCAGCGCCAGCGCTGCTGCCCAGACGGTGCCGAAGACGAGCGGCCCGACGTACGACCAGAAGTTGTCGGGCAGGATCGAGGCGTCTTCGTTGGTGGCGACGAAAGCGGGCAGCGACTGGATGACCAGGAAGATCGCGACCGCAGCGAGGGTCACGAGGATCATCGAGCCGGCGAAGAGCGCCGTGCCGGAGAACCAGCGGTCGCCCGCTCGGGTCTTGGCCCTCGGGGCTCCGGTGCGGGTGACCTCGGGTGTGGTGGTCATGGCTTCGATTCTGTGCGACGGACGGGAACCGCGCGAGGTGCCCGGTCCGGCGAAACCGGACCGGGCACCCGGAGCGTCTTACTTGATGGCCTCGATGGCCTCGGTGACCTGCGTGCGCAGGGTCTCCGAGATGGGGGCCGAGCCGGCAGCGGATGCCGCGGCGTCCTGACCCTCGGCGCTCGCGGCGTAGCTGAAGAAGCCCTTGACCATCTCAGCGGTCGCGGCGTCCTTGTACTCGGCGCAGCCGATGAGGTAGCTCACGAGGACGATGGGGTAGACACCGGCCTCGGTGCTCGTGCGGTCGAGCTTGATCGCGATGTCGGTCGCAGCGCGGCCCTCTTCCTCGGGCGATGCGTCGACGATCGCCGCCGCGGCCTCGGGGGAGTACTCGACGAACTCGTCGCCGACCTTGATCGCGACGGTGCCGAGGTTCCCGGCGCGCGAGGCGTCGGCGTAGCCGATGGTGCCCTGGCCGCCCTCGACGGCCGAGATGACGCCCGACGTTCCCTGAGCGGCCTCGCCGCCGAGGGCCGGCCACTCCTCGACCGAACCGGCGGTCCAGACATCCGGCGCGGTCTTGCCGAGGTAGTCGGTGAAGTTGCCCGTGGTGCCCGACTTGTCGGAGCGGTGCACCGGCGTGATCGCCGTCGCCGGCAGCTCGACGCCCTCGTTCAGGGCCGCGATCGCCGGGTCGTTCCACGTCGTGATCTGGCCGGCGAAGATCTTCGCGAGCGTGTCGGCGTCGAGGTTCAGCGAGTCGACACCGTCGATGTTGAAGACGACGGCGATCGGCGAGATGTAGGTCGGGAGCTCGACGAGGTCGGAGTCGGCCGCGCATGCCTCGAACGGGCCGGCAGTGATCTCGTCGGTCTTGAACGCACGGTCCGAGCCGGCGAACTGCACGGCGCCGGCCTGGAACGACTCGCGTCCCGTGCCCGAGCCGGAGGGGTCGTAGTCGATCGTGAGACCGGGGTTCGCGGTCTGCAGGCCCTGGGTCCAGGCCTGGACGGCGACTTCCTGCGACGAGGCGCCGCCGCCGACGAGGTTGCCCTCGAGGGAGGGGGCCGAGGAGTCGCTCGAGCCGGCGCCGGGCGCAGCGCTTTCGTTTGCAGCGCAGCCGGCGAGGGCAAGAGAGGCCACGGCGGCCACGGCGCCCAGCTGGGCGAGTCGGGAGAGCTTCACTGTGTGAATCCTTCGCATGTTGATGACGAGAACCCGGTGCAGGTTCGTCCCGAACGGTAGACACCGTCCCTTACGAGAGTGCGCTCTGGGGGTGAACAGAAGGTGAACGACGCTCGTGAACCGCGGAACGACGGGCCTCTCAGCGTGGTGTCGCGTGCGAGATCACACCTTCGGCATGTGCGTTTCGATCGCGACGATCCCCGAACCCGGGTTCTCGCGCGGCAGGTGCACGACCGAGAACGCACCGGTCTCGAGCGCCGAGGCACTGCCGAGGTAGGACCCGCGCAGGGTTCCGGTGGCCAGCGCCATCTCGTTCAGCAGGTCGGGCAGCACGGGGCCGTGGGAGCAGAGCACGACGGGTTTCCTGGCACGCACACGGTCGCCGATGACCGACCGGACATCGGCCCGGCCGTTCTCCCATGCGTCCTGCGAGAGGTGGTGCGAGGTGTCGATGCGTCGGCTGATCGCCGCCGCCAGCGGCGTCACGGTCCGCACGCAGCGGCGCGCATCGGAGGAGACGATGCGGCGGACGCCGAAGGCGAGGAGCGGGCCGACGATGGCGTGCGCCTGCTTCTTGCCGCGGGCCGACAACGGCCGCGCCGCATCCTCGCGGTCCCAGTCCTCGCGGGGCACGGCCTTCGCGTGGCGCAGAGCGATGAGGGGGAACGTGTCGATGGCGCGCTCGTCGACCAGCCGCACGAACTCGTCGAGGATCTCGACGTCGACGGGGTAGCTCAGCGCCTTGCGGGCCTTCTTGAGGCCCATCCACTCCAGCGCCGCGATCTCCTTGTTCGGCACGAACGTCGACATCCGGATGGCCAGGTCGGTCGCTTCCGCCGCCCAGTAGTGCACGATCTTCTGCTTCTTGCTCGGCAGGTGGTACCTCGACACACCGACGGGCGGCCCGAGCCGGACCGAGATGCCGGTCTCTTCCCGGATCTCGCGCACGGCGGTCTCGGCGAGCATCTCACCGGGGTCGACCTTTCCCTTCGGAAGCGTCAGGTCGCGGTACTTGGTGCGGTGGATGATCAGCACCTTGACCTTGCCGTCGACCCACCGCCAGACCACGCCACCGGCCGCGTACACCGCGGTGTCGGTCATCGCACCGCGCGCGCCCGGCGACGCCGCTGCACATGCGCCATCGTGCGGTCCTGCAGGTCGGCGAGCGGCTTGCCATCGTCGTCGAACGCATGGCGCGTCCAGACGCCGCCCTCGCCGAGATGCCACGAGCTGGTCGCGTCGCTCATCGCGAGGTCGAACAGCGTCGTCAGCTCTTTGACGTGCGCGGGCGCGACGACCCGGACGAGCGCCTCGACACGGCGGTCGAGGTTGCGGTGCATCATGTCAGCGCTGCCGATGTAGGCGATGGTGTCGCCGGCGTTGTGGAACGTGAAGATGCGCGAGTGCTCGAGGTAGCGTCCCAGGATCGAGCGCACCGTGATGTTGTCGGTCACGCCCGGAAGATCGGTGCGGAGCGAGCAGATACCGCGCACCCAGACGTCCACCCGCACCCCGGCCTGGCTCGCCCGGTAGAGGGCGTCGATGATCTGCTCGTCGACCATCGAGTTGACCTTGATGCGGATGTGGGCGGGCTTGCCCTCGAGCGCGTTGCGTCGCTCGGCGTCGATGTGGCGCAGCAGGCCCTTGCGCAGATGGAGGGGGGCCACCAGCAAGCGCTTGAACTTCTTCTCGATCGCGTAGCCGCTGAGCTCGTTGAACAGTCGCGTCAGGTCTCGTCCGACCTGCTCGTCGCTCGTGAACAGTCCGAAGTCCTCGTAGAGGCGGCTCGTCTTGGGGTTGTAGTTGCCCGTGCCGATGTGACTGTAGCTGCGCAGGGCGCCGTCTTCTTCGCGGATGACGTGCAGCAGCTTGCAGTGCGTCTTCAGCCCGACGAGGCCGTAGACGACGTGGACACCGGCCTTCTCGAGCTTGCGGGCCCAGACGATGTTCGCGGCTTCGTCGAAACGGGCCTTCACCTCGACGAGAGCGAGCACCTGCTTGCCGCGCTCGGCGGCGTCGATCAGCGCCTGCACGATGGGGCTGTCGCCCGACGTGCGGTAGAGCGTCTGCTTGATGGCGAGCACGTGAGGATCACGCGCCGCCTGCTCGAGGAACGCGACGACGCTCGTCGTGAACGACTCGTACGGGTGGTGCACGAGCACGTCGCCGGCACGGATGGCGCCGAAGAAGTCGGTGCGCCCGTTCTGCTCGGCGGGCTGGAACGCGGTCGCCGTCGTGGGAACGTGCGGCTTGTACCGCAGCTCGGGACGGTCGATGCGGGCGAGGTCGAAGAGGCCGCGCAGGTCGAGCAGCCCCGGCAGGCGGTACACCTCCTGATCGGTGATGTCGAGCTCGCCGAGCAGGAGGTCGAGCGTGACGTCGTCCATATCCTCGGTCACTTCGAGCCGGATCGGCGGGCCGAAGCGACGCCGGAGAAGCTCGGCCTCGAGCGCCTGGATCAGGTTCTCGGTCTCGTCCTCCTCGATCACGACGTCTTCGTTGCGCGTGAGTCGGAAGGTGTGATGCTCGAGGATCTCCATGCCGGGGAAGAGGTCTTCGAGGTTGTTGGCGATCAGGTCCTCGAGCGGAAGGTAGCGCTTGACCGAGGTGCCGGTGTTGAGCTCCACGAACCGGGGGAGCATCGGCGGCACCTTGAGGCGTGCGAATTCCTGTCGTCCGGTCTTGGCGTTGCGGATCCGGATAGCGAGGTTCAGCGACAGGCCCGAGATGTAGGGGAAAGGGTGCGCCGGGTCGACGGCCAGGGGCATGAGGACGGGGAACACCTGCGCCTGGAAGTAGTCGTACAGGCGTCCGCGCTCGGACTCGTCGAGGTCGTCCCATCCGACGATCTCGATGCCGGCATCCCGGAGCGCCGGCTGGATCATGTCTCCCCACGCGCTCGCGTGACGTAGCTGCAGCGCGTGCGCATCGGCGGAGATGTCGGAGAGCACCTCCTGCGGAGCTCGCCCGACGTTGGTGGGGACGGCGAGACCCGTCACGATGCGCCGCTTGAGCCCGGCGACGCGCACCATGAAGAACTCGTCGAGGTTGCTGGCGAAGATCGCGAGGAAGTTGGCTCGCTCGAGCACCGGCAGAGTCGGGTCTTCGGCGAGCTCGAGCACGCGCTGGTTGAACGCGAGCCAGCTGATCTCACGGTCGGTGTAGCGGTGGTCGGGCAGCTGTGCGTCGACGTCTTCGACGGCCGGGTCGAAGTCGTCGTCGTCGGCGTCGCCCAGACCGGAGTCCAGAGCCTCGGTGTCGATCATCCCCTCATCATGGCAGTCCTGCGTGTCCTGCCGGTGAACGAGACGGAGAGTCAGCTCTGCGCGGAGTCGCCGCCGGCGGGAACCGGCTCGTCCTCATAGACGTTGAAGCGGTAGCCCACGTTGCGCACGGTGCCGATCAGCTGTTCGAGATCGCCGAGTTTCGCGCGCAGACGCCGCACGTGAACGTCGACCGTGCGGGTGCCGCCGAAGTAGTCGTAGCCCCACACCTCGCTCAGCAGCTGCTCACGCGTGAAGACCCGTGAGGGGTGCGTCGCGAAGAAGTGCAGCAGCTGGAACTCCTTGTACGTCAGGTCGAGGGGCCGCCCGTGCACCTTGGCCGAGTACGACGACTCGTCGATCGTGATGCCGGAGGTCTGGATGCGGCTCGACACCGCTTCTTTGCTCACGCGTCCGATTGCGAGGCGGATGCGGGCGTCGATCTCGGCGGGGCCGGCTGTGACGAGGATGACGTCGTCGATGCCCCAGTCGGTGGACACGGCGGTGAGGCCGCCCTCGGTGACGATGAGCACGAGAGGTGCATCGATACCCGTGCTGCCCAGGATCTTGCACAGCGACTTCGCGCCGACGAGGTCGTGACGCGCGTCGACGAAGACCACCTCGGCGCTGGGGGCGTTGACGAGCTGGGCGGGTTCGGCGGGGATCTGCCGGACCCGGTGGCTGAGCAGCTCGAGCGCCGGGAGCGCGAGACCACCGCCGTGCGTGGAACTCAGAACGAGAAGCTGTGCCAACGGGGATTCCTCCGGGAGCGGCCGGGACGTGCACTCATCTTAGGCGTTCGCTGGGCGCGGGCTGTGCGCAGCGTCGCGCAGGGCGACACCGTGGGCCACAATGGGACGGTGACCACGCCCGATCTCGCACCGCCGCGCACCGTCGCCGGAGTCGTCGCCGTCTGGATCGCCGCCGCTGTCGCGGCCATCCTGGTGGGGGTTCTCGCGCCGGTCGACGAGCGTGCGATGTGGATGCCGGTGGCCCTGGGCGGCTGCCTCGTCCTGGCGTTCGTGATCCAGCTGGTGCTCGGGCGCGTGCGGGGATTCATCGAGCGCGTGGCGGTCAGCGTGCTCGGTGCGCTGTTCGTCATGGGGTTCATCGGCATCGGATTCGGGCTGTCGTCACTCGTCGGCGCGTGAACGCGGCGGGCACCACGGCCCCCTTCTACAGGCGCGGACGGCCCGTGCGGGCATAGAGTAGAGGCATGGATCTCCTCGCGCTTGAAATCTTCTACGTGGGCCTGCTCGGACTGGCGTCGCTCGCCATCGTCTTCGTGTCGGGCGTCGTCGTGAAGAACCTCTACCGCGGCCAGCGCTGACACCGTGCTCGAGCTGCCCACCGACCTGCCGGCGGACCTCGTTCCGCTGTCGTGGCTGCTCGGAGTCTGGGAGGGCTCGGGCGTCATCGACTACGAGACGGCCGACGGCCATCTCACCGGCGAGTTCGCGCACCAGGTGAGCTTCAGTCACGACGGCGGCGACTATCTGAACTACTCCGCCAACGCCTGGCTGATCGACGACAGTGGTGCGCGTATCCGTCCGCTCGTGGCCGAGACCGGATATTGGCGAGTCGCGCGACCGGCCGCGGCCGAGGACGCCGGACCGGGCCTGTTGCCGGCATCCGCTCCCGCGCGCGAGCGGACCGTCGACGATGTCGAGGCGCTCCGCAACGACGAAGGCGGTTTCGACCTCGAGGTCGCGCTCGTCCACTCCGACGGCGTGAGCGAGCTGTACCTCGGGCAGGTCCGCGGTCCGCGCATCGACCTCGCCACCGACGCGGTCGTGCGCACCGCGGGGGCGAAGGAGTACACCGCAGCCACGCGCATGTACGGCCTCGTCGACGGGCATCTCCTGTGGGCCTGGGACATCGCCGCACTCGGGGGCGAGCTCGCCTCACACGCGTCGGCCCGCTTGGCCAAGGCCGAGTGATGTCGGGCGACGGCGCGACCTTCGCCGACGTCGACGGGGCCGTGTGCGACGAACTCGGACTCCTGCACATCGGCAACCCGATGCGTGAGCAGCAGCTTCTCGACAGCGGCAGTGCCGTCGCGCCGCTGGGCGATCGCGCGGTGGTGACCGTCGCGGGCCCCGACCGTCTCAGCTGGCTCGACTCGCTGACCTCGCAGGCGCTGACGCGGCTTCTCCCGGGCGAGAGCACCGAGCTGCTCGTGCTCGACCCGCAGGGTCACGTGGAGCACGCGGCATCCGTCGTCGACGACGGCGAGACGACCTGGCTCATCACCGATGCCGAGCGTCTCGACGGGCTCGTCACCTGGCTCACGCGCATGCGGTTCCGCTTGCGCGTCGAGGTGACCGATCGTTCCGGCGACACCGCCGTCGTCGGCGGAACGGCGGCCGCGGTCGCCGACCTGACGTCATCCGTCGTGTGGCGCGATCCGTGGCCGGAAGTCTCCATCGGTGGATGGGGATACGCGGCGGACGAGGGTCATCCCGCGGCCGGACGTGACTGGGCCGAGGCGGTCCTCGACCGCGACGAACTCCGCCGGCTCGCCGATGACGCCGTCGCGGGACGCCGCCGCGTCGCCGGACGATGGGCGGCCGACGCTCTGCGCATCGCCGCCTGGCGGCCGCGTGCGACCACCGAGGCCGACGGCATGACGCTTCCGCACGAGGTCGATTGGCTCCGCACCGCCGTCCATCTGTCGAAGGGCTGCTACCGCGGCCAGGAGACGGTGGCGAAGGTGCACAACCTGGGGCATCCTCCCCGTCGCCTCGTGGCGTTGCAGCTCGACGGCAGCGACGCGGTGATTCCCGAACCCGGCGCGATCGTGCGCCGCGACGGCGACGAGGTGGGGCGGGTCACCTCGGCCGCGCGGCACTTCGAGCAGGGGCCTATCGCCCTCGCCATCGTGAAGCGTTCGGTGCCGGTCGACGCCGACCTCATCGTCGATGCCGGTGACGACACGGTCGCGGCGGTCCAGGAAGTCGTCGTTCCGCCCGATGCCGGCCGCACCGCCGCACCGCCGCGGCTGCCTCGCCTGAGCCGCCGCACCTGACGTGGCGCCCGAGCGTGCCGATGAGCCGCCCGCCGTCACCGCGCCCATCGCGACCGGCTGGCGGGCTCGCGTACGCCCACGGCGGGGTTTCGAACGCGCCCGCGACTCGGCTCCGGCCATCGTGCAGATCGTCGTCGCGGCATCCGCGGCCTATGCGTTCGCGCACCTCGTCCTGGGGCACCCATCACCCCTGCTCGCCGCGACCGTGACCATCTCGAGCCTCGGGCTCGTCCGCGACGCCCGGCCGCGGCGCGTGCTCGAGACGGTGATCGGGATGCTGGTCGGTGTGCTGGTGTCGGAGCTCATCGTGCTCGCCGTCGGTTCGGGCACCTGGCAGCTCGCCCTGGCCCTCGCTGCGACGCTGCTCACCGCGAGGCTGCTCTCGGCACAGCCGAGCTTCGCCATTTCGGCCGCGATCCAGTCGGTGATCGTCATCGCGATTCCGGGGAGCATGCCGTTCCTCCGTCTCGTCGACGGCTCGGTGGGCGCGGTCGCCGCCCTGCTCGCGACGGCCCTGTTGCCGCGCCGACCGCTGCGTGAGGTCTCGCGCGCGGGCCGGGCCCTGTTCTCCGGGTTCGAGGGCGCTGCCGTGGCCGTCATCCAAGCACTGCGCCGCGGCGACCGGGTCCGAGCCGACCGGGGGCTCGAGAAGGCGCGGGCGCTACAGCCGCTCGTCGACGATTGGACGACATCGCTCGACTCCGGCCTCGCCGTGGCCCGCATCTCGCCGTTCCTCCGGCGCCAGCGCGAGGAGTTGCAACGTCAGGACCGCATGCGGGCCTCACTCGACCTGGCCACGCGCAACCTCCGGGTCATCGCCCGCCGTGTCGTCTACGCCCTCGAAGACCGCCAACCGCGCCCGATCGCCGCCGACCTGCTCGCCCAGATCTCCCGTGCGGCCGACCTGCTGGGAAGGTCGATCGACGACATCGCGCTCGAACCCGCCGCCCGCGAGTCGCTGCTCGCGGTCGCGACCCGCCTCGACCCGACGACTCTGGCGCCCGGTTCCTCGCTCGGAGACCAGAACGTCATCACCGCGCTGCGTCCGCTCGTGGTCGATCTGCTGACCGCCGCGGGGATGCCGCAGGCCGAGGCCCGCGCGACGATGCCGCGCATCTGAGCCCGTATCGCTCGCACGTGAGGCGCTGCCTCACGGCCGCCACGGCTCGCCGCTCAGCGCCGAGGACGGTGCCGTCGACAGGCTGTACTTGCGCCGTGCTTGCCGAACCGTGCATCGGGCCGCATTCAGCCTGTCGCCGGAACGGGCTCGCGACCGAATGGAGCGGACGTGCGACCGGTCGCTGTCGCCCGCGCGGGACGTGAGCACCGAAGCATGGAGCCGCAGGCTTGTGCGCCGCGAACAGGCTGCGCTCGTGCGTCGGTCGCTGCAACCGGGCCATCGTCGCGGCCAGCCTGATTGCGGCGCCGACGAAGCCACGCACGGTCCCACCTGGGACGGCGTTGTGAAATCGACGCGCACGGAGCCCGCGGGCCGGCGAGCGTGTTCGATGGAGGGGGAGGAATGTGACATGACCAGCGAGAACACGCCGACTGCCGCCGACCTGCTGCGCCGCGCACTGGGATCAGCCGACGGGTCCGAGCGGGTCCGCAGTGCGATGGCTGCCGGAACGTATCCCCGCCCCGAATACGTTCCGGTTCTCGTGGAGCAGTGCGCCCACGAGCCCGACTTCACCGTGCGCGAGACCCTCACCTGGGCGCTGACCCGACAAGACCGCGACACGACCCTCGAGACGGTGCTGCCCGAGCTCGGATCGGCGTCGCCGCAGGCGCGTGCCCAGGCGCTCCACACGCTCTCGAAGATCCGCGACCCGCGGGCCTGGCCCGCGATCACGCGGGAGCTCCTGCACGACGACGACACCGCTGTCGCACGGACCGCGTGGCGCACGGCGGCGGGGCTCGCCCCCGAGGCCGAGCGTGCCGCCCTCGCATCGGAGCTGGCCGCCCACTTCGGAGTCGGCCCGGACGACCTCCAGCAGAGCCTCAGCCGGGCGTTCGTGATGCTCGGTGAATCGGGCCGTGAAGCGATCGACGCTGCAGCGGCGTCGGCGCAATGGAATGTCCGTCTTCACGCGC
Source organism: Microbacterium arborescens (assembly GCF_030369635.1). Lineage (NCBI taxonomy): Bacteria > Bacillati > Actinomycetota > Actinomycetes > Micrococcales > Microbacteriaceae > Microbacterium > Microbacterium arborescens. Next base: position 2,215,942 of record NZ_CP128474.1, on the reverse strand, counting down.
TCGCGACCGATCACCTCGTCTCCTACCCCGAGGACGGCTACGAGGCCGCCGTCGCCGTGGCCCGCCGCGCTGCCGCTCGGCGCGACGCGGCCGACTGGCACGAAGGCTGACATCGCGGCGCTCGGCGCCCGGGCTCAGCGCGGCGCGACCGCACTCCAGGGAACCGTGAACTCGCCCAAACGCCACCGTGAGCGGTCGCCAAGGTCGAATCCGCGGTCGGCCATCGCGCCCAGAGCGGAACGCCACCGCTGGACGGGACCGAAAGCGGATGCCGGCGCGGCCCGGCGCCACTCGTCGTCGAGCAGGGCCAGCAGATCGTGCACGCGCTCGCCCACGACGTTGCGGTGGATGAGGGCTTTCGGCAGACGTTCGGCCGCGATGGCGGGCGAGTCCAGTCCAGACAGGCGCAGTGAGACGGTGAGGCTGCGGGGCGCGGCATCCGGTCCCACCTCGATCCAGGTGCTGACGCGGCCGATCTCGTCGCACGTGCCCTCGACGAGCATCCCGTCGGGCGCGAGGCGCGACGTCATCCGCGTCCACGCGTCGGCGACATCCGCCTCGTCGTACTGGCGCAACACGTTGAAGGCGCGGATGATCGCGGGTCGGCGCCCGCCCGGCGCGGGCACCTCGAATCCACCTCGTTCGAACCCGACGCGGGCATCCGGTGCGAAGGACGTGCGCCCGGCGCGGACCTCCTCGAGCTGCTCGCGCGCCCGGGCGACGCGCTCGGGATCGATCTCGAGTCCGACGACCTCGACGTCGGCTCGTGCGAGGCGCAGACGTGCCTCGAGCTCGAACGCTGTCACGCCGCTCGCCCCGTACCCGAGGTCGATCACGAGGGGATCGGCGCACCGGCGCAGCACGGGATGCCGCGCGATCCAGCGATCGACGCGCCGCAGGCGATTCGTGTTGGTGGTTCCACGGGTGGCCTGCCCGATATGTCCCGGGGCCATGCCCCCATGATCGCAGGCCCCGGCTCGATAGACTCGGAGTATGAGTGCGCCGTACACGCTGATCCTCCTCCGCCACGGGCAGAGCGAGTGGAACAAGTCCAACCAGTTCACCGGCTGGGTCGATGTCCGACTGACCGACCAGGGCAAGGCCGAGGCCCAGCGCGGCGGTGAGCTGCTCGCCGAGGCCGGCCTGCTGCCCGACGTCCTCTACACGTCCGTCCTCAGCCGTGCCATCCAGACCGCTCAGATCGCGCTCGACGCCGCCGATCGCCTGTGGATCCCGGTCAAGCGGTCGTGGCGCCTGAACGAGCGTCACTACGGAGCGCTGCAGGGCAAGGACAAGGCGCAGACGCTCGCCGAGTTCGGCAACGAGCAGTTCATGCTGTGGCGCCGCTCGTTCGACGTTCCGCCGCCGCCCCTCGCCGACGACGACCAGTACAGCCAGGTCAACGACCCGCGCTACGTCGGCATCGACGGCGAGGTGCCCCGCACCGAATCGCTCAAGCTCGTCATCGACCGTCTGCTGCCGTACTGGGAGTCCGACATCGCCGCCGACCTGCGCGACGGCAAGACCGTGCTCGTCACCGCTCACGGCAACTCGCTCCGCGCTCTCGTCAAGCAGCTCGAGGGCATCAGCGACGACGACATCGCCGAGCTGAACATCCCGACCGGCATCCCGCTGGTCTACAAGCTCGACGAGAACCTGAAGCCGCTCGGGCCGGGCGAGTACCTCGACCCCGAGGCCGCCGCCGCCGGCGCCGCAGCCGTGGCCAATCAGGGCAAGGCGTAAGCACGACACGTACGAGGGGGCGGTGCCGATCGGCACCGCCCCCTCGTCGTCGATCGGATGTCGGTCAGAGACCGTTCTCGTTCACGATGACGTTGATCGTTTCGGTGTCGGGACGCCATTCGCCCGTGGCGAGGTAGGCCACCCGCTTGCCCACCGTCACTGCGTGATCGGCGAAGCGCTCGTGGTAGCGGCTGGCGAGCGTTGCATCGACGGTCGCCGCCGCCTCGCCCTGCCAGTTCTCGCTGAGGACCTTCTCGAAGACGCTCAGGTGGAGGTCGTCGAGCCGGTCGTCGAGACCACGCAGCGTCTCGACGAGCGCGAGGTCCTCGGAGCGCAGCAGCTCGGTCAGCGTACGCGCGACCTCGACGTCGATCTCGCCCATCTTGGTGAAGGTGCCCTTCAAGCCCTTCGGGATCGCGCGCTCGGGAAAGCGCATGCGCGTCAGCTGCGCGATGTGCTCGGCGATGTCGCCCATGCGCTCCAGCGACGCGCTCGTGCGCAGCGCTGAGACGACGATGCGCAGGTCGCGGGCGACCGGCTGCTGACGCGCGAGGATCTCGATGGCGAGCTCGTCGATCGCGATGGCCTTGTCGTCGATGACGGCATCCGCGTCGATGACCTCTTCGGCGAGGGTGATGTCGCTCGTGCCGAATGCACGCGTGGCCTTCTCGATCGCGACGGTCACCAGCTCGGAGATCTCGACCAGGCGGGTCTGGACGTCCTCGAGGGACTGGTGGAAGACTTCGCGCATCGGAGCACCTTTCCTTCTTGCGGAGACAGCACGACGCCGTACTCACGGCGACGCGATTGTCGCTCGACAAGGTTAACGAACGGTGCCGAGGCGATGAACATCAGTCCGAGTCGGGGTAGGAACGGCCCGGACGCGATGGGAGGGCGCCGTGCCACGTCTTAATCTGAAGGAATGAATCCGACGCAGCTCGCGCTGGTCGCCCTTCTCGCGGGCGCGTTCGTCGGCCTTCTCATCAGCGCTGTGGCCTTCCTCGCCTGGCGTGCGCGCGCCCAAGCGCAGGAGCAGGCCGACGGCGATCTCCCGGCGGGCGCGCGCGACGTGCTCGCGGCACTCGATGAAGCCGCGCTGATCGTCGACGCGTCGTTCACCATCGTGGCCACGTCTCCCTCCGCCGAGCTGTTCGGGCTCTTCGAGGGCGAGACGGTCCCCGGCGACGAGTTGCGCGAGCTGCTGCGGTCCTCCCGCGGCGTGCCGCACTCCGAGACGGGCACGCTCAAGCTGCGTCGCGGGGTGGCTCCCGCGGAGCCGCGGCTGATCGTCGCGCGCGCGAGCAGCATCACCCCCCGGTTCACGCTGGTGCTCGTGCGCGACATCACCGAGCGGGAGCGGCTCGCGGAGATGCGACGCGACTTCGTGGCGAACACGAGCCACGAGCTGAAGACGCCGGTCGGAGCCGTCACCCTGCTCGCCGAGGCGATCGAGTCGGCGGCCGACGACCCCGAGCAGGTGCGCTCGTTCGCCAGCCGGCTCAGTGCCGAGGCGATGCGGCTCGGGAACCTCACCTCGCGCATCATGAGCCTGTCGCGGCTGCAGTCGTCCGACGAGCTGACCGAACTGCGGGATGTCGCCATCGACGAGGTCGTGACGTCGGCGATCGAGACGCACGCGATCGCTGCCGAGTCGGCGGGCGTCGCGCTCGTGCGGGGCGGCGATCGCGGCCTGTACGTGCGCGGCGACGTGCAGGTGCTGAGCGAAGCGGTCGGCAACCTCATCGCGAACGCCATCGTGTACTCGCCGCCCGCCAGTCAGGTCGGCGTGGGCATCCGGGGCACGGACGACACGGTCGAGATCGCGGTGACCGATCGCGGCATCGGCATCCCCGAGAGCGAGCAGCAGCGTGTCTTCGAGCGCTTCTACCGCGCCGACTATGCCCGCTCGCGGCGCACGGGCGGCACCGGGCTCGGGCTCGCGATCGTCAAGCACGCCGTGCAGCGCCACGGCGGCGAGGTCCAGCTGTGGTCGCGCCCCGGTCGTGGCTCGACGTTCACGATCCGCCTGCCCGCGATCGCCGCCCCCGACGGTGCGGCGACGGCCCCGCGCAAGACCAGAAAGAAGATCGGCCGGGCGCTGCCCGCCCGACCCAAGGGAGACCCATCATGACCCGTGTCCTGCTCGTGGAGGATGAGCCCGACCTCGCTGACCCCCTGGCGTATCTGCTGCGGCGGGAGGGTTTCGAGGTAGAGATCGCCGAGGACGGGCCCGCCGCGCTCGAGGCGTTCCAGTCGCGCGGAGCCGACATCGTGCTGCTCGACCTCATGCTGCCCGGGATGCCGGGAACCGAGGTCTGCCGCATCATCCGGACCACCTCGAAGACGCCCATCATCATGCTCACCGCCAAGGACTCCGAGGTGGACATCGTGGTGGGGCTCGAGCTCGGTGCCGACGACTACGTCACGAAGCCCTACTCGTCGCGCGAGCTGCTCGCACGGATGCGCGCTGTGCTGCGCCGGGCCGCGACAGCCGATGTCGACGTGGATGAGCGTGTCCTCGTGGGCGGCCGGGTCACGATCGACCTCGACCGCCACACGGTGGCCGTCGACGGCGGCGAGATCAATATGCCGTTGAAGGAGTTCGAGCTGCTCGAGGTGCTCATGCGCAACGCGGGCCGTGTGATGACCCGTGGCCAGCTGATCGACCGCGTGTGGGGGAGCGACTACTTCGGCGACACGAAGACGCTCGACGTGCACATCAAGCGCATCCGCTCGCGCATCGAGACCGATCCGGGGCGACCGTCGATGCTGCTCACCGTACGGGGACTCGGCTACCGCTTCGAGGGCTGACGACGCACGAACTTCGGAGGGTGACGCGGCTCTCGGAGGAATCTGCGCCAACGGTCCGAGGTCCGCGACGTACTCCGAAGTTCGTGCGCCCCGCAGCAGGCGGGAAGCGGGAAGTCAGAGGCGCCGAGTCGTCACGGGGTCGGCGTGGCCGACGGCGTGGGAGTGGCCGACGGGGTCGGCGCCTCGCGCGGGACGTACTCGGTGTAGTACGGGAGCGTGCCGTCGAGGACCGGGACGTCGATGAGAACGCCCTCGGCGTCGCCCGACTGGAACGCCATCGGCAGCGTCGCGCCGGGCTGGGTGTCGATGCCGTCGAGCAGGATCGGCTCGTTGCCGTCGACACCGAGGCTGATGCTGTCGCGGGCCGGAACCTCGAGGGTCGTGGTGACGCCGCCGAACCCGAAGATGAGTGTGTGGTCGTCATCGGTGGGGTTGACGATGGCGGCGAGGAAGTTGCCCGAGGTGCCGGACTCGTCGGCGATGACCATCGCGTTGCGCACGTCGAGCGGGCCCGACGGCGGGATGTTCACGCCGTCGGAGGCGGAGAAGTCGATGGTCGTCGCCTGCGGCGAGATCATGCTGCAGCCGGTGGCTCCCAGGGTCAGGGCGGCGCCCACGGCAATCGAGGCGACGATTCGCAGTTTCACGGATCCTCCAGGCAGGCAGACAGCGACCTCAGCAGTCTAAACGGTGACGGGGGTCGCGCGCCGACACCGCCGGGATGCCGCCGGGCACAAGCGGCGGCAAACCTTACTGTATGCCCCCTGTGTTATCCTGGATGTTGCCGAAGGGATATAACTCCATGCTTTTTGAGGTTGGCGAAACCGTCGTCTACCCCCACCACGGGGCAGCCACGATCATCGAGGTCAAGGACCGGATCATCAAGGGCGAGACGAAGAAATACCTGAAGCTCAACGTCACCCAGGGAGACCTCATCATCGAGGTCCCGGCTGACAACGTCGATCTGGTCGGCGTTCGCGACGTCATCGGCAAGGACGGGCTCGAGCGTGTGTTCGACGTCCTGCGTGCTCCTTTCACCGAAGAGCCGACCAACTGGTCGCGCCGGTACAAGGCCAACCTCGAGAAGCTCGCCTCGGGCGATGTCATCAAGGTGAGCGAGGTCGTCCGCGACCTGTGGCGTCGCGACCAGGATCGTGGTCTGTCCGCAGGTGAGAAGCGCATGCTCGCGAAGGCGCGTCAGATCCTCGTGTCAGAGATCGCGCTCGCGCTCAAGGCCGACGAGGAGCACGCTTCGGGCGTCCTCGACGAGGTCCTCGCTTCCTGAGGCCGAGTCGGCATCCGCTGCCGTGGGCATCATCCCCGTTCCGCGCGTCGCGGTCATCGTGGTCGCCGCCGGCTCCGGAACGCGACTCGCTGCCGGAGCGCCGAAGGCGTTCGTCGGCATCGACGAGCACTCGATCCTGAGGCACGCTCTCGAGGGGGTGGTCGCCGCGCCGACTGCCCAGGTCGTGATCGTCGCGCCGCACGGGCGTGAGGGCGACGCGCAGACCGAAGCCGAGGCGGTTTTCGGCGAACGCGCCGACCTCGTCTCAGTCGTCGTCGGTGGTCAGACACGTCAGCAGTCGGTCGCCGCGGGGCTGGACGCGCTGTGGGCCGACGTCGAGGTCGTGCTCGTCCACGACGCTGCTCGTGCCCTGACCCCGCCGGAGGTCTTCGAACGGGTGATCGCCGAGGTCGAGAGGACCGGTGCCGGCGTAGTGCCCGTCCGCCCCGTCGTCGACACGCTCAAACGCGTGACCGGCCGGGTGGTCGATGAAGCCGTCGATCGCGCCCCGCTCGTCGCGGCACAGACGCCGCAGGGCTTTCCGCGTGCGCTCCTCGAAGCGGTGTACGCCGGGGCGACCGAGGAACACACCGACGACGCTGCGCTGTTCGCAGCCGCCGGTCACCCAGTGCAGACCGTGGCCGGTGATGACGTGTCGTTCAAGATCACCACGCCGGCCGACCTCGACCGGGCGCGTCATCTTCTCGGGCCCGCCGCGAACGCGGCATCCGTGCTGCCGCTCGTCGGCATCGGCACCGACGTCCACGCGTTCGGCGGAGACGGAGCGCTGCGTCTGGCGGGATTGGAATGGCCCGGCGAACCGGGCCTGCGTGGGCACTCCGACGGCGACGCCGTCGCTCATGCCATCGTCGACGCGGTGCTGGCCGCCGCAGGTCTCGGAGACATCGGCACGCATTTCGGGGTCGATCGTCCCGAATACGCGGGTGCCTCGGGGGTCGTGTTCCTCCGTCGCGTGCGCGAGCTCGTCGCCGAGGCCGGCTTCGCGATCGGAAACGTCTCGGTGCAGGTGCAGGCCAATCGGCCGCGGTTCGCCTCGCGCCGTGCCGAGGCCGAGGCGGTCCTGACAGCGGCACTCGGGGCGCCGGTCTCCGTCGCCGCGACGACGACTGACGGCCTCGGGTTCACCGGCGCCGGCGAAGGCGTCTCGGCCACCGCGGTCGCGCTCGTGCACCGCATCCGCTGACGTCTCAGCCGGCGGCCTGGCCCGAGTGGGGCGCACTTTCACGTGTGAGGCGCGGTTCAAGCTGCGCCTGATGCCTCGAACTGCGCCCGACGGCGACCGCGTTGCGGCTCAGGGCGCAGCGGGGCCGGGCGAGGGGGCGAGGTCGCGCGTCATGAAGACCGACAGCGGGTCGGGGGAGTAGTCGCCGAAAGGCGGGCAGTACGAGAACCCTGCGCTCTCGTACAGGGCCCGTGCGGCGACGAAATCGGGGCCCGCCCCGGTCTCGAGCCAGAGCGATCGGACGCCGGCTTGCCGCGCCTCGCGCTCGAGATGCCGGAGCATCGCGCGCCCCAGCCCGCGCCCCAGGAACGCATCGGCGACCCGCATCGACTTGAGCTCGGCACGATCGGAGTCGAAGGTCTTGAACGCGCCGACGGCGGCGATCTCATCGCCGATCCAGGCCGAGTACACCTGGACCGACGGATGCTGCAGCTCTCCGAGGTCGAGTGCGTGCACGCTCTCGACGGGCGTGTTGGCGAGCATCCCGGCCAGGTGCGCGGCGATGAGACCCCGTGTCGCCTCGCCGGTCAGGTCGTCGCGCACGATCGTGAGGGAATGCGTCATGTCAGGCCTCCAGAGGCGTAGGGGCGGGGTTTCGGCGAGACCGCGAGGTGACGGCGAGCAGCACCAGCCCGGCGGCCAGTACCGCAAGCCCCACCAGCGCCAACGGGGCGAGGCGTTCGCCAAGCATGAGCACGCCCAGCAGGCTCGCGGTCAGCGGCTCGGCGAGGGTGAGGGTGGCGGCGGTCGCCGCACTCAAGCCGCCCAGTCCCCACGTGAACAGGGCGTACGCGAGCGCGACCGTCGCGATGCCGAGCCAGAGGGTCATCGTCCAGCCCCGCGGGTCGGTCAGCCAGCCCATGTCGGTGAAGGGAACCATCGCGGCGCCGCAGACCGCCGCTCCGGCGCCCATCGCGCCCGAGACGGTGAACGCGTCCCAGCCTCCGGAGATCAACCGCCGTTGGGCGTTCGCGATCACGGCGAACGACGCGCCCGCCCCGACCGACCCCATCACGCCGAGGCCGTCGGCTCCTGCCGAGCCGCCTCCCGCGATGGCGAGCAGCGCCACTCCTGCGGTGGCCAGCGCCGTCGCAGTCATCCACGACGTGGTCGGCCGTCGCCGGGTGAGCGCCCACTCCAGCAGGCCGGCGAGCACGGGTGCGGAGCCGAGAGCGATCACCGTTCCCACGGCGACACCGTTGCGGGCCGTGCCGAGGAAGAACAGCGGTTGATACAGCGCGAGGCACAGCCCGGTCACGATCATCAGCGCGACGGCCCGCGGACCGCCGGCCGGGCGGATGCCGTCACGCGCGAGGCGCGTGCGCTGTCGGCGCGCTCCGATCGCCAGGCCGACGACCGCGAGGGCCGTTCCTCCGACGATGAGACGAGCGGCTCCGACGCCCAGCGGCGTCGTGTCCCCGGGCCCGAGTGCCTGCGCGGTGCCGGTGGTGCCGAACAGCACCGCCGCGACGAGGACGGCGATCACAGACAGCACCCTCCAGTTCTACCGTGTCGGCGAGCGTGCGCATGCCACGGCGGCGCGGCGCCCCGCCGGTAGGCTGGTGCAGTGACCGTTCGCCTCTACGACACCCGCGCGCAGGCGCTGCGTGATTTCGCGCCCCGCGACCCGTCGAACGTCACGGTCTACGTCTGCGGTCCGACGGTGCAGTCGGGCCCGCACATCGGTCATGTGCGGGCAGCCGTCGGGTTCGACATCCTGCGCCGTTGGCTCGAGCACCGTCACGGGCGTGTGACGTTCGTGCGCAACGTGACCGACATCGACGACAAGATCCTCGCGAACGCGACGGACACGGAGCCCTGGTGGGCGCTGGCGTATCGGATCGAGCTCGAGTTCACGCGTGCTTACGCGGCTGTCGGGGTGCTGCCCCCCACGTACGAGCCGCGCGCGACGGCGTCCGTTCCGCAGATGATCGAGCTCATCGAGACTTTGATCGAACGCGGTCACGCCTACGCGGCGCCCGACGGTTCGGGCGACGTGTACTTCGACGTGCGCTCGTGGCCCGAGTACGGGTCGCTGACGCGCCAGTCGCTCGATGCGATGGAGGCCGCGACCGACGCCGATCCGCGGGGCAAGCGGGATCCTCGCGACTTCGCCCTGTGGAAGGCCGCGAAGCCCGAGGAGCCGTCGGATGCCGGCTGGAGCTCGCCCTGGGGGACGGGCCGTCCCGGATGGCACATCGAGTGCTCGGCGATGAGCCGGCGCTACCTCGGCGGCGAGTTCGACATCCACGGCGGCGGCCTCGACCTGCGCTTCCCGCACCACGAGAACGAGCTGGCGCAGTCGACCGCAGCGGGCGACGCCTTCGCCCGGTACTGGGTGCACAACGGCCTCGTGACCGTCGGCGATCAGAAGATGTCGAAGTCACTCGGCAACTTCCTGCTCGCCGAAGATGTGCTGCGTGGGCGTGACCCTCAGGTGGTGAGGTACGCCCTCGGGGCCGCTCACTACCGATCCAGCCTCGACCTGACGCCCGCGAGCTTCGACGAGGCCGAGGCGGCCCTCGGGCGCATCCAGTCGTTCCGGCAACGTGCAGACCGCATGGTTCCCGAGGCATCGGCCGCTCGCGGCGACCTGCCCGCCGCCTTCGCTGCCGCGATGGATGACGATCTCGCCGTGCCGCAGGCCCTCGCCGTGCTCCACGAGACCGTCCGCGCGGGAAACACCGCTCTCGACGAAGGCGACCGCGAAGCTGTCGCGGGCGCCGTAACGGCCGTGGATGGGATGCTGCGCGTCCTCGGACTCGACGCCGCGGATCGAGCGCGTGGCGACGACGCCGGAACCATCGCCCTCGATGCGCTCGTGCGCACGATGATCGACCAGCGCGCCGAGGCGCGCGCCAGCAAGGACTGGGCGACAGCCGACCGTATCCGCGACGCGATCGCGGCGGCCGGCATCGTCCTCGAAGACGGTCCCGAGGGGACCCATTGGAGTGTGAACCGTGGCTAAGCCAGGAAACCCGTCCGCCGGACGCGGCAAGAAGAAGGGGCCCACGAAGGGCACCGGTGGGAAGAACCGCCGCTCGCTCGAGGGGCGCGGCCCGACTCCGAAGGCGGAGGATCGCGCCTGGCACCCCGCCGGCAAGCGGAAGGCCGCCCAGGAGCGCTACGTCGCCGCAGGCGGCAAGCCGCAGCAGCGCCAGGGCAGCTCGAACCGGTCGCCGAAGTCGAAGTCGGGTGACGACACCGAGACCGTCACGGGCCGCAACAGCGTGCTCGAGGCACTGCGCGCGAAGATCCCCGCGACGGCCTTCTACATCGCGCAGCGCGTCGAGATGGACGACCGCGTCAAGGAGATGCTGTCGATCGCGACGAACCGCGGCATCCCGGTGCTCGAGGTCACCCGTCAGGAGCTCGACCGTATGGCCGGCTTCGACGGCGTGCACCAGGGCGTGGCGATCAAGGTGCCCCCGTACGAATACGGCCACCCGCAGGATCTGCTCGAGGAGGTCATCGACTCGGGTGAGACTCCGCTGTTCGTCGCCCTCGACGGCGTCACCGACCCGCGTAACCTCGGCGCGATCATGCGTTCGGCGGCGGCCTTCGGCAGTCAGGGCGTCATCGTCCCGCAGCGTCGCTCGGCTGGCGTCAACTCCGCGGCGTGGAAGACCAGCGCCGGCGCGGCCGCGCGTATCCCGGTGGTGATCGCGCCGAACCTGACGACCACGCTGAAGGAGTTCAAGAAGCAGGGCGTCTTCGTGCTCGGCCTCGACGGCGGGGGCGACGTCGAGCTGCCCTCGTTGCAGCTCGCCGATCGCCCCGTCGTCATCGTCGTGGGCTCGGAGGGCAAGGGTCTCTCGCGCCTGGTGACCGAGACGTGCGACCAGGTCGTCTCGATCCCGATCTCGTCGGCGACAGAGTCGCTGAACGCCGGGATCGCGGCATCCGTCGCGCTCTACCAGGTCGCCACGATCCGCGCGGCCCAGGAGTGATCGGCAGGTCGCGCCGGGCTGTGACCGGGCGATGACCTTCCTGTAAATTCCGCTCAGTTCATGGCCGGTGGCCCGACGCGATCGCGGTCGACCGGGTAGTTTCGAACCGTGAGCGAGAACGACAAGACCTCCGATTCCCGCACGGCCGTTGCGACGCACCCGCTGGCGCTCGCGCCGGTGGCCTCGCCTCCGGCGACGGTCGACGGCTTCGTGCGCGAGTTCCTGCTGAATCTCAACATGGAACGCGGCGTCGCGCTCTCGTCGGCCACCGAGACCGACAAGTACATGGCGCTGGCCGCGACCGTGCGCGACTACCTCGTGGCGCGGTGGCTCGAGGACCAGCGTCGTCAGCGCGAAGACCAGCGCAAGGCCGTGTGCTACCTGTCGGCGGAGTATCTCCTCGGCCGCCAGCTCGACAACAACCTGCTTGCCGCCGGGCTCACCGAGATCGCCACCGAAGCGCTCGCCGCGTGCGGGATCGACATCGACACGATGCGCGGGCACGAGGTCGAGCCGGGGCTGGGCAATGGTGGCCTGGGGCGGCTCGCCGCGTGCTTCGTCGACTCGCTCGCGACCCTCAGCGTTCCGAGCATCGGCTACGGCATCCGGTACGAGTACGGCATCTTCCGCCAGGTCTTCCGCAACGGCGAGCAGATCGAGAAGCCGGACGCCTGGCTCGCGCTCGGGTCGCCCTGGGAATTCCGCCACCCGGAGGCGGCGCAGACCGTGTCGTTCGGCGGTCACACCGAGACCTACGACGACGAGGGCGTCATCCGCAGCCGCTGGGTGCCGGCCTGGAGCGTCCGCGCCGTGCCCTACAACTACATGGTGCCCGGCTACCAGAACGGGCGGGTGAACACCCTCCGCCTGTGGAGCGCGGAGGCGACGAAGGCATTCGATCTCCGCACCTTCAACAGCGGCGACTACGTCGAGGCGGTGCGCGCGCAGACCTTCGCCGAGAACATCTCGAAGGTCCTCTACCCCGAAGACTCCACGCCGCAGGGCAAGGAGCTGCGGCTCCAGCAGCAGTACTTCTTCGTCGCGGCATCCATCGCCGACTACATGACGAAGGTGCTGCCCGACGACTTCGTGATCGAGGATCTGCCCGACCGCGTGATCTTCCAGCTCAACGACACGCACCCCGTCATCGCGGTCCCCGAGATGATGCGCGTTCTCGTCGACGAGCGGAAGCTCGACTGGGACGCCGCGTGGGCGATCACCCAGAAGTGCTTCGCCTACACCTGCCACACGCTGCTGCCGGAGGCGCTCGAGGTCTGGTCGGTCGATCTGCTGGGACGGCTGCTGCCGCGGCATCTCGAGATCATCTACCGCATCAACGACGAGTTCCTGCTGCGCGTGCGCGAGCGGTTCGGCGACGACGAGCAGCGCCTGCGCGACATGTCGATCGTGTCCGAGCACCGCGCGGTGCGCATGGCCTACCTCGCCACGGTCGCCGGTGCGAAGGTCAACGGCGTCGCCGAGTTGCACTCGCAGCTGCTGCGCGAGAAGGTGCTGCATCAGTTCGACGAGATGATGCCCGAGAAGTTCACGAACGTGACGAACGGGGTGACCCCGCGCCGCTTCATGCGTCTGGCGAACCCCGAGCTGTCGGATCTCATCACCGCCGCGCTCGGCACGGGCTGGCTCACCGACCTCGAGCGGCTCCGCGAGCTCGAGTCGTACGCCGAAGACCCGGACTTCCGCGTGGCGTTCGCCGACGTCAAGGCGTCGAACAAACGCCGCCTGAACGACGTGCTGATGAAGCGCGACGGATTCCAGATCGCCGACGATCACCTGCTCGACGTCATGGTCAAGCGGCTGCACGAGTACAAGCGCCAGACCCTCAAGCTGCTCCACATCGTCACGCTCTATGAGCGGGTCGTGTCGGGCCGGGTCGCGGCATCCGATCTGCAGCCGCGCACATTCATCTTCGGGGCCAAGGCGGCCCCGGGGTACGCGATGGCCAAGCGCGTCATCCACCTCATCAACGCCGTGGGCTCGGTCGTCAACAACGACCCGCGTCTCGAGGGGCGGCTCAAGGTCGTCTTCCCGCCGAACTACAACGTCACCCTCGCCGAACGGGTGATTCCCGCGGCCGACCTGTCGGAGCAGATCTCGCTCGCCGGCAAGGAGGCCTCGGGCACGGGAAACATGAAGTTCGCCCTGAACGGGGCGCTCACCATCGGCACCGACGACGGCGCGAATGTCGAGATCCGCGAGCTCGTCGGCGACGACAACTTCTTCCTGTTCGGCATGAGCGAGCCCGAGGTCGAAGAGCTCTGGGCCGCGGGGTACCGTCCGGGGGAGTTCGCCCAGGCCGACGAGGAGCTGCGTCGCGCGCTCGACCTCATCGGCTCCGGGGCATTCTCGGACGGCGACCGCTCGACCTTCGAGCCCGTCGTGTCGAACCTGCTCTACGACGACCGCTTCATGGTGCTCGCGGACTACACGTCGTACATCGCCGCTCAGGAGCGGGTGGATGCCGCCTACGCCGACCGCGACGCCTGGACCCGATCGGCCATCCTGAACGTCGCCCGAACGGGCTTCTTCTCGTCGGACCGCTCGATCCGCGACTACATCGACCGCATCTGGCACACCCAGCCCGCTCGCTGATCGGCCGCATGCGCGGGCCCGTGCCCGCGCTCGACACCCAATGGAGGAAACAGTCATGGCACGTATCGCCGTCATCGGAGGCACCGGTTACGCCGGCAGCCACATCGTCGAGGAGGCCGTCTCGCGCGGCCACACCGTCGTCTCCGTCGCCCGCAAGGTTCCCGCCGAGCGCGTCGAGGGTGCGACCTACCTGGAGGGGACGCTGCTCGACGTGCCCGCCCTCGTTTCGCAGCTGGAAGGGGTCGACGTCGTGGTCTCGGCCGTGGCACCGCGCGGTGACATGCAGGGTCAGGTGCGCCCCAACACGGCGCTACTGGCCGAGAGCCTGCCCGAGAACGTGCGTCTCGGCGTCGTCGGCGGCGCGGGCGGCAGCCTGGTCGCGCCGGGCGGCCCGCGTCTGGTCGACAGCGGCTTCCCCGAAGAGTTCAAGGACGAGGCGCTCGAAGCCATCGGCATCCTCGACGACCTGCAGGCCGACGACAGTGGCCGCGATTGGTTCTTCATCCACCCCGCGGGTGGTTTCGGCTCGTTCAACCCGGGTGAGCGCACCGGACACTACCGTGACGGCGGCGACGTCCTCGTGACCGACGAGAACGGCGATTCGTTCATCTCGGGCGCCGACTTCGCCATCGCCGTCGTCGATGAGATCGAGAACCCGAAGCACGTCCGCGAGCGCTTCACCGTCGGTTACTGACGCGCGGCACGGTCCGCGGGCGTGACCCGCGGGCCGTGCCGGTGGACGTTCAGACCAGGTCGCGCCAGTCGACCTCGGCGTCGTCATCGTCGACCGGGACCGCGTCGGTGATGGTCGGTACCGACATCGTCTCGGTCATCGGGCCCATCACCGTCGCTTCGTCGCGTCGGTGACGAAGCACGTTCTCGACGTAGGACGACAGCACTTCGGCGAGCGGCACCGAGCGGCCCTCGGTCTGCGACAGGTACCAGCGGTGCTCGAGCACCTGGTGGAACAGCTCCGCAGGCTCGAGCTTGGCCCTCAGATCCCACGGCACCGAGAGCACGACGGGCTCGAACACGCGGGTCAGCCATTCGTGCGCGACCATCTCCTCGTTCGATCCGAGTCGTGACACGCGTGCACTGAATTCGTCGAGGTCGTTGAGCAGACGCCGGGCCTGGTTCTCCTCGACATCCAGTCCCGTCAGCCGGAGCAGACGCCGCTGGTGGTGGCCGGCATCGACGACCTTCGGCTGGATCGACACGCGCGTGCCGTCGGCTGCGGCGTCGATCGACATCTCGCCGATGTCGAAGCCGAGCGAGTTGAGCTTCTGAACGCGCTCGGTGATGCGCCACGACTCGTTCGCCGAGAACGTCTCCTGGTCTGTGAGAGCCGCCCACAGCGAGTGGTACGACGACATGATGCCGTCGGCCACGGCGATCGCGTCGACGCCGCCTTCGAGGCGCCCGCCGGCCTCGAGGTCCATGATCTCGCCGGCGATGTTCGTACGGGCGATGTCGAGGTCGTGCATGCGCTGACCGCGCGTGAGGCCGCGTTCGTGCAGCTCACCGGTCTCGGCGTCGACGAGGTAGGCGGCGAACGCGCCGGCGTCGCGGCGGAAGAGCGTGTTCGACAGCGAGACGTCACCCCAGAAGAAGCCGACGTTGTGCAGACGCACGAGGAGGACGGCAAGGGCGTCCACGAGACGCGTCGCGGTGTCGGGGCGGAGCACCTGGGTGAACAGGGCCCGGTAGGGGAGCGAGAACTTCAGGTGCGCCGTCACGAGGGCCGCAGGCAACTCCCCGCCGTTCTTGTCACGGCGGCCGTCGATGACCGCGACGCGCTCGACGCAGGGCACGTCGAGGCGCTGCAGCGAACCCAGCATCTCGTACTCGCGCCGAGCCATCGCCGCCGTCGTCTCCTTGATCGCCACGACCCGTCCGGAGAGGTTGGCGAAACGCACGAGGTGGCGCGAGATGCCCTTGGGCAGATAGACGATGTCGGGCGTCGACCAGTCGGCGAGGGTCGTCGACCAGGGGAGGGCGAGCAGACCCGGGTCGACACTGCTGGCGGTGATCGAGAGCGAAGCGGTCACGGGGTCTCCGATCGGATGTGAGGCGCAAAGACTGCGGCGCGGGCGACCAGAGGCCACCCGCGCCGCAGCGTACGAAGATACCGGATCAGGCCGAAGCGATGGCCTTGTCGGTCAGACGCTCACCGGTCTCGCCGTCGAACACGTGGATGTGTCCGGTGACGGGAGCCAGCACGACCCGGTCGCCCGCGTTCGGGTGACGGCGGCCATCGACGCGCGCGACGATGTCGGTGCGCTTGCCGTTGATGTCGGTGTGGCCGTAGAGGTAACCGTCAGCACCGAGCTCCTCGACCAGGTCGACGTCGACGGTCAGACCCTGGCCGTCCTCGGGGTTGACGATGATGTCCTCGGGGCGGACGCCGATGGTGACCGTCGAACCGTGAGCCTTGCCGAGGGTGTCGGCCTCGATGGCCGCGACCTTCGTGCCGAACTGCACGCCGCCCTCGGCGAGCGAAGCCGAGAACAGGTTCATGGCGGGCGAGCCGATGAAGCCGGCGACGAAGACGTTGTTGGGCTTCTCGTACAGGTCGCGCGGGGTGCCGACCTGCTGCAGGACGCCGTCCTTCAGGACCGCGATGCGGTCGCCCATGGTGAGGGCCTCGGTCTGGTCGTGGGTGACGTACACCGTGGTGACGCCGAGGCTGCGCTGCAGCGAGGCGATCTGGGTGCGCGTCTGCACGCGGAGCTTGGCGTCGAGGTTCGACAGCGGCTCGTCCATGAGGAAGACCTGGGGCTTGCGGACGATGGCGCGACCCATCGCGACGCGCTGACGCTGACCACCCGAGAGGGCCTTCGGCTTGCGGGTCAGGTACTCCTCGAGGTCGAGGAGCTTGGCGGCCTCGAGCACGCGCTGAGCGCGCTCTTCCTTGCCGACGCCGGCGATCTTGAGCGCGAAGCCCATGTTCTCGGCGACCGTCATGTGCGGGTACAGCGCGTAGTTCTGGAAGACCATCGCGATGTCGCGGTCCTTCGGGGGCACGTCGGTGACGTCGCGCTCACCGATGCGGATGCTGCCCGAGTTGACCTCTTCGAGGCCGGCGAGCATGCGCAGCGAGGTGGACTTTCCACAACCCGAGGGGCCGACCAGGACGAGGAACTCGCCGTCGCCCACTTCGAGGTTGAGCTTGTCGACCGCGGGGCGCGTGCCACCGGGGTACAGACGGGTTGCGTTGTCGAAAGTGACAGTCGCCATCGTTTCTTCTCCTTCACCGGCAGGTACGTGCCGGACGATCCGTTGTGAATGGAACGGGGTCGCCCCCGTACGCCCCTCATCGGGCGCGCTCTCAGTATGGCACGGGCGCGAGCGCGCGGGAGACAACGCGATCGGGCCGGTGCTCTGGGCTTTCCCAGGCTGGCTGATTACCATCGAATCACTCGTGAAGCCCGTCGCGAGCGCCGCCAACTCGGCCCTGATCCTTTCTCTGTTCCCCGAGGTTCCATGTCTTCTGACGACACCCCTGACGCACCTGAAACGCCGGCAGTCACCGACCGCCGCGAGGCGGTGCGTGAGAAGGCGCTCCAGGTTCACAGCCGGCAGTCGCGTGCGCGCATCGCACGTCGCTCGGGTCTGGGAGTGCTGGCCGTCGGGATCGTGGCGGCAGCGGCCGTCGCCGTCACCTGGACGGTCTCGAGCGCCGGCAGCAAGCCGCAGCTCGAGCCGGCGACCGCGTCGGGCGACGGCTTCGTCGTCGCCGATGTCGTCAACACGTCGGTCTCGACCGACATCGCCGCCCAGACCGACGCGTCTGCGCCGGCAGAGGCCGCCCCGGATGCCGCGGCCGCGACTCCCGCGGAAGGGCTTCCCGCCCCGACGAGCACGGCGACCCCGCCCGTGGAGATCCGCGTCTACGTCGACTACCTCTCGGCCGGCGCGCGCGAGTGGCAGGTCGCCAACGCTCAGCAGCTCACCTCCTGGGTCGACGACGGCGCCGTCACCCTCAGCTACTACCCGGTGGCGATGCTGACGGCGAAGTCGAACGGCACGAAGTACTCGCTCCGCGCGGCCAGCGCCGCCGCCTGCGTGGCGACGAACGCCCCCGACGCCTTCTTCGCGTTCAACAACGAACTCCTCACGCGTCAGCCCGAGGTCGACACCGACGGCTACTCCGACACCGAGCTCGCCAACATGGCGCAGGCCTCCGGGGTCGACTCGACCCGCGTCGTCCGCGACTGCATCGAGTCGGGCTCGTACGCCGCGTGGGCGAAGTCGGCGACCGAGCGGGCCGTGGCCGGCATCCCCGACACCAACGGGCTCTCGCTCACCGGCACGCCGATGGTGCTCGTCAACGGCAAGCAGTACATCGGCGATCTGAGCGACCCGGCAGAGTTCTCGCAGTTCGTCCTGACGACCGCGAGTGACGCGTACTACAAGTCGGCACCCACCCCCACCCCGACGCCCACCGAGGCGCCCGCGTCCTGACGCGCCCGAGCCTCGGCCGTCGGAGTTTCTGCGCGGCCCCTGTCCGTCGGTAGACTGGACACCTTGCCGACTTGGCGCAATTGGTAGCGCACCGTACTTGTAATACGGGGGTTACGGGTTCGAGTCCCGTAGTCGGCTCTGAAAGCGCAGGTCAGCCGACCCGCCGATTCGGACGGCGCTTCCCACGGGTCGCCACGAGGTCGTAGACGGTACCGGCTCCCGTCGGCCTGGTCGGCGACGACGATCGGGGGACGCGTGGGTCGCCTGCGTCAGTAGCCCTCGAGATCCGGGTCCCAATTGTCCATTTCGATCGGCGTCGCCGGTTGCGCGCGCCCGGTGGCACCCCGGTGCGGATAGTGGGGATGCATCCGGAGCAGGGTCGCGCCGGTCGAAAAGTCCGGTTCGTCCCCATGCCACGGGGCGGGCTCGGACATGATCGCGATGCCCGGGCCGAGGAGTATGTCGGCGCTGCCGTAGGCAGGATCGTCCCTAGCGACGGGAAAGGTGACCCGCTCGGTGTGGGAGAGGTTCGCGAGGGCGACGCCGAGACGGAGCAGCGCGTCGGCGACGTCGTCCGTGGTGAGGACGACGCCCCCTCCGTACATGATTCGACGCACCCGCCAATTCTCCCCGGGCGAGCAGTGTGCGCAAGGCGGGTTGTGCGAGCGGGGACCGACGCGCACCCTTCCTGCGCACGGCGCAGTCACGTGACCCCTCCCGGTGGAGGTACATTTTGGTCAGCCGCTCATGACGCTCAGAGTCAGGAGTGCTCTGGTCCCGAGGTCGGGGCCGGACCGTTGCTCGAGAGGGTGGGGACCATGGGGCATCTGATCTACGGTGTCGCACCGGCCATCAACATCGATGACTGGGCGCTGCAGCACCTGCGAGCGGTGATCGTCACCAAGCTCCGACGCGACGAGAGCTTCATCTTCACGTGGGGCAGTGAGCCCGGCACGCACGGCGACGACGCGATCGACGGTCGAGACGGCGGCCACGGAAGCGTGTGGATCTCACGCGCATCCTCGCTGTACTTCAGCTTCGCGGAGGCGCCGTCCGGCGCACTCAATCGGCGGTGGCTGGTGCTTCTCAACGAGGCGGCGAACAGTGCGGCGGGGTTGCGGTTGGTACCCGAGCCTGCGGCCGCCTGACCTCTCAGGTCACGCCGCTGGCCGCGAGAACGGAGCGCGAGAGATCCGTCATCCGGCGACGCGTTCACCGTGGAGCTCCGCGCCGCCGTGCGAGGATGCCGCCCGCGGCGCCGGCTCCGGGATCACGTACAGCCCTGTGGGAGAGCTCGCGACGGCGGCGAGGGCCGCGATCCACTCCCGGTTGAGCCGCGGTTCGCGGCTGCCATGGAACTTGAACTCGATGTCGGCGCTCGGGTGGACCCACACAGCCCGCCGCCCGCCGCCCACACTCGGGTCGTCCTTCCAGGTGAAGAAGAAGGGCTCGCTCCGGCGGAGCTTCGCTCCGAAGACCTGTTGCAGGTGGGCGAGCGTGCGGTCCTCGATCTCGACCTTGCTGTTCCCGTTTCCGTAGATGAAGCGGCCCATGATGGCCTCCGTGCGTGCACAAAGCGTCGGCCGCTCCGATGAAATGGGGGAGCGGGGAGCCGAAGCAACTTTGCATGCTTGCTGACTGTCAACGGTCCTCGTAGTTCGGCCTGCAGTCAAGGGGCGCGCGTGGAATGGCTCACGGACGGCCACCTCGGCGGCGCCGTCGTGGCCACACCGACCGGAACGGGGCTCAGATGATGTCGATCGCTCCGCCGAAGTCGTCGTTCCACGACGACGGGTCTTCGGGGTTCGACCCCACGTCGGGTTCGGCCTGACGCCGGGGGAAGTCGGGATGCAGCTGCAACCAGCCGACGGCATCCTCGAAGTCGGGTTCGGGGATGTCGACGGCCGCGGGCCGCGAGAGGATGTGGATGCCGCTCCCGATCACGAGGTCGACCTGCGCGGGCTCGTCCGAACCGGGCTCGATGGCGAGGATGGTGACGACCTCGCTTCCCGAGGTCGCCGCGACGCTCGCCGTCAGAGCCAGCAGGGCACGGGCGACAGCATCGCTGGTGATGAAAGTCTCGCCCCCGTACTTCACGTAACGCATCGCCCTGCACGATGCCACGGCAGCCCCCCGACGAGCACGGGGTTGCAAAGTCGAGTGCGGCGGGCTAGCGCGCGCGCTCGTCGTGTCAATGCTTCCGGATGTTGACGAGCTGCCAGCCCTCGGGCACCTTTGCGAACAGGGCTGCGCGGTCGTCTGCTTCGATGTCGCGCAGGCCATCGCGTCGCTGGTAGGTCGCGGTGGCTTTGAGCTCGGTGCTGCCCTTGATCATCTGCACCGGTGCCGACACGAGGTCGAAACCCTCGGGGGCCGCAGCCTGTGCCTGATCCCGGATCTCCTCGAGCGAGTGCCCCGCGAGTTCGACGGAGGTGTTCTCGACCCGACGAATGGTGCCCACGTACATGGGAACCAGCCTAGGCCGGGTGTCAGTCGAGACCGACCGCGTCGGCTCGGTCGGGCAGCGGCGTGGGGTCCTGGCTGCTGCGGCTGCGCGGCGCGGGTTCGGGGGTGAGGTAGAGGCCGCTGCCGGAGTTCGCGACCGCGGTGAGCGCTTCGAGCCAATCGCGATTCAGCTGCGGTGAGCGATGGCCGTGGAACTTGAAGACCAGGTCGGCGTTCTGATGGATCCACACCGACCGACGGCCGTCGCCGATGCTCACATCATCGCGCCACGTGAAGAAGAAGCACTCGTTGCGGCGCAGCTTGGATCCGATGACCTGTTGCAGGTGCGCGAGCGCGCGATCCTCGATCTCGACCTTGGTGTTGCCGTTGCCATAGATGAATCGCCCCATGATGATCCCCGTCCTCCTCATCCACGCTCCCGGTTCGCCACGACAGCGTCAAGAGGGGGCACACGCAGTGCGAGGCCGCGGTTCGTGGTGTGCGGCGCTCCTGATGCACTATTGACCGAGTGACCGACCAGATCCGACCCCCAGCTCTACCGCTCGGCGTGGCGATCGCCGCGACGGTGTTCATCGGCGTCCTCACCGCCGTGCAGGCGCGCATCAACGGCGCGCTCGGCGCCGCGCTCGGAGACGGTTTCGTCGCGGCATCCATCTCGTTCGGAACCGGACTGGTGCTGATCCTCGTCATCACCCTGTCAGTGCCCAGCGGCAGGCTGGGTCTGCGCCGGCTCGTGGCAGGTGCGGGGCGCGGCATCCCGATCTGGATGCTCCTCGGCGGGCTCGCCGGGGCCGTTACGGTCGCGACCCAGGGGCTCACGGTCGCCACGATCGGGGTGGCGCTGTTCACCGTCGGTCTCGTGGCGGGGCAGACGGCAGGAGGGCTGGTGCTCGACCGCGTCGGGTACGGCCCCGCCGGTGTCGTGGCCGTGACCGTCCCGCGCCTGGTCGGCGGACTGCTGGCGATCGTCGGCGTCGTGCTCTGCGCGCTCGGGCAGCGGGGCGAGCCCGTCGCCTGGTGGATGCTGGCGCTGCCGCTGATCGCGGGAGCCGGCATCGCCTGGCAGCAGGGGACGAACGGCCGGTTGCGCCAGGAGCTGGGCAGCCCCCTCTCGACGACGGTGGTGAACTTCACAGGCGGCTCGATCGCGCTGGGTATCGCCGCGGCGGTGAGCGTGACGGTCAACGGGATGCCGTCGGCGCTGCCCGCCGAGCCCTGGATGTACCTCGGCGGGGCGATGGGCGTCGTGTACATCGTCATCTCGGCCGCTCTGGTGAAGCGCACCGGAGTGCTGCTCCTCGGCCTCGGATCGGTGGTCGGGTTGCTCGCCGCGTCGATCGTCCTCGACGCGATCGCACCGCCGCCGTCGGGGCCTTCGCTGTTGGCCGCGACGACCGCTGCTGCCGTCGCATTCGTCGGTGTCGTCATCGCGGTCGTGCCGTGGCGGCGACGCGTGCGCTGAGCGGAATTCAGCGACGCGCGGCGTAGTGCTCCGCGAGCCGTGACAGTCCCTCGTCGATCGAGACGGTCGGCGCCCACTGCAGATCACGACGGATCTCGGTCTGATCGAACCAGTGCGCGGTCGAGAGCTGTTCGGCGAGGAACCGGGTCATCGGCGGCTCGTCGGCGCCGGGACGGACGTCCCACACTTTCTCGACGGCGGCTCCGGCAGCACGGGCCACGGCGGCCGGCAGGCGCAGCTTCGGCTCGGGGGCGCCTGCAGCCCGGCAGATGCCCGCCATGAGGTCGCCGACGGGTCGCGGTTCGCCATTCGTGAGGACGTAGGCGCGGCCGCCGACGGCATCCGCTCGGTGCAACGCCGCGACGATGCCCGACGCGGCGTTGTCGACGTAGGTGGTGTCGATCAGGGCGGTGCCGCCGTTGAGGAGGGGCAGTGTGCGCCGTCGGGCGCGAGCCACGATGCGCTCGATGAGCTGCGGGTCGCCCGGACCCCACACCAAGTGCGGCCGAACGGCGACGACGCGCATCGCCTCGGTGTCTCGGCCGAGGGCGATCAGTTCGGCCTCGGCCTTCGTGCGGGCGTACTCGCCGCGCGCCCGGACCGGATCGGCCGGATCGGCTGCGGCGCCGGCCAGGGCGGAGCCGGCGTGGGCGACCGAGGGGGATGAGACCTGGACGAAGCGCGACACCCCGGCCGCCGCGGCGGCATCGAGCAGGGTCGTCGTGCCGCCGACGTTGACGTTGTAGAACTCGCGTCGGTCGCCGGCGAGCGACACCTTCGCGGCGAGGTGGACGACGGCTTCCACACCGGCGACGGCCTCCGTCACGGTCGCCGCGTCGGTGACCGAGCCGCGGATGTCGCGTGCTCCCGCGATGCCCGAGGGTCGGCGCTGCAGCGTGCGCACGTCATGCCCGGCGGCGATGAGATCGGCCACGACCGCGCGGCCGAGGAATCCGGATGCCCCGGTGGCCAGGACGATCACGGTGCGCTCGGCTTCTCGCCGGCGAGCACCCGCTCGGCCCAGGCCGCCAGACGCGATCGGTCGATCTTCGAGTTGTGCCGGATGTCGGTGGGCAGCGCCGGGACGACGAGGGCGGCGGCGACGGGAGCATCGGATGCCGCGCGAATGCGTTCGGCCAGTGCCGATGGCGCGAGGCCGGGCCGGCGCGCGCCCGGCGTGGTCTCGACGACCGCGACGCATACCTGACGGCCTCGGGGTCCGACACCGACGACCGCCGCGCGGCGAACGTCGTCGAGCTTCTCGATCTGCTGCTCGGGGCCGACGGGGGTGACCGGGCCCTCGTTCGTGACGATGACGTGGGGGAGTCGTCCCTCGACCCACAACCGGCCGTCGGCGTCGAGGTGTCCGACGTCGCCGGTGCGGTGCCAGCGCCCGGGGTGAGAGGCGGTGTCGCGCACGGCGTCGCGATCGGTCGCCCACAGGCGGTGATAGCCGCGCTTGAGGTGCGGGGCCGAAACCACGATCTCGCCGGTGACGTGGGGCGCGTCCGAAAGGTCTCCGGTTGCACGACCGTCGGCGTCGAGCGCGGAGATGCGTACCGTTCCCGTGCCGATCGGCGTACCGACGCACACCCCCGCATCGGGCGACTGCTGTGCGCGCTCGAGCTCGTCGAGGGTGACGTCCGTGACGAGCAGGCACTCGGTCATGCCGTAAGGAGTATGCGCTTCCGCCTCGGGCATCAACTCCTGCGCCCGGCGCAGGAGGTCGATGCTCACCGGCGCCCCGGTCGACAGGAACGTCCGCACCTGTGCGAGTGCCGCGCGGTCGTCGGCAGTGAGGGCACCGGCGGTCGCGCAGACGTTGGCGACGGCCGCCGGCGAGAGGAACACGATGCGGGCACGCGAGGCGCGGACCGCTTCGGCGACCGCCGTCGCGGTGAGGGTACGTGGTGCGGACACATCCATGCGCGGTGTCGCCGATCGCGTGCCGAGCGCGGGACCGAGCAGGGCGAAGGGGGCGAAGCCCGTCACCAGTCCGATGTCGGGGGTCACATCGAAGTGCGCACCGAGGGCGTCGCGGAGAGCGGCGAGCTGGGCGTGCGTGTACACGACGCCCTTCGCGGGTCCGGTCGAACCCGAGGTGAAGAGGATCGCCGCATCATCGTCTGCGGACGGCGGCGCCGGCACCGCGCTGCGAGCACCGGACGCCGCGATCTCGGCGAGCGAGGCTTCAACGCCGAGCGCGCGCGCCGCGGGGGCCGGCAGGTTCGGAGCCGAGATGCGTCGGCCCGGCCAGCCGAGTGCCCGCGCCGCGGCGAGGCCGGCCCGCTCGCCGATGACGAACGCCGGCTCGGTGCCGCGGACGGCGCGCGAGAGCCCGCGGATGCCCAGCCCGCGGTCTGCGACGACCACGACAGCGCCGATGCGCAGACACGCGTAGAGCACGGCGGTCAGTGTCGGTCCGGGCTGCACCAGCAGCGAGACGCGGTCACCGCGTCGGATGCCGAACGACGCGAACCCCGCGGCGAGCTCGTCGACACGCTGCGCGAGCTCACGCCAGCTGACATCCAGCGGTTCGCCGCCGACTCGGCGCGTGAGATCGACCACGGCGGTGTCGTCGTCGTCCCGCCTGTCGGCGAGCCGCTGCCAGATCGGCACGAACGCCTGCGCGTCGCTCGCGTCGGCATCCTCGACCTCGGGAGACGCGCCGCGGTCGACGGCGCCCTCGGCTTCACCCGCGTCGGCGGACGAGAGCCCGGCGTCGTCGAGCCAGTCGAGCAGGATGTCGGCGTACGGCCGTTCCTCAGCGAGCATGTGGCCGGCACCTTCGAAACGGTGCACATCGGCGTGAGGCAGACGGCGCGCGAGGTCGTCGAGATGGTGCTCGCCGAACACCGGGTCGCGCGGTCCGCGCAGCAGCAGCGCGGGCACCGTCAGATCGACCAGACCACCGGCCAGCTCATCGAGCGCCGGCGTGCTCGGATGTTCGGGGGTCGCCGGGATGTCTGCGACGAACGCACCGATGCCGCGCCGCAGCTCGCTCGACGCGTAGGGCGCGCGATATGCGGCTCGAACCTCGGGAGCGAGTGGCGGATCGGCCAACGCCAGGGTCGTGTCGAGGAACGCGGTCGTCTTGACCGTGGTCGTGGCCAGCAGCGACCGGGCGCCTGCGACTCGCAGAGCGGAAGGAAGCGGCATCCCCGCGGGGTGATGGACGGCGGTGTTGAGCACGGCGACGGCGTCGACACGGTCGCGGTGACGAACGGCCCACCCCAACGAGATCGGCCCGCCCCAGTCGTGGCCGAGGGTGACGAGCGTGCCGGCGATGTCGAGGTCGTCGATGAGCGCGCCGAGGTCGTCGATGCGCTGCGGCAGTCCTCGCGTCAGCGTCGTGCGCTCGGAATAGCCCATCTCGAGCTGATCGACCGCGACGACGCGCCACGCCGGACCCCCGGCACGCGCGCGCTCCAACGAGGTCGCGACGAGGGCGCGCCACAGGTACGACCAGGTCGGATTGCCGTGCACCGCGACGATCGTCCCGACGGGAGAGATGCCCTCGCGCTCGAGAACCGACGCGGTGTCGAGCAGGTGCCACCGGCGCTGCGCGCCGGCGTCGGCTCCGACACCGGCGACGACGCGCGTCGTCGACACGCCGCTCTCGATTCCGGGGAGTCCGCGCGGCACGGTGGGGGTCACCACGCGAGCTCCAGCATGCTCGTGTTCAGACCCGAGCCGACACCCATGAGCAGCACCCGGTCGCCGTGCTGCAACGTCGCCTTCTCCGCGTCGAGTGTGATGGGGATCGAGGCCGGCCCCACGTTGCCCAGATGGGGGTAGGTCACCGGCACGCGACGGCGATCGAGGCCGACGGCCTTCACGATCGCGTTGGTGTGCACCGACGAGACCTGGTGCGTGACGTAGCGGTCGACCGTCGACCATGAGAAGGTCGACTGTGCTTCCTTCCACGCGTCGACCACGAGGGCCAGTCCGCCCTTGAGGAGGGCCTTGGCATCGGTGAACATCCCGTCGACGCTCCCGACGCACAGCTCGTGGAACTGCGTCGCGGCGCGCGTCACGCCGCCGACGATGCGATGGCCGCCGGGGTTCGCGCTCGCGCGCCCCAGCACCGCCGCAGCGGCGCCGGAACCGAGCGTCAGCGAGGCGAACTCGCTCATGAAGCCTTCGCGGTCGAGACCGCCGCGGTTGAGGCGCTCGACGGTGTTCACCTGGATCTCATCGGCATCCTCGCCGTTGACGATGATGGCGTAGTCGATCTGGCCCGACTGGATCATGCCCGAGGCGAGGCTCATGCCGTTGATGAAACCGAGGCAGGCGTTGGCGACGTCGAAGTTGATGGCCGAGGTCGGCAGCCCGAGCCCGTGATGCAGGCGAACGGCGACGGAGGGCTCGAGGTGCTTGCGCGACACCGAGGTGTTGATGAGCAGGCCGATCTGGTCGGGGCGCACGCCGGCCTCGTCGAGTGCCCGGCGCCCTGCCCGGATCGTCGCGTCGTCCGACGACTCGCCCGCCGCCCAGTTTCGTCGCTCGTTCACTCCCGCGACGCGGCGCAGCAGGCCGGGCTTGAGCTTGAGCTCACGCAGCACGCCCGACAATCGTTCCTCGATCGCGTCGGATGAGGTGACGCGAGAGGGGAGGACACTCGCGACCGAGAGGAGGGCGACGTCGTCGTAACGAGTGGTGGCGTTTCCGTGCAATGCGACTCCCGCGGTGTCTCCGGTGGCCAGCGGCTTCTGCCTCCGACCCGCGCTCGAGGCGCATCCGGGCATCCGTCGATTTTACGTCTCGACTCATGCGGTCGGCTGCATGCGGAACGCTGTGCTACCGCGACGCGCCCGTCGGGATGTCCGGCATGCGAAGGGCGCGAGGATGCTGGAGCGTGCGTTGGAAGGCCCGGATCAGGTCGACGGTGACATCCAGTTCGAGGGCCATCGCATCCACGTGACCGTCGTGGATGCTCTCGGCGCGCGCATAGTCGTCGACCGGCACCAGCATCCGTGCCGCCCATTCGTCGGCTCTCACCTCTTGCCGTTCGGCGTGGTGCGGATCGCGGAGTGGTACGTCACCGTAGACGGCGTGGGCGCACTCGTGCGCCAGCACCGACCGGTGGAGGCGGCGGGCCATCCCCGGACGGAGCCGGACGATGCGGAGCCCGTGCTCGTACTCGCCGTCGCGGTCGGGTGGCAGATCGGTGATGCTCAGGCTGACGCCGAGAACATCGAGTGTGTCGAGAAGCTCGTCATCCGTCACCGTGATCCCCTCCGCGGTCATGCGGTGGCGCTTTGGCCACCGCCCGCTCAGTATCGCGTGAGGGTCCGACATCGATGCGAGGGATGTGGGACCGGTCGCGGGGGCGGCGGGACCGCTGGCCCGGCATGACGACGACATCGAGGAGGGGGATGCCGACGGCGCGGCAAACGGCGTCGAGCTGGTCGATCGTGAAGACCTTCTTCGCCGCGAGGACACGCGACAGCTGCGAGGCCGACATGCCCGCTTGTAGGGCGATGTCGGTCTGACGCAGCCCGCGCCGCGCGATCTCGCCGGCGAGCACATTCGCGACGTGAAGGCTGAGTGGGCCGGGTTCCGGTGTTCTTCCTGTGGGCACGTGCCCAAGTTTGGCCGAGTTGCCGCCGTTCCGCCGCCCCGTCCCCAGATCAGGCGGATGGCGACTCGGCCACCGCGCGACGGGGTCGGCTCGCAACACCCACGTCATTGCGCGAGATGTCGATGGGGCCGGGGCCGCGGCTCCGCCGCTGGCCGGGGATCACCACGACGTCTGCGATGCGGATGCCGACGGCACGGCACACCGCGTCGAGCTGGTCGATCGTGAAGACCTTCTTGGCGCCGAGGACGCGCGACAACTGTGAGACCGACATGCCCGCCTGCGCTGCGATGTCGGTCTGACGCAGTCCGCGCCGCGCGATCTCGCTGGCGAGCACCTCGGCGACATGACGACTGAGTGGGCCGGGTTCCGGTCTCTTTCCTGTGGGCACGTGCCAAGTTTGGCGGAACAATTGCCATGTAGCAAGAGTGTCAATAGTGTTGCCATATGGCAGACGGCTTGCTAAGTACCCGCGTGGCCCGCTCCATCCGCGCGGTCCTCGCGGACGAGCGGTTGACACAGGAATGGCTTGCCGAGGCGAGCGGCATCCCGATGCGCACGCTCGCTCGTCGCTTGCACGTGCGGCGCCCGTCGGCGATGTCGATCGAAGAGCTGGCGCGGATCTCGGCGGCACTCGAGGTCGATATGACGGACCTGCTCGACGACAGCCGCCTGACGACCCGCCGGGTGGGATCCCGCGCTCAGCCGCCGACCTGAAGCCCAGTCTCGGACCCGAGCCGATCAGGGCATCGGGCTGAGGAAGGCCTCGCCGTCGATCGTCTTGCGGCGGCCCGAGTCGCGATCGGCGGGCTTGCCGCCCACGTAGAGCCACCCGAGCAGTTCTTCGCGTTTGCCGAGCTTGTGGGCTTTCGCGACGGCCTTCGATCGTGTGGCACCTCCTGTGCGCCAGAAGACGCCCCAGCCGGCCTCGTCGAGCAGCAGGCTCAGGAGGTGTGCGACACCGGATGCCACGGCCTCCTGCTCCCAGCGCGGCACCTTGCTCTTCTTGCTGTAGCTCGCCACGACGGCGATGAGGAGGGGCGCTCGCATCGGTTTCGTCGAGACCCCCCGCTTGCCCTCGGCCTTGTTCAACGCGCGGCCCAGCCGGGTGCGACCGTCGCCACGGATCTCGATGAGCCGCCACGGGCGCAACGACGAATGATCGGCGACGCGCCCCGCGGCTGACACCAGCCGCACGAGCTCGTCATGGCTGGGCGCCTCGTCGGTGACCTTCGACCACGACCGGCGCGCGCCGGCGGCCTCGAAGGCTCCGGTCACTTCTCCTGCTCGGGCGTGAACGACAGCGACAGCGAGTTCATGCAGTAGCGGTCGCCGGTAGGGGTGCCGAAGCCGTCGGGGAACACGTGGCCCAGGTGCGAACCGCAATTGGCGCAGCGCACCTCCGTGCGCACCATCCCGTGCGAGCGGTCTTCGATGAGCTCGACCGCCTCGGGGCGCACCGACTCGTAGAAGCTCGGCCAGCCGCAGTGCGAGTCGAACTTGGTTCCGCTCTGGAACAGCTCGGCGCCGCAGGCGGCGCAGGTGTACAAGCCCGCGCGGCTCTCGTCGAGCAGCTCACCTGTCCAGGCGCGCTCGGTGCCCGCCTGGCGCAGCACCGCGTACTGCTCGGGGCTGAGCTCCTCGCGCCACTGCTCGTCGGTCTTGTTCACGGAATACGTCATGTCTGCTCCTTCGCCTCGTCCTATTCAACTCGACGTTGCGGGTCGATGTTCCCGGAGAATGTCCTCATGTCCGACGAGTTAGCCGCCGTGATCGAGCGATACCGGCGTTTCGCCCGAGACGAGGCCCCCGGGCGCTCCGACCTGTACGCCGCCTGGGCGCGGCGTGTCGTCGACGACACGGCTCTCCAGGAGGTCCTCTCCCGGCTGCCGGCGAACCGTCGTCAGCCGCCGCTCGTGTTCGCGGTGTGCCGGCTGCTCGGCTCGGGTGATGTGGCCGCCGAGTCGTGGGCGGCGTGGGTGCTCGAGAACGCTGACGCTGTCGTCGCCGAGAGCCTTGCCCGCTCGGTGCAGACGAACGAGCCCTTGCGGTGCGCGGTGCTTCTTCCGACGCTGTCGCGTATCGAAGGTCCGATCGCGCTGCTGGAGGTGGGGGCGAGCGCGGGGCTGTGCCTGTATCCCGACCGCTACTCGTACCGCTACGTCGGTGCCGACGGCGAGGTGCGGCTCGATCCGGCGGCGGGAACCTCGGAGGTGGAGCTCGTCACCGAGGTCGTGGGGGAGCGGATGCCGCAGGTGCGGCATCCCGAGATCGTCTGGCGTGCCGGCATCGATCTCGCGCCGCTCGACGTGCGCGACCGCAGCGACGTCGACTGGCTCGCGCGTCTGGTCTGGCCCGGGGAGGACGGTCGTGCCGAACGCATCCGGGCCGCGGCCGCGGTCGCGGCATCCGAACCGCCGCTGATGTTCGCCGGGGACGCCCTCGATCTGCTCCCGGAGGTCGCGGCCCTCGCGCCGGCCGAAGCGACGTTGGTGGTCACGACACCCGGCGTGCTCGTGCACATCCCGCGCGAGCGCCGCGCCCCGGTGATCGAGCGCGCGCGTGGGCTCGGCCGGTGGCTCACGATCGACGACCCGGCCACCCACGAGGGGTGGTCCGCGGCCGTGCCGACCGGTTGGCCGGGCGGCTTCGCCGTCGCCCTCGACGGCGAGATCGACGCCGCGGCCGACCCGCTCGGTCGGTGGTGGGAGTGGCGTCCGGACTCCGGGCGTCCGTCGTCGTAGCGTTGACACGTGGCCCTGTCTGATCGCGACCGTTCGCTCCTCGACTTCGAGGCACGTTGGGGAGCCCACAGCGGGGAGAAGGAAGAGGCCGTGCGCGAGGAGCTCTCGCTGAGTCCCGCACGCTACTACCAGCTGCTCGGGCGCGTCATCGACTCGCCCGACGCGGTCTCGCACGACCCGTTGCTCGTGCACCGGCTGCGGCGTATGCGGGCGGCGGCCGAGCGCTCACGCGCCGACCGCGCGGCCATGTGACGCGGAGCTTCGGCAGATAGCATTCCTCCGTGCCGACAACGACATACCCGAAAGACCGCTTCGACGAGCTCCCCGCCGACACCACCCGAGTCGGCGCCCACCGGGCGGAGAATCCCCGGCTGCGCGCCGGCGTCCTCCTGGTGTGGGCAGCGGTGGCGATCCTCGTCCTGGTCGCGGCGGGTGTCGTCGGCACCATGATCGTCACCGGACGCATCGCACTCTTCCCGGCGGAGCCGACCGCGACGGCCGTGGTCGAGGCTCCGGTCGAGGCCGACCCTGTGGTCGACACCTCGTATCCGGTGCTGATCCTCAACGCCACGTCGGAGCGGGGGCTGGCGAGCTCGTTGCGCGACACCGTCGTGGGCGCGGGATGGAGCTCGGATGTCGTCGACGCGGGCGAAGCGAGCACTCATGACTTCGCGACCACCACGATCTTCTACGTGACCGCGGCGGACGAAGGTGCCGCGCGAGGCCTCGCGCAGGTCATCGGCGGCGCGGACGTGGAGATGAGCGAGGCGTATGCCGGCCCCGACAGCGCCGACGGGGCGCCGAGCAAGCAACTCACCGTCGTCGTCGGACAGGACCGCGCGAGCGGGACATCGGACGGCGAATGAGCGGGCGTGTTTCACGCTCGTGAAATTCTCGATGCGGCCGTGTCAACAGTGACCGGAACCGCCTGATCCGGCGGAACGCCCTGCTTACGATGACGCTGTCGCACAGCATCAGGAGATTTGCATGACACAGGGCACCGTCAAGTGGTTCAACGCCGAGAAGGGTTTCGGCTTCATCACCGTGAACGAGGGACAGGATGTCTTCGTCCACTACTCCAACATCGAGATGAGCGGCTTCCGTGTGCTCGAGGAGGGGCAGGCGGTCGAGTTCACCGTGGGGACGGGGCAGAAGGGCCCGCAAGCGGAATCGGTGCGTGTCGTCGCCTGAAACCCGCCTCTCGCACAGAGCGCGCCGCCGTCGCGGCGCGCTCTGTCGTTTCCCGGCCAGTCGCCGACGACGCGGCTTGCACTCCCCATGGGCGAGTGCCAGAATGGCTTTAGCACTCACCTTCATCGAGTGCTAAAGACTGTTCTCCACCGTCCGGGAGGGACGACACACACATGGCAAAGATCATCGCTTTCGACGAGGAGGCCCGCCGAGGCCTCGAGCGCGGCCTGAACACGCTGGCCGACGCCGTCAAGGTGACGCTCGGCCCGCGCGGTCGCAACGTCGTGCTCGAAAAGAAGTGGGGTGCCCCCACCATCACGAACGATGGCGTCTCGATCGCCAAGGAGATCGAGCTCGACGACCCGTTCGAGAAGATCGGTGCGGAGCTCGTCAAGGAGGTCGCCAAGAAGACCGACGACGTCGCCGGTGACGGAACGACCACCGCGACGGTTCTCGCTCAGGCGCTCGTGCGCGAAGGTCTGCGCAACGTCGCAGCCGGCGCCGACCCCATCTCGCTCAAGAAGGGCATCGAGAAGGCCGTCAAGGCCATCACCGACCAGCTCCTCGCTGACGCCAAGGAGGTCGAGTCGAAGGAGCAGATCGCTGCCACCGCTTCGATCTCGGCCGCTGACCCCTCGATCGGTGCGCTGATCGCCGAGGCGATCGACAAGGTCGGCAAGGAAGGCGTCGTCACCGTCGAGGAGTCGAACACCTTCGGCACCGAGCTCGAGCTCACCGAGGGTATGCGCTTCGACAAGGGCTACATCAACCCGTACTTCGTCACGGACCCGGAGCGCCAGGAGGCTGTCTTCGAGGACCCGTACATCCTCATCGCGAACCAGAAGATCTCGAACATCAAGGACCTTCTGCCCATCGTCGACAAGGTGATCCAGGAGGGCAAGGAGCTCCTCATCATCGCCGAGGACGTCGAGGGCGAAGCTCTCGCGACGCTGGTGCTGAACAAGATCCGCGGCATCTTCAAGTCGGCTGCCGTCAAGGCTCCCGGCTTCGGCGACCGCCGCAAGGCGCAGCTGCAGGACATCGCGATCCTCACGGGCGGCCAGGTCATCACCGAAGAGGTGGGCCTCAAGCTCGAGAACGCGACCGTCGACCTGCTCGGCCGCGCTCGCAAGGTCATCATCACCAAGGACGAGACCACGATCGTCGAGGGTGCCGGTGACTCGGCTCAGCTCGAGGGCCGCGTGACCCAGATCCGCCGCGAGATCGACAACACCGACAGCGACTACGACCGCGAGAAGCTCCAGGAGCGCCTCGCGAAGCTCGCCGGTGGCGTCGCCGTCATCAAGGCCGGAGCTGCGACCGAGGTCGAGCTCAAGGAGCGCAAGCACCGCATCGAGGACGCCGTCCGCAACGCCAAGGCGGCTGTCGAAGAGGGTGTCGTCGCCGGTGGTGGCGTCGCGCTCATCCAGGCCGGCAAGAACGCGTTCGCCGGGCTCGAGCTCACGGGTGACGAGGCGACCGGTGCCAACATCGTTCGCGTCGCCATCGAGGCCCCGCTCAAGCAGATCGCCCTCAACGCCGGCCTCGAGCCGGGCGTCGTCGCCAACAAGGTCGCCGAGCTCGAGATCGGTCACGGCCTCAACGCCGCGACCGGCGAGTACGGCAACCTGTTCGAGCAGGGCATCATCGACCCCGCCAAGGTGACGCGCTCCGCGCTGCAGAACGCGGCGTCGATCGCGGGCCTGTTCCTCACGACCGAGGCGGTCGTGGCCGACAAGCCGGAGAAGACCCCGGCTCCCGCGGGCGACCCCACGGGTGGCATGGACTTCTGATCCATCGCATACAGAACGGCCCCTCCTTCGGGAGGGGCCGTTCTGCGTTTGGAGGTGGCGTCAGCGGAACATGCCTGTTGCCGCGGCCTCGGCCTGCAGGTACTGCTGACCCGCCGCGTCCAACGCCGACCCGATGTCGCCCAGTGCCGCTTCGACCTCGCGCTGTGCAGCGCGCCAGCGTTCGGCGACCGCATGGAAGGCGAGGGCGGCGCCTCCGGTCCACGAGCCCTGCAACTGCGTCAGCTGGGCCATCATGGCCCCCGTATCGGTCTCGAGGCGTGCCGAGGTGGCCCGGATGGCGGCGGTCGCGCTCGCCACGGCGTCGCTGTCGATCGAGAAGATGGCCATGTCGCTCCTTGCGTCGTGCGGTGGGATGCCGAAACGCTATGTCGTGGGTGCCG
The DNA here is from genome assembly GCF_030369635.1 of Microbacterium arborescens. Lineage (NCBI taxonomy): Bacteria > Bacillati > Actinomycetota > Actinomycetes > Micrococcales > Microbacteriaceae > Microbacterium > Microbacterium arborescens. The sequence continues at coordinate 2,182,195 of NZ_CP128474.1, read as the reverse complement.
GGCCGCGCTCGCGCGCGTGGGCGATCGGGGACAGGGCTGAGCCCGACGCGGCGGGGGAGAAACCCCGCGGAGCTCGGCTCAGCGCTCGTCGCGCAGACGCGGCAAAGGCTGCGTCTCGATCCACAGGTGCTCGGCTGCCTCGCGGCGATCTGCGAGAGGGAAGGCGACGCGGAACGTCGCCCCGCCGCCGGGCGTGCCCTGGACGTCGATCGAGCCGTGCAGCGCTTCCACGATCGAGGCCACGATCGACAGGCCGAGACCTGAGCCGCCGGTCTCACGCGTGCGCGAGGTGTCGGCCCGCCAGAACCGCTGGAAGATCTTCTCGCGCAGCGGCTCGGGGATGCCTTCCCCGTGGTCGATCACCGAGATCCACCCCATGCGGGCGTCACGATCCAGGCCCACCGCGATCTCGATGGGGGTGCCCTCCGGGCTGTAGCGTCGCGCGTTGCCGATCAGGTTCGCGACGACCTGGCGGATGCGGTTCTCGTCGCCGAGCACCACGGGCACCAGGGGCGGTTCGGCCGGTTGCAGCAGCGGCTTCGTGTCGGAGGTGGTGTCGGCGGCGGTGCCCGCTGACGCGGCATCCGTCCTCCGCGACGTCGGAGCCGTGTCGCCTCCCGAACGGGTGGAACGCTCGTCTTTGGGGCGTCGCCGCAAGCGTGAGAGCGTCTGGCCGGTGCGGTTGCGGGCGCCGCCCGGACGCTTGGTCGTCGATCCTGCTCCCGTGTTCGTCGGCACCTCGACCGTGAGGGTCTCGTCGGAGAACTCGATCACCGAGACCTCGCGCTCGGGTGCTGCGGCCCGCGTGTCGAGCGCGGCATCGCGGGCGATCGGACGCAGATCGACGGGCTTGATGACGAGGTCGCGTCGTTCGTCGAGACGCGCGAGGGCCAGGAGGTCTTCGACGAGGCCGCTCATGCGAACGGCCTCCTTCTCGATGCGCTCCATCGACTGCGCGGTGTGCTCCGCATCGGTGATCGCGCCCATGCGGTAGAGCTCCGCGTAGCCGCGGACGGTCACGAGCGGAGTGCGCAGCTCGTGGCTGGCGTCGCCGATGAAGCGGCGCATCTGCTGCACGGTCGCGTCGCGCTGCGCGAGCGCGGTGTCGATACGGTCGAGCATCGCGTTGATGGCGATCTTCAGGCGCCCGACCTCGGTGCCGGGCGAGATGTCGCCCATGCGCTGACTCAGGTCGCCCGCCGCGATCGTCATCGCCGTCTCCTCGACCTGGCCGAGGCTGCGGAAGGTCAGGGTGACCAGCCACCGGGTGCCGAGCGCGCCGGCGAGGAGGATCAGCGCGGCGATCACCGTGTAGATGCTGATGAAGTTGGCGACCGTCTGCGTGACCGAGGTCAGTGGCAGGGCGACCAGCTGGGTGTAGCTCTCACGCGAACCCTCGGGCTGGAGCACGTCGACGCTCGCGTGGAAGGTGCCGTTGCCCTGGCGGGCGGGGAGCTCGAAGGGCTCCGTGCCCTTGACGACCGTCCGGTCGAGGGGGAACGAGGCGGGCAGGTCGGGGCGCACCGATTCGGGTCCGCCCGCGACCGACAGCAGCTCTCCCTCGGCGCTGTAGATCGCGACGACGAAGTTGGTCGGCGCCGGCGCCGCCTTCCCCTCGAAGAGGGCGATGCCGTCCTCGACGGTGACGTCCATGACGGTGCTCGCCAGATCGGTCGGAGCCAGCGACCGCAGGCTGCCGTCGAGGGCCGCGACCTGCGCGTTGCGGAGGAAGATCATCGTGCCCACGCCCGCGGCGATCAGCCCCATCGCGAGCAGCGTGACGATGACCCCCGTCACCTTGGTGCGCAGGCTGATGCCGCGCCACCAGCGGGTGACGCCGTCGTTCGCGGAATCGCTCAGGCGTCTGCGCTCCCGCGGATCAGGCCGACTTGTCGGCCTTGAGCATGTACCCGAAGCCGCGCTTGGTCTGGATGAGCGGCTCGGAGGAGTGCGGATCGATCTTGCGGCGCAGGTACGAGATGTAGCTCTCGACGATGCCGGCGTCGCCGTTGAAGTCGTACTCCCACACGTGGTCGAGGATCTGCGCCTTGCTGAGCACCCGGTTCGGGTTGAGCATCAGGTAGCGCAGCAGCTTGAACTCGGTGGGCGACAGATCGATCGACACGTCGCCGACCTGGACATCGTGGGTGTCCTGGTCCATCGTCAGCTCGCCGGCGCGGATGATCGACTCCTCGTCGGCCTGCATCGTGCGGCGAAGGATGGCCTGGATACGAGCGACGATCTCGTCGAGGCTGAACGGCTTCGTGACGTAGTCGTCACCCCCGGCGTTGAGGCCCTCGATCTTGTCCTCGGTCTCGTCCTTGGCGGTGAGGAAGAGGATCGGCGCGGTGTATCCCGCCCCGCGGAGCCGTTTGGTGACGCTGAAGCCGTTCATGTCGGGCAGCATCACATCGAGCACGATCAGATCGGGCTCCTCCTCGAGCACCGCCGAGATCGTCTGCGCGCCGTTGCCGACGGCGCGGACCTGGTATCCGGCGAACTTCAGCCCGGTGATCAGCAGGTCACGGATGTTCGGTTCGTCGTCCACGACGAGAATGCGCGGTGCTGTCATAGGCCCATACTGGCACCGGATCCCATCGGTTTGCTGGATATCGCGCGGCAGTGGGTCGACCTGGTAGAGGTCGGGAGAGGATGGAAGCATGCCGCGTCCGATCGATTCCGACCGTCTCGCATTCCACAGACTCGTCTTCGCGCGCCGTCGTTCCGGCTGGTGGACGCCGCTCGCGGTGGGTGCTCTCGGCATCATCCTGTTCCTGCTCATGGTGCTCGTCGTCTCGCTCGCCGCGATCCTCGTCGCGTTGTCGAACGACGACGCGGCACGGGCGCTGAACCGCGTGCTCGACGATCCCGGGGCGCTGGATGTCACGAATCCGCTGTCGCTGCTGATCGGTCTCGGCTCGGTCGCGTTGCTGCTGCCCGCCTACCTGCTCGCCTCTCTGATCGTCAACGGGCGTCGCCTCGGATTCGTCTCCGCCGTGTTCGGCCGACTGCGATGGCGCTGGCTGCTCGTGTGCTCCGGGCTCGGCGTCGCCGTCGCGCTCGTCGTCACCCTCGTGACCGCGCTGCTGCCCGCCGAGGATCCCGGGGCACAGCTCACGCCCCCGACGGGCGGCGCCCTGTGGCTGAGTCTGCTCGTGGTCGTCCTCGTCGTGCCGGTCCAAGCCACCGCGGAAGAGTACGTCTTCCGCGGCTACCTGATGCAGTCGATCGGGCGGTGGCTGCGGCATCCGCTCTTCGCGATCCTGCTCCCGGTACCCCTGTTCGTCATCGGGCACCTGTACGACCCGGTCGGCCAGGCGGGCGTGGCGCTCTTCGCGATCGCGGCGGGTTGGCTCACCTGGCGCACCGGAGGATTGGAGGCGGCCATCGCGGTGCACATCGTCAACAACCTGCTGGCCTTCGTGACCGGGATCGTGGCGGGGTCCGACCCCTCGGCGACGGATGTCGGCTGGGTGAGCTTCGCGACGTCGGTCCTGCTGCTCGGGGGGTACTGTCTCGCCGTCGAGTACGTGCTTCGGCGGCGCCCGATCGCGCGCACATACGCGATGCCGCGGACGCCGATGCCGGCGCCGATCCCCATGCCCACGCCGACGGCGACCGTTCCGCTTCCCGGCGAGCCGACGCCCGAGCTCACCAAGCCCTGACGCAGCCCGCCGGCGGCGGTGCGCTCAGGCTGCCTCGAGCTTCTCGGCGTCGAGGATCGTGTAGCTGTATCCCTGTTCGGCGAGGAAGCGCTGCCGGTTCTGCGCGAAGTCCTGGTCGACGGTGTCGCGCGCGATGAGGGTGTAGAAGCTCGCCGTGTGGCCGTTCGACTTCGGTCGCAGCAGGCGTCCGAGACGCTGCGCCTCTTCTTGGCGCGAGCCGAACGAGCCCGAGACCTGGATGGCGACGGAGGCGTCGGGCAGGTCGATCGAGAAGTTCGCGACCTTCGAGACGATCAGCACGGGGACCTCGCCCGTCCGGAACGCGTCGTACAGCTCCTCGCGCTCATCGACGGGAGTCGACCCCGTGATCTTCGGTGCCCCGAGCGCCTCCGCGAGCACATCGATCTGATCGAGGTACTGCCCGATCACCAGGATCTGCTCGCCCGCGTGCTTCGCGACGAGGTCTCGGACGACCCCGATCTTCGCGTGCGCGGTCGCCGCCAGACGGTACCGCTCGTCATCGGCCGAGGCGGCGTACTCGAGGCGGTCGGATGCCGGGAGGTCGACGCGCACCTCGTAGCAGACGGCGGGGGAGATGAAGCCCTGGGCCTCGATCTCCTTCCAAGGCGCGTCGAATCGCTTGGGTCCGATGAGGCTGAACACGTCGCCTTCGCGGCCGTCCTCGCGAACGAGGGTCGCGGTCAGGCCGAGGCGGCGTCGCGCCTGAAGATCGGCGGTCAGCTTGAACACGGGAGCGGGGAGCAGATGCACCTCGTCGTACACGACCAGGCCCCAGTCGAGAGCGTCGAGGAGCGCGAGGTGGGCGTACTCGCCCTTCCGCTTCGCCGTGAGGATCTGGTAGGTCGCGATCGTGACCGGCTTGACCTCCTTCGACTGACCGGAGTACTCGCCGATCTCTTCCGGGGTCAGGCTCGTGCGCTTGAGCAGCTCGTTGCGCCACTGCCGTGCGCTGACGGTGTTGGTCACGAGGATGAGCGTCGTCGTCTTGGTGTCGGCCATCGCCGCGGCGCCCACGAGCGTCTTGCCCGCGCCGCAGGGGAGCACGACGACGCCCGAACCGCCCTCGGTGAAGATGTCGACGGCTTTGCGCTGGTAGGGCCGCAGGCTCCACCCGTCTTCGTGCAGCTCGATCTCGTGGGGCGTGCCGGGGGTGAAACCGGCGAGGTCTTCGGCGGGCCATCCGATCTTCAGCAGCTCCTGCTTGATCTGACCGCGCGCCCAGGCATCGATGATGTAGGTCTCCGGGGTGGGGTGGCCCAGCAGCAGCGGCTGGATCCGCTTGTTGCGGGTGACCTCCGCCAAGACGGCCGCGTCGTGCGAGCGCAGCACGAGCGTTCCCTCGTCATCACGTTCGATCACGAGACGTCCGTAGCGCGTCACCGTCTCACGGATGTCGGTCGACACCGAGGGCGGCACCGGGAAGCGCGACCACCGGTCGAGCGTGGCGAGCATGTCTTCGGCGTCGTGCCCGGCCGCACGTGCGTTCCACAGGCCGAGCCGCGTGATGCGGTAGGTGTGGATGTGCTCGGGTGCACGCTCGAGCTCGGCGAAGATCGCGAGCTCGTGGCGTGCGTCCTCTGCGTTCGGGTGGGCGACCTCGAGCAGCACGGTGCGGTCGCTCTGGACGATCAGGGGGCCATCAGCCATAACGAGCAATCGTACCGGTGCTGAGCGGACATCGGCCTGCGCGCCGAGCGTCGGCGATGCTCAGGCCAGACGTGCCGACACGATGCTCGACACCGGGAGGGTGCGCTCCACGTCCGACGCGCGGTCGCGCCCGCGCAGGCGGCCGCCGCCGAGACCCGTCGCCTCGAGCACGAAGTCGCGCGTCGTCCCGTCGGGCAGGCGCACGCTGACCTCGATCACCGCGCGCGCCTTCACCGCCTGCTCGAGCTCGCGCCCCAGCCACGCCGCATCCGCGTCGTCGGAGGAGTGCGCGCCGCGGATGCGGTCGATCAGCGTGCGGTACGACGCGTCCTCGGAGCGGGCCGTCGCGACCTCGGACGAGTCGGTCAGACGGGCCCGGTCGAGGATCCGCACCGCTCCGTCGTCGTCGACCGCGGCGACGGGATAGCGGGCATCGCTCAGCATCCAGAAGACGGCGTCGACGGAGCTGCGGCTGATGAGCCGGTCACCATCACGCACGAGTCCGAGGGGACGGAGCGCCTGATCCACCGCGAGCGTGTCGAGTGCGCTCCGATCGGATGCGGTGACCTGCGTCCGACCGGTCGCGTCGGTCCCCACGCGCAGCCGGCCCTGGCGCTGCGCGGCGCGTTCGAGCTCGTACGCCAACGGCTGAGGCAGGCCCGTGAGCGAGATGGTCGTGAGGAACTCGGCGAGGGATGCCGCATCCTCGCCTGCGGCCAGCGCCGCTCCGATCGACTCGGCGGAGAAACGATAGGTCGAGGCCTGTGCACGTGACTCGCGGCGTGCCGCCCGGCGCAGCCGCGCGTCGATCGCCGGTTCGAGGGGGCCCGGCGCGATGGCGGTGAGGTCGTTCTGGAGGAAGATGCGGTCTACCTCGCCCGGCAGGTTCTGCTGGAGGGCAGCCCGGTCGACATCGCCGCCGTCGGCCATGGCCGTCGCCCACGCGGCCGGCCGACCCGAGGCGTCGATGATCGCCCAGAACCGCCACTGCGCAGCCAGACGCTCGGCACGTGCCGGCCACTGCGGGTCGAGCGGGTACGCGTGATGCCATTCCGTCAGCGGCTGCCAGCCGCCGCTCGTCGTGCGCAGAGCTGCGGGGAGCGCGTCACGCAGGTGTGACGCGGTCTCGACCCACCGATCGACCGATCCGCGCAGGAGCCACGCGCTGCCCTCGGTCGTCACGCGCCATTCTCGGTCGACCGGACCCAGCAGACCTGCGTCGAGACCGATGCCGATCACGAGGTCGACCGTCGCCGCATCCGGCACCGCTCCGGCCTCGATCAGGCGGCGACGATCACCCGCGCCGAGGGTTCCCGCCCCGGTGCGTCCCAGCGGTGACGGCTGGGTCAACGACAGGACGTCGGCGAGCGACGAGAGCGCGGTGAACGCTCGCTCCGCCAGCTGCGCGTCGTCTTCGCGAGACGCGTCAGCGACGAGCGGGGCGGCGGCGTCGGGTCGAGAGAGGTCGCGCCATGCTGATGCGGCGCCGGCGTAGGGCAGCCCGTCGGGGGAGACGAGCCCGAGGTGAAGAAGTTCCTCGCGCGCCGCGCCCGGGGGCACCGGCGCGTCCGACGCCACGGCCTCGTCCATGGCGGCGACGAGCGGTCGCGACAGCAGCGGAGCGGCCTTCGCGACCGCGGCGGGATCGAGCAGGGCCTCGGCGGCGTCGAAGAAATCGGCCCAGGCGGCATCGGCCCCGACGCGACGGCGACGCAGAAGTGCCGTCAGGGCGTCGTCGTCGACCGTGGCGAGCCAGGTCGCGAGGGCACGAGCGTCGACGGGAGACACGTCACCGGCCCTTGTTGGCCCGGCTCCGTCGGATGAAGGTCATGATGAGCACCGTCAGCAGCAGGGCGAATGCGATCGGCGGAGCGATCCACACGATCGCGCTGACCGTCGGCCAGGCTCCCGAACCGAAGTCCGCCTGTTCGAGGCCGGTCGCGGTGCCGATGATGATGGCGAAGAAGCAGACGATCGCCAGGACCAGCAGCCCCAGCGACATGAACGCGAGGATGCGGTCTATACGGCGGACCGGGAGGTCGTCGCTCGGGCTGCGCGTGCTCATCCGCATCAGCGTAGCGCTTCGCGGCGGTGCCGTAGGCTGGTTACCGGGGCTCACACGGCCCCGGCATTCCGTTCTGCCCGCGAAACGCGGTCCGTGACAGCGAGGTACGCACATGCCCACCGGCAAGGTCAGGTTCTACGACGACGAGAAGGGGTTCGGCTTCATCTCCTCCGATGACGGCCAGGACGTCTTCCTGCACGCCACGGCACTCCCGGCGGGCACCGAGTCGCTCAAGCCGGGCACGCGCCTCGAGTTCGGCGTCGCCGACGGCAAACGCGGCCTGCAGGCGCTGGCCGTTCGCGTGCTCGAGGCTCCCGTGAGCCTGAGCAAGCGCAACCGCAAGCCCGCCGACGACATGGCGATCATCGTCGAGGACCTGGTGAAGCTCCTCGACGGCATCGGCGCCGATCTCCGTCGCGGCCGATACCCCAGCTCGGGTCACGGCAAGAAGATCGCCGCGGTGCTGCGCAAGGTCGCCGATGACCTCGACGCCTGAGTCTCCCGACGTCTCGACGTCGGACGAGCCCACGGCCCCCGAGGCGGTGACCGTCGACGAGCGACTGCTCGCCGCGCATGATCTGGCACGCGCGGCGCTCGCCGAGATCACCCCCGCCTCGACGATCGGCGACCCGGTCGACTACGTCATCGAGGCCGACGGCGTCGTCTCGCTGCGCTTCGCCAACCGTCTCGCCGGCTACCCCGGATGGCTCTGGACGGTCAGCGTCGCGGCGGTCGACGGCGCCGAGCCCACCGTGCTCGAGGTCGAACTGCTGCCCGCGGCGGGTGCACTGCTGGCCCCCGATTGGGTGCCGTGGGCCGTGCGGCTCGCCGACTACCAGGCGGCTCAGGCCGCCGCCGATGAGGACGAGTCCGAGTCCGACGACCTCGACGATGACGACGCGGCCGAGCTCGACGACGCCGATGACATCGACGATGAAGACGACGACGAGGTGGACGAGGACGACTTCGCCGACGGCAGCACTGCGGTCACCCACGCGGGCGATGTCGACGGCGTCGACATCGATGCTCTCGACGACGCCGCTCTCGACGACGACCTTTCGGACGCCGACTCCGACGACGAAGACGCCGAGGACGACGAGGACGAGGAGTCGGATCACGACGAATCGCTCTGGGAGCGCTGACCGCTCTCACGCACCTGACGACGGAGGGATGCCGCGCGATGCGGCATCCCTCCGTCGTTTCAGTGGCGCGAGGCGGTCAGAGGCGCTCGATGGTGTAGTCGATGCACTTGATGAGCTGACGCACATCGTCGGGCTCGATCGACACGAACGTCGCGATGCGCAGCTGGTTGCGGCCGAGCTTGCGGTACGGCTCGGTGTCGACGATGCCGTTGCCGCGGAGGCTCTTCGCGACGGCCGCTGCGTCGACGGTGTCGTCGAAGTCGATCGTGACCACGACGGGGGAGCGGTCGGCGGGGTCGGCCACGAACGGGGTCGCGTGCTCCGAGGCCTCGGCCCAGTCGTACAGCGCGGACGAGGACTCGGCGGTGCGGTCGGCCGCCCACTGGAGGCCGCCGTTGCTGTGGATCCACTCGAGCTGCTTGTCGAGCAGGTACAGCGTCGCGACGGCCGGAGTGTTGAGCGTCTGGTTGAGACGGGAGTTGTCGAGCGCGTTCTTGAGGCTCAGGAACTCGGGGATGTAGCGGCCGGAGGCGGCGACGCGCTCGATCCGCTCGATCGCTGCGGGAGAGACCGCGGCGAACCAGATGCCGCCGTCGGAGCCGAGGTTCTTCTGCGGAGCGAAGTAGTAGACGTCGCACTGCGAGACCGAGAAATCGATGCCGCCGGCCGCGCTCGTCGCGTCGATGACGGTGAGTGCGCCGTCGTCGCCGACGACACGGCGCACCGGGGCGGCGACACCGGTCGAGGTCTCGTTGTGCGGCCAGGCGTAGACGTCGATGCCTTCGACGGGCTCCGCCGCGATGCTCGACCCGGGTTCGGCCTTGCGGATGTCGGGTGCCTGCAGCCACGGGGCTGACGCCGCCGCACCGAACTTGCCGCCGAACTCGCCGAAGACGAGGTTCTGGCTGCGGTTCTCGATGAGGCCGAAGGCCGCGGCATCCCAGAACGCCGTCGATCCGCCGTTGCCGAGGATGATCTCGTACCCGTTGGGGAGTCGGAGCAGGTCCGACAGGCCCGATCGGACCTGACCGACGAGGCTCTTCACCGGCGACTGGCGGTGCGACGTGCCGAGCAGGATCGAGCCGGGGCCCGACAGGGCGGCGACCTGCTCGGGGCGGATCTTGGCGGGGCCGCAGCCGAAGCGGCCGTCGCGGGGGAGGATGTCTCGGGGCAGGGTGACGTGCGCCATGAGCCGATTCTAGGGGCGGCGCCCGGTCCCGCCGTGCCACGGGCCGGAGGTAAGGGCAGCCTCGGATGTCCTCGCCAGCGGATAGGCTGGGATCCTCTCGACCACGCGCACGACAAGGGCTGTGATGACCGATCTCATCGACACGACAGAGATGTATCTGCGTACCATCCTCGAGCTCGAGGAAGAGGCGATCGTCCCCCTGCGCGCCCGCATCTCCGAGCGCCTCGGGCACTCCGGCCCCACCGTCTCGCAGACGGTCGGCCGCATGGAGCGCGACGGCCTGGTCGTCGTCTCGGAAGACCGGTCGCTCGAGCTGACCGACAGCGGTCGCCAGAAGGCGGTCGACGTCATGCGCAAGCACCGTCTCGCCGAGCGCCTGCTCAGCGACGTCATCGGTCTCGACTGGGCCTACGTGCACGAAGAGGCCTGCCGCTGGGAGCACGTGATGAGCGAGCTCGTCGAGCGTCGCCTCATCGAGCTGCTCGGTCACCCCACCGAGTCGCCCTACGGCAACCCGATCCCCGGTCTCGACCAGCTCGGAGACGTGCCCGCGCGTACGTTCGACGACGGTGTGGTCGGCCTCGTCCGCCTGCTGAACGAGACCGGCGGTCCGATCGCCGGCACCGTGCGTCGCCTGGCCGAGCCGGCGCAGGTCGATCCCGAATTGCTTCAGCAGCTGCGGGCGGCGGGCGTCGTCCCCGGTCGCGACGGCACGTTCCAGTTCTCCGAGGGGTACGTGCTCGTGCAGATGGACGGCATCGACGAGGGGCTCGAGCTTCCGGTCGAGGTCGCGTCGCACATCTTCCTCACGCGCCGCGACTGAGGTCGCCTCCCCGCCGCCCGACCCTGAGCGTCGGGTGGGGATGGGAGTGACGGCGTGACTTATTCGTTACCTTCCGGTAGCCTCGAGAAGTCTTCAGGCGAGAAGCCCGCCCGAGACCGCTGCGTGGATTGCCTCTTCGGCTCGTCGTCTCCGCGGTGACACCCGAACGTCGCGTGGACCTACACGCAGTATCGACGAGCCAGCGCAGGTCATCGCGCAGAGGCGCCGGAGGACTGATTTGGCTGAAAACAACGATTCGTCGGTGGACGTACCCGAGGTCGACGCGACGAATCCCGACCGTTCCGGTCGCGCTCTGCGTGGCCGCCGCTTCCCGCTGGCGAAGAAGCAATCGCGGGGAGTCGCGACCGTCGAAAATCGCGCTGCCCGCCGCCGTAATCGCCGGGTGCACCCCGTGCGCAGTACCTTCACGGTCGCGGCCGTGGTGGGTCTCGTCGCCACCGTCGCCATCCCGGCTTTCGCCGCTGTGCGCGGCACGTCGGCCGACGCGATGACGCTGCAGCAGGTCGCCGCCGACAACGCGCAGTCGATCGTCGTCGCGTCCGAGGTGGGCCCCGCCTCCCTCGACCGCAGCGGGTTCACCGCGACCACGCCCGAGGAGATCCAGAAGAAGAAGGACGAGGAGGCTGCCGCCAAGGCCGCCGCCGAGGCCCTCGCGAACCGCATCTCGGCGAGCAGCTCGACCGCGTCGTCCTCGTACGGCGAGCCCATTCCGCTCGTCGCTCCGGGTTCAGGCCTCGTGCGTCGTCCGCTGATGTCGTTCAACAACTTCGGCACCCCGTATGCCGGCCACCGCGGCACCGACTACATGGCCGACCGCGGCACCCCGATCTACTCGGTCGCCGACGGCACGGTCGTCGCGTCGAGCGAGAGCGGACCGGGTTGGGGCGTGTACGTCAAGGTCGCCCACAACATCAACGGCACCAACGTCACGAGCCTCTACGCCCACATGGACTGGGGCACCCGCGCGGTGCAGGTCGGCGACACCGTCTCTGCGGGTCAGCTGCTCGGCCAGGTCGGCGACACGGGGCGCGCGTTCGGCACGCACCTGCATCTCGAGATCGTGGTCGACGGCGCGTACGTCAACGCCGAGTCATGGCTCGTCGCGAACGCGGGCTGACGACACGCATCATCCGTTCATCTTCCGTCGACCTTTCCGGGGTCGAGGGTGTATTACCCTGAACGCGACGCTCGCGCACGCCGAGGGGGAGCTGATGGGACCAGTACCGGGCATTCGAACCGTGAATGCGATCGGTCGCTACGTCCTGCGGCATCGTGTGCACCACTGCGGCCTCGGCCGTGAATCAAGGCGCTGTCTTCATGACGGCGCCTTTTTTCGTGCTCGCACCCTCGCGGGACCTGCCCGCACGGCATGCGCGACGTCGGTCATCGAACATCCGCTGAAGCCGTCAGGGCAGTTCGTGAGGACAGGAAATGCGCACTCTGGTACTGAATGCCGGGTATGAGCCACTCGCTGTGGTGTCGTTCCGTCGGGCCCTCCTCCTGGTGTTGAACGACAAGGCGACGATCGTCGAGCACGTCGTCCACGACCCCGTTCTCGGGATCGACGGGACGTACGAGCGCCCGGCGGTGATCGTCCTGACCCGGTATGTCCGTATCCCGAATGCGCGCCGAGTGCCGGTGACGCGACGCGGGGTGCTCCGTCGCGATGCACACCGATGCGCCTACTGCGGAAAGGCGGCATCGACTATCGATCACGTCATGCCTCGTTCGCGCGGCGGTAGCAACTCGTGGGAGAACCTCGTCGCCTGCTGCCTGCGGTGCAACAACCTCAAGAGCGATCACACGCCGCAGGAGATGGGATGGGAGCTGCGGTGGTCGCCGAAGCCGCCGCGCGGACCGCAGTGGACGGTGCGCGGAACGGAGCGATCCGATCCGCGGTGGGAGCCCTACCTGTCGCTCGCGGCCTGATCGTCGCTGTGCGCTGCTACTCCGGTTGTCGGCCGTAGGCGCGCAGGAACGCGTCGGCGCCATCGGTCATGATCTGCCGAACCCGTTCGGTGTCGGTCCGGCGGCGAGCCGGTTCGTTGAGAACTCGGAGCGTCGTGAGGGCATGAAAATGCTCGGCGGCGAGCCCCGGGTCGTCGAGGTCGAGCAGGCCCGCGGTCGCGAAGTGAGCGAAGCGCTCGGCGAGGACGTCGGCGTGCGCTCGGTCCAGAGGGTGGTCCTCGAGCTCGGGCAGGAGTGACTCGTTCTCCGAGATCAGCTTGATCGCGGCAGCGTAGTTCGTCGACGTGGCGAGGAAGCCCCCGAGTTCGGCCGCGAATGCGCTCACGGCCCGGTGCAGACCGCCGTGCGCTTCGAGCGCGATGGCGTCGGGCAGGTGCTTCTCGGCCAGCTCGCGAAGGGTGCTCACGGCTGTCTCGCCCGCGTTCTCGACCACTCCGAGCAGGAGCCTCCGCTTGTCGCCGTAGTAGTCGTAGACGGTGCGCTTGGACACGCCTGCGCGTGCGGAGACCGCATCCATACTCGATCGCTCGACGCCTACCTCGACGAAAAGCTCTCGCGCCGCCGTCAGTATCGCGGAGCGTTTCTGCTCTTGGCCTTGCCGGACCGGGCTCGCATCGATCATCGTCATCCATCTCCTCGCCCCAAATCTACACCGATCGGTGCAGTGGTACACCACACGGTGTAGTGTATCTGCCGTGCACAAGACAACCGAGTTATCTCTCCAAGCTCACGATCTCGTCAAGCGATACGGAACCGTCACCGCTGTCGACGGTCTCTCGTTCCAGGTGCGCCCCGGGCTGGTGACGGGCTTTCTCGGACCGAACGGAGCGGGCAAGTCCACCACCCTCCGCATGTTCCTCGGCTTGGACAAACCCACGAGCGGCGCCGCGACCGTGAACGGGCGTCGCATGCACGAGTTACCCCATCCGACGCGGGTGATCGGCGCCATGCTCGATGCACGTGCCGTCCACCCGCGGCGTACGGCCGTGGATCATCTGGCGTCCGTCGCGCGCGCCGGGGGCGTGCCGCGGGGGCGGATCGGGGAGGTCTTGGAGTTGGTGGGCCTGGCCGACGCGGGCGGCCGGCCGGCCGGCGACTTCTCCCTGGGGATGAAGCAACGGCTGGGGATCGCTACCGCGTTGATCGGCGACCCCGGCATCGTCATCTTCGACGAACCCCTCAACGGCCTCGACCCCGAAGGCATCCGCTGGGCTCGATCCCTGATGCGCGAGCTTGCTGCGGAAGGCCGATTGGTGCTGTTCTCGAGCCACCTGATGGGTGAGATGCAACTCACCGCGGACCGCCTCATCGTCATCAACCGCGGTCGCCTGCTCGCAGACCAGGCCCTGGACGACTTCATCGCCTCGCACACGAACGAGCATGTTCGCGTGCGCACCCCGGATGTCGCGGTCCTGCGTGATGCGCTCATGCGAGCCGGCTTTCTGGTGCGGGCAGACGCCGATCGCACCGACGTCCTCATCGTCGCGGGGGTGACGACGGAGAGCGTCGGCCGCATCGCCGCCGCTTCCGACGCCGAGGTGTTCGAGCTCACCCTGGTTCGGGATTCGCTCGAAGACGCGTTTCTCGCCATGACCACGACCGAGCAGAAGGCCGCCTGACATGAACCTCTTCGCTTCCGAATGGATCAAAGCCCGCAGTGTCCACAGCACCTGGATTCTCGCTGCCTCGGCGGTCGTCGTGACGGTGATGGTCAGCCTGCTGGGGGTAAGCGGGCTCGTGGCCGATTGGCAGGCCGCGCTCCCTTCCGATTTCGACCCCACCGGTATCAGCTTCAAGGGAATCCTGGTCGGTCAGATCCTCCTCGCGACCATCGGATCGCAGGCCATCACCAGTGAATACGGCTCGGGCCAGATCATTACGAGCCTCGCCATCGTGCCCCGGCGCGGAGCCCTGCTGGCTTCGAAGCTCGGAGTCTCGGCGCTCATCGGCGTGGTCGTGGCCGTCGCGGCGGTGGCAGGCAGCTTCGGTGCCACGCAGGCCGCGCTCGCGGCGGCCAGTCTGCCCGTGTCGGCGCTCGATGACCCTGACACCGTTCGGGCCATCGTCTGTGCGATCGTTTACCTCGTCCTGACGGCCGTCCTCGGCCTCGGGTTCGGCATCATCACCCGAAGCTCTTCCGGTGCGCTCGCGATCATCGTGACCGTCGCGCTTCTCGTGCCCGCCCTCGCCCCGGGGATGCCCGGGGTCATCGGCGAGTTCGCGGGTACTTATTGGCCCACGACGGCCGGGCAGGCCTCTTATGAGGTGTCGACGACGAGCGGGATGCCGCCGCTGGCGGGACTCGGGATCATGGCGATCTTCACCCTGTGGACGACACTCGCCGCTCTCGTCGTCCTCAGAGCGCGTGACGTGTGACGTCGGTACGGACGTCGTCCCGCTTATGCGTGCTTCGCGCGTAAGCGGGCTTTCTTCGCGTGGTTTCCGCACGTGTTCATGTCGCACCACCGCCGAGTGCGGCTCCTGCTGGCGTCGAAGAATGCCGCACGACAGGTCGGTGAGGCGCACAGAGCGAGCGCGCCGGGCCGTGCGCCGGAGATGATGTCCACCGCATCCGCGGCGATGACCCCCAGCGCGGCGTCGACCGTCGCGCGGGAACCGAGGTGCCAGCGCCGTTCGCCGGCCCCGGTCAGCACCGGGTTCGCCGTGCCTCGTGCACTGAACTCGTTGATCAGTGCCACCGCGTCGGGCGGCAACGTCGCATCCTGAGCGCGCGCTGTCGCGGCCGCATGGATCGCCTCGCGCAGGACGTATGCCCGGTCGAGGTCCGACGCCGAGCATCGCGCGACCGCCAGATCGAACTCGTCGAACCAGGCCTGCAGTCGAGCTGGTGTCGGAATGCGCTCGACTCTGGCGCCATGCCGCTCGGTCAGCGTGCCCGTGAAGCTCGTCGCCAGCACCGAGCCGATCCGGAATTCGGGAAAGTCGTCCGACATGGCACCACCATAGCTGGTTCCATTGATTCCGCGTCTCTGGTAGAACCGGCTATGGCGGTTCGCACCTGCGTGCTGCGACGAATGGAGTGAACATGACCGCTTCCCACCCGTCAGAGTCGGTATCGCCGTTCACTCCTCAGGTGACGAATGCCGAGCTCGACGACCTGCGTGCGCGGCTGGGCGCGACCCGCCTGCCCGAGCGCGAGACCACTCGCGCCGACGCCCGCGGGCAGGATCGCTGGGCCCAGGGCCCACCACTGGCCGATGTCGCCGCCCTCGTCGAGTACTGGCGGACAGCCTACGACTGGCGCCCGTTCGAGCGGCGTCTTGCCGAGATCGGTCAGTTCCGCACGGTCGTCGATGGTCTCGGCATCCACTTCCTGCACCGACGGTCATCGCGCCCCGATGCGGTACCGCTGATCATGACGCACGGCTGGCCGGGCAGTGTCGCCGAGTTCGTCGACGTGATCGATGACCTCGCAGAGCCGAACGATCCGACGCTGCCGGCCTTCCATGTCGTGGCGCCGTCTCTGCCGGGCTACGGCCACTCCGACAAGCCCGACGAACCCGGATGGGGCACCGAACGGATCGCCGCAGCATGGGTGCAACTCATGGCTCGCCTGGGCTACGACCGGTTCTTGGCGCACGGCGGCGACTGGGGCGGCCCCATCACGATCGCGCTCGCCGGACGGTTTCCGAGCCACGTGATCGGGATGCACACGACCACACCGCAAAGTCTGCCGGGCCTCAGCATCGATGGTCTCGACGCGACCGAGCGGCGGTGGGTCGCCGAGACGCACGCATTCGAAGAGAACCGACTCGCCTACGCGAAGGTCATGGCGACGTCGCCGCAGACCATCGGCTACGCGCTGGTCGACTCTCCGGTGGGCTTGCTCGCGTGGATACTCGAGAAGTTCTCCGAGTGGACGGACACGGTCGACACCCCTTTCGAGAGCATCACGCGCGACCGGCTGCTCGACAACGTGACGCTCTACTGGCTGACGCGCACAGGTGCGTCAGCGGCGCGCATCTACTTCGAGAGCCACCAGTCGCTCGACCCCCACCTCCGTGTCGACGTGCCGGCCGCTCTCACGACGTATCCCCACGACATCGAGAAGCACCCCCGTCCGTGGGCGGCGCAGCGCTTCCGAGACATCGTCCGGTGGCGAGAAGCGGAGCGCGGCGGGCACTTCCCGTCGCTCGAGATGCCCGGCGCCTTCGTCACCGATCTGCGGCAGGGGCTCGCCGCCGTGCTCGCGAAGGCCGGAGATGCGGTCGGCAACCTGTGAGCCTCACATCTGGGAGGCGTAACGTCCGGTCATGAGCGCATATTCACACCACGAAGCTCCTTCCACCCACAATCTCGGCCTCGATTCCGTGTTGGTGGGGTCGCTTCCCGCCGGCTTGATGACCGACGACCCGCCCGCGCGGTACACCGTGGAGGCGGTGTTCACCCGGCGTCCGGGTAAAGAGGAGGTCCGAGACGTTCTCGGCGAGTCCACGCGCGAGCTCCTGGCGCATTCCGGTTATCCCGATGTCGAGCTGACTGTCTCGGACCGGCGTCTGGAGATCCACAACACGACGCTGGAGGAGCTACGCGACGGCCTCGCGGAGCTGATCGCGTTGAGACTGGCGGAGATCAGCGAACGGATCCGAAGCGAGAAGGAGGCATCGGACGACAGCGCACGCACGTTCGCGGCACGGGAGCTGGAGCGGGCTGCGGCGGTTGCGACCCTGGCGGAGACGGTGGTTTTCACCGCGCCGAGGGTCGAGGGTGACGCGGCTCGGCAGCGTGCCGAGGCGTACCGCGCGCAGATCGAGGGGTGGTCCGCCGTCGGGGGCGGCGTCTCTCGGTGAGTCAGGATTCGGGGAGGAGCGCACCCCACGCGGCGGTGGTCTTCCATCCCGGTAAAGCAGACGTCGAACGGCTTCGCCAGATCGCTATGGCTCATGAGCGCGCGGCGGGTTGGGCACCGACACGGTGGTATCCGACCCAACCGGAGGACTCCGGGCGTGGAGCCGCTCAGGATGCCGTGGACGACAAGCCGGCCGTGGTGCTGGTCGCGGGCGGCGATGGGACGGTCCGTGCCGCGGCGGGGGTCCTGCAGGGCACCGGCGTGCCCATCGCGCTCATCCCCGCCGGGACGGGGAACCTCCTCGCCCGCGAACTGGGCGTCGCTCTCGCTGATCTCGATACGGCGGTGTCGGCGGCCTTCTCCGGGTGCGAGCGGCGCATCGATGTGGCTGTCGCCGATCTCAGCGACTCCGACGGCGAGTGGACCTCGCACGCTTTCGTCGTGATGGCGGGGATCGGGCTCGATGCGGACATGGCTGCCAACACGAATGCTCGTGCGAAGAAGCATCTCGGGTGGCTCGCGTACGTCTCGCCGATCGCGCGATCCGTCCTTGCCAACCGGCTGTTCCGCATCGACTACCGGATCGACGGGAGTCGGTCGCGCACCGCGCGGGCGCACACCGTCATCGTCGGCAATTGCGGAACGCTCGCCGGAAACATGCTGCTCATTCCGCGGGCGAGCATCGATGACGGGTTCTTGGATGTGGTGATGATGCGACCACGTGGCCGGCTCGGATGGGCCGGGATCGGTTCCCGTCTGACGCTGCAAGGAGCCGCGCGGCGATCGCGCTTCACCCGCCGTATCCTTGCTCGGGCTCCGGAGCTCCACTCGCTCGCCTATGCACGGGGTCGGGTATTCGAGGCCACGTTCGAGGTTCCGCGTGTGGTGCAGCTCGACGGTGACAGCTTCGGTCACGTCAGTGCTGCGCGCATCACCGTCCGTCCTGGCGCGCTCCTGATCCGTGTGTGCAAACGGGACCCTGAAACCGCTCCGGTGTCAGGGGCGGCGCCCCGCACGCTGTCGGATGATCCCGAACACGAGGGTCCCGATGGTCAACACGACGCCGATGATTCCCAGCCAGAGCAGCCCCTCGAACGCGAACCCCACGATCGACAGCACCACCCACACGATGATCAAGATCACGAGTACTGTCCACATGCTTGTGACCATACGCCTCGCCAGCCGCGGGGGATACGGGTAGCAGCGGCAGCAGGCCTCACACCGACGCGGAGCGGATGTCGGAAGTCGGTCGTATCTTCGATCTCGACATTGATGGTCTAGAACATATGTTCTACCCTTGCTGAGTGAGGTCGATCATGCGCAATCCTGCTGCCGCCGAGGACGTGCAGCGACTGCGCGCGCAGATGGAGCGGATGCAGGGGCGCCGCCTCGACGCTCCGGTGCTGCCGACTCATCCTGCTCTGACCGGACTGCTGCCCGGGCGGGGGCTGCGGCCCGGCGCCGCCTACTCGCTCGGCTCGTCGTCCTCGCTGCTGTTCGCGCTGCTCGCACAGCCGTCGCAGACCGGCTCGTGGTGCGGCGTGGTCGGGATGCCGGGCTTCGGCGCCGAGGCGGCGGAGCACGCCGGGGTCGATCTGTCGCGTGTGGTGCTGATCCCCGACCCGGGCGCACGCTGGCTCGCCGTCACCGCGACGATCGCCGATGTGCTGCCCATCGTCGCCGTGCGCCCGCCCGAACGGGCGAAGGACTCCGACATCGCCAAGCTCGCCGGCCGGCTGCGCGACCGAGGAACGGTGCTGCTCGTGCAGGGGCCGTGGCCGCAGACCGAGGCGATGCTCGACGTCGCCGATCCGCGGTGGTCGGGGTTGGGCGACGGCGATGGTTACCTCAGCGACCGCGAGCTGACGGTCACCGTGTCGAGCCGGCGGTTCCCGGTGCCCCGGTCGGCGCGAATGCTGCTGCCCGCGCCCGATGGCGCGATCTCGGCTGCTCCGCACGAGCGGGCTCTCGCGGGCGGCCCGGTCGTCGAGCCGATCCCGATGCGACGGGCGGTCTGACGTGGGGGAGCAGGAGGCGACGGCACCGGTACGCAGCCTCGTGGTGTGGGTGCCCGACTGGCCGGTCGTGGCGTTCGTGCGTGAGAGCGGCGTCGACTCGAACGCACCGATCGCGGTGTTCGAGAAGGGGATGGTCGTCGCGTGCTCGGCGTCGGCCCGAGCCGACGGCGTCTCCCGGGGGCAGCGTCGCCGCGACGCGCAGGCGCGATGTCCCGCACTGCAGGTGGTCGATGCCGACGCGGTGCGCGATCATCGGGAGTTCGCGCCGATCGTCGCGCGTCTCGAAGAGATGGCGCCGGGTGTACAGGTGCTCGAGGCGGGGCTCTGCGCGCTGCGCGTGCGCGGACCGGCGCGTTTCTACGGCGGCGAGACCGAGGCTGCCGGTGCCCTGCTGGCGGCGGTCGCCGAGGGTGATCTCGATGTGCGGGCCGGTGTCGCCGATGGCCCGTTCACGGCGCAGCAGGCGGCTCGGATGAGTACCCGTCCCGACCGGCCCATCCGGGTGGTCGAGACCGGACACTCGGCGGAGTTCCTCGCGCCGTTGACGATCGCCGTGCTCGACGACGACTCCGTCGACCTCTTCGCCCGGCTGGGTGTGCAGACCCTCGGCGACCTCGCCGCGATCGAACCCGAGCGTCTTGTCGAACGGTTCGGTCCCCGAGGCGTCCGGCTGCACGGGCTCGCAGCCGGCGCCGACTCCCGCCCCGTCGTCCCGCGCACCCCGCCGCCCGAACTGCACCGCGAGGTCGCGTTCGAGCCGCCCCTCGATCTCGCCGATCAGGTCGCGTTCGGCATGAGGGTCGCCGCCGAGGAGTTCATCGCCGGTCTCGGGGCGGTCGATCTCGTGTGCACCGAGCTGCGCGTGATCCTCACCGGCGACCGCGGCGAGACGAGCAATCGCGTCTGGCTCCACCCCGGCACCTTCGACCCCGCCGCCGTCGTCGACCGGGTGCGGTGGCAGCTGGCCGAGAGCGGCAAGCTCACCAGCGGTGTGGCTCGGGTCAAGATCGAGCCCGAAGCGGTGGACGCGGCATCCCATCACGCCGTCTCGCTGTTCGGCTCCGGTCCCGAGCAGCGGGTGCACCACGCCCTGTCGCGCGTCCAGGCGATGCTCGGGCACACGGGTGTCGTCACGCCGGTCGTGGGCGGCGGGCGCTGGCTCGCCGAGCGCCAGGTGCTCGTGCCGTGGGGCGACCGGCCGGTGACGAGTTCGCGCGAGCGGCCGTGGCCGGGCAGCCTGCCCGATCCGCTGCCCTCGACGGTCTTCGAGCGAGCGCTGCCGCTGGCGGTCGTCGATCGGGAGGGCGACATGGTGGCCGTTGACGGGCGGGGCGAGCTGACGGCGATCCCGGCCGCCCTGGTGTCGTCGACCGGGTCTCGCGGCATCCGCTCGTGGGCGGGACCGTGGCCGGTGATCGAACGGGCGTGGGATGCCGCGCGAGCGCGCCATGCCCACCGCTTCCAGATGGTCGATGCCACCCAGACCGCGTGGCTGCTGGTGTGCGACGGCGGCGAATGGTCGGTCGAGGGGCGGTACGACTGATGGGCTTCAACAACCCCTCGGTGCCGTGGTCCGAGATGGAACGCCTGCTCAGCGGCAACCGTGCCCCGAGCGCGCCGCCGGGGGCGGACGGCGGCGACAGTCCTGCGTGGTCGCGCAAACGGGGGAAGTACTCCGCGCCGAGGATCGAGCGTCCCGACGACGCGGTGCCGTACGCCGAGCTGCACGCTCATACGTCGTACTCGTTCCTCGACGGCGCCTCGTCGCCCGAAGAGCTGGCCGAAGAGGCCGAGCGGCTGGGGCTGCATGCCCTCGCGGTCACCGATCACGACGGCTTCTACGGCATCGTCCGCTTCGCCGAGGCCGCCGAGCAGCTCGCCGTGAAGACGGTGTTCGGGGCCGAGCTGTCGCTCGATCTGCCGCAGCGCGTCGGTGCAGCGCGCAATGAGGCCGACCCGCCGGGCGAGCATCTGCTGGTCCTCGCCCGCGGTGAAGAGGGGTACCACCGGCTGGCCCGCGCGCTCACCCAGGGGCAGCTCGCGGGAGCCGAGAAGGGCAAGCCCCGGTACCGGCTCGACGATCTGGCCGACATCGCCGGAGGCGAGTGGAGCATCCTCACCGGATGCCGCAAGGGAGCAGTGCGCCGGGCGCTCATCGAGCGTGGACCGGATGCCGCCGCCGCCGAGCTCGACGCCCTGGTCGACCGGTTCGGGCGCGATGCCGTCGAAGTCGAGCTGATGGATCACGGCGAGCCGCTCGACTCGCGGCACAACGACATCCTCGCCGGCCTCGCCCGTGAGCGCGGCCTGCCGATCCTCGCGACGAACAACGTTCACTACGCCGTGCCCGAGCGCGCCCACCTCGCTGCCGCGATCGCGGCGGTCCGAGCCAATCGCGGGCTCGACGAGCTCGACGGGTGGCTGCCCTCGCATGCGGGCGCGCACCTGCGGTCGGGCGCCGAGATGACGCGGCGCTTCCGCCGGTTCCCCGGCGCCGTGGCGCGCACCGTCGAGCTCGCCGACGAGCTCGCCTTCCCGCTGCGCCGTGCCAAGCCCGCCCTGCCGAAGCTTCCCGTTCCCGAGGGGCACACGCCGATGACGTGGCTGCGGCACCTCGTGTGGGAAGCCGTGCCGCGCAAGTACCCGAACCTGCCGGCCGAAGACCGCGACCGCATCGAGCGAGAGCTCGCCGTCATCGAGCAGAAGGACTTCCCGGGTTACTTCCTCATCGTCCACGGCATCGTGCAAGAGGCACGGCGGCGCGGCATCCTCTGCCAGGGGCGTGGATCGGCGGCCAACAGCGCCGTCTGCTATCTGCTCGACATCACCGCGATCGACTCCATCTACTACCGGCTGCCGTTCGAGCGCTTCCTCTCGGCCCTCCGCGAGGAGGAGCCCGACATCGACGTCGACTTCGACTCCGACCGGCGCGAGGAGATCATCCAGTGGGTCTACACCACCTACGGGCGCGAGCGCGCGGCGCAGGTCGCCAACGTCATCCAGTACCGGCCGAAGAACGCCGTCCGCGACATGGCGAAGGCGCTCGGGCATTCGCCGGGCCAGCAGGATGCCTGGTCGAAGCAGGTCGAACGCTGGGGTGCGACGCTCGACACCGGGCCCGACCACGACATCCCCGAACGGGTGCTCGTCTACGCCGCCGAGCTGCTCAAGGCTCCCCGGCACCTGGGTATCCACTCGGGCGGCATGGTGCTGACCGACCGGCCCGTCGGCGAGGTCGTGCCGATCGAGCACGCCCGCATGCAGGACCGCACGGTCATCCAATGGGACAAAGACGACGCGGCCTGGATGGGCCTGGTGAAGTTCGACCTGCTCGGCCTCGGGATGCTCGCCGCGCTGCAGTACTGCTTCGACCTCATCGAGGGGGCGACGGGCGAGAAGTTCGAGCTGTCGACCCTGCCGAAAGAAGAGGCCGCGGTCTACGACATGCTGTGCCGGGCCGACTCGATCGGGGTGTTCCAGGTCGAGTCCCGCGCCCAGATGGGGCTGCTGCCGCGGCTGCAGCCGCGCCGGTTCTACGACCTCGTGATCGAGATCGCGCTCATCCGGCCCGGTCCCATCCAGGGCGGTGCGGTGCATCCGTACGTGCGGCGCAAGCTCGGGTACGAGACCACGACGTACCCGCACGAGAAGCTCAAGCCCGTGCTCGAGCGCACGCTCGGGGTGCCGGTCTTCCAAGAGCAGCTCATGCAGATGGGCATGGTCATCGGCGGACTCTCCGGCGAGGACGCCGACCTGCTGCGCCGCGCGATGGGGTCCAAGCGCGGCATCGAGCGCATCGACTCGCTCAGACAGAAGCTCTACGACGGCATGGCCGAGAACGGCCTCGTCGGAGATGCCGCCGACGACATCTACGCCAAGATCCAGGCGTTCGCGAACTTCGGCTTCGCCGAGAGCCATTCGCTCTCGTTCGGGCTGCTCGTCTACGCGAGCTCGTGGATCAAGCTGCACTACCCGGCGGCGTTCCTCGCGGGGCTGCTGCGGGCTCAGCCGATGGGCTTCTACTCACCGGCGACGCTTGCGGCCGACGCCCGCCGTCACGGGGTCGAGGTGCGACGCCCCGACCTGCAGCTCTCGGGGGCCGAAGCCGTGCTCGAACACGTGTCGGGCGCGGCGGGACGGCCGGGTCCGACGGGACTCGACAGCTGCCTGGGCGAGCAGCCGCCGGTGCCGGTTTTCGACATCAACGCTCCCGACGAGTCGGCGGCGCATCGCCGTGACGGCGGCTTCGCGGTGCGGCTCGGGCTCGCCGCGGTCACCGGTATCGGCAAGAGGTTCGCCGAGCGGATCGTCGCCGAGCGCGCGGCATCCGGCCCCTACCGCGACATGCGCGACCTGGTGCGCCGCACCGGCGCCGACACGACGCAGCTCGAAGCGCTCGCCACCGCGGGTGCGCTGGAGTGCTTCGGGCACACCCGCCGCGAGGCGATCTGGCTGGCGGGGGCGGCCGCGCAGGACCGCATCGAGTACTTGCCCGATTCGCTCATCGCCGTGCAGCCGCCGCTGTTCACCGATCAGTCGAGCTACGACGTGCTCGCCTCCGACCTCTGGGCCACGGGCATCTCGCCCGACGACCATCCGATGACCCACTACCGCTCGCAGCTCGACGCCCGCGGGGTGCTGACGGCGAACGATCTGCGCGCACACGAGACCGGACGCCGCGTCGAGATCGCCGGGCTCGTCACCCACCGGCAGCGTCCGGCGACGGCATCCGGCATCACCTTCCTCAACATCGAAGACGAGCACGGGCTGATGAACGTCATCTGCTCGACGGGGATGTGGCACCGCTATCGGAGAGTCGTGCGCGACAGCCCGGCGCTCATCGTGCGCGGCATCCTCGAGCGGTCGAACGAGGGCGTCGTGAACATCCTCGCCGATGCCTTCGAAGACCTGCGGGTGGGGGTGAGGCACCAGTCACGAGACTTCCGGTGAGCCGCGCCGCGACGCGCCCCGGCCCGCCGCAGCGCGCGCCGACCCGACGCGAATGGTTGCCACGCGCGGGGGAGAGCAGCCATCCGGGTCGGGTCGGGTCGGGTCGGTTGGACGCGACGCGGGTCAGGCGGGGAGAGCCGACAGCACCGCCCAGCCGCGCGAGGGGAGGGATGCCTCGCCGGCGCGCCGGTCGATGTCGCCGGACAGTGCTCCGGCGAGCAATCGCGTCGCATCGGCGACCGGCACCGTCACGGGGGCGTCGCCGATATTGAGGGCGGTGATGACGGCATCCGTTCCGGTCGCGGTCCGCAGCACCATCGCGGTGTTGTCGATGTGGATGACGTCGGTGTGCGCGCGATGCAGCCAGGGATGCTGTCGCCGCACGGCGATGAGCTGCTGATGCGTGCGGAGGATGTGCTGCGCACTCTCGGGCAGCGAATCGGGCGCGGGCGGCGTTTCTGCGAACTCGGGGCGCACCGCATCGTCGCCGCCGAGGCGTTCCTCCTTCACCGCCTCGTAGCCGTATTCGTCGCCTGCGTAGACCGACGGCACACCCGCGACGGTGAAGAGCGCAGCCAGCGCATGCGGCACCAGGTCGAGGCCGACTGCCGAGGCGATGCGTGTGACGTCGTGGTTGCCGACGAAGGTCTGCGGTGCGAACACCGGCAGCAGCTCGTTGTTGCGCTCGATCGCGTGCTTGAGCTCGAACAGGTTGCTGTCGGCGATGCTGTGCCAGATGCCCTGCCACAGCTCGTACTGCGTCAGCGAGTCGATCGTCGACTCCTCGACGATGCGGGCGGCGTCGCCGTGGATGACCTCGCCGAGGAACCACGCCTCGGGGTACTCGGCCCGAACCCGTGGCAGCACCTGAGCCCAGAAGGCGGGCGGCACGGCGTAGGCGGCATCCAGTCGCCATCCGTCGATGCCGCGGTCCAGCCAGTGGGTCATCACCTCGACGACGAGGTCGGCGACGGCGGGGGAGTCGTGGTTCAACGACACCAGGGCATCATGTCCCTCGAAGACGTCGGCGTCGACCGGCTCGCCCTGCTGCCATCCGTCCCATCGCACGCGGAAGAGGTCGGCGGTGGCGGCGTCGGGGCCTCGCTCCTCGAGCTCGTGGAACGCGGGGTGCTCACGACCCACGTGATTGAAGACGCCGTCGAACAGCACACGGATGCCGCGGTCGTGAGCAGCCGCGATGAGGCGGTCGAGGTCGTGCCCGTCACCGAGGCGCGCGTCGAGGCGGAAGTAGTCGGTCGTGTCGTAACCGTGCGTGCTCGAGGCGAACACCGGGCCGAGCAGCAACCCGTTGAGCCCCAGCTCGACCGCGTGATCGAGCCAGGCCTCGATGCGACCGAGCCGGTGCTCGACGGGCTGGTCCGCGCCGGCGGCATCCGCTAGAGCGTCGTGCTGGTCGGGCCGGATCGGCGCTCCCGTGAATCCCAGCGGGTACACGTGCCACCACATGACGGTCTCGGCCCAATTGCTCATCCCCGCAGTCAACACGAGCGGGCACCCCTCCGGGAACGACGTGCGAGAAGCCGCGCGGAGGCTTAGGGTGCGGCGCCGGGCGCGGGACGGCGGTCCATCAATCGCCACGATCCGCCTGTCAGCGGCGTGAGCGTCACGACGGTGTACACGACGGCGATCACCCCGAACGCGACGAAGAGTCCCACGCCGTCGGCCATGAATCCGCCGACGAGTGCACCCAGCGGAACGCCCGCCCACGTGCCGGCGTTGAGCAGGCCGAAGACCCGCCCCCGCATGCGCGCGGGCACGCGCTCGAGCTGCACGGCACCGAGGATCGGGTTGAGTGCTCCGGCCGCGAGTCCGGATATGGCGACGACGGCGATCAGCACCGCGAAGGGCGCACCGAACGCGAAGACGGCGCTCGACGGACCGCCCGCGATGAGGAAGCAGATCGCGAACGTCAGCCGCCGAGGCACCCGGTGCGCGACGAAGCCGAAAGCGATGTTGCCGACGAGCGCGCACCCGCCCATGACAGCGACGATCACCGCGAGCGCGCCGGCGCCGCCGAGCTCGGCGTTCGCGTACAGCGGCAGGAGGGTCGAGCTGCGCGCGGCGTCGAGCAGGTTCGTGATCAGCACCATGCCCACGATGAGTCGCATGAGCGGATCGCGGACCACGAACCGGAACCCGTCGCGCAGCTCGCGCCAGTACGAACGCGGGGTTTCGGCATCCGTTTCGGCATCCGCGTCGCCGTCGGCGTTGTCGTCAGCGGCGATCCGGACGGTCGTGGCGGGAACCATCAGGCGGGTGACCGCGGCCGAGACGAAGAACGCGGCGGCGTTCGTGATGAGCGCTGCCATCGGCCCGAGGAGAGCGACGAGGGCGCCGGCGACGGATGCGCCGATGAGCTTCGAGAGGCGCTCCGAGCCGTCGAGGAGTCCCACGCTCCGCTCGAGCCGGATGCGAGCGGCCTCAGTGAGCTCGGGCAGCATGACCCGGCGCGCGATCTGCCCGGGTGTATCGAGAATGCCGCTCGCGAACACGATCAGCAGCAGGGCCCAGAACGGCAATCCCACGGTGAGGGCCAGCGCGGGGATCGCCAGCACGGTCGCTCCGCTCACGACGTCGGCGATGATCGCGGTGCGGCGGCCGCCGACCCGGTCGATCACCACGCCGCCGAAGACCCCGCCGAAGATGACGGGCGCGGTCGCGGCGAACGCGGCGAGACCCACCTCGACCCCGGAGCCGCCCGTGGCCAAGACGTAGAACGGGATCGCAAAGGCCGTGATGACATTGCCGGTCTGCGAGATCGCGTGGGCCGAGAGCAGCGCGTACAGCGCTCGGGATGCCGCGCGCCGCGGAGCCTCGTCAGCGGCGCGCGCCCGGGAGTCGGTCGTCGTCATGGCCGGCGGTAGGCCTGATAGACGAGGGCGACCGGTGCGGCGGTGTCGTCGTCATCGTCGTGCCGCGCGCTCGCTTCCTCCCACCGGTGCATCAGGGATTCGAGCTCGGCGCGCATCGCGGTGAGCTCATCGAGCGTGAGGCGCAGCGTGCGGTCGCCGGTCGCACCGGCGGCGACCCATTCGGCGGGGAGCGTCGGCATCGCGTCGATGTACTCGCTGTAGCGCGCGGCATAGATCTGCGCGATCGACTTCTCCAGAGCCGACGATGCGGCAAGCTGCGACGGATCGTCGAGGTGCGCGGCCGGCTCCCACGTCGTCAGGGCGCTCGCCGCCTGCCACCAGCGCTCGCGCTGGTCGGCGCTGCGCGGCTCGGCGGGCTCGATGAGGTCGATCGAAGCGAGTTTGCTCAGGTGGTAGCTGATCGTGCCGGGCGCCTCGTCGACGACGTCGCCGAGCTGCGCGGCCGTCTGCGGTCCGTTCTCGCGCAGGATGCCGAGCAGGCGCAGTCGCGTGGGATGCGCGAGTACGCGCATCGCGGCAGCGGTCTCGAGGCGTGACGTCGATCGGTCTGCTGAAGGCATACCCGCAACGCTAGATGCACAAGAACCATTGCGCAACATCTGTTGTTCATCTGGGTGGGCGGTCGGCGGCTCCGCCTGGCCCGCGCTGGCTCAGCTCTGCGCGGCGAGCCACTCCGCGAAGGTGACGGTGCCGCGTTCGGCGTTGGCGTGTCCGCGCAGGCGCCCCGATGACATCGCGCGGCCGAATGATCCGGGCAGGCGCATCTCGAGCGTGACCCTGCGGATGCCGCGGGCATCGAGCAGCGCCCGGACCATGTCGATCAGCAGCTCGTCACGCGGTCCGGTCAGGTCGCGTGCCCGGCCGGCCGGCGCGCCTTCTGCGAGGGTGACGAGGTGCTCGGCGACCTCCTGAGCGGCGACGGGGCGGACCCGGGCCGCGGGCACCACCGTGATCGGCCCGATCTTCCCGCGGACGAGGGTCTGTTCGGCGAACTCGTGGAACTGCGCCGCGCGCAGCAGCGTGTGAGGGAGCGCCCCACGTTGCACGGCCCGCTCGTGCGCGAGCTTGCCGCCGTAGTAAGCGGCATCCACGCCGTCGATGCCGACGATCGACAAGGCGACGAGGTGCCCCACCCCGGCCTCGATTCCCGCCCGCTGCACGTTCGCCGACACCCTCTCGAAGAACCGGCGCGATCGGTGCCGCGAGAGAGTCTGGATGCCGCTGACGTCGACGATCGTGTCGACGCCTTCCAGCACCGCGGCGGGCAGCGGGCCGTGTTCGAGGTCGTGCCCCTCGCTGCGCGCGAGCGCGACGACCTCGTGACCCCGGTCGGTCGCGATGCGATGGACGTGCCGGCCGACGGTGCCGGTGCTCCCGGCGATCGCGATTCTCACGAGGTCAGTATGACGGGGCCGGAAGCCTCGAACGAGACTCGAACGAGACTCGAGGGTGGATCTCGCACTCCTGACCGACCCCGCCCTTCGCGGATGCGCGGGTTACCGGGCGAATGCTCGACCGAGGCGAGCTCGTCTGCGTTCGCCTGTCACCTGTCGCCCCTATGCACGTCGTGAAGGGGCGTGACGTGGCAGGTGACGTGGAGGCTCGGGCTAAGCCGCGGCCTCTCGCGGGTCGCATCGAGTTCCGCTGCATCCGGCGAGCGGCCGTCGTGGTGTGCCGCCGACAGGCTCAGCGGTCGACGCTGACCACTCCGAGCTCGTAGGCGAGGATCACAGCCTGTACACGGTTCGCGAGATCGAGCTTCACGAGGATGCGGCCGAAGTGCGCCTTCACCGTCGATTCGCTCAGGTGCAGCGCCGCGGCGATCTCCGCATTGGTCAGGCCCTGTCCGACGTGGCGGAACACGTCGCGCTCGCGCGGTGACAGCGCTGAGAGAGCCTCGGGGGATGCCGGTCGGCCTGTCGGCGAGAGATGCGGCATCGCTGCGTCGATGAGCTTCGCGGTGATCCGGGGCGACACGACGGCATCGCCCGCCGTCACGGCCCTCACCGCGGCGACGAGTTCGTCGGGGCGGGTGTTCTTCAACAGGAATCCGGCCGCGCCCGCGCGCAGCGCGCCGAACGCGAACTCGTCGAGGTCGTACGTCGTCAGCACGATGATTCGCGTGTCCGGCAGCGCCGCGGTCAGCTGTCGCGTGGCCTCGATACCGTCGAGTCCCGGCATCCGCACGTCCATCAGCACGACATCGGGCCGCAGCCGCTGCGCGGCGTGTACCGCTTCGGCGCCATCTGATGCCTCACCCACCACAACCAGGTCGGACTGAGCCTCGAGCACGAGCCGCAAGCCGTACCGGATGAGCTCCTGATCGTCGACGAGCAGCACTGCGGTACGCGCGTCGGCTGCGCCGGGCTGAGTCATCGTTCCTCCGTCGAGAGGCGGACGAGAACCCGCCAGCCACCGCCGGCGACTGGTCCCGCCTCCACCGAGCCATCGTAGAAGGCCGCACGTTCGCGGATGCCGACGAGCCCGCGCCCCGGGGTCGCCGAAGGCATAGCCGGCGCCGACACGTCCTTCACCAGGATCGTCACCTCGGAGCGCTCGAACACCAGCCGCACGAGCACGTCGCGCACGTCGCGGCCATGCCGCAGGACGTTCGTCAGCGCTTCCTGCACGATCCGGTAGATCGTCAGGCTCACGGCAGCGCCCTCCGTTACCGCTCCGGTCTGTTCCAGGCGCACCGGGATGCCGGCCGACCGGAACTCCTCGACGAGCGCCGGGATCCGTTCCACCCGCGGCACATCCGTCGCCGGCGATGCGTCGCGCTCGTCGCGCACCGCGGTCAGGAGTCGCCGTACCTCGCCGAGCGTCCGCCGTCCGGTTTCGCTCACCCGGCCGATGGCGCGATGGGCCTCGTCGGGCCGCTGGTCGACCGAGGCCTGCGCGCCGTCGGCGAGCGCGACCATGACCGCGACGCTGTGCGCGATGACGTCGTGCATCTCGCGGGCGATGCGTTCGCGCTCGGTCGCGGCCGCGATGCTCGCCTCTTGGTCGCGTTCGCGCCGCAGGTGCTCGGCCCGCTCGGCGAGCGCTGCGGCCTGCCGCCTGCCGTGCCCGGCGTTGATGCCGAGCAGCGTGGCGATGAGGAACGCGGCGACGAGCACGACGGCGACGCTCGCCCAGTCGGTCGGCCAGGCTGCGGCATCCTCCCGTTGGGCCAGACCGAGCAGCGGCACACCGAAACGGACCCGAAACGCGAGCGCGAGCGACGCCACTATCGCTCCCGCGGTGGCCCACCCGAACCAGAACCAGGCGCGGCGGGCCTCGTCGAGACCGGCGCGGTAGAGCGCGACGACCACGAGGAGCATCTCGGCTCCGGTGCCGACGGCGAACGACATCAGCATCAGCGCGACGGCAGCGCCGAAGCTGATAGCCGCACGCCGCCGCGAGATCACGATCGCGGCCACCCCGGCGAGGCCCAGCAGCACGATCGGCCACAAGGGAGTGGTGATCGTCGATTCGACGGACAGGTACCCGAAGAACGCCGCGATGATCGAATACGAGACGAGGATGACGGCATCCGCCACGTCTCGTCGTCGTTGGGACGGGCTCACGCGTCCCTCGTCCGCAGCGCCACCGCGCCGATCACGAGCGCCCCCGCAGCCCAGACCGCCGCGATCAGCCAGCCCGCTCCGACACTCATGTGTCCGCCCCACAGGTCGAGGAACGGTCCGCCCTCGATCCCGACTCGGCCCATGGCGTCGCCGGCGTTGCCGAGCAGGCCGAGACGGATGACACGCGAGAGGAGCCCGAACGGCAGCAGCGAGCTGAGCACGGGAAGCAGCAGCGTCGCGGCGAACACGATGATCGATCCTGTGGTCGTCGAGCGGACGAGCGTCGTCGCGCCGAGACCGAACACCGCGCAGAGCCCGAGATAGACGGCCGATCCTACGAGGGCGAGCATCACGCCCGGTGCGGTGAGGGGCGCGCCCAGGCCGAAGCCCTCGTAGATCGGGTTCGTCACCGCCCACGCACCGAACACAGTGACGAGCGACGCTGCGGTGACGGTGGTGAAGGTGACGAGCGTCTTGGCCGCCAGCATCCGCACCCTCTGCGGCACCGCCACCAGCGTCGTCTGCATGGCGCCGGAGGAGTACTCGGCGCCGATCGTCATGACGCCGAAGATACCGGCGATGATCTGCCCGAGCACGACCATCGGCACGGTGACGTCAGCGATCGTGCGCTCGATGGATGGAACCGAGGGCACGCCGGATGATTCGAGGGTCAGGCCAAGGAAGAGGCTGCCGCCGATTCCGACGGCCAGGATGCCGACGAGCGCGAGCACGGATGACGGCAGGCTCACGACCTTGATCCACTCGGAGTGCACCACCGCGGTGAACGGCGGGCGCTGGGTGCGGGCGTCGGCGCGGTGCGGCTTGGTGGTGATGGCCATTACTTGTCCTTCTCGTGGTGGCTGGGAGCCGACGGGTATTCGGTCGCCTGCGCGGTGAGGGCGAGATAGGCGTCTTCGAGCGAGCCCGACACCGAGGCCACTTCGTAGAGCACGACTCCCGCGGCACCGGCGATGCGCGCGACGTCCTCGGCGGGCAGGTCGGTGATGTCGAGTGCGCCGTCGTCGCGCGTCATGACGGTGACTCCCGGGCGCGCGACCGCCGCCACGAGCCGTTCGGTGTCATGCGTGCGTACCCGGACGACCGGCTGCGTGACTCCTGCGATGACGTCCCGCATCGGCCCGTCGGCGATGATCGCGCCGCGACCGATGACGATCAGGTGGTCGGCGGTCTGGGCCATCTCGCTCATGACGTGCGAGGAGAGCAGCACCGTGCGGCCCTCGGCGGCGAGTTCGCGCAGCAGGCGGCGGATCCACAGGATGCCGTCGGGGTCGAGGCCGTTGATGGGCTCGTCGAGGATGATCGTCTGCGGGTCGCCGAGGAGCGCTGCGGCGATGCCCAGCCGCTGGCCCATGCCGAGCGAGAAGCCGCCGACGCGCTTGTTCGCTACCGAGTCGATACCGGTGCGCTCCATGACCTCGCGCACGCGCGGCGCGCGGATTTGATGGGTCGCGGCGATCGCGAGGAGGTGCTTGTAGGCGGTGCGGCGCTTGTGCGCGGCGCGCGCGTCGAGCAGCACCCCGACCTCGCGTAGCGGTGCGGGCAGGTCGCGGTAGGCGCGGCCGTTGACCTCGGCCGTGCCGGATGTCGGCTTGTCGAGCCCCACGATCATGCGCATGGTGGTCGACTTGCCGGCGCCGTTCGGGCCGAGGAATCCCGTCACCCGGCCCGGCTCGACGGCGAAGTCGATGCCGTCGACCGCGACCTTCTGCCCGTACCGTTTCGAGAGCGATTGAACACGAATCATGTGTCACCTTTCGTCCCCATCGACGCTACGAAGGGGCGCGAGATGCCACATCGGACTGCGGTTCGGACTTACTCCGGCGACCAGTACCTGGGTCTACATGGGCGGTTCGGGCCGGGTCGGGCCTTGCCTTGATGGGCGCGCGGGACCGCGATGGGATTCACCTGGCACCTGTTGCCGCTACCGGCGCCGGGACAGGGCGCGAAGTGCCAGCTGAGGCGTCGTGTCAGCTCTCAGGCCCCGAGGATCCGCTGGAACAGCCGGTGGTCCTGCCAGCGTCCGGCGATGAGCAGATACTCGGGAGCGAGCCCGAACTCGACGAAGCCGCATTTTCTGAGCACGGCCTGCGACGAGACGTTGTCGACGAGCGTGCCGGCCTGGATGCGGTGCAGCTGCAGGTCGTCCGTCGCGAGGCGCGAGATCTCGTTCACCGCGGCGGTCATGAGGCCGCGACCCGCGTAGCGCTGGTCGATCCAGTAGCCGAGGTTGCCGCTCTGGAACGCCCCACGGGTGATGCCCGAGAGGGTGATCCGCCCGATGATCCGCGATGCGTGGGCGAGGACGAGGGGGAGGGCGGTGCCCGCTTCGTGGCTCGCGATGAGCGCGGCGATTTCGGTGCGCTGACCTGCTTCAGTGCGGAAGTCGTTGGAACGGATCGGCTCGAACGGCGCGAGGTGGTCGCTGTTCACGCGGTACGCCTCGGCGAGGGCGGCGGCATCCTCTGCGCGGAGCGAACGCAAGACGACGTCGTCGTGCAGGTCGATCTCGACGGGAGATGCAGTCATCGTGCTGCCTCCGTCGCCGCTGTCGCCGCCAGAGCGGCCTTGATGCCGACGCGAGTTCCCCACATCATCACGATGACCATGAGCGCGGCGCCTACGAGCACCATGATCCCGAGCGCCGCCGGCGGCATCGGCACGAGCGAGACCACGCCGATCGCGACGGACACGTAGCCCGTGACGAGTGTCGCGCCTTTCGAGCGCACGTGAGCGGCGAGCCAGGCTGCGTCGCTGGACATGGTGCTGGGTGTGCGGATGCCGGCGAGCGAGTTCCGCTTCAGCTTTCCGGATGCCGCGGCCCGCGCCATCCAGATCAGCAGAGCACCCGAGCCGGCCATCGTGACGAACAGGACGATGCGGGGGATGATCTCGGCTTCCATCCCCTCGACCCTAACGATGGTGGTCAGGCAGCCGCGATCGAACTCCGATACTCAGCCGCGACCGGATCGAGGGTGTACTCGAGGACTTCGACGTGATGTTCGTTCAGCGCCTTGAGTACGTCTTCGGGAGTCACGCGGAAGTACTCGCGACGCAGGTTCACCTTGTTGATTCGCTGCGCAGCGAACTGCTGATGCAGCATCGTCTCGATCGCCACGGCATCGTCCGCGAAGAACAGTGCGTGAACATCGAACCGGAAAGGCACCGACGCGTCGCCGAGTTCGTTGACCCGGTCCATCGGGTCGAGTCGGCGGGTGAGTCCGATCTTCACGACGTCGGGCCCGAACGCTCCAATGTTGCTGATCACATAGACGTAACCGGCGCGGATGTTCGCGGCACGGTAGTCGACGTTCTCGATGGCGTTCTCGACGTCGTTGAGCTTCTCTCGAAGGCGTTGTGCCCCTTCGAGGTCACCCTTCGCTTCCAGAGACGCGAGGGCGTTCGCGTAGTGTGAGCGCTCCTTCTGCAGTCGCTCCTTCTCTCGCGTGAGTTCCTGCTCTGCCTTCTTCTGTTCCCGCAGTTCCTCACGGCGAGCGCGCTCGAGTTCCTTCTCAGCCTGGACGGCCTGGAGGTGGCGGCTGGCGAGTTCGAGCTCGCGCAGTCGCAGGCGATGGTATTTGGGAGTGATCCGGAGGTCGATCATCTTTCCGAGGCGCTCGACCTGGTCCACGACGGTCGAGAGACGCTTGCGCGCTGCCTCGAGATTCCCAGCTCGCACCGTCTTCACACAGTTCTCGGCCTCGGCGTTATAGGCGCGAAGAAGCAGCTTAGACATGTCAGCGACGAACTTTCGGCCCTTGGCGGCGCTGTTGTTGAACGTGAAGCTCTGCGTCGCCTGAGTGGCTCTACCAGCTCTGACCTGGCTCTTGATCTCGCTGCGCACGGACTCGAGGTCTGTCGCCAGCGCTACTGAGCTTTCCGCGGGGTGCTCGAAATCGAACAGCCCGAACTCCTGCAGTTCGATCTGGTTACGAAGGTCGATGAGCTGGCTAGCCACCGTCGCCTTCTCCTGGTGGGCTGCAAAAGCACCAGAGCGCGCGCGATCGAGGTCGGCTTCTGCGCGTGCGGTCTCCGCCTGGATCCTCACCTTTGCGGCATCCAGGTCGGCGAGCTCGCGGAGGCCGTAACGAGAGATCAGTTCCTCCAGGCGTGCATTCTCGGCCTGGAGGTCCTGCGCGAACTTGCGGGCACCGAAGAAGGGTACCTTCTGCGGAGGCGTCGACCGAGCTACCAACCGCTCATGCGAAAACGGGGGCGCGGTCGGCTGGGACGCGAGGGGCGGGGAGTCGTTTGGGAGTGGTGTGCCGACCAGCTCAGTCGCAGGAGCCGTCTCGTTACGTGCATGCTCGCCGGCTACCGACTCGCGCGCTGCTCGCCGCGTCGCGGGCAGGGGTGACGCCTCGGCCGCCTTCTCGGCTGTGTCCCCGAGCTGCTCGCGTGTCTGCACGCCTTCGATCACGACGTGGTCGGTCCAGGCAGCACCGTCCCAATAACGACTCTCGAATTTCCCGCTCGGGTCGGGGTACCACGACGCGGGCGGGGGAGTTGTGAGATCGGTCACTTCTTTGGGCCTTTCAGATGAGACCTCTCTAATATGCCGGATGGTCGGCCATGGTCAAATTTGAGCCCCTCGATCGAGGAAAGTCCCGTCGCATCCTGGACCGCCTCGCACAGGTCCTCTATACAGACGAGAGCCCCGACTTCCGCACTGAGGATACGGATGCCGGGGCTCTCGAAGTCTGTCGGGGTGTCAGCCCCGGACGCCGAGCGCGAAGCTGATCGCGCCCTCGCCGTCGACCTGTGCGTCGAGCACGCGGTCATCCAGCGCAAGGGCTGCGGCCGGGTCGACGAAGATGCGGGCACCGTCGGCTTCGACGACGGCATCCTCGCTCTGCGGGGCCTCGGCGAGGGAGAGGGCGAAGCCGGTCTCGGGCGAGCCGGAGTCGCTGATACGGATACCGCCGGTCTCGGCGGGGATCTGGGCGGTGAGGTTCTTCACCGCGGTGGCGGCGTTCTCGGTGAGCGTGAGCATGAAGCTCTCCTTCCGTGGATTGCTGCGGAGCCGGCCACGATTCCGAGAATCCGAGTCGAACGCAAACGTGAGCGCCGACTCTCAGGGAATTCTGAAGGTCGGCGGGCGACTACCGCGTCAAAGGGTTTTGACGAGAACGAAGCTCACGATCAGCCCGAGGAGCAGGCAGCAGACCCACGCGGTCGCCGCCGACACGTACCAGTTCTGCCGGAGCTCGAGACCGAGGCGATCCGGGTGGTCGCGCGGGGTGCGGCGGAGGCTCCGCTGGGTGATGAGCATCGGCGGAACCATCAGCGCGAAGCACAGCAACAGACCGATCAGTTGCAGGAGCGCGCTCGATGAGCGTCCGCCGGGAGCGATGATCTGCCACGCCTCGGCCAGCGCGAGAGTGATGTTGCGCGGCCCGCACAGCGCGACGAGACCCGCGGCGCCGATGATCATGACAAGGATGCGCAGGACGCGATCCGGTGTTGTCGCGGGGGCTCTCGGCGGCGTTGCGCCGTGGTGCTGGCGAGCCCAGAACTCGCGGTGCGCTCGCCGTCCCGCGAGGGGCCACACCGCTGCCGCGATGAGTCCCGCGATCACCCAGCCGAGCCACTCGACGCCCGTCATCGGGATGCCGAGCGCATTGAACGCGATGAGTCCGCCGATCCAAGCGGCCATCGTGGCGACGAAGAGGACGAACGCAGCGATTATCCCGAGCGCCGTTCGCAGCGGCCGGCGCGCTGGCGCGGTGGCTGGGGCGTCTCGGGTCACGTTGGTCAGCATAGGGCTGGGGCGCGCTGGGGTTGAGGAGGGACGGGATGCCGCGGCCCGCGGCCGTCTAGACTTGGGGTGCCTTGCCTCTGTAGCTCAGTGGAAGAGCCACTCCGTCCTAAGGAGCGGGTCGGGGGTTCGAATCCCTCCAGGGGCACCGTTTTCGCCGGCTGGCCTACGCGAGACCGTCACATCCGCGAGCAGGGGCAGTCTGCGGTACGGTCACACCGTGACGAGTGAGCCGGTGAAAGAAGCGTTGTCGCAGTTTGTCGAAGAGCGTGACTGGGGTCAGTTCCACACGCCGAGCAATCTCGCCAAGAGCATCTCCATAGAAGCTGCGGAGCTGCTCGAGTGCTTCCAATGGAGCGACGATGCTGACGAGACTCGGGTCCGAGAAGAGCTGGCTGATGTCGTAACCTACTGCACGCTTCTCGCGGAGCGGCTTGGTCTCGACCTCGACCAGATCGTTCTCGACAAGCTGGCTGAGACTCGCACGAAGTACCCCGTGGACAAGTCAAGGGGACGCAGCGCCAAGTATGACGCCCTCTGAGATTGAGGAGCTCGACCTCACCGTGTCGGACGTCCGGGCATGGGCATCTGAAGATGAGCGGCGGACAAATTGGCCGGTCGTGTATGTCCTTGACAGTGCCGGCGCCCCGGGCCCTCCACTCGTCTATGTCGGCGAGACCATCAACGCCGCCTCGCGGATGGAGCAGCACCTCCGGAATCCGGCCAAGGCAGCGTTGCGCCGGTCACGGGTGGTGATCGACGAAGCATTCAACAAGTCAGCTTGCCTCGATCTCGAGTCGCACCTCATCCGTTGGCTTGCAGGTGACGGGCACTTCACCGTGCTCAACGGTAACGAGGGCATCATCGATGCGCGCTACTACGAGCGGGAACGGTACCGGGAGAGCTTCCGTGAGGTCTTCGAGCAGCTGCGCGCCGAGGGAGTATTCCAGCGGAGCATCCCCGAGATCGAGAACACCGATTTGTTCAAGCTCTCGCCGTTCAAGGTCCTCACGCACGAGCAAGCTGTTGCCGTCGAGCAGATCGTCGAGGCGCTTCTCCAGGATTTGGCGGCGGGCACTCGATCGACCAGCGTCATCCAGGGGCACCCAGGCACCGGCAAGACCATCGTCGCGATCTTCCTCATGAAGCTGTTGGGTGACATCCGCGACTATGACGACGCCGACGAGGTCGAACAAGACTCTCTGTTCGCGGAGTTCTTCGTCCCCGAGAACCGGGAGTTGCTGAAGGGCGTCCGTATCGGGCTCGTCGTCCCGCAGCAGTCGCTTCGCGACTCGATCAAGAAGGTCTTTCGGAAGACCCCCAAGGTCAGCGAAGACCTTGTTCTCAACCCCTTCGATGTGGGCAAATCGACGGTGCCGTTCGACCTGCTGATCGTGGACGAAACGCACCGGCTCAATCGCCGCGCGAATCAGTCCTCGGGCATCCGAAACCGGGACTTCGCTGAGATCAACGCACGGCTCTTCGGATGGGACGACACGACCAAGACTCAGCTCGACTGGATCCGTGCGCAGAGCCGTCACCAGATCTTGCTCATCGACGAGCGGCAGGGCGTACGGCCAGCAGACCTCCCGAGTGACGTGCTTGACACCGAGATCAGGGACGCGCAGCGAAACAAGCGGTGGTTCCCCCTAGCGAGACAGATGCGCGTGAGGGCGGACGCCGACTATGTCGGATTCACTCGTCAGCTGCTGCGGGGCGAGGCGCGGGCGGGAGACCGCCCTGACTTCGGCGAATACGATCTGAGGTTCTTCGACAGCGTCGCGGCCATGCAAGCTGCGATCCGCAAGCGCGACCGCGAGGTTGGGCTCGCCCGTCTCGTGGCCGGTTACGCCTGGGATTGGAGGACACGAGGGAACAAACCCGGATCCGACTTCGAGCTGGAAGGTATCCCGTTCACGTGGAATCGCACTGACAAGGACTGGATCAACTCTCCCGGGTCGCTGGACGAGGTGGGATCCATCCATACGGTTCAGGGATACGACCTCAACTACACCGGCGTGATCATCGGCAACGACTTGCGCTATGACGGACGAGTCGCTGTGGATCGCGATTCGTACCGCGATAGGAAGGGCAAGGAGAACCTCGGTCAGCTCGGTCGGCCTACGACTGATGCAGATCTCCTTGCGTTGGTCCAGAACATCTACGGTGTCCTGCTGACGCGCGGGATCTTAGGGACGTACGTGTACGTATGCGACCCCGGTCTCCGCGATTACATGAGATCAGTCGTCGATGGCGGCCCGCGAGGAGGCTGAGCCTGATCCGAGTGTGAGTGCACGTGAACGGTTCTCTAGCGGAGTCCCGGTTCGGCTCACCTCCCGCGCGCTAACTCCAACGCCAGCGACGTGCGGTCCGTGTGCCCAAACTTCCTCAGCAGCGCCGAGACCGCGTTCTTCACGGTGCCGTGGGCGAAGTGCAAACGCGCCGCGATGTCCGCGTTCTGCAGCCCGAGCGCGAGCAGGGCAGCTACGGCCTGTTCCGTAGGCGTCAGCTCGGGGGAGAGCGGGGGAGCGGCACCGCTCTCACGGTTGAGCGCGACGCGAGCGACACGCGGGTCGATGACCAAGCCGCCATCCACGACCTGCCTGATCGAGTCGAGCAGGCGGTCGGCTGAGACATCCTTCAGAAGGAAGCCCGCGACTCCCGCTTCGAGCAGCGATCGAACGAGTTCCGCGTCGTCGAACGTCGTGAGGGCGAGCACCGGCAGACCCGGATGATGCACCGCGCACTCTCGGACGAGCCCTAATCCATCGAGGACCGGCATGCGCGCATCTGCGAGGACGATGTCGGGGCGAAGGCTCGGGATGAGCGCAAGCGCCCGCGAACCGTCCTCCGCTTCGCCGACCACCTCGACGCCGCTGTCGGTCTCGAGGATCATTCGCAGGCCGCGACGGAGCAGCTCTTGATCGTCGACGACGAGCACGCGGATGGCGTTCACGCGATTCCCGCCGGCACGCTCGCATCTTCCGGGACTCCCGCAGTCTCGCCGGCCGCCCGGACGGGCAGCAGCATCGAGAGGCGGAAACCCGACGCTCCTCCCTCAACCGCCAGCGAGCCACCCAGCTCCTCGGCCCGAGCACGCAGCGAGCGCAGGCCGAAGCCTTCTGCCGGCGGTGTCCCACCCTGGGACGCAGTGCCGTCGTCGTCGAGCGTCGCCTGGATCGACGAGGGGCCGACCTCAATGCGCAGGCTGGCCGTCGCGGCATCCGCATGTCGGATGACGTTCGTCAGACCTTCCTGAACGAAGCGGAGGAGAAGCAGCGCGTGCTGCCGAGGCAGAGATCGCTCGCCGTCGATCTCGACCGTGACGGTCAGCCCCGTGCCGCGGAAGCTCTCGGCCAGCGTGCCGAACGCTTCGATGTCGCCGAGCTCTCCGAGCTCGATCGGGTGCATCGCGCGGACGAGCCGCCGCATCGCTTCCAGGCTCTCGCCGACGACCGCTCGGGCGTGGACGACCTCATCGCGAGCTGCAGCCGGATCGGCGACGCGGCTCGCGTAGTCCAGCGAGAGCCCGACCGCAGTGAGGCGATGGCCGAGGTCGTCGTGCAGTTCGCGAGCCGTACGCTCCCGTTCCTGCGCGAGGACCAGATCACGATCGGCGGCGTACCGTCGCTGCAACTCGGCATGCGCCGCGTCGAGTTGCGCGAGGGCATCCTGCAGATCATCGTTCACACGCAGACTGTCTCGCAGCACGACCGCGACCGCCGCAGCGATCCCCGCCAGCACTGCCGTGCCAATGGCCTCCGCGAGCATGAACTCTGCCGGGCTGCCGCTGGTGAGATGCAGGGTCAGGACGATGATCACGAGCGCGGTCGCATAACCCCACAGCACTCTCGTCGCGGAGAACGTGACGCCCAGCATCAGCAGAGCCGCCCAGATGATGCCGTAGTAGAGGGCGCCGTTGCCGAACGACATCACGACGACGGCGATGACTGCGAACAGAGCGGCCGCAACACGCGAACGCTGGCCCGATCTACGCCACAGCATCCAGAGGGCAATGGCGATAGCCGTCAGAACCGTGACCGTCGCGGTGAGCCAGAGGGGGCGGATGTCGTAGGAGTAGAGCACCATCAGAACCGGACCGGCCAGCCCCAGGCTCATGGCGATGTCGAGCAGACCGGTACGGAGAGTCGGAATGCGCGCCATGGCTTCAGCGTAGGCAGGCGGACCATGTCATGGCGGTGACCCGAGTCACGACTTTTGCCCGCCGAGCAGTGACCGCCGGAATCTGCACCGCTGACCCGAGGGCGATGCTCAGCCCGAGGTCCGCTCTTAGCTTTGCGACATGAGCTCCT
Organism: Microbacterium arborescens; assembly: GCF_030369635.1. Taxonomy (NCBI): domain Bacteria; kingdom Bacillati; phylum Actinomycetota; class Actinomycetes; order Micrococcales; family Microbacteriaceae; genus Microbacterium; species Microbacterium arborescens. Next base: position 2,141,324 of record NZ_CP128474.1, on the reverse strand, counting down.
CATCGGCATCCAGCGCCACTACTTCGGGCGACCCCGCTCAGTCACCGCAGCCTCCCCGACTCGGTCTCAGCCCGCTCGGCATCGTGGTGAGAGCAGTCGTCGCGGTCGCGATCCTCATGGCGGGCAATCTCGTCGCGGGGGTGATTCCCGCCATCGTGGTTCTCATTCCGGGGGCGGCCGAGATCTTCGGCGGTTCTTCCCCGTGGGGGTTCGCGCTGGCCGCGGTCGTCCAGCTATCAGTCCTCGGGTTCGTCCTACTCGTGCTGCGACTCTGGATGACCACGGTCGAGCGCGCACCCCTGCGAGCCGCAGGCTGGAACTGGCGACGCGGCTCCGGTCTGTGGCTGGCTCTTGGCATCGGGGTCTCCGCCCTCACCGTGGTCATCGTTTATGCAGTGCTCCCGGCGGTCGGCCCCGTCCGAGCCGACGAACTTCCCGGCGGGGAACAGGATGTCGTCCTCGTCAGTGCGCTGCTGACCATCTACTACCTCGGGCTCGCCTTCATTCAGCAGTCGCTGCCGGAGGAACTGCTGTTCCGCGGATGGCTGCTCTGGCGGCTGCGTGACCGCCCCGTCTTGGCGATCACCGTCACCACGCTCGTCTTCACAGCCATCCACCTGGTCTCGCAAGGCGGTCAGCAATCGATCGCGGAGCACGTGCTGTACCTCGCACTTCCGCTCGGCTTCTCCCTGCTCGCCGTCGGACTCCTCCTGTGGACCGGGTCGCTGTGGGCTGCCGTCGGCGTGCACGGTGGCTTCCACGTCGGCAACTACATCGCCGTGGCGGCGATGCCGGAAGTGGATGCCGTCAGCTCGTGGCTTGCTATCGGGGGAGTCCAGGCGGTTACGGGAGTCGTGCTGACGGTTAGCGCGCTTCGGCGCGGGAAGGTCATCGGCTGACGTTTTCCCTGTTGGCATCAAAGACCGGAAGGCCGTTTTCGGGTTGGTGCGAGAAGGCGAAGTGTTCGATAGCCTCCTCAACAATGAACAAGCGCGAAGGGATTCTGCTGGGCGCCGCCGGTTTAGCGGTCGTCGGTCTTTTCGCGTTGGCTATGCCGGTCATTTCATCGCTCGCCGGTTCGGTGACCACGCAAACTGCGGCGAACGGTGGGCCGACAGCCCCGCCGTCGTCGTCGGAGAGTCCACCGTCGGGTGCCGTGGCAGAGATCAGCACACCGCTGGACGGCCAGGGCGGCGTGGCCGGGTACCAGGACATCGACGGCGGAGTCAGTATCCGTGCCAAGGGGCCGGGCGACTGCCCGACGTGGGCGATGATCAATCCCTACGATGCGTGGAATCCCACGGCGCGGCTGGGTGGCACGATCACCGACCTCGGTCCGACCACCTACGCATCTGGCGAGGTCGGGCTGAACGATGAGGGCGAGATCTCGACGTACACGGTGGCGTCCGGCGACACGGCATACGGCATCGGGGATCGCCTGTGCATCGACTACATCACTGTGCTGGCCTACAACGGCAAGTTCATGCCCGCGCCGGAGATTCAGCCCGGCGACATCCTGATCCTGCGGCCGTAGCGCTCGGCTAGCATTTCGGCATGGCTGAAACTCTCCGGATCATCGACGTCTCGATCGGGAGCGACGGCATCCGCCTCGGTCAGTTCATGAAGTTCGCTGGCCTGCTCGACTCGGGCGGTGACGTGAAGGAGGCCATCATCGATGGCTTCGTCACGGTCAACGGCGAGGTCGACCGACGCCGCGGACGTCAGCTGCAGCACGACGACGTTGTCGTCTTCGATGGACGCGGGGCTCGGGTTCGTCCGTAGCGCCGAGGCTCTCAACACCGCCCTCACGAGTCGCTCTCATGGCTGGAGCGTCCCGGTAACGGTCGGGTTCGATGCCACGCACGGGCAGCGGCTGGGACGCCGTCCGCCACGAGCGCGGATCGTTCTCGAACGGGGTTCTCGCTCACGACGGCGACCTCGTCCTTTTGTGATGGACCACGTCCGGTCGCGGCATGCGCTGCCCTCTGGCCGGGCCTGCGCGCGCAGCGACGCGGCACTGCTCGCCTCCGCGGCCGAGTCGTGGGGCGGTCTACAAGCGGAGGCTGCCGCTGATAATCGCTTCAGCGACGACGCTGAGGCGAGTTTGCGTCGATCTGGCGTGGGCGCGGATGAGGCGGAAAGCGCCGTCCATGTCGAGGCCATGACTCTGCGCGATGTATCCCTTGGCCTGCTCGATGACGACGCGGCTATCCAGCGCATGTTGCAGCTTGCTCTGCGTGGTGAGCGACTCTTCGACGATGCGCTGTTGCAGGATGCTGATGGTCGCGATATCGGTGAGGGTTCGCGCGGCAGCGGCGTCAGGCTCGTTCAGGACGCCGGGGCGGTCCCGGAACAGATTCAACGAGCCGAGGATCGAGTTGCGCAATCGCATCGGGATGGCGTGCAGAGAGGCGAACCCCGATCTGCGAGCATCGTCGGCGAACTTCGGCCAACGGCCGCCGACCTCACGGAGATCCTCTACCGAGACAACTTGCCCTGTGGCCACCGCTTCGACGCAGGGCCCCTCACCGGCCTCGACCTGCATGAGCCCGACGAGTTCGCTGCGCTCGCTCGTGGAGACGATGACCTCGAGGTCGCCGGCAGGGCTGAGCAGGAGAATCCCGGCGGCGGCGGCGTCGAAGATCCTCGTGCATTCGTCTACCAGCAATTGGAGGAGGTCGACGATATCGAAATCGTCGACGAGGGAGTCAGCCAGCGTTCCCACCGTCTGCAAGAGCTGATCTTCGCGAGTGCTCATAGTTCAGTCTAGGACGCGGACGTCAGGCGTCGAAGGTGAGCCGTCGCTCGACGACGTCGGACGATACCTCGCTCAAGGTGCGGCCGCTGGAAAACGCACGACCCCGAAGAACGAGGAGCGCGTCATCAACCCCGATCGATAGCTGCGCAGCGACCATACCGGTTGCTTGATGCACTTCACGTCGGGAATGGGGGCCGTCGAGGATGCCGTCCTCGACACGGTCGAGGTTCTCGAGTGCCCGCCTCAACAGGTGTCGTGACGCGACCTCGGCGAGTACCTTCACGTCTTGGACGGTTTGCGACGGCAGTCGGCCCGGTTCCTCGTTGTACAGGTCGACGGCCCCGACATTCAGCTGACCGACGAACAGTGGAAACGCGTATAACGAGCCGATGTGAAGCGCTCGTAAGGAAGTCATCGTCGCCGGCCAACCGCTGGAGCTGCGTTGCAGATCGTTCTCGAGGATCGGTCGGCGTGTCCGCACCGCGTCCCAGCACGGCCCTTCTCCCAGGTCGATTTGAATCTCGTCGATGCGAGCAGCGATGCTGCTGCTCGCGCACACTGTCTGGCTTCCGAGCGGTTTTCCCAGGGTAGAGATCGCAGCGCCGGTCACTCCCGTCGCTGTGACGAACGGATCGCACAGGTTGTCGGCCGTGTCGGCGGTGACCAAGCGCGTGAGGGCCTCAGCGAACGCATGTCGGTCGTCGCCCGGGAGGGACGTGCCCATGGATCCCTCCTACCGTCCTTGTCGCAAAACTAGGCGCTAGGTCCTGGTGTCGTGTGCTCAACATAACAGCCGGAACGCTCATCGCCCCGCAAGGCCCTCATGCATCTCAGCGACCGGATCACAGAACGATCGAATGGGTTGCTCTTCTCGGCCGACCCTGTGTAAGCGTCTCTGAGCCGGCCTCCCAGTTGCCCCGCCCCGGCCAACACTGTCGACACGCTGCGGGGAACGGTGCTCTTCGATCCCCAAAATCGCTCCAGTCCCGTGCGTCCGCTCGTTCAGTGTCGACGGGGTCGGCCGGGGTCTGGGGCAACCTGGGATGACCGTACTCGTCGCCGCCTGCGACCACAACCCCGTGTTGAAACGAGTGCACGCGAAACAGACGGTCTCAGCTGCTTGTTCTCGGCAACTGGCGTCCAGCGAAAAGAGGGTATCGGGCGCACGGGTTTTCACGTACGGTGTGCAGATCCAGCAGACCCCGTACCGGCGGCGGTCTTGCACGGAGCGGCCCCAAAACGCCCCGGCAGGATCGCCGCCAACCCGAGCGATCGCACGTCAGCCGTGGCGGCAGGCAGCTTGGACCGCTGCGCAGTGCTCGCCGGCGCATTCCCGCCTCCGGTTAGCATTTCGGCATGGCTGAAACTCTCCGGATCATCGACGTCTCGATCGGGAGCGACGGCATCCGCCTCGGCCAGTTCATGAAGTTCGCTGGCCTGCTCGACTCGGGCGGCGATGTGAAGGAGGTCATCATCGATGGCTTCGTCACGGTCAACGGAGAGGTCGACCGACGCCGCGGACGTCAGCTGCAGCGCGACGACGTCGTCGTCTTCGACGGCCGCGGGGCTCGCGTCCGCCCGTAGCGCCAGCAATGACGGCAACGACCGCGACGGTTCCAGCGACGAAACCGGGGCTGCGGAACTCACTGGGCGCGGACATCAGTTTCGGCGGCGGTCCTTTTCGCGCCGTTTCCGATGGAGCCAGTACAGCCCACCGCTCGAAAAGGCGATGGTCGCGAAGGTGACGAAAGTCACGACGGGGGAGTCAGGAGGGAGCACGTTTCCCAGAACCACGATCAGGGTCAGCAGAGCCAGTACGGATACCGACCATATGGTCCAGCGCTTCTTCACGAGCCCTCCACGATTGACCCCGATGCTATCGACTCGTATCCGTCTTTCGGACGGGCGCACCTGAGCCCCACCTCGCCAGCCCTCACGCCCACCTGCGCCAAACTGTCGACATGGAACAGTTCCTCGACGCCGACGTTCCCGCGGGGCGTGCGGCGGTCGCCGGCATCCCGCTTCCGCCGTTCGCGACGGCCGCCGACCACCGGCGGTACCTCGACATGCTGCAGCTGTATCTCGCGATGCTCGATCCGGGAGCGCCCGCGACGAACACGGTCATTCTCAACGAAGCTCTCGCCGCCGAGCGTCGGAGCGCGGATGCCGGACCTCTCAGCCCCCTCGCGCTGACCGCGAGCCTCTCATCGTTCTTCCCCGCGCCCTGGACTCCCGACGCCCTCGCCGAAGCACTCGCCGGCCGTAGCGGCGCGCCCGTCCGCCACCGAGACGCGTGGCGGTGGATGGGTGATCCCGACTTCTCCGCGGTTCCCCGCGAGGGCGGCGGCTGGGACATCGTCCGCCATGAGCGCGGATCGTTCTCGAACGGGGTTCTCACCCACGACGGCGACCTCGTGCTGCTGTGGATGGACCATTTCCGGTCGCGCTTCCCCCTGCCCTTCGGTCACTCGTACCAGCGCAGCGACGCGGCTCTGCTCGCGCCCGCGGTCCGTGCCGCTCGCCACGCCCACGACGTGAACACCGCCTACCCGTACCTCGTCACCTGGCGCACAGAACGCGACGCTGCGCTCGGCGAGAGCCAGACGCCCACCCGTCGCGAAGCGACACCGGGTGCTCGACAGATCCTCACCGGCCTGGAAGGGTGTCCGGATGAGAAGCACCGAGAGCAGGCGTAAGTGGGCGTGGGTCGGACTCTGGTTCGGTGTCATCTACGGCGTGATCGTTGCGCTTCTCCTCATCGCGGGTGTCTTGGCGCCGGGGCTGTGGTTCACCGTCGTGGCGATGGTCCTCCTGGCCGTCTCCCAGGGCCTCGTGCTCAGGTCGATCAGCCGCGAAGAGCGGCGACCGTGAGATGAGAGCCCGCTCCTAAGGTCGCCGGCCTAGATGGGAGAATCGTCCGGTGACCGCAACTCTCGTCGCTCAGGGCCTCGCCGGCGGATACGGCCACCGCACACTCTTCGACGGCGTCGATCTCACCGTCAGCCCGGGTGACGTCGTCGGGGTCGTCGGGGCCAACGGCGCCGGCAAGTCGACGCTCCTCCGCATCCTCGCCGGACGCGACACGCCCCAGTCGGGCACCGTCAGCCTCGCTCCCGCCGACGCGTTCGTCGGCTGGCTGCCGCAGGAGCACGAGCGCGTCGAGGGCGAGACCGTCGCCGCGTACATCGCCCGGCGTACCGGATGCGCGGAGGCGACGGCGGAGATGGATGCCGCGGCATCCGACCTCGGCGATCCCTCGATCCCCGGCGCCGACGACCGGTACGCCACCGCTCTGGAGCGCTGGCTCGCGAGCGGTGCGGCCGACCTCGACGAGCGCCTGCCGATCGTGCTCGCCGACCTCGGGCTCGAGCTCGACGCCGACGGCATCCATATGACATCTCTCTCGGGCGGTCAGGCGGCACGCGTCGGACTCGCGGCCCTGCTGCTCTCGCGCTTCGACATCGTGCTGCTCGACGAACCGACGAACGACCTCGACCTCGACGGGCTCGAGCGCCTCGAAGCGTTCGTGCGCGGCCTGCGCGGGGGAGCCGTGCTGGTCAGCCACGACCGCGAGTTCCTCGCACGAAGCGTCACGCGCGTGCTCGAACTCGACCTCGCGCAGAACTCCCACCGCATCTACGGCGGCGGCTACGACGCCTACCTCGAAGAGCGGGCGACCGTGCGGCGTCACGCGCGCGAGAAGTACGACGAGTTCGCGGGCAGGAAGGCCGACCTCGTCGCGCGTGCCCGCGTGCAGCGCGAGTGGTCGAGTCAGGGCGTCCGCAACGCGATGAAGAAGAACCCCGACAACGACAAGATCCGGCGCAAGGCCGCGACCGAGTCGAGCGAGAAGCAGGCGCAGAAGGTGCGCCAGATGGAGAGTCGCATCGCGCGGCTCAAAGAGGTCGACGAGCCCCGTAAGGAGTGGCAGCTCGAGTTCACGATCGGCGCCGCGCCGCGGTCGAGCTCCGTCGTCTCGACGCTCAACGGCGCCGTCGTCCGGCAGGGCCCGTTCACGCTCGGGCCGGTGTCGTTGCAGGTGAACGCGGGCGACCGAATCGGCATCACCGGGCCGAACGGTGCCGGCAAGTCGACGCTGCTGCGCACGATCCTCGGTCGCCAGGCTCCCGACGAGGGATCGGCCGGCCTCGGGTCGAGCGTGAGCATCGGCGAGATCGACCAGGCCCGCTCGTTGCTCGTGGGCTCGCGACCGCTGGCCGACGCCTTCGAAGCGCTCTTGCCCGAGATGGCATCCGGCGAGGTCCGCACGCTGCTCGCGAAGTTCGGTCTCAAGGCCGACCACGTGCTGCGCCCGGTCGACGAGCTGTCGCCGGGGGAGCGCACGCGCGCCGGTCTGGCGCTGCTGCAGGCGCGCGGCGTGAACGTCCTGGTGCTCGACGAGCCGACCAACCACCTCGACCTGCCCGCGATCGAACAGCTCGAACAGGCGATCGAGTCGTACGACGGCACGCTCCTGCTCGTCACCCACGACCGGCGGATGCTGGATGCCGTGAGCACCAACCGTCGCTGGCAGGTCGAGGGCGGCCGCGTCACCGAGGCCTGAGAGTACTGCGTCCGCCCGGGAGCCAAAGGCGATCGCGAAAAGCGGCACAGATAGGCCGCGAGACAAGGCATGGCTTCGGCCGGCGCGAGAACCTCAGAGCGATATATGGGCAGACTATGAGGCTCGTCGGATGCCCGGCCCTCAGACCGGAGTGACGAGGGGGCAGTGGACCTCATCGACGTGCGGCCAGCATGTCGAATCTTCGGCGCGCCCGAAGTACCGCGCTGGCCCGAGCGGGTCTGGGGATAATTCGACGCCGCGTCAACCGAATGAGTCAATTATCAGTTCGAGTATGCGGTGCTCGGTTGCCGAGGATGCGATACCGCCGATACGCATCTCGTGCCTTGGCCGCACCGCGCTCTTCGGATAGGTCACCCTGGACCTTGTTGCCGTTTTTCGATAACATCGATTAACGGCAACAAGGGGGCTCATGGTGAAGAAGTATCAGCAGGTTGCAGTCGTCGGAGCTCCTTCCCGCAGGGATGTCATGTGGATCAGATTTGCCATCGCGGTTGTGGCGGCGCTGGCGTCGCTGAAGCTCCTTATCGAGGCGGCAGTGATCGTCGCGGGGCACGCACTCATCGTCGGGCAGGGGGCCGATGGTGGCCTACCGCTCACGGTGCTGCCCGGTGTTGAGGTCGCAATCCTCGCGCCCGGACAGCAGGGTGATCTCCGGGATGCGGATCCCGTCCTTCGTGCGTTCGCGTCACTGCCGCTGTTGATCGAGGCAGCCACGATCGTCGCGGGCACCGCGATGCTCTTGGCGGTCCTCCGCCAGGTCGCTGCTGGTCGTTCGTTCGAGCAGCGAAACCTGGGTGTCTTTCGCATGATGTCTCTCACTTTCTTGTGGGGGGGAATCGCGGCTGGGCTGATGAGTTCAGCATCGAATGTCTACCTGGTGGCGAATGCAGGGCCGGTCGACAGTGACACTAGGGCGGAAATTCTGGGAGCTCGATACTCGGACCTCGTGATCGGACTGCCACAGTGGCCGCTGCCACTCGTTATCGCCGGCCTCGTAGCGATCGCCATACGCGTGGCACTCGACGCGGGAGCGCGATATGCGGAAGAGGCGGACGGTGTCATCTGACCATTCGCCCGGGGCGCCTCATCGGGTGCGCATTCTGCTGGATGACGTGCTGCAGGAGCGTGGCGTCACACTGACCGAGCTGGCTCGAAGGACTGGCATCACGATCGCGAACCTGTCGGCCCTGAAAAACAATCGCGGTAAAGCGATCCGATTCACGACGCTCACCGCGATCTGCGATGCACTCCAGGTCGAACCCGGGCGTCTTTTCGAACTCGCTGATCGTGAACAGACCCCGCGATGAGTGCGTGAAGCCAGGTCATCGGGGGTGGCCGCGTCAGTGGAGCCCGACTCCCCGACAATCCGGTCGATAGGGTGCAGGCATGCGATCGCCGATGAAATCACTGCTCCTGGCCGCACCAATCCTGTTGCTCGCCGGCTGCTCGGCAGGCGATCTGCCCGAGTTTGCGACCGAGCAGACCGACCGCGACGTCGTCGCTGACGCGCGGGCAGCCGACGGCATCGCGTCTGACACGACGCGCTTCGTCGGCGAGGTGGACGGCGTCGAGCTGTTCCTCGCGAAGAGCCAGGACGACGAGATCTGCCTCATTCAGCTCCGCGATGGCAACTTCGAGAGCACCGCATGCTCCTCCGGCGGCGGACTCGGGACGATCATCACGGGAGGGCCCGCCGTCGAGGTCGGCGACTTCCGCTACCTGCCGGATGCCGAGAACCGCCCGGGCCGTGAACAGATCAGTGACAGCGTCGTCGTCATCCGGGGTGGGCTGTAGCCCGACCCCTGCCTCAATCGGCCGGCGGCTGCTCGGTCTGAGCGCTCCACTGCGCACGCAGCACGCTGATGACATCGTCGAGCCCCGCTCCGGTGCGCAGCGCCTCGTCGGTCAGCTCGCGGATGCGCTTGAGCACGGCGTGGGGGAGCACCGCCGCCGATTCGGCGACGCGGGTTCCGGCGGCGGTGCGGGTGATCACGAGCCCCTCCTGCTCGAGCAGCTTGTAGGCCTTCGCGACGGTGCCGGGCGCGACGCCGAGGTCGGCGGCGGTCTGACGGACGGTGGGCAGGCGCTCATTCGCGGCAAGCATGCCCGACACGATGAGCCCACGCAGCTGGAGATAGATCTCGCGCGACGGCGTGCTCTCGTCGGCGCTGGAAAGCGGCCGGGTGATGGTCATCGGGCGTACCCGACATCCGTCCCCGGCGCTCCGGGCGCGGGGGCGATCGCGGCGGCGACCGAGTCGCGATCGGCGCGCGGGACGAGCGAACCGCCGACGACGAGGAGCATGCCGACGGCCACGATCTCGACGATCGGCGCGGCCGCGCCGGCGAGAGATGCAAGCTCCGCGTATCGCCATGCGACGTCGTACGAGGTGGTGGTGCCCGGGCCGTCGATCATCAGGGTCGTCGTCGAGGCCGCGTTGCCGATGAGACGCCACGCTGCCCCCAACGCGAGCAGGCACGCGCCCGTCGCCAGCCACACGATGCCGCCGGCGGTGCGGCGGCGGGCTGCGCGCTCGAGTGCGACGGTCTCGGGCCGGAGGAACGACCGCGCGGCGTTGCGGTCGAGGGCCCGCCAGACGACGATCACCAGCAGCGTCAGGCCGACGAGGGCGGGAACGCCGTAGGCCCAGCCATAGAACACGACGCGGAGGGGATCGACATCCGCTGCATTCGGGATCGGGATGACGAGCCATAGCCAATCGCCGTCATCGTTCGGCGACGAGGCGAGGCAGGCCGCGACGGTCGTCGCGACGAGCCCGAGCGCTGTGATCGTCAGAGCGACGAGGGTCATGGGCGAGCTGAACGAGACCCACGACCTCCGCACCGGCGGCGATACGGGACGCTCGGGCGCGCCCGATCCGCGCGTGCGAACGATGGCGAGCGCGGCGATGATGCCGGTCAGTGCGACGGCGAGCGGCGCCGCTACACGCCACCACGACGCCCCGGAGCCGTCCCAGACGTAGCCGCGGAAGAAGAACTCGAGGAAGAAGCCCAGAGCCACGGCGACGCCCGCGACGGCCAGGGCGACATGCTCCCCGGCGTACCGGCGCCGAAGCGCGGATCCGCGCTCTCCGATGAGCCCGGCTCCGCGCTCGGCGCCACCGCTCGTGTTCGCGCGGATCGCGACGACGGTCGCCGCGGCGACGAGTCCGAGCACGAATGACACTGGCGGCCATGTCGCGATGGCGCCGGTGAGTTCGAGGGGCCCGAAGGTCGCGAGAGAAAGGATGAGCATGCGTGACGCCTTTCGTTTGTACCCCGATGGTGGAACAAAATGTATCAGGTTGATGGCACAAGGCGCCCCGCAGCTCGTGAGCAACTAAGGTTGACAAGCGCGCTCCGAGCAACCTAGGTTGCTTACATGGAATCCACTCGAATCGCCGGCGTCGCCGCAGACACGCGTGATCCGCGCGCGGGGCTGCGTGCCATCGCGTCGCTGCGTTCCCTCACGGAACGCCTCGAGCTCGCGCAGGTCGAGGCCGGCCTGCGCGCGGGCATGAGCTGGCAGGAGATCGCCGATGCGCTCGGCGTCTCGCGTCAGGCCGTGCACAAGAAGTACGCCAAACGGATCGACCCGACCATCGACATCCCGAGGAGAACCCGATGAGCAAGCTGACGGTCGCGACCGCGACGATGTACGAACTGTCACTCGCCGGTGCGGAGGAAGCCTCCCGGCTCGGCGAGCAGAGCGGCGACATCGACCACCTGCTGCTGGCGCTGACGATCAACGAGCAGGTCGCCGGGCAGGTTTTGCGCGCCCTGAGCGTCGACCTCGAACGCACACGTGCGGCGGTCGAGCAGCAGCACGCCGATCAACTCGCCTCGCTCGGGGTGCAAGCGGCGGCCCCCGGCCCCGGTCGCATCACCTACCACGAGCGCGGTGACTTCGAGTGGAACGACCGCGCCCTCGAGGTGCTGCGGCGCGCGGCCAAGGGCGGAAAGCGCGGCGACGCCGCTGCGGTGCTGCGCGAACTGCTCGCCGAGGGCAGCGGGCTGATCGCAGCGATTCTCGAGCGCCTCGAGACGACTCCCCAGCAGGTGCATGAGGTTCTCGATCAGGCGGAGCGGTACCCCGCCGTACCGAGCCGGGCCATGGATGACGGCGCGTCGATCTCGGGCGCCGGCGAAGCCCATGTCTCCGCCCCGGTCGCGGAGGTCTGGGCGCTCCTGAGCGATCCCGCACGGATGCCGGAGTGGGATCCCGGTTTCGGCCGGGTCGATGATCTGCCCGACGAGATCGAGCCGGGGGCGAGCTGGACCGCCTACGCGCTCGAGACCGCGCCGAACGGCAAGCCGCAGCGGGTGAATCCCGAGCGTCGCCGTGCCCGCATCGAGCTCGTCGAGAGCGAGCCGACGAGCGCGATCGAGTGGGTGACGACCTGGCCCGATTCGCCGAAGTCGAACCGGCGCCGCATGCGGATCGTGCTGGAACCCGCTGCCGGCGGCACCCGGCTGCTGATCCAGCAGGGGTGGGAGCGCACCGCGAAGCGACGGGCTCTTCCCCTGCTGCGTCGAGTGATGCGGCCGCTGTACAACGCCGCGATCTGGCTGCAGATCTCACAGATCGGCGCGTCGATCGGTCGCGCGTTCCGGTGAACGCCGGGTGAGGCGCCCCGCGTAGGGTCGGGGGATGACGAGTGAAGCGACACCCCGACCGAACCGTCTCACCGAGCCCCCTCTCACCCGGCCCTACGTCGGCGCGCCTGCGCTCGTCGCATTGCGGCGGTTCGTCCAGAACTACGCGAACTTCCGCGGGCGTGCGAGTCGGTCCGAGTTCTGGTGGCCGATGCTCGTTGTCGTGCTGTTCCCGATCGTCGTGCAGATCATCAACGGCCTCGTCACCGGGGACTGGCGACCGATCGACACCCGGGTCGTGCAGGATCTACCCGACGTTATCGTGCTGGTGTTCTCGCTGGTCACCCTGCTGCCGATGCTGGCGGTAACGTGGCGCCGGCTGCACGATACCGACCGCAGCGGCATGTGGTTCTTCTTGATCGTCCTGCCCCTGATCGGATGGATCGCTCTCGCGATCATGCTCTCGATCCGGGGCGAGCGCGGCGGAGCGCGATTCGACTCCGCCGGCGCGTGACGCCGCCTACGAGCGGCGGGCGATGAGTACGGCGATGACGGCGACGACACCGATGACCGCCGCGATGCGCGCGGCCTTGCCGGTGCGACGGGTGAGGCTCAGCGCGCCGTCGGCGATCGCGACGTTCTGATCGATCCGGGCGGTGGCGAACCCGGCGGCCGCGTCGACGATTCTGTCCGCCACGTCGGGTACGGCGTCGGGCAGTGCCTCCTTCGCGGCATCCCGAACCTTGTGGATGGCGCCCTTGCCGGCATCCCCGACGCCGTGCACGACCCGCGAAGCCGCGCCCGTCACGCCCTTCGGGCGCTCGGGCTGGTCGGGCGTGGACGCGTGGTCGGCCGTGTCGGCGGCGGCGGCAGCAGGCGTGGCGTCATCATCGGCCGTGGCAGGTGAGGTGTTGGCGTCGGTCATGACGGCTCCGTTCGTCGGTGCGAGAGGTCCCGAGGAAACTGTCGCACCGCCGACGAGTTGCCGAGAGGCCCTAGCCGCGGCGTGGGTTTTCGCGTATGCCGGCCTCAGCCGAGCGCGTCGATGACCTCGGTTCGGCGCTGCGGGAGATCGCGGCTCGCGGCATCCCAGATGCGCGTCATGCACGACGTCGAGAAGCGCGGCCACCCGGGGTCGCCGTCGCGGATGAAAGCGACCCACGCCGCGTGCATGTCGCGCGCGAGGTCGGCGGGCGCGTCGGGGCCCGCCAACAGCAGCGCCTCGGGGTCGCCGAGCCGATCGAAGGCGAAGCCGATCTCGAGGGCATGCGCGGCATCCAAACCCCGGATGGGGCTGCGCCAGCTGAACTCGTAGACGAACGTCGGCGCGGTGCGGGCACGGGCGATCCGCGTGGCGGGGGCGCGCAGCATCCGGTCGGTGAGGAGCTGACCGAGCACCTCGCCGGGCGATGCGCCGGGCAAGGCGCGCGCGACGGCCCGCGCCGCCCGCTCCGGCACACCGATAGCTCGTCGCGCGACCCACGCCTTCAGATGCCCGATCCCGGCGATGGCCTCGGGCGTGAGCCACAGGCGGTACTCGTCGGTGTTGGTCCCGATCAGGACCGGCACATCCGCTGACCGCAGCGCGATCTCGGGCGCCTCGGGCAGCGACTCCTCGTCGAGAGCGAGCACAAAACCGGGAGCGCCGCGCAGCGGGCTCGACCCCGCCGACGCTCGCGAACGGGCACTCAGCAGATCGGCGATCGGCGCCGCGGCGAAGGCGTCACGAGTGGTCGGGATGCCGAGCTCGCGGGCCACCGCGTCAGACGCGCGGCGTGCTCTGTCAGGCTCGGCGGCCTCGAGCGGTCCCGACTGGATGATGGCGCCCGCGACGAGAGCGCGAGAGGAGGGCTCGCTCACGAGCGCGGCGACGAGGGCACCGCCCGCCGACTCGCCCATGAGCGTGATGCGCGCCGGATCGCCCCCGAAGGCGCCGACCTCGTCGCTGACCCAGCGCAACGCCGCCGCGGCATCCCGCAGTCCGAGGTTGAGGGGTGCACCATCGAGCACGCTGAAGCCTTCGACGCCGAGCCGGTAGTTCGCCGAGACGAAGACGATGCCGTCCCGGGCGAACGTGGTGCCGTCGTACATCGTCTGGGCGGCAGCGCCGCGCTCCAGCGCGCCGCCGTGCAGCCACAGAACGACGGGCGCATTCTCCGCCTCCGCGGGCGCCCACACGTTGACGGTGAGGATGTCGTCGCCCTCGATCGTCGGCACGGTGAGGAGTTCGCCGAGGGCGCCGGGGTAGGGGGTCTGCGGCGCGGTCGCACCGAACCGCGTCGCGTCGCGCTCGCCGTCCCACGGGTCGACCGGTTCGGCGACGCGGAACCGGCGCTCGCCCACCGGCGGTTTCGCGTACGGGATGCCGAGGTAGCGGTCTATCCCGTTCGCGTGAGTGCCCCGCACCACGCCCCGCCCGATGGTGGCCCGTGCCTCGTTCGAGACCGCTTCGTGCGACATCCCTGCTCCCTCCGTTCCGTCCACCGTATGAGAGCCGCTTATGAGGCGTCTCGGCATCACCCCGGCGCGGTCGGCAAGCGCGACGACCGATCAGCGGATCGTCCAGGGCGCACGCTCATTCGGCTATGTCGGCGTGGCATCGCCGGTTCTAGCGTGTGAAATCCGGCTGCTACCCGAGCAGCTCGTCGCACACATGCAAAGGGGCATCGATGTCTACTCCACCCCGGCGGCTCCGCGGCCGTCGCCTTCTTCCGCTCGCGATCACGGTCGCCGTCATCGCGCCGCTCGCGGCCTGTTCCGCACCCGCCGACGAGGGCCCGGTCACCCTCACATTCCAGACCTGGGTGCCCGGTATCGACCAGGCCGTCGACCTCTTCAACGAGCAGCACGACGACATCCAGGTCGAGCTGCAGACGATCGTCTCGGGCGCCGAAGGCGGCTACGCCAAGATGCTCTCGGATGTCCAGGCCGGCAACCCCGCGGATGTCGCGCAGGTCGGCTACGACCAGATGCCGACCTTCCTGCTCAACGGCGCCCTCGAAGACATCACCGACTACGTCGGCGACGACGTCGACGTCTTCTCCGACTGGCAGATCGGCGCGACGACGTTCAGCGACCGGGTGTACGGCATCCCGCAGGCGGCGGGCCCGATGGGGCTCTACTACCGATCGGACGTGTTCGCCGAGGCGGGCATCACCGAGGCCCCCGCGACGTGGGACGACTTCTACGCGGCCGCCGTCGCGGTGCGGGCGACGGCGCCCGACCGCTACATCGCGGCGTTCGCGCCGAACCAGGCCGCCTGGATGGAGGGCCTCGCCGAACAGGCGGGCGAACCCTGGTTCCAGGTCGAGGGCGACGCCTGGAAGGTCGCGATCGACAACCCCGACACCTTGCGCATGGCCGAGTACTGGCAGCGCCTCATCGACGAAGACCTCGTGAAGGTGCAGGCCGACCTGTCGAGCGAGTGGTTCGCCGACGTGCAGGCCGGGCGCATCGTGTCGTGGATGAGCGGCTCGTGGGCCGACGCGATCATCCGCAACAACGCCCCCGAGACCTCGGGCCTGTGGTCGGTCGGACTCATGCCGCAGTGGGACGAGGCGAACCCCCGCTCGGCGAGCTGGTCGGGCGGGTCCGCGAACGTCGTGCTGAAGGGTTCGGCGCACCCCGAGCAGGCGGCCGAGTTCGCCCTGTGGCTCAACAGCAACCTCGACAGCGTGAGCCTGCTCACCGAGAACGGCGCCGGCTGGCCTGCGATCGCCGACGTCGACTCGATCCCGTCGATCCAGTCGGCCCCCGAGGTGTTCGAGTTCTTCGGCGGCCAGGACATCTGGGATGTCTTCGCCGAGTCGAATGAGCAGGTGGCACGCGACTGGCAGTGGCCGCCGCTGGTCGACGCGCTCAACGCGAGCCTCCTCGACGAGGTCGCCGCCGCTGTCGAGTCGGGCACGCCCCTCACCGAGGCCTACGCCAAGGTGCAGGAGCAGATGGTGGCCGAGATGACGGCGAAGGGGATCTCGGTCGCCGACTGATCCGAACGGGGCGGGTGGCAGCGACGCCACCCGCCCCTCCCGGTCGCGCCCCGAAGGGAATCGCATGCACACCACCCGAAGCCGGCTGCCGCTGTTGCTGCTGCTCGGCCCGTTCCTCCTCGCCTTCGCCGTCTTCTACGTCGCCCCCATCGTCTGGGCGATCGTGCAGAGCCTCTTCTCGGTCCGCGCGAGCGGGCTCGGGCTCGGTGCGCCGGAAACGCTCTTCGTCGGCCTCGACAACTATGTCCGGGCGCTCGCGAACCCCGCGTTCGTCTCGAGCCTCGGACGCATCGCCGTCTTCGCACTCATCCAGGTGCCGTTGATGGTCGTGCTCTCGGCGGTGCTCGCCCTGCTGCTCGAGTCGACCCGGGCCCGCTGGCCGCAGTTCTTCCGCGTGGCGTTCTTCATGCCCTACGGCGTGCCGGGCGTCATCGCCTCGCTGCTGTGGAGCTTCCTCTACGTGCCGAGCACGAGTCCGATCCTCCAGGGGCTCTCCGCCCTCGGCATCTCGGCCGCCCCGCTCGAATCGGGCACCGTCATGTTCGCCATCGCGAACATCGGCATCTGGACGTTCGCCGGCTACAACATGCTGGTCCTCATCGCGGCGCTCCAGGCCGTGCCCGCCGACCTGTACGAGGCCGCGCGCATCGACGGGGCGGGCGAATGGCGCATCGTGTGGGAGATCAAGCTGCCGCTGCTGAGGCCTTCGCTCGTACTGACGACGGTGTTCACGATCATCGGCACGCTGCAACTGTTCGTCGAACCTCTCGTGCTCCGCCCGCTGACGACCGCCATCAACACCGACTACACACCGAACCTCGCCGCCTACAACCAGGCGTTCACGCAGAGCAACCCGAATCTCGCCGCCGCGATGGCCGTCATCGTCGCCGTCATCGCCTTCGTGTTCTCGTTCGTCTTCCTGCGGCTGGTCAATCGGAAGGGGAACCGCGCATGGTGATCGCACCCGTCACCGAATCCACCCGCTCGGTCACCACCGGCGCGGCATCCGATCGCCGCGCTGCCCGCCGCAGCGGCGCCGGGGGACCGGGTGCCGGCTTCTGGGGGTCGCTGCCGACCCTTGCCGTCCTCGTCGCCGCCCTGGTGTACTTCGCGCTGCCGGTGGTGTGGGTGCTGTTCGCGGCGACCAAGAGCAACGCCGACCTGTTCGGCTCGTTCGGGCTCTGGTTCAGCGACGCCCCGCAGCCGCTGACCAACCTTCAGAACCTCTTCGCGACCGACCGCGGCATCTACACCCAGTGGCTGCTCAACAGCCTGTTCTACTCGGGGCTCGGCGCGCTCATCGCCACCGTCCTCAGCGGGGCCGCGGGGTACGCGTTCGCCAAGTACGCCTTCGCCGGGCGTGAAGCGGTGTTCGCGATGATCCTCGGCGGCGTCCTCGTGCCCGCGACCGTCATCGCGCTGCCGACCTACTTCATGTTCAATGCGGTGGGCCTGACCGGGACGTACTGGTCGTTCCTGCTGCCGAGCATCGTCAGTCCGTTCGGTGTGTACCTCTGCCGCATCTATGCCACCGCGGGCGTGCCCGACGAGGTGATCGAGGCTGCGCGCCTCGACGGTGCCGGCGACGTGCGCATCTTCGCGACGATGGCCACCCGCATGATGGCGCCCGCCCTCGTGACGGTGTTCCTGTTCCAGTTCGTGGGAATCTGGAACAACTACCTGCTGCCGCTCGTCATGCTCAACGACGCCCGCACGTTCCCGGTCACCCTCGGGCTCATGCTCTGGAACGGTCAGACGCAGCGAGCGCCGCTGTACTACGAGCTCGTCGTCACGGGAGCCGCGGTCTCGGCCGTCCTGCTCATCGTGGTCATGGCCGCTCTGCAACGATTCTGGCGAGCCGGTCTCACCGCCGGCGCGACGAAGGGATGACCCGATGACCCGCTATCTCGGCTCCGGACACGACCCAGCCCCCGACACCCGCGCGCTGACGGGGGTCGTGCCCGCGCACCTTCCGCCGCGCCTGACGATCACGCTCTGGGACTTCTCCTGGTACACGCGTGCCGGCGACGGCGAGCCCTACGCCGACCTCGGCGCCGCCCTCGATGAGGCGGTCGATCGCGGCTACAACGCCGTCCGCATCTGCGCGGCACCGCTACTGCTGTTCGGCGGCCTCGGGCTCGACGACCTCGCGAGCAACCTCGAGATCGAGGGGCTCGGGCGCTCGCCGCACGGCGAGGTGTTCGGCAACGGAACGCGGTGGTACGACGTGCCCGGCGGCTACCGGCTCGACCTGCGCTCGCGCTTCTTCGATCTGCTGCGCGGTGCCCGTGAACGAGGCATCGTCGTCATCCTCGCAAGTTGGGAGTACCAGCAGTCGCCGGCGTTCGCGGCTGACGAGCGCTGGTTCCGCGCGATCGATGCGGTGCCGCTCGCCGAGCGCTACGACGTCCTGGCGACGGCGACGATCCGGATGCTCGACGAGATCGAGTCCGCGGGGCTGGCCGACACGATCGCGTTCACCGAGCTCCACAACGAGGTCGACTTCTCGATCGTCCCCGCCTTCGCCGACGGCGGAGACCCCGCCCTCGATCGAGTGCGCGCCGCGCATCCCCGCCACCTCGTCACCGCGAGCTACGGCAAGGCCCCCTTCCTCGATCTCGCCGGGCTGTCCGACCGATTCCAGGTGGCGCAGCTGCACGTCTACGCGTACGGCGTGCTCGATGCGCTGCAGCGACGCATCGACATCCGTTCCGAAGGCACCGACGGCTTCCCCGGTGAGGTCATGCGGGCGCTGCTGGTCGACGACGCGCCCTCGTTCGCCGAGTACGGCCGGGCCGCCGACTGGAAGTTCGAGGCCACCGTCATCACCGACCAGCAGATCTACGGCTACGACTGGGTCGACCCCGACCTGTGGGACCGGTGGCTCTACAACCATTACGGGCTCTACCGCGAAGAGATGCTGCGCGAGATCGGGTCACGGGTGACGGCGCTCGCCGCGTGGTCGCGGCGCCGCGGCATCCCCGCCGTCGTGGGGGAGGGCTGGGTGGGTTACACCCCGCTCCGGGCCGACTTCGAAGACGGCCCCGTCGGCACCGAGCTCGCCGAGCACGGCGTGCGCACGGCGCTCGAGCACGGCGTGTGGGGCATGGTGCTCAGCTCGAACGCGGCGCCCCATCATCCGCAGTGGTCGGATGTCGCGTGGCAGCGGCGCCTCAACGCCGAGATCCTCGCTGCCCCGACGACGGCCGCCGACGACCGGGATTGAGCGGCGTCATCCGCGACGCTCCTCGCGGTAGCGGCTCGGGCTCATCCCGTGCACGCGTCGGAAGTGCCGCGAGAAGTAGAACGGGTCGCTGTAGCCGACGTCTGTCGCGATCTGGCCGACGGTGCGATCGGAGCGCTCCAGGAGGGTGCGCGCCGCCGTCATCCGGAGCGCCGTGTGGTACGCCAGGACGCCGCCGCCCGTCGCGCGCCGGAAGAGCGACGTGAGATGGGATGCCGACACCCCGACCAGTGCCGCCAGCTCGCTGACCGGCACGGCGCTGTCGAGCCGCTCGGACAGGAACGTCATCGCGCGCCCGAGCGGGTCGCCGCGCTCGGGTAGTGCCTGGTCGGACGCGAGCTGAGTCATGAGCTTGAACGCGGCACCCGTGACGGCGACCAGACGCACGGGCGACTGGTCGCGTTCGAGCCCCCGCACGATCTCGTCGAGCAGCGACACCGCGCGCTCGACGCTGTGGAGGCGCACGAGCGGTCGTGCGGCCGTGGTGCCGATCGCCGCGGTGAGGTCGTCGACATCGGAGCCGACGACATGGCACCACCAGATCGTCCAGGGATCGTCGGCAAACGCGCCGTAGGCGTGCGGCGTGCGGGCCGGGATCACCACCGCGGTGCCCGCCTGCACGCGGTGGCGCGTGCCGCCGATCTCGACCCACCCGGAGCCCGCCGTGCAGACGATGACGATCGTCGTGCGGATGCCGCGGTCGCGGGTGCGACCATGATCGGCGGCATGCGGGAACCAGCCGGCGTCGGTGACGACCAGGCGGCGGGTCACGGGGCGCTGCAGCGCGGCGGTGATCGCCGGTGCTGGCACGACGCACAGGCGTTCGCCCGCGAAACCGTCTGAGATGGCCATGATCGTCATCCTGACACATCGGCGGATCGTCCAGGTGCACGGCCGCTTCCGCCATGTCGCGGCCGGGCTCGCTCGGCGACGCTGGAGGCATGCATTCGACCTCGACATCCTCGCTGCGTCTTCCCGAGCCGCCCGCGGACGAGCAGGTGACGCTCGATGACGGCGGCGTGGCCGTCTGGGAGCAGCCGCTCACGATTCCCACGTACGAGCCGGCGCCACCGGAGAAGCTTCCGATGTTCTTCGAGCGCCGGGTCTACCAGGGGTCGAGCGGACGGGTGTACCCGCTGCCCTTCACCGAGCGGATCGCCGCCGAGCCGCGCGACCGCGACTGGCGTGCCGTGCACCTCGAGAACCGCTGGATCCGGCTGGTGCTCCTCCCCGAGCTCGGCGGGCGCATCCACATCGGCTACGACAAGACCGCCGAGTACGACTTCTTCTACCGCAACAACGTGATCAAGCCCGCCCTCGTCGGGCTCGCCGGTCCGTGGGTGTCGGGAGGCGTCGAGTTCAACTGGCCGCAGCATCACCGACCCGCCACCTTCCTGCCCATGGAGAGCTGGATCGAACGCGAACCCGACGGGGCGGTCACGGTCTGGATGTCGGATCACGATCCCTTCGCGCGCATGCGCGGCACCCACGGCATCCGCCTGCGTCCCGACAGCTCGCTGATCGAGCTGCGCGCCCGGCTGCACAACCGCACCGAGGTGCCGCAGACGTTCCTCTGGTGGGCGAACGTCGCCGCGCGAGCGCACGAGGATTACCAGTCGTTCTTCCCGACCGACGTCCGGTACGTCGCCGATCACGCGCGTCGCGCCATCACAGCCTTCCCACGAGCCGACCGCCCCTACTACGGCGTCGACTACCCGGCTCGGGTCGATGCGGCCCACCCCGATGCCGACCGCATCGACTACTACGGCAACATCCCCGTGCCGACGTCGTACATGGTGGTCGAGACGCGGGACGACTTCTTCGGCGGCTACGACCACGCGGCCGGAGCGGGCTTCGTGCACTGGGCCGATCGCCGCATCGCGCCGGGCAAGAAGCAGTGGACGTGGGGCAACGCCCCCTTCGGCCACGCCTGGGACGACCAGCTGACCGACGGCGACGGCCCCTATGTCGAGCTGATGGCCGGTGTGTACACCGACAACCAGCCCGACTTCTCTTACCTCGCGCCCGGCGAGGTCAAGACGTTCTCGCAGTTCTGGTTCCCGATCACCGGCATCGGCGCCGCGCATCAGGCCACGAGGGATGCCGCCGTCTCGGTGCGTCTCGAGGAGGGTCACGTGCACATCGGCGTTGCCGTCACCTCGGATGCGCCTGGCGCCCGCGTGCGCGTGACGGTCGGGGACGACCCGCAAGAGCACGTCGTCGACCTCGGGCCGGGCCGCCCCTGGATCGACTCGGTGCCCTGCCCCCACGGGGTCGACGCCACCCGGATCGAGGTCGTCGTCCACGACGGCGATCGCGAACTCATCCGGTGGCGGCCGCGCTCGGATGACGACGGCGCGCCCGAGCCCGCCGTCGCGACCGAGCCGCCGCTGCCCGCCGACATCGCCTCCGCCGACGAGCTCTACCTCACGGGGGTTCACCTGGCGCAGTACCGCCATCCCACACGGCATCCCGAGCCCTACTGGGAAGAGGCGCTTCGCCGTGACCCGGGCGACGCGCGCTCGAACACCGCGCTCGGCGCCTCGGCCTACGCTCGCGGCGAGTACGACGTGGCTGCCGGATACCTGCGCGCAGCCGTCGAGCGCCTCACGTTCCGCAACCCGAACCCCGCGGACGGCGAGGCGCACTACCGCCTCGGACTCGTCGAGACGCGCCGGGGCCACGACGCTGGTGCCTACGACGCGTTCGCGAAGGCCGCCTGGGATGTGCGGTGGGCGCACCCCGCCAGCGTGCAGATGGGGTTGCTCGACGCGCGGGCGGGGCGCGACCTCGCCGCACTCGGCCGCCTCGACGACGCGCTGCGTCACGGGTCGGATGACCCGCTCGCGCGCAACGTCCGGGTGATCGTGCTGCGCCGTCTCGGGCGCGAGTCCGAAGCCGACGCTGAACTCGCGACGCTTGAGCAGAGCGATCGGCTCGACGTGTTCACCGCCTACCTCGCTCGCCGCGCCCTGCCGGACGACGGGCTCATGCTGCTCGATCTCGCGGGCGACCTTGCCCGCGCGGGGCAGCGAGACGACGCGCTCGCCGTCCTCGCCGCGGCGGCCGGGGCCTCGGCCACCGGCACCGGCGGCATCGCTCCGGTCGCCGAGTACGAGCGGGCGCGGCTGCTCGACGAGGCAGGCGAGACGGATGCCGCCGCCGACGCTCGCCATCGCGCGCAGCGCGCACCCGCTGACTGGGTGTTTCCCGCGGGGCTCGGCGCCCACGACGCCCTTGAAGCTGCCGTTGCAGCCGATCCGGCTGACGCGCGGGCGCGGGCGCTGCTCGGCATGTGGCTCTACGACCGCGGCCGCCGGACGGATGCGCTGGCGCAGTGGCGTGCGGCCCTCGACGACGCGACGCGCGATGGCGTGCTGCTGCGCAACGCCGCGCTGGCCACGGCGGAGGTCGAGGGCGATCTCGACGCCGCCGCCGCCCTGTACGACCGGGCCGTCGAGGTGAGCGACGACCCGCGCCTGTGGTTCGAGCTCGACCAGCTCGCGCAGCGGCGCGGCATCTCGGCAGCGGCCCGGTTGGCGAGACTCGAGCCGTATCGAGACCGGCTCATCGTGCGCGATGACCTGCTCGTCACGGTGGCCGACCTGCTGACGACGACCGGGCGTGCCGCCGAGGCCCTCGACCTGCTCCTGAGCAGGCCGCTCCAGCCCTGGGAAGGCGGCGAGGGCGTCGCGATCCGCGCGTTCGCCCGGGCATCGATCGCGCGCGCCGGCGAACTCGGACACGACGCCGCGCGCGCAGCGGCGCTGCTCGAACGAGCGCTCGACACGCCGCGCTCCCTCGGCGAGGCATGGCATCTGCTCGACAGTCGTGCGGCCCTCTGGCTGCGGCTCGGGCATTGCCGGGCGAGCCTGGGTGACGCGGCCGCGGCCGACGACGCCTGGCGCACGGCGGCGACGGAAGCGGCGACCGCCGAGATCGACGCGGAATCGCTCGACGGCGCGCGGGCCGCCTGCGCCCGGGGAGACGAGGAAGCTGCCGCTGACCTGCGGTCACGCGTCGCGGCACGGGTGAGCGAGCTGCGCTCGGCTCCCGCGCGCGTCGACTACTTCGCGACGTCACTGCCCGAGACGCTGCTCTTCTCGCTCGATCCGGCCGAGGCGGCGCGGCGCCGTGCGGACGAGCTCGCGGCGGCCCTCGCTCGCTACGACGAGGAACACGCCGCGGCTCGCGCAGCCGGCCCGGCGACCGGATCGGCGAAGCGGCCGGTGAACGCATGATCGGCATCCCCGACCGCATGATGGCCAGCGTGCTGGTCTCGCCGGGCCGGCTCGAGGTCCGCGACGTCGCCCTGCCGGTGATGGAACCGGGCGACGTGCTCGTCGAGCTCACCGCCGTCGGGCTGTGCGGTTCGGACGTGCACTTCTTCGAGCACGGCCGGGTGGGTGACCTCGTGGTGGAGAGCCCGCTCATCCTCGGTCACGAGGCCGCGGGAGTCATCGCTGCGGTCGCCTCGGCAGCCGACGAGCACCGGATCGGCGAGCGCGTCGCGATCGATCCGCAGCGCCCCTGCCGGTGGTGTCCGGCATGCCGGGCCGGGCGCTCGAACCTCTGCGAGCGGATGCGGTTTCCTTCGGCGCCGCCCGAGAACGGCGCGTTCGCGCGATACCTGGCGGTGCCCGCCGATGCGGCGCACCCGTTGCCCGAGACGATGAGCGACGACGAGGGAGCGCTGCTCGAGCCCTTGTCGGTCGGTATCGCGGCGGTGCGCAAGGCCGGGGTGGTGCCGGGTTCGAGGGTGCTGGTCGCCGGGGCCGGACCCATCGGCATCCTCACCGGTGCCGCGGCGCGAGCCTTCGGTGCCGCGGAGGTCGTCGTGGCCGACCCGGTGGCGGCTCGACGGGATGTCGCGCTCGCGCACGGAGCCACACGCGCGGTCGATCCCGCCGAGGTGGCCGAGCTCGACGGCCGCATGGACGCGTTCGTCGACGCTTCGGGTGCACGAGCGGCGATCGCCGCGGGCCTCCGGTCGCTCCGCGGCGCCGGGCGTGCCGTGCTCGTCGGCATGGGGTCCGCGACCGTCGACCTCGACCTGTTCCTGCTGCAGAGCCGTGAGCTCGTGGTCGAGGGGCTCTTCCGATACGTCGACACGTGGCCGCTCGCCATCGAGCTGGTCGCCTCGGGTGCGGTGCGGGTCGACGACCTCGTCACGGCGCGTGGCGGGCTCGACGACCTCGCGGGCTTCTTCGCGCGCAACTCCGACCCCGACACGATGAAGTTCCTCGTCGACCCCCGGGTGCGGTGACGGTCGAGGGCTCCCGCGGGTGAGGGGTCAGCGCCCCTGGCGCTTCTTGTAGGGCTTGGGCTGGCCCTTCACGATGGGTGCGCGACCCGATCCCTTCGAGGCCTTCGCCTTGCCGCCGCCCGCTGCCTTCTGCCGGGGCGCGACAGCCGGCGCGGGCGCCGCGGCAACCTCGGCTCGGGCGTCGGCGAGCAGCAGGGTGCCCGCGGGCGTGAGTCGCGGCTTACCGCCGTCCTTGACGAACAGCGGCTGCCCGACCTCCTCTTCGAGCCGGTCGATCGACGAGTAGAGCACGGCGAGCGAGACGCCCAGGTGCTCGGCGGCGCGCGGGAAGTGCAGGGTGTCGGCGACGGCGACGAAATGGACGAGGTCGCGGATCTTCACAGGGTCACCTTCCATCGCGGCGGATGAGCGCCGAGCGTAGCGAACGCAGCAGCAGCAACAGGCCGCCGAGCCCGACCACACTACCCAGGAACGGGAACACCGACACCGAGTCGGTCAGCAGCGGGCCGTGCTGGACGACACCGAGCATGACGCCGACGATCACGAGGGTGGCCCCCACGAGCGTCGTGGTGAAGCGCCCCGTCAGCGACTCGACCCACGACCGGTCGTCGGGCGATTCCAGCGCGCGCAATCGCACCGTGAGCCGGCCCGACTCGAGATCGTTCAGGATCCCGTCGACCCGGCGGGGCAGCTCTCGCGCACGCTCGATCCCGAGCTGCACCTGCACCTGAGCGGTCATCGCCGCCGACCGCGGGTCGCCCATGTGCAGGGCGTACTGCGGCGCGCGCGAGAGGGCGCGCTTGATCATGTCGTAGTCGGGATCGAGTCGCCGCAGCGTTCCCTCGATCGCGCCGAGCGTCCGGAATCCCAGCAGCAGACCGGGCGGGAGCGCGAGTCGGTGGCGCCGGAGCACCTCGATCAGCGCGGTGAAGAGGTGCTGGTCGGAGTTGGAGTTGTGCAGTCGTGTGAGGATGACGCCGATGTCGTGCTGCAGCGCCCCGACGTCGAGCTCGGCGTCGGGGCGGGGCTTCACGAGCATCAGCACGGCATCCGTCGCGCCGGAGTCGTCCTCGTTGTGGAGCGCGACGAGCATCGGCAGCAGTAGCCGCCGCATGCTGCGTTCGATGATGCCGACCGAGCCGAAGTCGATGAGGGCGACGATGCCGTCGGGCTGGAGGATGAGATTGCCCGGGTGCAGGTCGGCATGGAAGACGCCCCGCAGGGCGATCTGCCCGACGATGACGTCGAGCACGGCGTCGGCGATGCGCGTCGCCTGCTCGGGATCCACGGCCCCCGGTGCGTCGCTTCCCGGCTCGGGCAGTCGGCTGAACGGGATGCCCTGGACGTGCTCCATGACGATGAGCTGTTCCGTGCACAGGTCGGGATAGACGTCGGGTATCCGCACCGCGCGGGCATCGGCGGCCGTCATCGAGTCGCGCAGCATCTGCATGTTGCCCACCTCGACGCGGTAGTCGAGCTCTTCACGCAGGGCGACCGCGAACTGCGCGGCGAGGGCCGAGGCCCCGACATCCTTCGCCCACGTCGTGCGCCGCTCGAGGTCGGCGGCCGCCCGCTCGATGATGTCGAGGTCGGTGGCGACCTGCGCGCGTGCCTTCGGGCGCTGGATCTTCACCACGACGGGGCGGCCGTCCTTCAGATGAGCGCTGTGGACCTGGCCGACGGATGCCGCCGCCAGCGGCGTCTCGTCGATGTCGGCGAAGACGAGCTCGATCGGCCGGCCCAGCTGCTTCTCGATCGCCGCCTTCGCCTCGTGCCAGGGGATGGGGGTCGTATCCATCTGCAGGGAGGCGAGCGCGCTGGTGATCTCGGCGGGGAGCAGGTCGTTGCGCGTGGAGAGGATCTGGCCGAGCTTGACGAAGGTGACGCCCGCGTCGTCGAGGGTGGCCGCGAGTGCCCGGGGCAACTCGGCCCGCGCGGATTCGCTGCGCATCCCACCGAGACCGTGGCGCGAGGCGATCGCGACGATGCGGGCGTACCGCACCGCGCGTCGGCGCCGGTGCAGTGCCTCGCGCACGTAGGTGATGGGGCCGACCGGAGGGCGCGCCGGCCACATGAGCTCGAGCGTGATGAGGGCGATGAGGACGATCGCGAACAGCCAGGCCAGCACGAGGAACACGAAGCCGATGGCTACGGGCGCGTCGGTGAGCAGGCCGTTCTCCTGCAGCACGCCGGCGCCGCGCAGCACCCAGATGCCGAGCGGCCCGAAGACGATGAAGACCACGAGCGAGACGAGCGGTCCGCGCACCCAGCCGACGCGGGCCTCGAGCGCTCGCTTGGCCAACCACGTCGCGGCGACGGAGAAGACCACCGCCGCGATGGTGAAGAGCAGCCACTCCGGCATCGGTACCCCCTCGAGTCCGTCGACCTGCTTCGAGGCTAGGGCACCGGGCTCTGCCACGCCGGGCCGATCATGCGATCTCGGCGGAGGCGGACTACCCTGAAGCGTGTCCACTTCTGCTGAACAGTCTGTATCCGAGTCCGTCGACGAGCCGCCCGTCATCACCTTCCGCGACCTCGGGCTGGGGGAGCAGGTGCTCAAGGCGCTCTCTGATGTGGGCTACGAGACACCGTCGGCGATCCAGGCCGCGACCATCCCGACGCTCCTCGAGGGACGCGACGTCGTGGGGCTCGCTCAGACCGGAACCGGCAAGACCGCGGCCTTCGCGCTGCCGATCCTCGACCGGCTCGACCTGACGCAGAAGACCCCGCAAGCCCTGGTGCTGGCACCCACGCGCGAGCTCGCGCTGCAGGTCTGCGAGGCGTTCGAGAAGTACGCGTCGCGC
Organism: Microbacterium arborescens; assembly: GCF_030369635.1. Classification (NCBI taxonomy): domain Bacteria; kingdom Bacillati; phylum Actinomycetota; class Actinomycetes; order Micrococcales; family Microbacteriaceae; genus Microbacterium; species Microbacterium arborescens. The sequence goes on along the minus strand of NZ_CP128474.1, from coordinate 2,114,083 downwards.
ACGAAGGGCGTTCACGTGCTGCCCGTCTACGGCGGTCAGGGCTACGGCGTGCAGCTTTCGGCGCTGCGCCGCGGAGTCCACGTGATCGTCGGAACCCCCGGCCGCATCATGGACCACCTCGACAAAGGCACGCTCGACCTCTCGGAGCTGAAGTACCTCGTGCTCGACGAGGCCGACGAGATGCTGAAGATGGGCTTCGCCGAGGATGTCGAGACGATCCTCGCCGACACCCCCGACACCAAGCAGGTCGCGCTGTTCTCGGCGACGATGCCGGCAGCGATCCGCCGGATGTCGAAGCAGTACCTCAACGATCCCGAAGAGATCACCGTCGCCTCGAAGACGACGACCTCCTCGACGATCAGCCAGCGCTACCTGATCGTGTCGTACCAGCAGAAGATCGACGCGCTCACCCGCATCCTCGAGGTCGAGAACTTCGAGGCGATGATCGTCTTCGCCCGCACCAAGAGCGCGACCGAGGAGGTCGCCGAGAAGCTGCGCGCCCGCGGCTACTCGGCAGCCGCCATCAACGGCGACGTCGCCCAGGTGCAGCGCGAGCGCACCGTCAACCAGCTGAAGTCGGGCAAGCTCGACATCCTGGTCGCCACGGATGTCGCGGCCCGAGGCCTCGACGTCGAGCGCATCTCGCACGTGGTGAACTTCGACATCTCGACCGACACCGAGTCGTACGTCCACCGCATCGGCCGCACCGGGCGTGCGGGCCGCACCGGAGACGCGATCAGCTTCGTGACCCCGCGCGAGCGCGGGCTCGTGGGCGCGATCGAGCGTGCGACCCGCCAGCCGCTGACGCAGATGCAGCTGCCGAGCGTCGACGAGGTCAACGTCACCCGCCTGTCGCGCTTCGACGACCGCATCACCGCGGCGCTGGAGGAGACGGAACGGCTCGAGCGCTTCCGCGACATCGTCGCCCACTACGTCCGTCACCATGACGTCCCCGAGGTCGACGTCGCCGCCGCGCTCGCCCTCGTCGCTCAGGGCGAGACCCCGTTGCTGCTCGAGCCCGACCCCGAGCCGCGTGCCCGAGCTCCGCGAGAGGACCGCGCCCCGCGCTCGTTCGACCGCGACGATCGTGACGGTCGCCCCGAGCGCCGTCCGCGCGCGAGCAACCCCAACATGACCACCTATCGCATCGCGGTCGGCAAACGTCACCGCGTCGAGCCCCGTCAGATCGTCGGCGCACTCGCGAACGAGGGCGGCCTCAGCCGCGGCGACTTCGGTGCGATCCAGATCCGCCCCGACTTCTCGCTCGTCGAGCTGCCGTCCGACATGCCGCAGTCGACGCTCGATCGGCTCGCCGACACCCGCATCTCGGGCAAGGCGATCGAGATCCGCGTCGACACGGGCGGCCCGAGCCGCAGCCCGCGCGGTCGATTCGATCGCGATGACCGCCCGCGTGACCGCGACCGCGACGACCGTCCCGCGCGCAAGCCCCGCCACCGCTCGGAGACCGCCGACTGACATCGCGGCGTCGCCCCGGGAGCTGAGCGCGTCTCGCACGCATCCGCTCTCGGGGCAAGCCCGGTTCGCGGCATCCGCTTCGCGTGCACAGTGGAGGTGTCCCGCAGGCGCGGGACGTCACACGAGCCGATCGGAGAAGTGACATGAGCGCGGACCATCACGGACGAGACGACGAGCACCAGGACGAGAGCGACGACGCGGCATCCGCCGGTTCGGAGTCTCCCGAAGAGGGCGCCGAGGCCGAAGAGGCCGCGGAGGAGGCCCGAACCGATCGGTGACGGCCACGGCGCTGTCACCGACGTCGGCGGTGCTCTGTTCCCGGGATACTGGGGAGCATGAGCACCGCCGACGTCGTCGTTTCCGCGTTCCCCGTTCCTCTCGTTCCGTCCGAGGCCTGGCCGTGGGAGGTGCGCGAGGACGGTCTCGCCGTCACCGCGAAGCCGCACAGCGACCTGTTCGTCGACCCCAGCGGAGCCGGTAGCACGGCGGCCGAGTCGATGATGAACGCCGTGAGCCTGACCGCGGTGCCGCCCGCGGGGGACTTCACGCTTCAGGCACGCGTCGGCGTCGACTTCGGGGCGACGTTCGACGCGGGGGTGCTGCTGATCTGGATCGACGAGCGCCGGTGGGCGAAACTCTGCTTCGAGGCCGCGCCCGCGGGCACGCCCATGGTGGTCTCCGTCGTCACCCGCGACGTCTCCGACGACGCCAACGCGTTCGACGTCGACGGCGACGCGGTGTGGCTGCGCCTCGCGCGCGTCGGACGCGTGTTCGCCTTCCACGCGTCGACCGACGGGGAGACGTGGTCGATGGTGCGAGCCTTCGCGCTGCCCCACGCAGGCGGCGACGAGGTCCGTGTCGGCTTCGAAGCGCAGAGCCCCACGGGCGATGGCTGCGACGTGCGGTTCTCCGACATCCTGTTCACCGAGCGCACGCTGGCCGATCTGCGCGACGGGTCCTGAGAGCCGCCGCGCGAATAGCGGGTGCGGCGGTCGAGCGCAACGGGGTACGGCATCCGTGCCGCGCGGATCGATCCTGCATCGATGAGCGCGACCACTTCGCACCCCCACCTCGCCGGCCGGACGATCGTCGTGGTCGGCGCGTCCAGCGGGATCGGTCGCGCCGTCGCGCTGCGGGCGGCCGCGGCCGGGGCGAGCATCGTCGTCTTCTCGCGCCGCGCGGACGCGCTGGATGACCTCGCCCGACGCATCCGGGAGCGCGGCGGTCGGGCGCACGCCGTGCCCGGCGATGTCGGCAGCACCGATGATCTCGAGCGCCTCGCCGGCGAGGCGGAGCAGATGTTCGGGCCGATCGATGTCTGGGTCGGCAATGCCGGGGTCGCCACGATCGGGCCGTTCTGGGAGGCACCCCTCGACGAGCACCTCCGCATCGTCGACACCAACCTCGCCGGGGTGATGCGCGGGATGCATGTCGCACTCCGCCGGTTCGTCGCGCGAGGAAGCGGCGTCATCGTCAATACCGCGTCGGTCGAGAGCGTCGTCCCGCTGGCGTCCCAGGCGTCGTATGCCGCGACGAAGGCCGGCGTTCTCTCGCTCACCCGCGCAGTGCGCCAGGAGTTGCGGCTCGCGGGGGTCGACGGCGTCGCGGTGACGGCGGTGCTGCCCTGGGCCGTCCGCACACCGTTCTGGCGCCATGCGGGCAACCACGCCGGCCGAGCGCTGCGACTGCCGCTGATGGATGAGCCCGAGGTCGTCGCAGACGCGATCCTGCGGGCCGCGGTCGTTCCGCGCGAGCGGGTCGCGGTCGGCTGGAAGGCGCGGGCGGCCCTCGCGGGGTACCGCATCGCACCGGGCCTGACGACGCGATCGGCCGCCGACCTCGTCCAGGCCTGCCTGCGACATGGTGCCGAGGCGGCACCGAGCTCGGGCGCGGTCCACCGGAGCCTCGACGATCCCGCGACCGCTGCCGAGACGCCGCGGTCGCCTCGATCGCCCTAGCCGCGCCCGAATGCGCGGCGTGCGCCACGGATGACGATCCATCCCGCGAGCACCCACGGACCCGCGACGAGGATGGGGTCGAGCCATGTGTGACGCTGGTCGATGCGTCCGCGCCCGAACCGCGACCGGAGCGGATGCCGTCGCGTTTCGCTCAGGACCCCGGTCTCGGTGATCGGGTTGTCGGGCCGCGTCGTCGCGAACGATCGCACGTGAGCGCCGACGGCCTCGACCCGGTCGCCCGCCACGAGCAGCAGCCAGTGCGCGGCGCGGCCCTCGCTGAAGCGGGCATACGCCAGCCGGCGGATGCGTCCCGACAGGCCGTGGAGCGGCTGCGCCGTGCCGTACACGGGCGTGAGGAAGGCGTGCTCGATCGAGCGCTCCCGGCCGGGGTCCGCCGCCTGCCGTGGCGGCATCCCGCGGTCGGCGGCAGCCGGGTCGATCCTCTCGACGGTGCCCGACGGGCGATCCGCGGGGTCGAGGTCGACGCCCCAGCCCGGAATGCGCGCGCGCAGCGCCGCGCGGTCGGGTGCCGGTCGGGGCACGCTCGCGGTGTACGGGGTCGGGATCTCAGCGGAGTTCGTGCTCATGGGTCAGCCTTCCGAGGGGACGACGACGGTCTTCACGCAGTCATCGAGCTTGGACGAGAACATGTGGTATCCCTCGGCGATGTGCTCGAGAGGGATGCGGTGCGTGATCATGTCGCTCGGTGAGATGTAGCCCGCGCGGTTGTGCTCGAACAGCCGCGGCCACTGCCGTTTGACCGGTGCCTGGTTCATGCGCAGCGTCAGTCCCTTGTTGAGGGCGTCGCCGAACTTCACCGCGCTGAACAGCGGACCGTACGCGCCGATCACCGACACCGATCCGCCTTTGCGTGTTCCGTCGATCGCCCAGTTCAGAGCGACAGGCGAGCCGCCCTGGAGCTTGAGCTTGGCCGAGGTGACGTGCTGGGTGACGTTGCCGTCCGCCTCCGCGCCGACGGCATCGATGACGACATCGGCACCGAGGTAGTCGGTCATGCGCTTCATCTCCACGACGACGTCGCGGTGCTCCGAGATGTTCACCGTCTCGGCATGGGCGAAATCGCGAGCTTTCGCCAGACGGTAGTCGAGGTGATCGAACGAGATCACCCGTCCCGCCCCCATGAGCCAGGCCGATTGCGCCGCGGCGAGGCCCACGGGCCCGGCTCCGAGCACCATGACGGTGTCGCCTTCGACGATGCTGCCCAGCTGGGCTCCGAAGTAGCCCGTCGCGTAGGCGTCGGTGAGCATGAGAGCATCCTCGTCCGACATCCAGTCGGGGATGACGGTCGGACCCACGTCGGCGAAGGGGACGCGCACGAGCTCGGCTTGACCGCCGTCGTAGCCGCCCGCCGTGTGCGAGTATCCGTAGATGCCGCCGACGGCGGTCGCGTTCGCGTTGACGTTGTGGCAATTCGAGAACAGCCCGCGTGCGCAGAAGTAGCACGAGCCGCAGAAGATGTTGAAGGGCACCATCACGCGGTCGCCGACGGCGAGGTTCGTCACAGCACCACCGAGCTGCTCGACGACGCCGATGAACTCGTGGCCGAACGTGTGGCCGATCCGGGTGTCGGGCATCATGCCGTGGTAAAGGTGCAGATCCGAGCCGCAGATGGCGGCGAGCGTCACCCGCACGATCGCGTCGTGGGGGTGTTCGATCCGCGGATCGGGTTTGTCTTCGACGCGCACCTTGTATGGTCCGCGATAGGTCATCGCCTTCATCGATCGCCTTTCTGCCGGGGGTTCGTGCTGTCTTCGTGCCGTGTCGTCGTGCCGCGCGCCGATGCAAGGGATCGTCGCCGACACCCCGGCCGGAACGGCATCCGGTCGGGGTGTCGGGCGAGATCCCTTGCATCCGGGCACGGCCGGGTCGCCCGGGGTCGTCAGAGCTTGTCGCGGATGACGCCCTCGGCCTTGTCGATGATGTTCGGCTTCGCGTCGGTGCCGTAGAAGCGGGGATCCGGCTGCGTGGGCGGCGGCATCGGAACCGAGGTGTCGGGCCCGTCGAGGTAGGTGAACTCACCCTTGCCGTCGGGGGTCGGGCCCGACGCCCACGAACCCTCGGCGGCCGCGGCGCCGTCCGAGAAGTTGATGTACTGGTACGCGTGCTCGCGCGCCTCGTTCGAGAGCGGGAAGTTCGACGGCACGGGGATGTCCTCCACTCCCTCTTCGCGCAGCTCCTGGGCCGCCCGGATCCACTGGTTCTGGTGCATCGTGTCGCGCGCAAGGAGGAACGAGAGCATGTCCCGGACACCCTTGTCATCGGTCATGTGGTAGATCCGCGCGACCTGCAGCCGCCCCTGCATCTCGGCGTTCGCGTTGGCCGTGAAGTCGGCGAGCAGGTTGCCGCTCGCCGTCACGTAGGAGCCCTGCCACGGGTTGCCGTTCGAGTCGACGGGGCGCACACCCGCACCGGCGACGATCGCGGCCTGCACGTCCATGCCGCCGATCACGGCCCCGAGCACGGGGTCGGATTTCGCTGCGGCCTCGGACTGCTCGGCCGGAGCCTTCTCGAGCAGCTGCGCGATCATGATCGCGAGCATCTCGACGTGACCGAACTCCTCGGCGCCGATGCCGTAGAGCAGATCGCGGTACTTGCCGGGAACGTGTGCGTTCCACGCCTGGAACCCGTACTGCATCGCGACGGTGATCTCGCCGTACTGGCCGCCGAGCACTTCCTGCATGCGCCGCGCGAAGATCGCGTCGGGCTTCTCCGGGCGCGCCTCGAACTGCAGTTCCTGTCGATGAAAGAACATCTCGCCTCCTGGGGATCGGCCGAGCGCGGACTGCGCCGGCGCGGCGAACGTAGGTCCGCGCCAGACGGGATGCCACGGGCCTTGACTCGTCTCGAGTCGGGTGCGACCATCGCGCCCGCGTGGCGGGTGGCTGCCGACCGGCCTGTCAACCCCCGAGCGCTCGCCGGTGGGGATCCGCATCATCGATCGCGACCGAAGGAGGAGCGATGTCCGTACTCCGACCGCGTGTGTCCGAGGTCGCGGAGGGCGTGTTCCAGCTCGCGCGCGGCGGGGTCAACGCCTACCTCATCGCCTCGCACGATGGCCTCGTCCTCGTCGACGCCGGACTCCCGCGCACTTGGCCGCTGCTCGAACAGGCGCTCGCTGCCGTCGGCGCGCGTATCGCCGACATCGACACCGTGCTGTTGACCCATGGACACTTCGACCACGTCGGGATGTGCGAGCGGCTGCGCGAGGAGCACCATCTCGTGGCGAACGTGCATCCGGGCGACGAGGAGCTGACGCGGCATCCGTATCGCTACGCGCACGAGTCCGCGCGGTGGCCCTACCCCGTGCGCTACCCCGGAGCTCTGCCGGTGCTCGCCCGCATGATCGCGGGAGGCGCGCTGGAAGTCTCGGGTGTTCCCGCCAACCCGACCATCGTCGCGGGCCATTCGATTCCCCTGGCGGGCGGCATCCTCCCGATCGCGACGCCCGGTCACACCGACGGACATTGCGCGTTCCTCCTCGAGGCCCACGGCATCCTGCTGACCGGCGACGCCCTCGTCACCCTCGATCCGTACACGGGGCGGACCGGCCCGCGCGTCGTCGCCCGCGCCGCGACCGCCCACAGCAGCGAGGCCCTTCGCTCGCTGGATCTGCTCGCCGACACGGCGGCCCGACTCGTGCTGCCCGGCCACGGCCCGGTCTGGGATGACGGCGGGGTCGCCGCCGCCGTGGCGACCGCCCGCTCCCGCGGCGTCGACTGAGATGACGGATGAGGCCACCGCGTGTCAAGCCCCGTGAATCCGAGGCGCAGTCGGGGTCGGGTAGACGCAACGTTCGACGACAGAGAGGGATGACCATGGAACCCCAGCAGCAGAGCGTCCCGGGGACCGACCAGCAGATGGTGCCGAAGCCCGACTACGGCGAAGAGACCTACCGCGGGTCGGGAAAGCTCACCGGCAAGCGCGCTCTGATCACCGGCGGCGACAGCGGCATCGGCAAGGCGGTGGCGCTCGCCTACGCCCGTGAGGGGGCGGATGTCGCCATCAGCTACCTCGACGAGCACGAGGATGCCGAAGAGGCCAAGCGCTTCGTCGAGCAGGCGGGCCGACGCGCCGTGCTCATCCCGGGTGACATCTCCGACCCCGCGCACTGCCGCGAGGTCGTCCGCCGCACCGTCGAGGAGCTCGGCGGGATCGACATCCTCGTCAGCAACGCCGCTTTCCAGATGAACCGCGAGACCGTCGAGGAGATCCCCGACGACGAGTGGGACTTCACGTGGGCGACGAACGTCGATGCATACTTCCACCTCGTCAAGGCGGCGCTGCCGCACATGGGGCCGGGGTCGGCGATCATCGGCTCGAGCTCGGTGCAGTCCGACCAGCCTTCGCCCAACCTCCTGCCGTACGCGGCGACGAAGGCGGCCATCGCGAGCATCACGGCCTCGCTCGCGCAGATGCTGGGCGAGCGAGGCATCCGGGCCAACAGCGTCGCACCCGGTCCGATCTGGACCCCGCTGATCCCGGCGACCCTGCCCGCCGATGCGGTCGAGACCTTCGGCGAGCAGACGCCGCTCGGGCGGGCCGGTCAGCCCGCGGAGTTGGCATCGGCATACGTGTTGCTCGCATCGGATGAAGCGTCGTACATCTCCGGTGCCCGCCTTGCGGTCACGGGAGGCAAGCCCATCCTCTGACCCGGGCTCTCGGGACCGACGGCGACGCCGTTCGTTCACGCAACGCTCGTCCGTGGTTCATTCATCACGGGCGGGCGTTGCCGCACGATGGATCGCACCCGCCGCGTCGATCCCGAAGGTCATCCATGAGCGTTCCGCTTCGCGTCCTCACCCTCACCGAGGGATTCTTCGCGGGCGGGGCGCGCATCCTGCACAGCGAGGTCGTCGGCGGTCTCCACGCTCGGGGTGAGCAGCACCACAGCATCCTGGCGATCGCGTCGCGGGCACGGCGCGACTCCACCGTGCAGCACATGGCCGCCGATCCCCGTTATCGCGCGTTACGCGCCGCCGGCATCGCCATCACGTCGCTGGGCAAGACCGCGGGCGCGGCCCCGCACGCACCGCACGCGTTCTCGTCACGGCAGCTTCGCGCGGCCTCACGCGCGATCGCCGCGGCCGACGTGGTCCTCACGCTCAAGGAGCAGCCGCTCGGACTGCTGCTCGCGCTCGACGATGCGATGATGCTGCCCGCCCGCCCCGTCGTGACGTGCCTGCACCGCTCCGATCCCGAGCACTCCGGCGACGCGGTGGCGTGGCTCGCCGATGGCGTCCGTCGCCGCATCGTCACCGCCGCGGTGTCGTGCGCCCGGTCGACGGATGCCGCTTACGCGCCCGTCCTCGGCGATTCCCGGCGCCACGTCGTCGACAACGGCATCGACCTGTCGCGGTTCCGGCCGTCGATCACCCGCGGAGACGACCCGCTGCGCCGCGAGCTCGGCATTCCCGATGACGCGGTCGTGATCGCCTACGCGGCTCGGTTCGACGCGATGAAGGACCCCGAGCTGTTCCTGCGGTCGGTGGCCGCACACCGCCGGGCGGTGCCGGATGCGCACTATGTCATGTGCGGCGCGGGCATGACGCGCGACAACCCTCGGCTGCTCGAGATGCTCGCCACGGTGGGCGACGACCACGTGCACGCCCTCGGCATCCGCGACGACATGCCCGCGATCTACCGCGCCGCCGACGTCGTCGCGCTCACGAGCGCTTTCGGTGAGGCGGCTCCGTTGTGCCTGCTCGAGGGCGCCGCAAGCGGTGCCGTTCCCGTGACGACGGATGTCGGTGACGCGGCCCGCCTCGTCGCGGGGATCGGCATCGTCACCCCGCGTGACCCCGACGCGGTCGCCGCGGCGTGGCGTCGCGCCGTCGACGAGCGCCGCGTGTTCACCGGGGCCGCGCTCGCGGCCCGCGGCCGGTTGGGTCGCGATCGGATGATCGCCGAGTACGCCGCGGTCATCGCCGAGCACCGCGGACGCCTGCGCATCGCGGCCTGATCCTGCGCATCGCGGCCCGGTCCCGACGAAGTCAGCGGGTCTCGGAGGGCCGCCCGGGTCAGGGGAGCAGGCCGAGGCGCCGAGCGCGCGCGACGGCGGCGTGACGCGTCGATGAATCGAGCTTGGCCATCGCGGCTTGGAGGTACGACTTCACGGTGCCCTCCTTCAGACTCAGTGCGGCTCCGATCTCGGCGTTCGTCGAGCCGAGGGCGCAGCATGCCAGGACGTCCAGCTCGCGCGGTGACAGCTGCACGTCGGCATCCTTCGCCGCGTTCGCCCCATCACCGGCGACCGTCGTCAGGCGGCGTTCGACCGCGGCCAGACGCGCCCGCAGATCGGCGTCGTCGACGGTCGCGGCGATGCTGCGCAGTTCGGCGAAGCTCTCGCGCAGGTCTTCGCGGGCGGCGGCCGACAGGCCCGCCGCGGCCTCGGGCGCCGGCGCGAGGGCGAGCCGCCGCTGCACCTCGTCGCGGATGCGCAGCTCGGTGCTGATCGCATCGGCTGCCCGGAAGGCGGGCCGCGCGACGAGGTCGCCGACGGGCGCCTGCGACCACGAGCCGCAGTACAGCACTCCGCGCGCTCGCCCGTCGGTCACGATCGGCACGGCGAAGAGCGTCGAGATGCCTTCGCCGAGGATCGCCCGGTCGTAGTCGTGGGTGATGGTGCGTGCCGTGCGGTAGTCGAGGGCGAGGCGCGGGCGCTTCTCGACCATCGCGGCGCCGCCGAGTCCGCGGCCGATTCTCACCACGAGGTCGTCGATCGAATGCGATCGGGCCCCGGCGATGGCGGTGACGTGCACCGAGCCCTGACTCTCGAGGCCGCCGAAGACGACGGGGAAACGTGTGCTGCGCGCGAGGTCGTCCACCGCTCGGGAGACCAGGTGAGCGTCGTTCTCGGGTGCCGCCAGTGCTGTCACGCACTACCTACTTCCGGGGGTGACGGCCTCGTTGCCGCCTTTCGTAGCGTCGACCCTACCACCGCGGTCGCTCGACGACGACGGCCGCCGGAGAGCTGCTCACCATGAGGCAAGGAGGCCACATGAACGCATCGCCCACCCACTCGCCGCCGCCCGGCGCAGTGGATTACGTCGCCGTCGAACACTCGGCGCCGTTCCAGGAACTCAAGCGCAAACACCGCAGCTTCGTGTGGCCGCTGACCATCGTCTTCCTCGTCTGGTACTTCGTGTACGTGCTGCTGTCGTCGTTCGCGACCGACTTCATGGCGCAGCGCGTCTGGGGTGACATCACGGTGGGTCTGCTGTTCGGGCTCGGTCAGTTCGTGACGACCTTCGCGATCACCATGGGCTACGTCTGGTACGCCAACCACAAGCTCGACCCGATCTCGGCCTCGATCCGCCGCGACCTCGAGCGACAGGAGGCGGGTTCGTGAACGGATTCTGGGAAGCGGTGAACGGCCTCGGAGCGGCCGTCGTCGCGGCGGGGGAGACCGTCGACAACAACCCGGTGCTGAACATCTCGATCTTCGGCGCCTTCGTCGCCGTGACGCTGTTCATCGTCATCCGGGCCAGCCGGAACAACAAGACGGCGGCTGACTACTACGCCGCCGGCCGCTCGTTCACCGGGCCGCAGAACGGCTTCGCGATCGCGGGTGACTACCTGTCGGCGGCATCCTTCCTGGGCATCTGCGGCGCCATCGCGATCAACGGCTACGACGGCTTCCTCTACTCGATCGGATTCCTCGTGGCCTGGCTGGTCGCGCTGCTGCTCGTCGCCGAGCTCATGCGCAACACCGGCAAGTTCACGATGGCCGACGTGCTGTCGTTCCGGCTGAAGCAGACGCCGGTGCGCATGGCCGCCGCCATCACGACGCTCGCGGTGTGCTTCTTCTATCTGCTCGCGCAGATGGCCGGAGCCGGCGGCCTCGTCTCGCTGCTGCTGGGCATCACCGAGCAGGTCGGGCAGTCGATCGTGGTCGCCGTCGTCGGCGTGCTGATGATCGTCTACGTGCTGATCGGCGGCATGAAGGGCACGACCTGGGTACAGATCGTCAAGGCGTTCCTCCTCATCGGCGGGGCGCTCGTCATGACGATCTGGGTGCTGGCGATCAACGGATTCAACCTCAACACCCTTCTCGAGAGCGCCGTCGCCGCGTCGCCGAAGGGCGAGGCCATCCTCGGACCCGGTCTGCAGTACGGCGCGAACCCGTGGGACTTCATCTCGCTCGCGGTGGCGCTCGTGCTGGGAACGGCCGGGCTGCCGCACGTGCTGATGCGCTTCTACACGGTGCCCACCGCGAAGGAAGCCCGTCGCTCGGTGGTGTGGGCGATCTGGCTCATCGGCCTGTTCTACATCCTGACCCTCGTGCTGGGGTACGGTGCAGGCGCACTCGTCGGCCCCGAGCGCATCGCCGCGGCACCCGGCGGTGTCAACTCCGCGGCCCCGTTGCTGGCCCTCGAGCTGGGCGGGCCGCTGCTGCTGGGCTTCATCTCGGCGGTGGCGTTCGCGACGATCCTCGCGGTCGTCGCGGGACTCACCATCACGGCTGCGGCCTCGTTCGCGCACGACATCTACGCGAACGTGGTGAAGAAGGGGAACGTGCCGCCCGACGGTGAAGTGAAGGTCGCCCGTCGCACGGTGATCGTGATCGGCATCCTCGCGATCGTCGGCGGCATCGGGGTGCAGGGGCAGAACGTCGCCTTCCTGGTCGCGCTGGCATTCGCCGTCGCGGCCTCGGCGAACCTGCCGACGATCATCTACTCGCTCTTCTGGCGCAAGTTCACCACACGCGGCGCGGTGTGGAGCATGTACGGCGGCCTGGCGGCAGCCATCATCCTCATCGTCCTGTCGCCGGTGTTCTGGGGTACCGAGACCAGCGTGTTCAAGAACGTCGGCACGGCGATCTGGCCGCTGAACAACCCCGGCATCGTGTCGATCCCGCTCGGCTTCTTCCTCGGCTGGCTCGGCTCGGTCACCGAGCGTCGGCAGGAGGACCCGGTCAAGGCCGCAGAGATGGACGTGCGCTCGCTCACCGGCCACGGCGCCGAGAAGGCGGTCGATCACTAGACCGCCGGCGAGCACCGATCGAAACGACGGCCCCGGGTGCGCTTCGCCCGGGGCCGTCGCCGTTCCGGCGCGGCCTACACGCGGCCGGAGCCTGCACCGCTCTCGAGGTCGAGCAGAAACCGCTTGCGTTCGGGGTGACCGCCGTACTCGCCGATCGACCCGTCGCTCCGGACGATGCGGTGGGCCGGCACGATCACCGAGATCGGGGTTCGCGCGCACGCCGACCCGACCGCGCGGTGCGCGCGCGGCGAACCGGCGGCGATCGCGATCTCGCCGTATGTCGCGACCTCGCCGTACCGAACCTCGCAGACGGCACGCAGCGCCTCGCCGGCGAAGCCGGAGGGGGCGAGGAGCCAGTCGATGGGGGTCTCGAATCGGCGCAGTCGCCCCGCGAAGTAGGCGTCGAGCTCGACGGTGGCATCGGCGGCCGCGCCGGGATCGTGCTCCGGCGGCGCGCCGAGAGCGAGAGTCAGATCGGCGAGGACGACGTCGGCGGGGCGGTCGAGGATGTCGAGGCTGGCCAGTCCGCTCTCGGTCATCACAAGAAGGGCGTCGCCGATCGGCGTGGGGTGCACCGCGAAGGCTGCGTCGGTCATGGCTCCATCATCTCGGGAGGTCACGTACCCGGCGTGCGCGGCGACCGGGCGGGGGACAGAGCCGCCGTTGCAGGCGCGGGGGAGGAACCCGCCGATCGTCCGGCGTGTCGGCAATAGCGCGAAACTCGGTGGCGCCTGAGTGTCGGATGCCACGGCGCCGCTTAGGGTGTGTGCTGTGTGGCGAGGAGATCGAGGAGCCGTCCGTCCGGACGCAGCCGACGAGGTTCGGGTCGAATCGGTGACCCCGGCGCAGCTCGACGTCGCCGAGGAGAACGTCGCGGTCGCCCACGTGGCCGACCCGGAGCGCGAGCGAATCCGCGTGCAGGCCGCCCGGCTCGGCGGCCGGTCGACGCTGCTGCACTACATCGCTTCCGACGATGTCGGCATCGACATCACCAAGGCCCACCCCGGCAGCCTGCCGCAGTTCATCACGGGACGATCGACGCTGCTGTCGAACCTCTTCCGCGACGAGGTCGCGCTGCGAACCGCGCGGCTCGCCGCCGGGCGCATCACCGCGAAGGACGTCGAGCTCCGCACCACCCGCGGCCTCGACACCGTCCACCTCGGCGTCGGCTTCGCCTCCTGGCGTGCGGGGGGCCTCACCTACAACGCGCCCGTCCTCCTGCGGCCCCTCGCGATCCGCCGCCATCACGGCGACTTCGACCTCAAGCTCCACGGCTCCTTCGCGGTCAATCCCGAGCTCGTCGAGATCGCTCGCTCGCATTTCGGCATCGACCTCGACCGGCGAGGGCTCGCCGCGCTGGCTTACGACGGCGGCGTCTTCAAGCCGCAGCCGGTCATCGACCACCTGCGTGCTCTGACCGCCCACGTCGACACGTTCACGGTGCAGCCGCGCCTGATCGTGTCGACCTTCGCCGACGTCGCCGCCCGCGCGGAGCGCGACGCCGCAGACCTCGACGTGCCGGTGCTCAACGCGCTCGCGGGGCACGAGGACGACCGGGCGCTCGTCGCGACGCGGTATCCGGTGCCCGACGCGGTCGCCTCCGACGACCGGCCGCCGGCATCCGACCGGCTCCTGCTCGACGCCGACGCAGAGCAGGAGGGCGTCCTCGACCGGATCGTCGCCGGCCAGTCGCTCGTGGTCCACACGCTGCCAGGTACCGGTGGAACGCAGACGATCATCAACGCCGTCGGTGAGCTGGTCCGCCGAGGCAAGCGCGTCCTCGTCGTCAGCGCCCGCCGCTCGACCCTCGAAGGGGTGCGCCATCGCCTCGCCGGCATCGGGTTGCCGGGCCTCGCGGTCTCGCCGCGCGGCGTCCACCGCGACCTCATCCGCGCCATCGCGCGGAACGAGAAGGCACAGCACCCGAAGATGGGCGAGATCGACGACGCGCTGGTGCGCCTGCGGACGGTGCTTCGCGACTATCGCGTCTCGCTGACGCAACGGCATCCGATGCTCGGCGTCTCGCCGCTCGAGGTGCTGCAGAAACTGACGACGATCGCGGCCGAGACGCCGCAGCCGTCGGCCGCCACGCGCTTCGACGCCGCGACCCTGCAGCGCCTCTCGACGCGTCGCGCCGAGGCGGCGGCATCGCTCGCGACCGCGGCGCGGCTGGGGGAGTTCCGGTTCGGTCCCGACGACTCGCCGTGGTACGGCGTCGCGTTCGAGACGACCGAGCAGGCGCGCGCGGCCCACGCTCTGGCGGGTCGCCTGCACCGCAGCGAGATCCCCGAGATCCTCGAGCGCGGCTACGAGCTCATCGGGCAGACGCGGATGCGGCCGTTCACGACGCTCGCCGAGCTCGGCGCCTACATCCGTCTGCTCCAGGGCATCCGCGCCTCGCTCGACCGCTTCAGCCTGACCGTCTTCGAGCGTCCGCTGGGCGACCTCATCGAGGCGCATTCGACCCGCCGCGACACCCCCGAGATGAACGGCGCCACGCGGCGCCGACTGCGTCGCCTGTCGAAGGAGTACGTGCGTCCCGGCATGCACGTGACCGACATGCACGACGCCCTCGTGCGGGTGCAGAAGCAGCGCGAGCAGTGGCAGCGTCTGGCCGAGGTGGGCGTCGTGCCCGAGATCCCCGCGGGCCTCGATGCCGTCGCGACCTCGTGGCAGCGCGTCGACGCCGACCTCGGCGAGCTCTCGCGGGTGCTCGGCTCCGGGCACGACCTGCTCGCGACGCCGATCCCCGATCTCGTGCGGATTCTCGCCGGCTTGGCTGCCGACTCCGACGTGTTCGACAACCTCGTCGAGCGCGCGACTCTCCGCGGCGAGCTGGCGGCCCTCGGCCTCGAGGGGCTGCTGACCGAGCTCTCGGTGCGTCACGTGCCCGAAGACCGAGTCGCGTCGGAGTTCGAGTTCGCCTGGTGGCAGTCCGCCCTCGAGGCGATGCTCCGCAGCGACCGTGCGCTGCTCGGCGCGAACACCAGCGTCGTCGACCGGCTCGAACGCGACTTCCGCCTCGTCGACGAGGCCCACGCCGCCTCGGCCGGCCAGCAGCTGGCCGCCGAGCTCGCGACCCGATGGAAGATCGCGATCGTCGACGAGGCCGATGAGACCGCCGCGCTCAAGGCAGCGCTGCGCGAGGGCACCGCCTCGGCGGCCGAGTTGCTCGCCGTCGCGCCGAAACTGCTCCGAACGCTCGCGCCGGTGTGGATCGCCTCGCCGTACGAGGTGGCGGCGTTGCCCGCCCGGCCCGCGTTCGATGTCGTGATCCTCGCGGATGCCGGCGCCTTGAGCGTCGCCGAGTCTGCTGCTGCTCTCCGCCGCGGGCGCCAGGTCGTCGCGTTCGGCGACCCCGTGACGCAGCGACCGACACCGTTCGAGATCGCCGCCGACCGCGACCCGTCCGACGAGCCGATCGTCGACCCCGAGGAGCCGAGCGTCTTCGAACGCCTCGCCGAGATCGTCCCGGTCGAGACTCTGACCCGCAGCTACCGCGCGGGCGGCGAAGATCTGGCGGAGCTCGTCAACGAGGCCTTCTACGGCGGCGAGATCGTCTCGTTCCCGTGGGCCGGCTCGTATCTCGGTCGCGGCAGTCTGAGCGTCGATTACGTCGAAGGCGGCGTCGGTGCACCCGACCCGGATTCCGGTGCCGTCGAGAGCCCCGACGCCGAGGTGGCCCGTGTCGTGACGCTCGTCGTCGAGCATGCCGTCAACCGGCCCAACGAATCGCTCATGGTCGTCACCGCGTCGACGAAGCATGCGCTGCGCATCCGCGCCGCCGTCGAGGCGGCTTTCGCCGGTCGATCGGATGTCGCGGAGTTCGTCGGTCGCGAGACGGCCGAGCCGTTCGCCGTCCTCGGGCTCGAGGAGTCGGTGGCCGAGAGTCGCGACCGCGTGGTGTTCTCACTCGGGTACGGCCTCACTCGCCACGGCCGCGTCCTGAGCGACTTCGGTGTGCTCTCGGAGCCGGACGGCGAACGCCTGCTGACCGTCGGCATGACGCGTGCCCGCCGCTCGATGGTGATCGTGTCGTCGATCCGGCCCTCGGCCTTCGACGACGGCCGCCTCGAGAACGGCGCTGCCACACTCATGTCGATCCTCGGCGGTATCGCGGCCCGCGCGAGGGAAGCACGCCTCGAAGACCTCGCCGATCCGCTGACCCTGGCTCTCGCGCAGAACCTCCGGCGTCTCGGCGTGGCGGTCGACGTCGCGTACCGAGGGCTGCTGCCGCTGGTGGCCCAGCGTGACGGCAAGGCGGTCGTGGTCGAGGGTGATCCCGAGACCATCGGCCAGTCGCTCCGCGAGTCGCTGCGGTTGCGGCCGCAGATCCTGCGCCGCCTGGGATGGCATTACATCCGCGTGCACTCGTTCGACCTCTACAGCGACCCCGCCGGCGTGGCCGCGCGCGTTGCGGCGATCCTGGGCGTCGAGCCCGAGGCGCCCACCGCAGATGCGAGCACCGAGCCGCTCGATGTCATCGAGTGACCGGCAGCGGGTCGAGCGGGTCGGTCGCCGGCGAGCGCGACTGACCGCGGCCCCGGGGACGACCGCCGAGCCGACGTCGGCCGATGAGACGACGGATGCCCCGGCCGGCTCCGAGGGCGCGGCCGGGGCATCCGGTCCGAACGATGTGCGGATGCGGAACGAGGTTCCGCCGCACTATTGAATCCGTCAGGCGGGCGGGGCCGCCGGGGGAGTGCTCTGCGAGCGGCGCAGGGGCGCATCGGCAGCCGGTGCAGATGCGGCGGCGGGCGCGGGCGCGGGCGAGGCGGCGTTGCTCTGCTCGAGCAGGTCGCGGATCTGGATGAGCAGCTCCTGCTCGGTCGGGAGCTTCGCGGTCTCTTCGACGACGCCGGCTTTCGCTGCCTGCCGTTCCTTCCACTTGTTCATCGGTACGACGAACACGAAGTACACGACGATCGCCACCGCGAAGAAGCTGATGATCGCAGTGAGGAGCGTGCCGACGGGGAAGATGACGGTGCCGTGCAGACCCTCGACGGGGAAGCCGGCATTGCCGTTCTCATCGGCCTGCCACACGAGGGCGATGATGGGGTTGATGATACTCGCGACGATCGCATTGACGACGGCGGTGAACGCACCGCCGATGACCACGGCGACAGCCAGGTCGATGACGTTGCCGCGCATGATGAAATCGCGGAAGCCCTTGATCATGGCTCTCCTCTTTCTCCGGACGCGCCGGGTGTCAGGAACCCGCCGCGGCGGGAGAGGACTTCGCCTCGGACTTCGATGATGCCGAAGTCGACGAGTCGCCGCTACCGGTTGACGTGCTCGACTCCGAGCCCGATCCTGACCCGCTCGCGCGGGAGTCGGTGCGGTAGAAGCCGCCTCCGTTGAAGGTCACGCCGATCGTTCCGTACTGCTTGCGGAGCTCGCCCGAGCACTCGGGGCAGACCGTGAGCGCGGGGTCGGCGAAGGACTGGACCGCGTCGAAGCGGTGCCCGCATGACTTGCAGGCATAGGCGTAGGTGGGCATGGTTCCTCGGTGTTCAGCGTGCCTCGGGTGCGAGGACGACGGTTCGGGTGGGAGTGACGACGCCGGTGACCGGCTGATCGTGTAGATCGCGCGGCACCTCATCGACGAGTTCGGAGTCGAAGAGCACGGCGTATACCGGCGGGCGGTTCTCCATCGAACCGAGAGTCTTGTCGAAGTAGCCGCGGCCCCAGCCGAGCCGCATGCCCGCGGCGTCGACGGCCGCGGCGGGGATGACGAGCAGGTCGACGTCTCCGACGGCGATGGGGCTGAGGACCTCGCCGATGGGCTCCGGGACGCCGAAGAGCCCGTCTGCGACGGCCGCGCCCGGCTCGGCGACGACCCAGTCGAGCAGGCCGTCGTTGCGACTGACCGGCAGGAGCACCTTCACGCCGGCAGCGACGGCTTCGTCGATGAAGGCCCGCGTGCCCGGTTCGGTCGGCGACGAGAGGTAGCACGAGATCGAGCGGGCACCGGTCGTGGCGACCAGTTCGCGCAGCTGTTCGCGGATGCCGTCGGCGGCACTCTCGCGTGCGGCATCCGACATCCCGTACCGGCGTTCACGGAGGTCCGCCCGCAGCGCGCGCTTGGCGTTGTCGATCGCGTCGGACATGCCCCGATTGTAAAGGGTGTGCGCGTTACGGCTCGTCGGCCGTACGCGATAGATATGGTTGATCCATGTCTCAGCAGCGCATCAAGGCGGTCATCCCCGCCGCAGGCCTCGGCACCCGTTTCCTTCCCGCCACGAAGGCGATGCCCAAGGAGATGCTGCCTGTCGTCGACAAGCCGGCCATCCAGTACGTCGTCGAAGAGGCGACGCAGGCCGGCATCGATGACGTCCTGATCATCATCGGACGCAACAAGAACAACCTCTCGAACCACTTCGACTCCGTTCCCGAGCTCGAGCACAACCTCACCCGCAAGGGCGACGAGGTGAAGCTGCGCAAGGTGCAGGAGTCGTCCGACCTCGCCGACATCCACTTCGTCCGCCAGGGCGAGCCGAAGGGCCTCGGACACGCGGTGCTGCGTTCGCGCGCGCACGTCGGCGACTCGACATTCGCCGTGATGCTCGGCGACGACCTCATCGACGAGCGCGACCCCCTGCTGCCCAAGATGCTCGCCGAACAGGAGCGCTCGGGACTGACGGTCATCGCGCTCATGGAGGTCGACCCCGACCAGATCCACCTCTACGGCGCCGCAGCCGTCGAGCCGACTGACGATCCGGATGTCGTGAAGGTCACCGGACTCGTCGAGAAGCCGAAGAAGGAGGACGCACCCTCCAACTACGCGATCATCGGCCGCTACGTCCTCAAGCCCAATGTGTACGAGATCCTCGAGCGCACGGAGCCGGGCAAGGGCGGCGAGATCCAGTTGACCGACGCGCTGCAGGAGCTCGCGACGACCGAGGGCGTGCTGGGCGTCGTCTTCCGCGGACGCCGCTACGACACGGGCGACCGTCTCGACTACATCAAGGCGATCGTCCAGCTCGCCTCCGACCGCGACGACCTCGGCCCCGAGCTGCGGCCGTGGCTGAAGGACTTCGTCGGGACCCTCTGACACGAGAACGGGAACGCGCGTGGATGCCAGCGCACCCCGCCACCACGGACCGGTGGCTATTCGGCTGATCAGGCCGCGCGATGCCCGCACGTTGCAATCGGAGCTTCTGGCGAACCGGTCGTGGCTGCAACGGTGGGAGGCGACGAGTCCGGACGGGCCGGTGTCGTTCGACATGCGGCTCGGCATCCGGCGTCTGCTCCAGCAGTACCGCGACGGGGCCGGCGTGCCCTTCGTCATGGAGCACGAGGGGCAGATCGCGGGCCAGCTGAACGTCTGGGGCATCGCGCGCGGCTCGTTGTCGTCGGCGACGATCGGCTACTGGGTGAGCGAGCGGTTCGCGGGTAAGGGCATCACTCCGACCGCCGTCGCCCTGGCGACGGACCTGTGCTTCGAGGAGCTGCGGCTGCACCGGATGGAGATCTGCATCCGACCCGAGAATCGAGCGAGCCTGCGGGTGGTCGAGAAGCTCGGATTCCGCTACGAGGGACTGCGACGTCGCTACATCCACATCGACGGCGACTGGCGCGATCACTTCTCGTTCGCGCTCGTCGCGGACGAGGTGCCGCGAGGCGTTCTCGGGCGCTGGCTCGAGGGTGCCGTTCCCCCCGATGCGGCGGCCATCCCGCTCTCCGACCGCCGCGCAGCGGGGCTCGAACCTTAAAGTTGAACAAGAACTTCAGACACGCCTGTGTCTGGAGTGTCAGCGGGCGGGATGCCACGTACGGTTGTCCCCATGGGTGGGCAGGTTCTCGGCGGTGGCGTGATCGTCCTCGTCGCGGTCGCGTTGTGGATGGTCTATCTGCTGCCGTCCTGGCACAGTCGCTACCGTTATGACGCTGCCGAACGCAACGCCGTGCGCCTCAATCAGGCCCTGCGTGTGCTCGCCGAAACCGCGGAGACGCCCGAAGAAGTGCGGGTCGAGCTCTCGACGCGCACGGCACTGGCTCAGCAGAAGCTCGCGCGTCAGGTGCAGCACGAAAAGGAACAGCTGCGGCTCGAGAGTGAGCGCCGTCAGCTCATCGAGGCGCGTCGCGAGGTTCGCGCCGCGCGCACCGCGCGCATCGCTTCGGCCGAACACCGTGCACGCATCCGTCGTCGTGTCCGCCTGGCAATGACGATCGTCGCCCTCGTCGCTGTCGGGGCGACCGGCGCCGGCGGGTGGCTTCTGGCGACGTCCGGTTCCGCGGTCGTGCTGATCGCGGGTCTCACAACACTGCTGGCCGCATCCGTCGTGCTCAGCCGCATGGCCGCGGTGGCCCGTCGTGCCGCCCGCTCGGCGGTCTCCGCTCCTGCCGCGGTCGCACGTGTCGAGACCGCAGCCGCGGTCGTTCCCGAGTTCGAGTTCGCCGATGCGCGCGCCACCTGGACCCCGCGTGAGCTGCCGCGCCCGCTCACCGCTTCTGCCGGTTCGCGAGCCGCCGCCGTGCTCGATGAGGTCGATGCGCGCGAAGCGCTGCGTCAGGCGGCCGTGGGCGAGGCGATCCAGCGCGAGGCCGCGCGTCGCGCGCCGGCATCCCTTGCCGCCAGCCGAGCCGCGAAGGCACCCACACCTGCCTTCGTGCCTACTGGACAGGTCGACGACGCGCAGATCGAGGATCACGTCCGCCGGCTCCTCGCTCAGCGCGCAGCCGGCTGACACCGGCCTCAGCGCCGGAACAGTACGCGGCCGTTGCCGATGACGAGTTCGCGGTCGGGCGTGCGAACGAGGGCGTCCATCGGGTTCTCGGCATCGACGAGCACGATGTCAGCGCGTGAGCCCGCCTCCAGTCGGCCCGCCGGCAGCCCGGCGAACGGCGCGGAGCCGCCCGTCGCGATGTCGACCACACGGCGCAGGTCGTCGTCGCGGACGAGGCTCGAGGCGCGGGCGTACTGCCAGGCGATGCCGAGCAGATCACCGGTGCCGTAGGGGCTCCACAGGTCGCGGATGCCGTCGGTGCCGAAGCCGAAGCGCACTCCCGCAGCATCCAGTTCATGAAGCGGCAGCTGGGGAAGGCGAAGGGGTGCCACCGTCGTCATCGTGATGTCGAGCGCGGACATCGCTTGGAGAAGGTCGCGGCGTTGCGTCGCGCCGACCTGCGCGAGCGCGAACCCGTGCGCGAGATTGACCCGGCCCGCGAGGCCGAACCGCTCGGTGCGCTCGATGATCAGCTCGATCTGGAAGGCGCCGAGCTCGGCGGGGTCGTGCAGATGCAGGTCGATCCCGACGCCGCGTTCGGCGGCGATGCGGAAGAGCGCGTCGAGCTGGCCGACGGGGTCGCGATCGATCGTCGCGGGGTCGAGTCCGCCGATGAACTCCGCACCCGCTGCGGCCGCTTCATCGAGCAGATCGATGACGCCCGGGCGACGCAGGACGCCATCCTGCGGGAAGGCCACGATCTGAACCTGGAGGGCTCCGTCGTACGCGGCGACCGCTTCGCGCACCGCATCGATTCCGCGTTGGGCGACGCCCAGGTCGACATCGACGTGCGTGCGGATGGCGGTGGTGCCGTGGCGGACGAACTGTTCCAGCACATGCGCCGTTGTCGACACGCTCGGGATGCCGAGTTCGTCACGACGCGCGCGCTCGTGCCGGATGCGGCCGTCGGTGCCGCCCTCGCCGCCGTACGACTGCCAGGGCAAGCCCCACCACGACTTGTCGACGTGGGCGTGCGCGTTGACGAGGCCGGGCAGCGCGAGCATGCCGCGCCCGTCGATCTCGAGGCCGGTGTGGCCCGCGCCTGCCGACGGCGCCTGCGGCGCTGCCGGCTCGACGGCGGTGATCACGCCATCGGCGATGCGGATGTCGACGGCGGAGGCGTCGAAGACACGGACGTTGCGAATGACGGATGCCGCGGGGTGGTGCATCCCTCCATTGTGCGCGCACGGGTGCACCCTGACAGCGTGATAGTGTGGGGGAGTTCCGGGCCTGTGGCGCAGTTGGTAGCGCGCTTCGTTCGCAATGAAGAGGTCAGGGGTTCGAATCCCCTCAGGTCCACCGAAACGAGAACCGGCATCCATCAGGATGCCGGTTTCTGCATATACCGGTGGTCAGCCTGCAACCAGCTGCTCGCGAGCGACATCGACGAGGATCTGGTGCATCGCGCGCTCACCGGGAGGGCGCACACGGTCGCTGCGGTGTGCGATGACGATACGGCGCGACGGAGCCTCCTGGCCGAGGCTGACGATGCGGACGTCGGGTCGCGCTGACGTGACGGCCGTGCGCGGCGCGAGCGCGACGCCGAGCCCGACGCTCACCATCGCGAGGGCCTCCTGGTAGTCGTTGGCCTCGAACGCGATCGTCGGGCTGAAGCCTGCGGCCCGGCAGCTGCGCTCCAGCACCTCGGCGACGGGGTGATCGCGCTTGCGCACGATCCATTCCTCGTGCCGGAGCATCGACATCGTCACGTGGCGGGTGCGCCCGAGGCGGTGATCCTGCGACACCACCAGCACCGTCGGATCTTCGAACAGGGGAGTGATCGACAGATCGGGCTCGTCGATGCGATTCCACTCGTAGTCCCACAGCAGTGACAGTCCGATCGTGTTCTCCTGCAGGGCGGCAACGAGCTCGTCGAAGCGGGCGCTGTGCACGTCGAGACGCACACCGGGATAGTCGCGGCGGAACCGACTGATGGCGACGGGCATGAGGGTGGTTCCGATCGTCGGGAATGTGCCGACCGCGATCCGACCGCGGCGCAGGCCGGCCAGCTCGCCCAGCTCGGACTCCGCTGCCCGGAGCCGACGCAGGATGTAGCGGGCATGCCCGGCGAGGAGGGCACCGGCCTCGGTGGCCACGACGCCGCGCGGCTGGCGCCGGACGAGCGGCTGTCCGACCTCTTGCTCGAGGCGCTGAAGCTGTTGCGACAGCGCCGAGGGGGAGTAACCGAGTGTCTTCGCTGCGGCGGTGAGCGAGCCGTGATCGAGGATCGTCACCAGCACGGCCAGTCTTCGCACATCGAGCATCGGTGCCTCGCTTTCAGCCCCTACCGTACAGTCGACAAGCTGGATACTGAAAGCGCATGAAGCGGAACTTCACGCGACTGGCTCATCTGAGTGACATATCTGGCCTCCGGATGCGGCTGAGTGCGCGCAATCAGGCCCAAGCGAGACTGAAGCGCACCTTCACAGGGGTTAAGCATCCGGCGGTTTTCCTGAACGATGGCCGCAGCAAGCATGGATGCCGACACCTCAGGAGGCGGCCATGTTGGAGATCCCGGCGACACTCATGCGGGGCGGGACCAGCAAGTGCTGGGTCTTCAGCCGCAACGAGCTGGAGCGTGTCGGCGCACCCGTCGACGACATTCTGCTGCGCCTGTACGGCAGTCCCGACGAGCGGCAGATCGATGGCCTCGGCGGCGGCACCTCGACGACCAGCAAGGCCGTCATCCTGTCGCCGAGCCAGCGCGACGACGCCGACATCGACTACTCGTTCGCACAGGTCGGCCTCGCCGACGGGCGGGTCGACTGGTCGAGCAACTGCGGCAACTGCTCTGCTGCGATCGCGCCGTACGTGCTCCACGCGGGGTGGCTCGCCCCGCAGGGCGAGCGGACGGCGGTCCGCATCTTCAACACGAACACCGGTCAGCTGATCGTGGCCGAGGTTCCCACGCCCGGCGGCGTGTTCGACGAGTCGGGCGACGCGCACATCGTCGGCGTTCCCTACGCGGGCCTCGAGGTCGTGCTCTGGTTCGTCGATCCCGCCGGCCGCACGACGGGTCGCCTGCTGCCGACCGGCCTCGCCATCGAGCACATCGACGGCGTTCCGGTGACACTGATCGACGGGGGAGCGCCCGTCGTCATCGCCGAGGCGTCGGCGCTGGGCCTGACCGGCCTCGAAACACCCGCCGAGATCGATGCGCGACCCGAGCTGCTGGCCCGTGTCGACGGCATCCGTCGTGAAGGCGCCGTCCGCATGGGACTCGCGGCCGCCGCGGCTGCGGCGCTCAAGGCAGTGCCGAAGGTCGCCCTGGTGTCGTCCCGCAGCGCGGGCGATCACGACTTCGGGGTCACGATGATGTCGATGGGCAAGGCGCACCCGGCGATCGCGATCACCGGCAGCGTCGCGCTGACGCTGGCGGCGGCTACCCCGGGCACGGTCGTATCGCGGATGGCCGAACGACCCGGCACCCGCGACGTCACCTCAATGCGCACGCCGTCGGGTGTGGTGAGCACCCGCATCGGCCGTCACGGCGCACTGCCCGCAGTCGGAATCACCCGCTCGGCGCGGCGGCTGGCGGATGCCTCCGTCCCTCTGCCGCTGGAGCAACTGCCCGATCATGCGTCGGGACTGGTCGAGGAAGCCCTCCTCGTCCGATGATCAGATAGGCGGCCGATCTCGCTGAGGCGGATCCGGTCGCCGCCAACCCCCGTTGGGAGACAACGATGTCACCAGAACTCATCTCGATACTCGCGTTGTTCGCGATGGTCATCATCGCCACCGTGCGGCCGATCAACATCGGCATCCTCGGATTCATCGGCACCTTCCTCGTCGGAACGCTCGTGCTCGGCCTCGACGAGAAGCAGATGCTCGCCGGCTTCCCCGCCGACCTCTTCCTCACGATCGTGGGCGTCACATACCTGTTCGCCGTCGCGAAGCTCAACGGAACCGTCGACCTGATCGTCGACCGCGGCGTGCGCCTCGTGCGGGGGCGGACGGCGCTGGTGCCGTGGGTGCTCTTCGGGGTCGCTGCGATCCTCACGGCCATGGGCACGTTCCCGCCGGCTGCCGTCGCCCTCGTCGCGCCCGTCGCCCTCAGTTTCGCCGCCAAGCACGGCTTGGACCCGCTGCCGGTGGGAATGACCGTCGTCTACGGAGCACTGGCGGGTTCGCTCTCGCCGATCTCGGTGCTCGGCCTGCTCGTCAGCGGCATGGTCGGCGACACCCCGGGCTTCTCGCCGATGGTGCTGTTCGTGACGGCGTTCGTCTACTCGACCCTCATCGCGATCCTGACCCAGCTGTTCTTCTCCTGGAAGAACCGCCTTCGCGGCGGAGCGTACTCCGGGGGCGGCGACGCGAGCGGCGCGGGCGATGGTGGCGCGGTGCCCGGGCCGCGCGTGCCCGCAACGGGGAACATCTCCGTCGGCGGCGCCGAGCAGGGTTCGGTCCTCACGCTCACGCAGACGCTCCAAACGCCACGGCTCCGCACGACTCCGGCTCAGGTGCTGACCCTGCTCGCCCTGCTGGGGCTGGCCGTCGGGGCGATGGTGTTCCACCTCGACATCGGCATCCTCGCGCTCGTCGCCGGCACCGTGATCGCATTCATCGAGAAGAAGCACCTCACGGCCGCTGTCGAGGGCATCAGCTGGTCGACCATCCTGCTCGTCGCGGGCATGATCACCTACATCAGCATCGTCGAGGAAGCGGGGGCGATCGAATGGGTCGCGAACGGGATCGGCAGCCTCGGTTCGCCCCTCATCGGCGTGCTCGTGCTCTGCGTCATGGCCGGTGTCGTCTCGGCGTTCGCCTCGTCGACGGCGGTCATCGCGATCTCGATCCCGATGCTCCTGCCGCTCATTCAGGACAGCCCCGTCGCCGGCGGGATGGCGATCTCTGCGGTCGCGATCGCCGCGAAGGTCGTCGACGTCTCACCGTTCTCGACCAATGGCGCGCTCGTCCTCGCGAACGCCC
This sequence comes from Microbacterium arborescens, assembly GCF_030369635.1. Taxonomy (NCBI): domain Bacteria; kingdom Bacillati; phylum Actinomycetota; class Actinomycetes; order Micrococcales; family Microbacteriaceae; genus Microbacterium; species Microbacterium arborescens. Next base: position 2,087,988 of record NZ_CP128474.1, on the reverse strand, counting down.
AGAACGTCGACCCTCCTGCGTTCTACCAGCGGATTCTGCGCTACTCCGGGGTCATCGTGCTGATCGGGCCCTTCCTCGCCTGGGCTACCCTCGTCGTGCCGTTCTCGCTTTGACAGGGGCTGCCTCGCGCCCGAATCGACGTACGCGGCGCGGCGCGCCTCGCGCGGTCAGACGTACTCGACCCCGCGAGGGCGCCTCCCGTGCACGACGCTGTTCAGGTACGAAACGATGCGGTCAGCCTCTGAGCCGAACGGGTTGTCGGAGACCATGTACGTCCACGTGGATGCGGGCCTGGAGAGCCTCAGGTCTGAGAGAGTCTGGGCATTCGAGGGGGCCGCGTGGAGGATCGAGCGGACCGAGTCCCGAAACTCATCGATGACCCGTGGCAGGTTGCGGGCCGCGATCAACGCGAACTCGTCCAAGGGGTTCTGCCTGGCGAGAACGCGGAGGTGGATGCCCTCTCGTGTCTCGGCGAGACTGGCCAGGTGCTCTGACCATGCGTCGTCCACGAGGAGCAGCGCCACCTCGCGTGCGAGGACGCGACGATCACGCGCAGCCCATTGCTCGGCAAGCTTCGCTGAGCCCTCGGTCACGCGTGCGAGAAATTGCTCCAGCCCTGCATCGGATAGGAGACTCTCGCGCAAACCAAGCACCGTCTCCCGTTGCTGGTCGACGATGGAGTCATAGCGGCGCGTGTTTCGATGTAACTGGAGCACCTTCCCGTCCGCGACGCGCTGGGCGTGCTCGTAGAGGCGGTGAAAGCGAACATCATCGATCTGGCCGTCGGGACCGATGCTCCGTGGAACCGGGTTGATGCGGATGTTGTTCTTGACGATTGCGTCGTCGAGGCTCGCGTAGAGAACCGTGCGTCCTGGCTCGCCTTGCCTGCCTGACCGGCCGCGGAGCTGCCGATCGAGCCGAGGCGAGTCATGGCGAGCAAGGCCAATGACGAGAAGCCCACCGGCCTGGGCCGAGGTTGGTGGCACCTCGATGTCCACGCCGCGACCCGCCATTTGCGTGGAGACGGTCACCGCCCCGGGCTGGCCTGCCTGGGCGATGATGGTCGCCTCCGCCGCATCGTTCTTCGCGTTCAGCACGTGGACACCCACCCCATGGGTGCGAAGCAGGTCCGCAAAACCCTCCGAAGCCTCGACGCTCTGCGTACCGATGAGCACCGGCTGGCCTCGGTGGTGAGCGTGCAGCACCCGCTCGGCAGCCGCCGAGTCCCGCTCGGGCTCTGAGCGGTACAAGCGATCGGGCTCGTCGATTCGGGCGGGAATGCGGTGCGGAGGGATCACGACCGTAGAGAATCCGAAGTCCTCGCCCAGTCGTTCTGCAGCCTCGAGCGCAGAACCGCTCATGCCGGTGACCGTCGCGTACCCCTTCACGACGGTCTCGATGAGGATTTGGTCACGAATCTGCGCCTGCCCTGTAACAGGCAGACCTTCTTTGCGTTCGAGGGCCGCCTGCAGCCCGTCGGGCCATCGCCGACGCTCCGCGACCCGGCCGCGTGGCTCGCTGATCAGCTTGAGGCGGCCGCCCGAAACGATGTAATGAACGTCCCGATGGAGGAGCGTTTGCGCGTGCAAGGCGACATGGGCGGCAGTGAGCAGCTCGGTCTGGTCGCCGGCGTAGAGATCCTCTACGCCGTAAGCCTCCTCCACGATCGCCAAACCCGCATCGGTGAACGCGGCGCTGCGCCCGTCGCCGGTGACCTCGTAGTGCACATCGTTTTGCATCTGGCGCAGAACGTCGGCGAGCTTGGTGTCAGGCTCATCCATCGCGCTGTCTGCCGCCAGCACGAGCGGGACGGTGGCGTCGTCGATGAGGACGGCGTCGATCTCGTCGATCAACGCCACGTCAGCGACGGACAGGAGCCGATCGGAGTCCGATGTGCGCTGGCGGTCGCGCAACACATCGAAACCGACCTGATGTGCCGTCGTGTAGACGACGTCTGAGAGGTACCCGCGCTGGCGTTCGTCCGCACTCATCGTGTCGTCCACCGAAGCGACGTCGAAACCGAGACGTGCGAAGAACGCGCGCCCCGTCGACGCGTCGCGCGACGCGAGGTAGCTGTTCGCCGACAGCACGTGGACACGCCTCCCGTCGGCCGCCCAGGCGGCGGAGGCGAGGAAGCCGACCAGCGTCTTCCCCTCGCCAGTCGCCATGTCCACGACTCGCCCGCTCAAGAGGCTGGACACCGCGGCGATCTGCTCGCGATGGGCCACCAGCCCCAGCTCTCGGCGGGCAGACTCCGCGATCAGCGCGAGCAGTTCCTCTCCCGCGTCGACATCCCGTCGCTCCCGAGCCGGCTGCGTTTCAGCGAGTGCCGAGCCGAAATCGGCATCCGACAACTTCTCGAGGGCTTGGCGGCGCAACTCGACACGGTCTGCGATTTTCAGCGCCGGGGAGATGTCGAGCGATCCAGGGGACCCGATCAGGCGTCGGGCGGGACCGACGAGCCGTGTCCATAACGATCCGAGACGAGGTGCGGTGTCAGGGGAGGGTGCGAGAGGCGGGCTCGATGTGTTCTTCATCGGTCAACCCCCGGACTCCGTGAGTGCGAACACGCGTCATCCCGACCCTACGACTTCGTGGGGCATCTTCGAAAGCACTCAGCCGATCCTGGCCGCATCGCGCCGTTGCGACGCGTAGACTGCATGCAACTGAATCGATCCCCCGGGAGGTTTCGTCCATGACCACCTACAACGTCGGCGTCATCGTCGGCAGCATCTCGTCGACCTCGATCAACCGTCGTCTGGCGAAGGCGCTCACCAAGCTCGCCCCGCAGGCCGACCTCGAGCTCACCGAGATCCCGATCGCACCGCTGCCGTTCTACTCGGCCGACAACGACGCGTCGATCCCGGCCGAAGCGGCTGAGTTCAAGGCTGCGGTCGAGAAGGCCGACGGCGTCATCATCGTCACCCCCGAGTACAACCGGTCGGTGCCTGGCGTCCTGAAGAACGCTCTCGACACCGCGAGCCGTCCGTGGGGCGACAACAGCTTCGCCGGTAAGCCGTCCGCCGTCATCGGCATCTCGATCGGTGCGGTGGGCACGGCCGTCGCGCAGCAGCACCTGCGGTCGATCCTGTCGTTCCTCGCGTCGCCCGAGCTCTCGCAGCCCGAGGGCTACCTGCAGCTCACCGAGGGGCTCATCGACGACGACGGCACCGTGACCAACGAGTCGACGTCCGAGTTCCTGCTCTCGTGGCTGAAGGCCGTGCACGCGCACGTCGCGAAGAACCTCGCCGCCGTCAGCTGATCAGCAGACCCCTCTCGACCGGGCGCCCGACCACACGGTCGGGCGCCCGGTCGTCGTGATGCCGGCGGCGTGCGGCGGTTCCTCCCAGGTCGAAGGGCATACGATGGTCGGCGGGGCATCGGCCCGCGGCACCCGATCGCCGCGGTCCGCCCCTGATCGCCGGCAGATCCTCTTCTGCCGATTGTCGACCTGCGAGAAAAAGGAAGCGAGGTGAGGTGCTCAATGAGCGGTGATAGTTGCCATCGCGAGATCGACAGCGCCATGCCCGCTGCCCGCCCGCACGTCGACCCGATCGACTCCTGAGCGGACGAGCCGCGGTGCGTCGCACCAGCAGGCTTCGCGATGTGGTCCGTGCCGTCGTCGTCGTGACGATGCCGCGGATGCGCGCGCGTCCACATGAGGAGGGCTCCCATGACTCCGGAGCAGATCAACGAACTGACCATCGTCGTCGACGGCATCGCCGCACCCCTGTCGCGGGGTGACCTGCCGTCTGCTGCGGCTGCTCTCGCCGCTGTCGAGCCCGAGCGTCTCGCCGAGGTGCTCGAGCGACTCGACGGTCGTCGCCGCGCCGTCGCCTACCGGCTGCTGCCGAAAGACCACGCTCTGCAGGTGTTCGAAGCGCTCTCGCCGAACATGCAGGGGGAGCTGATCGGCGACCTGCGCGACGCTGAGGTGGCGCACATCTTCGGCGACCTCGACCCCGACGACCGCGCCTGGCTCGTCGACGAGCTGCCGGCCTCGCTCGCGTCTCGGCTGATGCGCGGGCTTCCCGCTCACGAGCGCGAGATGACCGCGGCGGTCCTCGGCTACCGCCGCGGATCCATCGGGCGCCGGATGAGCCCGGAGTTCGTGTCGGTTCCGATCGGCAGCACGGTCGCGGGCGCGCTCGAGCGGGTGCGGGCCCGCCTGCACGACGCCGAGACGGTGTACACGCTTCCCGTGGTCGATGCGGGACGTCGCGTCGCGGGCGTCGTCAGCCTGCGCGATCTGCTCGCCGCCGAACCGTCCGACGCCGTGCGCGACATCATGCAGGCCGCGCAGACCGCCGGGGTGGACGATGACGCTGAGACCGCCGCCCGCCGCTGCACCGAGCGCGGCCTGCTCGCGCTGCCGATCGTCGACAGCGAGGAGCGACTCGTCGGCATCCTGACCGTCGACGACGCCGCCCGCATCCTCGAACATGAGGAGAGCGAGGATGCCGCGCGCCAGGGCGGTGCCGAGCCGCTTCGCCGGCCCTACCTGTCGACCCCCATCGCTCAGATCGTGCGCTCGCGCGTCGTCTGGCTGCTCGTGCTCGCCGTCGGCGCGACGCTTACCGTGCAGGTGCTGTCGGCGTTCGAGGCGACGCTCGCCCAGATCACGGTGCTCGCGCTGTTCGTGCCCCTGCTCATCGGAACCGGTGGGAACACCGGCAACCAGGCGGCGACCACGGTCACGCGCGCGCTCGCGCTCGGCGACGTGCGACCCCGCGACGTCGTCCGCGTGCTGAGTCGTGAGGTGCGGGTGGGGTTCTTCCTCGGCAGCATCCTGGGGCTCGTCGGATTCGGGGTGACCTCGCTCGTGTACGAGCCGCGCATCGGTCTCGTCATCGGGGCGACTCTGATCGCGGTGTGCACGATGGCGGCGACGGTCGGCGGAGTCATGCCGCTGCTCGCGAGGGCGATCCGTGTCGATCCCGCGGTGTTCTCGAACCCGTTCATCACGACGTTCGTCGACGCCAGCGGCCTGATCCTGTACTTCCTCATCGCCCGAGCCATCCTGCAGATCTGAGCCTGGTGCCGGGGTGTTGTGGTGCCGGGATGCAAGGTATTGGGCGCGGCGCGCCGGGGCGGATGCTGTTCCGGCGGGGTGTCGGCGACAATCCCTTGCATCCCGGTCTGGGTGTCGGGAGCGCCAGGCTTTCGTTTAGACCGGGCCTCGGGTGTGCGGCATCCGCCCTGTCCCACCCCGGTGCTACCCCGGCCTCTCCCGCTTCGGTTCCGGGATACAAGGGATTGGGCGCGGCGCGGCGGCGTGGATGTCGTTGGTGCGGGGTGTCGGCGACGATCCCTTGCATCCCCGTCCTGGGGTGTCGGGGAATGCCCGACTCCCTCTCGACGGGGCCTCGGGTGTGCGGCATCCGGCCCCCCGTTCCACCCCTGTCCTACCCGGCACCCACCGCCCCGGCCGGCTTCGGTTCGGGGATGCAAGGGATCGGGCGCGGCGCGCCGGGGTGGATGCCGTTCCGGCGGGGTGTCGTCGACGATCCCTTGCATCCCGGACCCAGACCCAGACGCACCCCGGCACCCCGCCGACCCCGGCCGGGGTCAGACCAGGGCGTCGCGGGCGGCCCCGGCGGCGAGGCGCTCGGCGGCGAGGGACTCCGCGGCGGCGAGCGGCGTGACGTCGCGCGCGGCGGCTTCGTCGAAGATGCGCCGCAGCACGTCGCCGATGCCCTCGACACGCGTGGCGATCTCGCTGCGATCGCGCTGCTTCGCGGCGAGGTCGAGGTAGATGACCCCGCCCGCGTTCACGACGAAGTCGGGGGCGTACAGGATGCCGCGCGCGGCCAGACGGTCGGCGCCGGAGCGATGTGCCAGCGGGTTGTTCGCGGGTCCGCATACTGCTCGTGCGTCGAGCGCGTCGATCACCTCGTCGGTGAGGACGCCTCCGATGCCCGCGGGCACGAAGACGTCGGCCGAGGCGAGGTGGGCCTCCGCCGGTTCGATCCACGTGGCACCGAGGCTCGTCGCGAGCTCGCGCTTCGCGGGGTTCACATCGGTCACGGTGAGCTCTGCGCCTTCGGCGGCGAGCTGCACGGCGAGGCGGCTGCCCACCTGCCCGAGCCCCGCGATCGTGATGCGGCGGCCGGCGACATCGCGAGCTCCGGTCACGCGCTCGAGGGTCGCGAGCAGCGACGCGTGCACGCCGATGCTCGTCGGACCCGCGGGTTCGCCCGAGCCACCCACGCGGTCGGGGAGGCCGACGACGTGCGCGGTGCGTTCGCTGACGGTGAGCATGTCGTCGGTGGTCGACCCCACGTCTTCGGCCGTGCGGTACAGGCCGCACAGCGACTCGACGGCGTCACCGAGATCGAGGAACGCCGCACGCCGCCGCTCGGCATCCAGCACCGTTCCCGGGGGCAAGCCGATGACGGCCTTCCCGCCGCCGGCATCCAGCCCCGCCGCCGCGTTCTTCAACGTCATCGCCGCAGACAGGCGGAGGGCGTCGCCGAGTGCGTCGCTCCAGTGCGGGTACGTCCACACCCGGGCGCCGCCGAGAGCGGGGCCGAGGACGGAGGAGTGCAACGCGGCGGCGATGAAGAGGCCGCTCCGCCGTCCGGTCATCACCTCCACGCGCTCGTGCGTGAAATCGGGCAGGGGCAGGGCGTGGGTCATCGCGATCCTCTTTCGGCGGAGCCTTGTGGGCTCATGCTCTCCGTGCCGCGGCGTTGCGGCATCCAGCCCATTGTGCCTCTTCTAGAGTGTCAGCGTGACCACCGATCTGCCTTCGCGAAGCCGTATCGTTCACGAGTCCCTGCGTGCCGCCGGCATCGCCGGCGACATCGTCGTGCTGCCGGATGCCGCTTCCACGGCCGCCCTGGCCGCGGCGGCGCTCGGCGTGGAGGTGGGGGCGATCGCCAACAGCCTGGTCTTCTGGTCGGACGGTGAGCCGCTGCTGGTCATGACCAGCGGCGCGCACCGCGTCGACACGGCGGCTCTGGCCGAGCGCACCGGACGCACCGAGATCAAACGAGCCAGCGTCGATCAGGTCCGCAGTGCGACGGGGCAGGCGATCGGCGGCGTCGCACCGACGGGACATCCCGCGCCCCTCACGACGTTCATCGACGAAGATCTCGAGCAGTACGACGAGATCTGGGCGGCCGGCGGCACACCGCACACGGTCTTCCCGCTGACGTTCGACGAGCTCGTCCGACTGACGGGCGGAACGGTCGTGGCCGTCGCCTGACCCGGATCAGCCCGCGGGTCTGCGCACCCCGGCGCTCAGCTCTTCGGGCTGTCGAAGCTCCACGCGTCCGGATCGGTCGCGGTCGCGACGTCCCAGTCATCGGTCCGCCACGTGAAGGTGGCGACCGCGCACGTCGGCATCCCGCCGATGCCCCCGTTCGACAGTCGCTCGGCGAGCACCGTCATCCCCGGGTCGTGCGCGACGACGAGCACGGACTGCACCCCGCTGCCGCTCGCCGCGTCGAGGAGCACGCGCGCCGAAGCGCCATAGAGCTCGTCGCGCAGGTCCGGTTCGAGTCCGAGCGCGGCGCCGAATGCCGCGGCCGTCGTCCGAGCGCGGAGCGCTGTGGAGGCGAGGATGCGCTCGACGGCGACGTCCGTGGACGCCAGGCGCTCAGCCATCACGGGAGCGTCGCGCATGCCGCGGTCGTTCAGCGGACGGGCGTGATCGTCGAGTGCGGCCGTGCCCCAATCGCTTTTGGCATGTCGCACGAGGATGAGCGTCGTCATGGATTCATCCTCCCGCGCCGAAGACCGCGTGGGCGATCGTGTAGATGACGAGTCCGGCGAGCGATCCGACGATCGTGCCGTTGAGCCGGATGTACTGCAGGTCGCGGCCGACCATGAGCTCGATCTTCTCGGTCGTCTCCTGCGCGTCCCAGCGTTCGACCGTCTCGGTGATGACCGACGCGATGTCGGCGCGGTGGCGGGCCACGAGCGTCGCGGCGGCGTCGATGACGCGTGCATCGATGCGTTGCTGCAAAGCGGGCTCGGTCGCGAGGCGTTCGCCGACCTCGGTGAGCGCCGCCGCGATACGCCGGCGGAGGGGACTCCCGGCATCGCCGAGCGATCGGACGAGCCCGGCCTTCGCGGTGCCCCAGGCCTCGGCGGCGAGAGCGCGAACGCGGGGACTGTCGAACACCGCCGCCTTGGCCGACTCCAGCCGCGCCGCCGTCTCGGTCTCGCCCTGCAGATCCCCGGCGAGACGACCGAGGTAGCCGTCGATGGCCTTGCGTGCCGGGTGGTCGGGATCGCTCCGCACGGCCGCGACGAACGTCAGCGCTTCGCGATAGACGGTGTCGTCGACGAGACGGGTCGCCACCGATGGCACCCACGACGGCAGTCGGCGGGAGACCAGTCCGGTGAACACCGAGCGGTTGGCGATGAGCCAGGTCTCGATGTTGTCGATCGCCAGGTCGACCGCTCCGTGGTGCGCGCCCGCGCCGACGACGCGTTCGAGCCACCCGCCGATCGACGGACCCCATGACGGGGCGAGCAGATGCTCGCGCGCCAGGTCTTCGAGCAGATCCTGCACCTCGTCGTCGCTCAGCGCGGTGAGGATGCCCGATGCCGCCGCCGACGCCTCGGCCGAGACGCGCTCGGCGTTCTCGGGCCGGCGCAGCCACGCGCCGAGCCGCGTCGCGATGCCCATCGACTCGAGCTTGCCGCGGATCACGCCGGCCTCGAGGAAGTTCGTCTCGACGAACTCGCCGAGGGTGCGGCCGATCTCGTCCTTGCGCTTCGGGATGATCGCGGTGTGCGGGATGGGCAGACCGAGCGGATGCCGGAACAGCGCGGTGACGGCGAACCAGTCGGCCAGCGCACCCACCATGCCGCCTTCCGCGGCCGCTCGGACGTACCCGAATGCGGGCACCGTCTGCTGCAACGGGAACGAGACCGCGAAGACGATCGCCATGAACACCAGCGCGCCGAGAGCGACGGCCTTCATCCGCCGCAACCCCTGGCGACGAGCCTGGTCGGCGGGGGAGAGCAGGGAGGTCGGCGTGCGTGCCATCCGGTCATCCTCCCACGGTGGTTCGCCGGCCGGGGCCGGTCACGGCGTATCCTGACCGCGTGATCGACGACATCCAGAAGCGCGCCCTGCGCCGCACGAGCATCCTCGAAGGCCAGGTCCGCGGGCTCGCCCGGATGATCGAGAACGAGGACTACTGCATGGACATCATCGCCCAGTCGCGGGCCATCCAGAAGGCTCTCGCATCGCTCGACAAGCTCCTCATCGAGAATCACCTCCGCACGCACGTGACGCACATGTTCGAGAGCGGCGGCGCCGAGCGCGAGCAGGCCGTCGCCGAGTTGCTCAAGGCGTACGACCTCGAGACGCGCTGACGGCATCCCGCCCGTCTTCTTCAGCTCCGCTGTCCTTGTCGAGTCGCCAGGGAATGCGGCTGCAGCGACCCCAGGACCCGCGGTTTGTGGCGAGTCGACTGGCCGACGGCGAGCCGGGGCGGGTCAGGGGGAGACGGGGCCGAGCCAGGCCGCGGCGACCGTGCTGTGAGCCGACTCGGGGTCGGAGGGGTGGAACATCCCCGCGATGACGTCGCGGTAGAGGCGGCCGAGCTCGGACCGCGAGAAGTACGACGATCCGCCCGCCACGAGCATCGCCTCGTCGACGACCGTCTTCGCCGCGCCGACGGCGCGGTGCTTCAGGCCGCTCAGCTTCGCGAACCACAGTCCGCCGTGGTCGGCCTGCGCATCGATGTCGCGCGCGATCGCCTCGAGCTGCGGCAGCATCCCGTCGTACGTCAGCGCCATCTCGGCGATGCGCCAGCGGATGTCGGGATCCTGGCTGTACGCCAGTCCCGTCTTCTTCGACGTGCGCGACTGAGCGGCGATGACGGCGAGGTCGAGGGCACGTCGGGCGATGCCGGTGTACACCGATGCCAGCAGCAGCTCGAAGACCGAGAAGATGCCGAAGACGAGCGGGTCGGGGCTGGGGCCGGGGGAGAGGCGACGCACGATGCGTTCGGCCGGGGCGACGGCCCCGTGCAGCTCGGTGGTGCGCGACTGCGTTCCGCGCATGCCCACGGTGTCCCAGTCGTCGCGTGTGCGCACGGCATCGCTGCGGTCGACGAAGGCGAACACCAGCTGCGGGGCGTCGGGGCTCGTCGTGTCGAGTCCGTGCAGCCCGAGGTGATCCCACACCGGCGCGAGCGAGGTGAAGATCTTGGTGCCGGTGAAGGCGTACCCGCCGTCGGGCTGCGGTTCGGCGGCGGTGTCGCTGCCGAACAGGACGAGGTCGTTGCCCGCCTCGCTGATCCCGAACGCGAAGACCTCGCCCGCCGCTGCCCCCTCCTGCACGAAACGCAACGCGTCGTCGCCCCGGTCGAAGAGCACCTTCGCGACGCCGGTCCACACGAGGTGCATGTTGATCGCGAGGGCCGTCGCGGGCGCCGCTCCCGCGAGCCGCTGCTGCAGGACGGATGCCTGGGCGAGCGAGAGCCCCGCACCGCCGAGCTTCTCGGGCACCAGGATGCCGAGGTAGCCGGCCTCCCGCAGTTCCGCGAGGTCATCGTCGGGGAAGACGTTCTCGACATCGACGACGGCGGCACGCCCGCGGATGCGCTCGAGGAGATCGTCGGAGAGGTAGCGGGCCGGGTCGAAGTCGCTCACGGCATCCATTCTGCTCCCGCCGCTCCTCGCCCGGTCGCCTGGTGCAGGATGGGGACATGATCTCGACCGACGCCGCACTCGCCCTGCGCGAGGCCGGGCTCGTCTGGCATCCGGCATCCGGCGACCGATTCCAGTTGAACGAGCCGGAGTTCGAGGCCGACATCTTCACCGTCAGCGAGATGACGATCGAACCGCGCCGCTATCCGAGCGGCACGATCCTCGCGTTCAACGGCACGACGGAATGGGCGCTCGACTCCGTCGCGCTCGACGAGGCGCTGTGGCTTCCGCGTGAGGATCAGCTGCGCGAGATGCTCCGCGGCGGATTCCGCAGCCTGCGCCGACTGGCCGACACGCACCGCGTCGAGATCGAGTTCGCCGGCGAGGAGCTGGCGTTCGAGCACCCGCAGCCCGAAGACGCCTACGCGGCGGCCGTGCTCGCGATGCTGCGGCGCGTCAACGACTGAGCGACCGGCGCGGCGCGTGCCGCCTCAGGTGATGGTGTGGACCGGCGCGGTGTCGGGAATGGGCGATGCGTCGCGTCCCCGCAGATCGGGGAACCACCGCACGCAGCTCGCCGCGACGATGAGACCGGCTGCCGCAAATAGCGTGGCGGCGACGTAGGCGCCCTGGGGACCGACGCCGTCGATGAGGAAGCCCGCGATGGCCGACCCTGCGGCAGCTCCGATGAGCTGTCCGGTGCCGATCCAGCCGTATGCCTCGGCCGTCTCGCTGAACTTCACGCTCGCCGAGGTGATGGCGAACATGACCGCGAGTGCCGGAGCGATGCCGATGCCGGCGACCAGCAGCGACCCGCCGAGCCACCATGCGTTGAGCGAGAAGATCGTCGCCGCTAGCCCCACGGTGACGATGAGGAAGCGGCGGGCCATGGCCCAGCGGCCGATCGGGATGTGGCCGAACGACAGGCCGCCGGCCAGGCTCCCGACGGCGAAGACCGCGAGCACGAGACCGGACTCGAGTCCGCCGTGACCGAATGAGGCGACGACGCCCGCTTCGACGGCCGAGCACGCGCCGATGAGGAGGAAGCCGGTCGCCGTCGCGAGCAGGACGGGGGGCTTGAGGAGCACGCGGCCGAGGCTGCGGCGGCTGCGCGGGATGCGCACGCGGCCGAGCTCGGGCGAGGAGATGAACCACGCGCCGCCGCCGATGAGGATGACGACCACGAGCAGGAGGCCCGGAACGGTGCCGGCCTGCAGCGCCACGAAGGTGATGAGCACCGGCGCGATGATCCAGATGATCTCCTGCAGCGAGGCGTCGAGCGAGAACAACGGCGTCAGCTGACGCGAGGTCACCATCTTGGGATAGATAGTGCGCACGGCCGATTGCACGGGCGGGGTCGACAACCCCGCGATGAGACCGAGCGCCATGTAGATCCACAGGGGCACGTCGAGCACCGCGAGCAGCCCGATCGCGGCCACGCACACGACGAGCGTCAGTGTGAGCACGCGCCGCATGCCCCAGACGCCCATCCATCGGCTCGTCACCGGGCCGGCGATCGCCTGTCCGACTGAGGTGGCCGCCAGGACCAGACCGGCGGACCCGTAGGAGCCGGTCACGTGCTCGATGTGGAGAAGGATGGCGAGGCTCGTCATCCCGCTCGGAAAGCGCGCGGTCAACTGTGCGGCGATGATGCGCGCGACACCTGGTGTGCGCAGCAGTTCTCCGTATCCCGCCACCCCTCAACGGTAGCGATTCCCGGGGCGTCTCGGCGACGCCCGGGCGGGTGCCGTCGCGACACGCCCGCGACACGCCGACGCGACGAGATCCGTCGGAATCGGATGTCGATGGGCCCGTCTACCGTCCGACCTGTGGACAGACTCGGTCGCCACGCGTCGGAAGCGCGTAATCACGCGTCGAACCGGGCCTCGATCGAGTCGCGGATCTGTGGATGAAACGGTGGACAAGATGTGTTGTACCTGGGGAGAGCGGTGCAAAACTACAGACTTGTAACTACTACCCCTTGTGGTGCCCCCCGATGTCGGCACCCATATGTAGTATTGAGGCTCCGGCAGGTTCTCAGCCGGAGATGCGTAAGAAGCGAAGGGAAACCACACTCGACATGGCGATCACGGTCTACACCAAGCCCTCCTGCGTGCAGTGCAACGCGACGTACCGTGCGCTGGACTCGAAGGGCATCGAATACGACGTCCTCGACCTCTCCGAGGACCCGGCGGCACTCGAGCGCGTCAAGTCGCTCGGCTACCTGCAGGCCCCCGTCGTCATCACCGACGAGGACCACTGGTCGGGCTTCCGTCCCGACAAGATCGACGAGCTGGCCGCTCGCTTCGCCTGAGCCATGAGCACGGCGGTCGCGACGCGGGCGCCTCTGCTCGTGTACTTCTCGAGCGTCTCCGGCAACACCGCGCGATTCATCGACAAACTCGGACTGCCGGCGCTCCGCATCCCCCTTCACTCCTCACCGACGCCCCTCGTCATGACCGAGCCTTTCGTGCTCGTCACTCCCACCTACGGCGGGGGACAGGGGCGCGGTGAGGAGAAGGGTGCGGTGCCCAAGCAGGTCGTCCGATTCTTGAACGACGTGCGGAACCGCACCCTGCTGCGTGGAGTCATCTCCACCGGCAACACGAATTTCGGCGAGTCGTACTGCCTCGCCGGCGACATCATCAGCCGCAAGTGCTCCGTGCCGCACTTGGACAAGGTGGAACTGTTCGGCACGCCCGAAGACGTCGAGCGCGTGAGCGCAGGATTGGAACGATGGTGGAATCAGCACTGGAAACAGCCTTGACCGATAACGGCTTCAAGGTCGACACACGCTTCGACGGGCTCGACTACCACGCCCTCAACGCGATGCTCAACCTCTACGGCGCGGACGGCAAGATCCAGTTCGACGCCGACAAGCGCGCGGCGCGGGAGTACTTCCTCCAGCACGTCAACCAGAACACGGTCTTCTTCCACTCCCTCAAGGAGCGCCTCGACTACCTCGTCGAGAAGGAGTACTACGAGCCCAAGGTCATCGAGAAGTACTCGCTCGAGTTCATCCAGAAGCTCAACGACTTCGCGTACGGCAAGAAGTTCCGCTTCGAGACCTTCCTCGGCGCGTTCAAGTACTACACGAGCTACACGCTGAAGACCTTCGACGGCAAGCGTTACCTTGAGCGCTTCGAGGACCGCGTCGTCATGACCGCCCTCGGCCTCGCCGACGGCGACGAGAACCTCGCGATGCAGCTCGTCGACGAGATCATCTCGGGTCGATTCCAGCCCGCCACCCCGACGTTCCTGAACACGGGCAAGGCCCAGCGCGGCGAGCTCGTGTCGTGCTTCCTGCTCCGCATCGAAGACAACATGGAGTCGATCGCCCGCGGCATCAACTCCGCCCTGCAGCTCTCGAAGCGCGGCGGCGGTGTGGCGCTGCTGCTGTCGAACATCCGCGAGGCCGGTGCTCCGATCAAGCAGATCGAGAACCAGTCGTCGGGCATCATCCCCGTCATGAAGCTGCTCGAAGACAGCTTCAGCTACGCCAACCAGCTCGGCGCGCGCCAGGGTGCCGGCGCCGTGTACCTGTCGGCCCACCACCCCGACATCCTCAAGTTCCTCGACACCAAGCGTGAGAACGCCGACGAGAAGATCCGCATCAAGACGCTGTCGCTGGGTGTCGTCATCCCCGACATCACCTTCGAGCTCGCCAAGAACGGCGAGGACATGTACCTGTTCTCGCCCTACGACGTCGAGAAGGTCTACGGCGTGCCGTTCGGCGACATCTCGGTCACCGAGAAGTACCGCGAGATGGTCGACGACGCGCGCATCAAGAAGACGAAGATCAATGCGCGCGAGTTCTTCCAGACCCTCGCCGAGATCCAGTTCGAGTCGGGCTACCCGTACATCATGTTCGAGGACACGGTGAACAAGGCCAACCCGATCAAGGGCCGGATCAACATGTCGAACCTGTGCTCGGAGATCCTCCAGGTCAACACCCCGACGACGTACAACGAAGACCTCTCGTACGCCCAGATCGGTAAGGACATCTCCTGCAACCTCGGGTCGATGAACATCGCCCTCGCGATGGACGGCAAGGACCTCGCCCAGACGGTCGAGACCAGCATCCGCGCCCTCACGGCGGTCAGCGACCAGAGCCACATCGCCTCGGTCCGCTCGATCGAGGACGGCAACGACCGTTCGCACGCGATCGGCCTCGGGCAGATGAACCTGCACGGCTACCTGGCGCGTGAGCACGTGTTCTACGGGTCGGAAGAAGGCCTCGACTTCACGAACATCTACTTCTACACCGTGCTGTTCCACGCCCTGCGGGCATCGAACAAGATCGCGATCGAGCGCGGCACGTACTTCGAGGGCTTCCCCGACTCGACCTACGCGTCGGGCGAGTTCTTCGACAAGTACGTCGAGCAGGAGTGGGCGCCGCAGACCGACAAGGTGAAGGGTCTGTTCGAGGGCATCCACATCCCGACGCAGGATGACTGGCGCGAGCTGAAGGCATCGATCCAGCAGCACGGCATCTACAACCAGAACCTGCAGGCGGTGCCCCCGACCGGCTCGATCTCGTACATCAACAACTCGACGTCGTCGATCCACCCGATCGCGTCGAAGATCGAGATCCGCAAGGAAGGCAAGCTCGGCCGCGTCTACTACCCGGCGCCGTTCATGACGAACGACAACCTCGAGTACTACGAAGACGCGTACGAGATCGGCTACGAGAAGGTCATCGACACGTACGCCGCCGCTACCCAGCACGTCGACCAGGGCCTGTCGCTGACGCTGTTCTTCAAGGACACCGCGACCACGCGCGACATCAACCGGGCCCAGATCTACGCCTGGCGCAAGGGCATCAAGACGATCTACTACATCCGCCTGCGGCAGATGGCGCTCGAGGGCACCGACATGTCCGAGTGCGTCAGCTGCATGCTGTGACGGATGCCGGAACCCGAACCAGGAACTGAAGCGATATGACTCCCGAACCGCTCAAGCTCGTCGACCACGTGCAGGCGATCAACTGGAACCGCATCCAGGACGACAAGGACCTCGAGGTCTGGAACCGTCTGGTGAACAACTTCTGGCTGCCCGAGAAGGTGCCGCTGTCGAACGACATCCAGTCGTGGAACACGCTGACGCCCGACGAGCAGACCCTCACGATGCGCGTGTTCACGGGGCTGACGCTCCTCGACACGATCCAGGGCACCGTCGGCGCCGTCTCGCTCATCCCCGA
Organism: Microbacterium arborescens; assembly: GCF_030369635.1. NCBI lineage: Bacteria > Bacillati > Actinomycetota > Actinomycetes > Micrococcales > Microbacteriaceae > Microbacterium > Microbacterium arborescens. The sequence continues at coordinate 2,072,171 of NZ_CP128474.1, read as the reverse complement.
TGCGATCACCCCGCACGAGGAGGCCGTCTACACGAACATCGCGTTCATGGAGTCGGTGCACGCGAAGAGCTACTCGTCGATCTTCTCGACGCTCGCCTCGACGCCCGAGATCGACGACGCGTTCCGTTGGTCGGTCGAGAACCCGAACCTTCAGAAGAAGGCCTCGATCGTCATGGACTACTACCGTGGCGACGAGCCGCTCAAGCGCAAGGTCGCCTCGACCCTGCTCGAGTCGTTCCTCTTCTACTCGGGGTTCTACCTGCCGCTGCACTGGTCGGCGAAGGCCAAGCTGACCAACACCGCCGACATCATCCGCCTCATCATCCGTGACGAGGCCGTGCATGGCTACTACATCGGCTACAAGTTCCAGAAGGGCTACGAGCAGCTCTCGCAGCCCGAGCGCGACGAGATCAAGGACTACACGTTCTCGCTGCTCTACGAGCTCTACGACAACGAGGTGCAGTACACGCAAGACCTCTACGACGCCGTCGGTCTGACCGAGGACGTCAAGAAGTTCCTGCACTACAACGCCAACAAGGCGCTGATGAACCTCGGCTTCGAGGCGATGTTCCCTGCGACGGTCACCAATGTGAACCCGGCGATCCTGTCGGCCCTGTCGCCGAACGCCGACGAGAACCACGACTTCTTCTCGGGGTCGGGCTCGTCGTACGTCATCGGCAAGGCCGAGGCCACCGAAGACGAGGACTGGGACTTCTGAGTCACCGCATGAACCTGCGGATCTAGCGCGACGACAAGGCCCCTGGCCGGCCGCCCCTCAAGGCGGTCAGCCGGGGGCCTTTTCTGGCGGGGTTTCGGCGTCGCCGTTGACGCCCCACCGCCGTGCCGCGTATTGTTATGAGGCTGCGCCACGAGGCACGGCATCACCGGAGGAACGACATGACCACGCGCAACGAGCGCCTGATCGCAGCGGACCTGGACCAGTTCCAGCTCCGCAATGAGTCGTACCCTCCGGTGCGAGACGTCTGACACCGCCACTGTCAGAACGCCCCGCACCGCACAGGTCCGGGGCGTTCGTGTGTTCCTCTCCATGCGCCCGTTCCGGACCGTCGTCACAAGGAAAGGAACCATGGAGAAGCTCTCGAACAGGCTCTTGTCGTGGGCAAGCATCATCGACGAGAAGACTCTCGATCAGGCTCGCACCGCGTCGGGCATGCCGTTCATCCACCCGCATCTGGCGCTCATGCCCGATGCGCACCTCGGCAAGGGGGCGACCGTCGGGTCGGTCATCCCGACGGTCGGCGCGATCATGCCGGCTGCCGTCGGCGTCGACATCGGATGCGGCATGATCGCCGTCCGCACGCAGTTCACGAAGTCGCAGCTGCTCGGCCGCGACCTCGGCGCGCTCCGCGAGCAGATCGAGCGGGCGATCCCGCTGTCGGCCGGTCGCGACAACCGCAAGATCGTCGCGACAGCCGAGCCGCGCATCGCCGAGCTGGAGGAGCTCGCCGAGAAGAACGAGTTCGACCCGGCTCGCTATGCCGGACATTGGCGTAACCAGCTCGGGTCGCTCGGGTCGGGCAACCACTTCATCGAGGTCTCGGTCGACGAGACCGACGCGGTCTGGATGTTCCTGCACTCCGGTTCGCGGGGAGTGGGCAACAAGATTGCGACGCACCACATCGGAGTCGCGCAGCGGCTCGCCAAGCAATGGTGGATCGACCTGCCCGACCCCGACCTGGCGTACCTCGTCGAGGGCACGGAGGAGTTCCGCCGCTACATCCGCGAGCTCCGGTGGGCGCAGCACTTCGCGCTCCTCAACCGCGAGGAGATGATGGACCGCGTCGCTCGTCAGCTGTCCGAGACAATGGGCGGCGAGGTCGAGGAGCTCGAGCGCATCAACTGCCACCACAACTTCACCGAGAGCGAGAAGCACTTCGGCAAGCAGGTGTGGGTGTCGCGCAAGGGCGCGATCCAGGCGGATGCCGGCCGGCCCGGCCTCATCCCGGGATCGATGGGCACGGCGTCGTACGTCGTCTCCGGGCTCGGGAACCCGCTGTCGCTCAACTCGTCGCCGCACGGCGCGGGTCGGGAGTACTCACGGTCGGCCGCGCGCCGGACCTTCACGCACGACCAGCTGCGTGCGGCGATGGCGGGCATCGAGTTCCGCGACACGGATGCCTTCATCGACGAGATCCCGCAGGCGTACAAGCCGATCGACCGGGTGATGGACGACGCCGCCGACCTCGTCGAGGTGCGGCACACGCTGCGTCAGCTGGTCAACGTGAAGGGCGATTGAACCGTACTGTCGGCGGTGGAGATCCGCACGTCGGAGGGTGGCGGCTCTCAGGAGCCCGCCCTCCGACGTGCTGACGCCGCGGGAGCACTCCGGCGCGCGGACCGTGGCCTACGCTGACGACATGGATTCCGAGACTCGAGACCGTCCCGGGTACCCCGTGCGCTCGAAGGCTCTCCTCGAGCAGTGGCTGGCCGACTACCTCGCGACGGGGCCACGGACGTCGTCGTCGTTCAAAGTCGCGGTGCAGGACGAGAGCCTCGGCAAGGACACCGGTCTGGTGATCATGGTTCCGTTCGGGACGCCGGCAGAGGTCTACATGCAACCTGCGGGACCCGACCGAGCTGAGTGGGTCATCACGCTCACCGGGCGGGACGAAGACCTGACGGTCAGCGCACAGCAGCTGGCCGGCTTCGCAGCCGAATTGCGCGTCGCGAGCGACCTGTGCGCGTACCTGCAGTTCCGGTCGATCGAGTGGGACCGGATGTCCGGCATGGGGTGAGCCCTTCGTCGCCGCCTCGATGACCGCGCGTCTTCTACGAGATGACCGCACGAACCGCTGCGACAGCCTCGGCCGGTGACCCGTCGAACTCCGGTCCGTGTCCGGGCAGCACCCACTCCGCGGCGAGATCGGCTATGCGGTCCAGCGAGGCGACTGCTTCGGCAGGATGTCGCCGTCGGAGATCTCCTCGAGGGCGGTCAGCCACTGCGGCCGCATCCCTTTTCGCATTCCGTATGCGGCGAATTCCGCGGAGCAAACCTGCACGTCGGAGGGCGGCTCCCCGGAAAACCGCCCTCCGACGTTCAGACGCCCTCCGGTCAGGCGTCGCCCTGGCCGATGTCGGCAGCCTCGGCGACAGCTGTCTCGTGCGGGCGGCCGAGGTGGCCGAGCGTCCGGCCGGCAGCGGCGAGGATCGCGATCGCGACGACGAGCGCGGCGACGCCGAGCCAGTACGGCGCGCTCGGGGTCAGCGCGGCGGCGAGCGGCCCGGCGACGGCGGGTGCGATCGCGCCGCCGATGAACCGGACGCCGGAGTAGGTGCCGCTCGCGACGTTCCGGGGCAGGTCGGTCGCCTCCATGACGGCCTCGGTGAGTGCGGTGTTGAGCACGCCGAGGAAGAGCCCCGCGACGATGACGGTGACGATCAGCACGGTGGCGCTGTCGATGCCGATCGCGAGCACGGCCTCGGCGACGGCCAGCAGTCCCAGCATCGTGAACAGCACGGGCCGAAGGCCCAGCCGGCGGGTCAGCACCGGAGCTGCAAGCACCGACGTCAGTGCGACGGCGAGTCCCCAGCCGAAGAAGACGAGCCCGAGCTCGTGGGCGCCGAACGTCATTCCGACATTCGCCGCCGCCTCTTCGATCGGGTACGGGCTGTACGCCAGCAGCACGAAGAACGCGACGTTGTAGAAGAACGCCGTCAGCGACAGTGTCAGCAGCGCCGGGTTGCGCAACGCGCGGAACGACGCGAGGAACGACACTTTCGCGGGCGCGGCGGCACCGGCCGCAGGCGCGGGGGAGCGGAACACGACGAGGATCGCCAGCAGCGCGACGGCCATGAGCGCCGCGGTGCCGAAGAACGGGCCACGCCACGACAGCTCGCCGAGCGCGCCGCCCAGGAGCGGTCCGACGGCGAGGCCGATGCCGAGGGATGCCTCGTAGAGCACGATCGCCTGACGGCTCCCGCCGCTCGCCGCCCCGACGATCGCGGCCAGCGCCGTCGCGATGAAGAGCGCGTTGCCGATTCCCCAGCCAGCGCGGAAGCCGATGATCTCGACCACTCCGCCCGACAACCCTGCCGCGGCGGCGAACACGACGATGAGGGCGAGACCGAGCAGCAGCGTCTTCTTGACCCCGAGCCTCGACGACACCCAGCTGGCGAACAGCATGACGATTCCGGTGATGAAGAGGTAGCTGGTGAACAGCAGCATCGTCTCGGAAGGGGTGGCGTCGAGCTCCCGGCTGATCGCCGGGAGGATCGGGTCGACCAGGCCGATGCCCATGAACGACACGGTGCAGGCGAAGGCGATCGCCCAAACGGCGACGGGCTGTCGCCAGATCGACGCCTTCGCGGTCTCGGCCGTCGCCTTCGTCTGCTCGCCGGTCGTCGACCGTTCTGTGTTCATCGCGCTCGTCACGCGCACCTTCCTCTCGTCGGGGTCTGTCGGGGTCATCGCAGTTCCGGTTCCTCGAGCAGTGCCGCGAGAAGCTCGGCGGCGCGCGCGAGGGTCGACCGGTCGGCGGCGCTCAGTCGCGCCCAGGCGGGACCCGTGACATCGAGCGCCTGCGAGCGGAACGCCTCGAACTGTCGCCGCCCTTCCGCCGTGATCGACACGAGCGAGGCCCGGCCGTCCTCGGGATCGGGCGCGCGCTGCACGAGCCCGTCCTGCTCCATGCGGCGAACGAGCGTCGTCATGGTGGGCTGGCTGACGCGCTGCCACTCGGCCAGGTCGCTCACCCGCGTGGGGCCGAGCTCGTCGAGGGCTGCGAGCGCACGCCATGTTCCCGCGGCGGCGGCCGTCTCGACGCGACGGGCCACGGCGCGGTTGAACCTGCTCGAGGCCGACATCAGCCGGACGGGGGAGTCGGAGAACTGCATAGCGTTACTATACAACCTGCATAGGTGAGCTATGTAAATGTCGCCACCTCGACCGGACAAGACGACCGGACATGACGAAGCCCCCGGCATCCTCCTCGCGAGAGAGGATGCCGGGGGCTTCGCGTGGCGTCAGCGGCCGCCGTTGATCAGTCCGAGCCATTGACCGAACGGCTTCTCGCCGCGGATGTCGGTGTGCTGCTCGTTCTGCTCTTCGTCCGTGATCATGGTGACCTCCCCGCTTCTTCCGTGGAACTCATCATGAACATCCGATCGCACAGATGCGCGGTCCTTGACGAACCGCGTTCGGGGCGTTAGGCGCACGACACAGCTTTTCTCGGTCGCCATCACCGCACGACACAGCCCGCGCCTCCTACAATCGTGACCGTGTCGGAAACTCCTGCCCTCACGCGCGAGCCGCGCTTCAGCCCGGTCATCGCGCTCATCGCCGTCTCGGCGTCGTGGGAAGGCCGGCTCTCCGCAGCCCTGCGCGACCTCGGCCTCTCCACCCGCAAGTTCGGCCTGCTCGGACACATCGGCTCCGAGCCCGGGATCTCATTCTCCGAGCTCGCCCGCCGCTCTCACATCACGGTGCAGTCCGCGCACACCGCCGTGCGCACGCTCGTCGACGAAGGGCTGGTCGCCGACGCGACGGCGCACGCCGGCTCGGCATCCGATCTGCGCATCACGGCGAAGGGCATCGCCGTCATGGAGCAGGCCCACCAGCGGCTGCTCGAGCTCGACGCCACGCTGAGCGACAACATGCCGGGCCTGGCCTCGTCGATGGACGGCATCCGCGCAGGAATCGTCTAAGTCCGCTGGATAGGGTTCGAGGGTGTTCCGAACCCCGCTGACCGCATTCCGCTCGCTCGCGATCGCCGAGGCCTTCTCCTGGACGCTGCTGATCCTGGGTCTCGTCCTGCGTTCGGCCTTCGACCTCCCGATCGCCGTGACGATCGGCGGTGGCATCCACGGATTCGTGTTCCTCTGCTACGGCGCGACCGCGGTCCTGGTCGCCTGGAACAACCGCTGGTCCATCGTGCCGACGGTCTGCGCCGTCGCTGCGGCGGTGGTTCCCTATGCGACGGTTCCGACGGAGATCGTGCTGCGCCGCCGCGGGCTCCTCGACGGCGAATGGCGCACAGAGGCGTCCGATGACCCGCGCGACCAGCGCGTGCTGGACCGGTTCTTGCGGTGGTTCGTGCGGCGCCCGGCGGTGCTCGCCGTCATCCTCGCCGTCGGCATCATCGCCGCGTACATCGTGCTGCTGGTGATCGGACCTCCCGGACGGGCGTAGCGTGATCGGATGCCGCGCATCGTTGCCCGCTTCGCCCTCGCCGCCCTGTTGATCGTTGCCGGGTCCGCTCATCTGACCGTGCTCCGGCGGGGATACCGCATCGCGGTGCCCGACTGGGCGACGCGGCTGCTGCGAACCGATAAGGACATGATCGTCGTCGCCAGCGGCGCGGTGGAGATCATGCTCGGCGCGGGGCTCGTCGCTCTGCCGCGCGAGCGACGACGGGTCGCCGCCGCGATCGCCGCCTTCTTCGTCGCCGTGCTCCCGGGCAACATCCACCAGTGGCGTATCGGAGCGTCGGCTCCCGGCCTCGACACCGATGCCCGCCGCTTCGGTCGCCTGTTCCTCCAGCCCGTGCTCGTCGCGTGGGCTCTGTGGGTGGGCGGCCCCGGAGCAGACGCGCCCGGGTCGCCGCGCTGAGACCGCAACAGACCGACACGGAATTTCTCGTGGAGGGCGCGCGTTTGGTTGCCTGTCATGGTGAGCACATCCGCATCCGCAGCAGCATCCGTCTCGTCGGCCGAGTCCGACTACCGAGCCTGGGCGGCTTTCCGTCGTGAGTCCGTCGCGGCTCCGCAGGGATCGCTCGCTCTCGTGCTCACGCACTGGTCGGCTCCGGGCGAGCCCGCCGTCGACGACGAGGCCGCCCGCGCGGGCCATCCGGTCGATGCGCTGCTCACGCGCCTCCAGCGCACCGACATCGAGACCGGCCTTCCGCAGGAGGGCTACCGCATCTGGCGTCAGGACTCGCCCGCCAACGAGGCGTTCGAAGACATCGAGCGCTGGGACTACGACCCGGCCTGGGTCATCGAGGGCCGCTTCGAGCTGGTCGACGAAGACCGCGTCGTGCCGTTCGAGCACATCAAGGACGGTGGCGCGACGCGCGGCCTCCCGGTCTCGGGCGATCTCGTCTTCGAGATCGGCGGCGCCGAGTACCGACTCGCCGCGTTCGACACCAACTATGGCGGCCCGAAGCTGCACCTCGTCTTCGGTGACCAGACCAACGGCGCTGAGTCCTATGGAGCCGGCCGGTTCCTCTTCCTCGACCACCCCGGCGCGACGGGCGACCTCGCTCCCGGGGACAGCATTCCGGTGACGGTCGACTTCAACCGGGCTGTCGTGCCGCCGTGCGGGTTCTCGAACCAGATGAACTGCCCCCTCCCGCCGCTTCAGAACCGCCTGCCCTTCCCGGTTCGCGCCGGCGAGAAGAAGGTCCGGTTCGCCGGCGACTTCTCCCTCTGAGTTCCCCCTGCACCATCCCGATACGGCGGAGCGCCCGCACCTCGCTCCGCCGCCCCTCCACACAGCAAAGGAACACCCGTGACTTCACGCGGCTTCTCCCGGATCGTCGCCGCCACCGCGGCAGCGACGGCCGGTCTTCTCGTCCTGGCCGGATGCTCCGGATCAGCTGACCCCGCCGGTTCCGCCGGCGCCGCCGACCCGAGCGCTGAGATCGTCGTCGGATCGCAGAACGAGCCGACCAACCTCGACCAGATCTTCGGTGGATCGTCGGGGGTGACCGAGGTCTTCACGGGCAACGTCTACGAGGGTCTGTTCCGCATCACCGACGACGCGCAGGTCGAGCCGCTGCTGGCGGCCGAGACCACGGTGTCGCCCGACGGCCTCGTCTACACCTTCACCCTCGAGGACGCCACGTTCCACTCGGGCAAGGAACTGACCGCCGATGACGTGAAGTACAGCCTCGAGCGCTTCGTGGGCGACGAGTCGATCGCGGCGCGCAAGCGCCAGCTGAGCGTGATCGACACCGTCACCGCGGTCGACGACAAGACCGTCGAAGTGACCCTCTCGCAGCCGTCGATCAGCTTCACCTACAACCTCGGGTACGTCTGGATCGTCAACGAGGATGCCGGTGACCTCACGGCCACCGCCGACGGAACCGGACCCTACGAACTCGGCGATTACCGCAAGGGCGACTCGATCACCCTCGACGTCAACGACGCCTACTGGGGCGACGCGCCGGCCAACGGCGGCGTGGTGTACCAGTACTACGCCGATCCGACGGCGCTGAACAACGCGCTGACGACCGGGGCGGTCGACCTGGTGACGAGCCAGTCGAACCCCGACAGCATCGCGGAGTTCGAGGCTGCCGGCTTCCAGATCATCGAGGGCACCTCGACGACGAAGGAGCTGCTGGCGTTCAACGACCGCATCGCTCCGTTCGATGACGCGCGCGTGCGCAAGGCGATCTACTCGGCGATCGACCGCGAGAAGCTGCTCGACGCCATCTGGGACGGCCGCGGCGAACTCATCGGCTCGATGGTTCCGCCCTCCGAGCCCTGGTTCATCGACCTCGCTGACAACAACCCGTACGACCCGGCATTGTCGGAGAAACTCCTCGCGGAGGCCGGCCAGGCGGGCGGCTTCACCTTCACGGTCGACACCCCCGACTCGGGCGTCCACTCGACGGTCGCGGAGTTCCTGAAGTCGGAGCTGGCGAAGGTCGGCATCACGCTGAACATCAACATCATCACCGATGACGAGTGGTACCAGAAGGTCTACACCGAGAAGAACTTCGAGGCGACGCTGCAGGGCCACGTCAATGACCGTGACATCAACTTCTACGGGAACCCCGACTTCTACTGGGGCTACGACAACGCCGACGTGCAGACCTGGCTCGCCGATTCTGAGGCCGCGGCCTCGGTCGATGAGCAGACCGAGCTGATCAAGAAGGCGAACCAGCAGATCTCGGACGACGCCGCGAGCGTCTGGCTCTACCTCAACCCGCAGCTGCGCATCGCGGCCGAGGGAGCGGCGGGTGTGCCCAAGAATGGACTGAACTCGCTGTTCTACGTCTCCGACATCACGAAGGCCTGATCTCCATCACCCGGTATCTGATCCGACGGACAGGATTGCTGCTGCTGGCGTTCGCGCTGGCGGTGGTGATCCTGTTCGTCGTGCTGCGTGTGCTGGGAAACCCGGTGTTCGCCCTGATCTCGGTCGGGGCGACGGATGCCGAGATCGCGGCCGCTGCGGCGCGACTCGGCGTCGACCGGCCGATTCCGGAGCAGTTCCTGGCATATCTCGGTCAGCTCGCGAGCTTCGACCTGGGGCGGTCGTTCACCAACAACCTGCCGGTCGGCGACGAGATCCTGCGGCGGCTGAACGTCACCCTGCCCCTGACGCTCATCGCCTTCACGCTGTCGGTGGTCATCGCGGTTCCCGTCGGCTTCATCGCGGCCTGGAAGGCGCGCACCTGGTACGGAACCGCCTTCTCGGCCGTGTCGCAATTGGGCGGAGCAGTCCCGGTCTTCTGGGTCGGCATCCTGCTCGTCGCGGTCTTCGCGCTGAACTGGCGGCTGTTGCCGGCCGGTGGCTTCCCGCGCCGCGACTGGGAAGACCCCGGTGCCGCGCTCGTATCGCTGACACTCCCGGTGCTGACCATCGCGCTCGTGGCGGGCAGCGACCTGGCACGCTACGTCCGAAGCGCGACGCTCGACGTGCTCGGCCAGCAGTACCTGCGCGCGGCGCGCGCGACGGGACAGAGTTTCGCCACCGCGATCTGGCGCCACGGCGTGCGCAACGGGGTCGTTCCGCTGATCTCGATCCTGGCGATCCAGTTGTCGACGACGTTCGTCGGCGCCGTCATCATCGAGCGGGTCTTCGCCCTCCCCGGTCTCGGCGACATGCTGCTCGTCGGCATCAAGGAGCAGGACTTCCCGAGCGTGCAGGGGGTGCTGCTGTTCTCGACCGCCCTGGTGCTGCTGCTCGGGTTCGCGGCCGACATTGCGCAGCGCCTCATCGACCCGCGGCTGCGCGACACGATCTCGGGCAATCGCAGAGCGAGGGCTGCGGCGTGACGGCGACGACCCTTCCCGATACGGGTACCGTCGCGGTTCCCGAGCGCAGACGCCCTCGACGCCGGCGCTCGGTGAACCTGGCCGTCGGCGGCATCCTGTTCGGTGCCATCGCCGTGATCGGCCTGATCTCGTTGTTCTGGACCCCGTTCACCTTCGACGACACCAGCGGCGGCCGGCTGCAGCCGCCGTCCGCCGAGCACTGGGCCGGAACCGACCGGCTGGGGCGCGATCTTTTCACGCAGCTCATGATCGGGGCGCGGCTCGCCCTGACCGTCGGCTTCGGGTCGGTGCTGATCGCGGCGATCATCGGCATCGCTTTGGGGCTCACCGCGGCAGTCGCCCGCCGATGGGTGGACGACGCCCTGACGAGCCTGCTCGACATCGCGATCGCGTTCCCGACCCTGTTGCTGGCGATGCTGATCGTCGCCTGGCGCGGCGCGTCGGTCGAGTCGGCGATCCTCGCGATCGGCCTGGCGGGCTCCGCGGTGATCGCACGGCTCACCCGCATCGCGGCGACGCGCGTTCTCGCGATGGACTACGTCACGGCGGCGCGGACATCGGGAACGGGAAGGGCCGGAATCGTGTTCCGGCACGTGCTGCGCAACGTCTGGCCCACCCTCATCGTGCCGCTCGCCCTGCAGTTCGGCGGAGCGGTCGGCGCCGAGGCGTCGTTGTCGTACCTCGGGCTCGGCTCGCCGCCGCCCAACGCCTCGTGGGGTCGGATGCTCGAGGAGGCCCAGAGCACGGTGCTCGTCTCGCCCACGGCGGCGATCCTTCCGGGGGTTCTGCTGGTCGCCTTCATCATCGGCGCGAACCTGCTGGCCGACGGCCTCCGCGACATCGCCGACCCGACGACGAGGAGCATCGGATGACCGCCGCGCTGACCGCATCGGGCCTCGGCATCCGGATCGGCGATGATCGCACGCTCGTGCACGGCGTCGACGTGGCGCTCGAGCCCGGTGAGCGCCTCGGCATCATCGGCGAGTCCGGCTCGGGCAAGTCGCTGACCGCGCTCGCGATGCTCGGCTTGCTCGCCTATCCGCTCACCTCGTTCGGTTCGGCGACGATCGCGAGCGCCGACGGCACCGTCGAGGTCGTCGGAACCCCGTCGCGCCGGCTCGACCGCGTCCGCGGTCGCACCATCTCTGCCGTCTTCCAAGAGCCGCTCGCCTCGCTCGATCCGCTCATGCGGGTGGGCAAGCAGCTGGCGTGGCCTCTGGCGAAGCACCGCGGCCTGTCGGGCGACGAGCTCCGGCGCGGAGTGCTCGACGCCCTCGCGGATGTACAGCTGCCCGATCCGGAGCGCATCGCGCGGTCGTTCATCCACGAGATCTCGGGTGGTCAGCGGCAGCGGGTCGCGATCGCGCTGGCGCTGGCGGCGGGACCGAACATCCTCATCGCGGACGAGCCGACGACTGCGCTCGACGTGACGGTCCAGGCCGGCATCCTCGACCTGCTCCAGCGCGAGGTCACCGAGCGGGGGATGACCCTGATCTTCATCAGTCACGACCTGCCGGTCGTCTCACGGATCGCCGATCGCGTGCTCGTGATGCGCCACGGGCGTCAGGTCGAGCTCGGTGAGACTGCGCAGTTGCTGCGGTCTCCCCAGCACGAGTACACCGCGCAGCTGGTCGCCGCCTCGCGCGCACTCGACGATTTCCTGCCGGCGAAGGAGGACCGATGACCGCCGAGGGCAACGCGATGCTCGCGCTCGAGAACGTCGACTTCGCCTACGGGCGTCGAGACGCGGTCCTCCATGACGTTTCGCTGTCACTCGCTCCCGGCCAGACGGTCGGTCTCGTGGGGGAGTCGGGTGCAGGCAAGACCTCCGTGCTGCGGGTGCTGTTGGGTCTGGCCTCGCCGACGGCGGGGCGCGCGCTGTTCGAGGGAGCTCCGATCCGGCCGGGCGACCGGGCCCAGATGCGCTCGCTGCGCCGGGCGGTGCAGCCGGTGTACCAGGACCCGTTCTCGTCTCTCGATCCTCGGATGACGGTGGGGCAGTCGATCGCCGAGCCGCTGCGCTCGCTGGGCATCACGCGAGATCGGCGTCGGATCGACGCGCGGGTCGCCGAGCTGCTCGCGGCCGTGGACCTCGACGATGACGCCGCCGGCCGCTACCCCGACGCGTTCTCCGGTGGACAGCGCCAGCGGATCGCGATCGCCCGCGCGCTCGCGCCGCGACCACGGTTGCTCCTCGCCGATGAGCCGGTGAGTGCTCTCGACACGTCGGTGCGCATGCACGTCATCGAACTGTTCCAGCGCCTCGCGGCAGAGCAGGGCATCGGCATGCTGCTGGTCTCGCACGACCTCACGATCGTGTCGGCGCTGTGCGAGCGGATGACGGTTCTCCGGGCCGGTCGCGTCGTCGAAGAGGGCCCGACATCGCGACTGCTCACCGCACCGGCCGACCGCTACACCGCGCAGCTCGTCGACGCCGTGCCGCGTCTACCCCCGGAATGACGCGGATCCGCGGCCGCGACACGCCCGGGATGTCGCGCCGCTTTGCCACGATGCCGGGAGCCGCGTAACTTATTACTTGTTCGCCCCACAGGGAAGAGCGAGAGGGCCGGAAGGTCCCGCCTCCCTCAAGCGGAGAACAACCCGAGACAGACGCTTCCGAGCGTCGCAGGTCGATGACCTGCCACAGGGTCCCCATCACACCTCCACACCACACTCGGTCTCCGGGTCTGGTTCTGGAACAGGCCGTGGTGGGGTATGGTTGTGAAGTTGCCCTCTGGGCTGGCTGTGAGGTCAGTTGGGGGAGCGTCCGATCCTTGAGAACTCAACAGCGTGCACTTGTCAAATGCCAAATAACCTCGACTCCACTTCGGTGGGGTGAGATTCCTTTGGATCAAAGACCTTCCTTCGGGGAGGCAACGGATAGTCAGCAATGATTTATCTCTTTGGTCAGCATCAAACTCGCTGCTCTGGTCTTTTTCCGACTGGTCGCAGCAAATTTTCTTTACGGAGAGTTTGATCCTGGCTCAGGATGAACGCTGGCGGCGTGCTTAACACATGCAAGTCGAACGGTGAAGCAGAGCTTGCTCTGTGGATCAGTGGCGAACGGGTGAGTAACACGTGAGCAATCTGCCCCTGACTCTGGGATAAGCGCTGGAAACGGCGTCTAATACCGGATACGAGCTGCGACCGCATGGTCAGTAGCTGGAAAGAATTTCGGTCAGGGATGAGCTCGCGGCCTATCAGCTTGTTGGTGAGGTAATGGCTCACCAAGGCGTCGACGGGTAGCCGGCCTGAGAGGGTGACCGGCCACACTGGGACTGAGACACGGCCCAGACTCCTACGGGAGGCAGCAGTGGGGAATATTGCACAATGGGCGAAAGCCTGATGCAGCAACGCCGCGTGAGGGATGACGGCCTTCGGGTTGTAAACCTCTTTTAGCAGGGAAGAAGCGAAAGTGACGGTACCTGCAGAAAAAGCGCCGGCTAACTACGTGCCAGCAGCCGCGGTAATACGTAGGGCGCAAGCGTTATCCGGAATTATTGGGCGTAAAGAGCTCGTAGGCGGTCTGTCGCGTCTGCTGTGAAAACCCGAGGCTCAACCTCGGGCCTGCAGTGGGTACGGGCAGACTAGAGTGCGGTAGGGGAGATTGGAATTCCTGGTGTAGCGGTGGAATGCGCAGATATCAGGAGGAACACCGATGGCGAAGGCAGATCTCTGGGCCGTAACTGACGCTGAGGAGCGAAAGGGTGGGGAGCAAACAGGCTTAGATACCCTGGTAGTCCACCCCGTAAACGTTGGGAACTAGTTGTGGGGTCCATTCCACGGATTCCGTGACGCAGCTAACGCATTAAGTTCCCCGCCTGGGGAGTACGGCCGCAAGGCTAAAACTCAAAGGAATTGACGGGGACCCGCACAAGCGGCGGAGCATGCGGATTAATTCGATGCAACGCGAAGAACCTTACCAAGGCTTGACATATAGAGGAAACGTCTGGAAACAGTCGCCCCGCAAGGTCTCTATACAGGTGGTGCATGGTTGTCGTCAGCTCGTGTCGTGAGATGTTGGGTTAAGTCCCGCAACGAGCGCAACCCTCGTTCTATGTTGCCAGCACGTAATGGTGGGAACTCATGGGATACTGCCGGGGTCAACTCGGAGGAAGGTGGGGATGACGTCAAATCATCATGCCCCTTATGTCTTGGGCTTCACGCATGCTACAATGGCCGGTACAAAGGGCTGCAATACCGTGAGGTGGAGCGAATCCCAAAAAGCCGGTCCCAGTTCGGATTGAGGTCTGCAACTCGACCTCATGAAGTCGGAGTCGCTAGTAATCGCAGATCAGCAACGCTGCGGTGAATACGTTCCCGGGTCTTGTACACACCGCCCGTCAAGTCATGAAAGTCGGTAACACCTGAAGCCGGTGGCCCAACCCTTGTGGAGGGAGCCGTCGAAGGTGGGATCGGTAATTAGGACTAAGTCGTAACAAGGTAGCCGTACCGGAAGGTGCGGCTGGATCACCTCCTTTCTAAGGAGCATCTGACTCTTCGGAGTCCAGAACCCAGTTCGAAGGCACATGTTCTTCGCTGGGAGCTCATGGGTGGAACATTTGACATGGTGCGAAGGATGAGGTTCTTCTCTAGTACGCCGCTTGCGGTGGGAACGGGGAGGGTTTCGGGTGTCGCACCTGCACGCTGTTGGGTCCTGAGGGACCGGATGAGAGTCCGCAACCTCTGGGCCTTTTCTTCATGCTGCTTGGGTGGCATGTGGGGAGGGTACCGCCCGTACTTTGAGAACTACACAGTGGACGCGAGCATCTTCGATGCGACACCTTCGGGTGTTGTGTCGTGAAGATGATCTTAAAGATCATTAGTCAATTTTTTGACGATTCAACTCATGTGATTTCAAGTCTTTAAGAGCAAACGGTGGATGCCTTGGCATCTGGAGCCGAAGAAGGACGTAGCAATCTGCGATAAGCCTCGGGGAGTGGATAAGCACACTGTGATCCGAGGGTGTCCGAATGGGGAAACCCCGCTGGGCGGCGTGCCGACCTAGTGACTCCCGCCTGAATATATAGGGCGGGTAGAGGGAACGTGGGGAAGTGAAACATCTCAGTACCCACAGGAAGAGAAAGCAACAGCGATTCCGTTAGTAGTGGCGAGCGAAACCGGATCAGGCTAAACCTTGCGTGTGTGATAGCCGGCAGGCGTTGCACGTTGGGGGTTGTGGGACTTTTCTGATCATTCTGCCGAGTGGTCGACGTTACAAGAAGGTATAGACGAACAGGTTTGAATGCCTGGTCATAGAGGGTGCGAACCCCGTAGTCGAAATGCTTCTCTTGGCGTGAAGAGTATCCCAAGTAGCACGGGGCCCGAGAAATCCCGTGTGAATCTGTCAGGACCACCTGATAAGCCTAAATACTCCCAGATGACCGATAGCGGACAAGTACCGTGAGGGAAAGGTGAAAAGTACCCCGGGAGGGGAGTGAAATAGTACCTGAAACCGTTTGCTTACAAACCGTTGGAGCCTCCTTAGTAGGGGTGACAGCGTGCCTTTTGAAGAATGAGCCTGCGAGTTAGCGATACGTGGCGAGGTTAACCCGTGTGGGGTAGCCGTAGCGAAAGCGAGTCTGAATAGGGCGATTCAGTCGCGTGTCCTAGACCCGAAGCGAAGTGATCTATCCATGGCCAGGTTGAAGCGACGGTAAGACGTCGTGGAGGACCGAACCCACTTAGGTTGAAAACTGAGGGGATGAGCTGTGGATAGGGGTGAAAGGCCAATCAAACTTCGTGATAGCTGGTTCTCTCCGAAATGCATTTAGGTGCAGCGTTGCGTGTTTCTTGCCGGAGGTAGAGCTACTGGATGGCCGATGGGCCCTACAAGGTTACTGACGTCAGCCAAACTCCGAATGCCGGTAAGTGAGAGCGCAGCAGTGAGACTGTGGGGGATAAGCTTCATAGTCGAGAGGGAAACAACCCAGACCACCAACTAAGGTCCCAAAGCGCGTGCTAAGTGGGAAAGGATGTGGAGTTGCTGTGACAACCAGGAGGTTGGCTTAGAAGCAGCCACCCTTGAAAGAGTGCGTAATAGCTCACTGGTCAAGTGATTCCGCGCCGACAATGTAACGGGGCTCAAGCACGCCACCGAAGTTGTGGCATTGACATTATTGGTAGGCCTTCGTGGTCCAGCCGTGTTGATGGGTAGGAGAGCGTCGTGTGGCCAGCGAAGCGGCGGTGTGAACCAGCCGTGGAGGCTACACGAGTGAGAATGCAGGCATGAGTAGCGAAAGACGTGTGAGAAACACGTCCTCCGAAAGACCAAGGGTTCCAGGGTCAAGCTAATCTTCCCTGGGTAAGTCGGGACCTAAGGCGAGGCCGACAGGCGTAGTCGATGGACAACGGGTTGATATTCCCGTACCGGCGAAGAACCGCCCAAGCTAATCCAGTGGTGCTAAGAGTCCTAACCCGGGCTTAGTTGATCCCTTCGGGGTGAGACGGTCCGGTCTAACGCTCGACCCCATGCTGGTGCGGCTAGCGTATTAACAGGTGTGACGCAGGAAGGTAGCCCAACCCGGGCGATGGTTGTCCCGGGGCAAGTGCGTAGGCCGAGTCATAGGCAAATCCGTGACTCATACAGGCTGAGACACGATGCGGATAAAAAGTGGGTGATCCTATGCTGCCGAGAAAAGCATCGACGCGAGGTTCTAGCTGCCCGTACCCCAAACCGACTCAGGTGGTCAGGTAGAGAATACCAAGGAGATCGAGAGAATCGTGGTTAAGGAACTCGGCAAAATGCCCCCGTAACTTCGGGAGAAGGGGGGCCTTCCACTTATTAGGATTTACTCCGAAAGGGTGTGGAGGCCGCAGAGACTAGTGGGTAGCGACTGTTTACTAAAAACACAGGTCCGTGCCAAGTCGCAAGACGATGTATACGGACTGACGCCTGCCCGGTGCTGGAAGGTTAAGAGGACCGGTTAGCCGCAAGGCGAAGCTGAGAATTTAAGCCCCAGTAAACGGCGGTGGTAACTATAACCATCCTAAGGTAGCGAAATTCCTTGTCGGGTAAGTTCCGACCTGCACGAATGGCGTAACGACTTCCCAACTGTCTCAACCGCGAACTCGGCGAAATTGCACTACGAGTAAAGATGCTCGTTACGCGCAGCAGGACGGAAAGACCCCGTGACCTTTACTACAGCTTGGTATTGGTGTTCGGTGTGGCTTGTGTAGGATAGGTGGGAGACTTTGAAGCGGTGACGCCAGTTACCGTGGAGTCATTGTTGAAATACCACTCTGGTCACTCTGGATATCTAACTTCGAACCGTAATCCGGTTCAGGGACAGTGCCTGGTGGGTAGTTTAACTGGGGCGGTTGCCTCCCAAAAAGTAACGGAGGCGCCCAAAGGTTCCCTCAACCTGGTTGGCAATCAGGTGGCGAGTGTAAGTGCACAAGGGAGCTTGACTGTGAGACTGACAGGTCGAGCAGGGACGAAAGTCGGGACTAGTGATCCGGCAGTGGCTTGTGGAAGCGCTGTCGCTCAACGGATAAAAGGTACCTCGGGGATAACAGGCTGATCTTGCCCAAGAGTCCATATCGACGGCATGGTTTGGCACCTCGATGTCGGCTCGTCGCATCCTGGGGCTGGAGTAGGTCCCAAGGGTTGGGCTGTTCGCCCATTAAAGCGGTACGCGAGCTGGGTTTAGAACGTCGTGAGACAGTTCGGTCCCTATCCGCTGCGCGCGTAGGAAATTTGAGAGGATCTGACCCTAGTACGAGAGGACCGGGTTGGACGAACCTCTGGTGTGCCAGTTGTTCCGCCAGGAGCACCGCTGGTTAGCTACGTTCGGGATGGATAACCGCTGAAAGCATCTAAGCGGGAAGCCGGCCTCAAGATGAGATTTCCATGCCTTCGGGCGAGAGGCTCCCAGCTAGACTACTGGGTTGATAGGCCGGATGTGGAAGCGTGGTAACACGTGAAGCTGACCGGTACTAATAAGCCGATGACTTGATAACACACCGTTTTTGGTGCTTGCGTCCACTGAGTGGTTCTCGATGTACGGTCGAGAACCGCATAACGATCAATCGTTGTGCAGACTGAAACATCAATAGTGTTTCGGCGGCCATAGCGTGAGGGAAACGCCCGGTTACATTCCGAACCCGGAAGCTAAGCCTCACAGCGCCGATGGTACTGCAGGGGGGACCCTGTGGGAGAGTAGGACACCGCCGGACTTCTTTCGTAAGAGGGCCACCCAATGCTGGGTGGCCCTTTTTCGTGCGCTCAGTGCGGCTGGACTTGACTGTTCGTCGCCCGTGGTGTGCAATATATTGCATGTCGCTAGCTCCCGTCGCCCGTCCCGCTTCGCTGCGCGACCACGCGTACACGGCGCTGCGTGACGCGATCGTCAGTGGCCGGCTCGAACCCGGCGCCCGGCTTCGCGACAGTGAGCTCGAAGAGTGGCTCGGTGTGAGCCGCACCCCCATCCGGGAGGCGATCGCCCGGCTCGAAGTCGCGGGGCTGGTCCGGACGCGACGTGCGAAGGCGACCGAGGTCGCGCCGCTGGACGAGCGCGAGGCCCTGTCGGCGCAGCGGATCGCCGCAGCGTTGCATGAGCTCGCTGTCCGCGAGGCCGTGCCCCAGCTGACGGCATCGAATATCGATGCGATGCGTGCCGCGAACGCCCGGTTCGCCGAGGCACTGCGGGCGAGCGACGTGGAGGGCGCCGTCACTGCGGACGACGAGTTCCATCGGGTGGCTGTCGATGCGAGCGCCAACCCGCTGCTCGGCACTCTGCTCGAACAGGTAACGCCCTTGCTGCGGCGGCTCGAACGCGCACGCTTCTCTAGTCTTGCGGGGCGCGACTCCGTCTCTGCGCATGCGCGCATCGTCGAGCTGTGCACTGCGGGCGATGTCGATGCCGCCGCGTCCGCGACACGTGAGAACTGGCTGACCCTCGAGCGCCTGTTGACCCATCCCGATCCCGCCTGAGCTCCACCCGACTGCAGGAGTACCGATGTCTCTCGCCGATTTTCCCCGCCACTCGCTGACCTTCGGTCCGAGCCCGATCCATCCGCTGGATCGTCTGTCCGCCCATCTCGGGGGTGCGCGCATCTGGGCCAAGCGTGAGGACGTGTCGAGCGGTCTCGCCTATGGCGGCAACAAGACCCGCAAGCTCGAGTACATCGTGCCCGACGCCCTCGCGCAGGGCGCCGACACGCTCGTGTCCATCGGCGGCATCCAGTCGAACCACACGCGTCAGGTTGCGGCGGTCGCCGCCCGCCTCGGCTTGCGAGCCGTCGTCGTCCAGGAGAACTGGGTCGACTGGCCGGATGCGGTCAACGACCGCGTCGGCAACATCCTGCTCTCGCGGCTGATGGGCGCGGATGTCCGGCTCTCACCCGCGGGCTTCGACATCGGGTTCCGCGATTCGTGGAAGGAAGCGATCGCCGACGTCGAGGCGGCGGGGGGCAAGCCCTACGCGATTCCCGCAGGGGCCAGCGACCACCGCCTCGGCGGGCTCGGGTTCGCGAACTGGGCTCACGAGGTGCGTCAGCAGGAGGAGCAGCTCGGGGTGTTCTTCGACACCATCGTCGTCTGCACCGTGACCGGCTCGACCCACGCCGGCATGGTGGCGGGCTTCGCCGACCTCGCGGCGAACTTCGGCGACCGTCCGCGTCGCGTCCTGGGCATCGACGCGTCGGCGACGATCGAGAAGACCCGCGACCAGGTGGAGCGCATCGCACGCCGCACGGCGGAACTCATCGGCGTCGGCCGCGAGCTGCGTGATGACGAGATCCAGGTGCTCGAGGGATGGGCAGGCGAGAAGTACGGCATCCCTGTCGCGTCCACGGACGAGGCCATCTTCCTCACGGGACGTCTCGAGGGCGTCATCCTCGACCCGGTCTACGAGGGGAAGTCGATGGCGGGTCTGATCGACCTCGTCTCATCGCGCGAGATCCCGGCAGCGTCGAACGTGCTCTACGCACACCTGGGCGGGCAGCAGGCGATCAACGCATACAGCGGCCGCTACCACTGAGTGCCGTCAGCGGCGCGTCGAGACCGTCACCGTGAACTTCGGGTCACGGGCGATCTGGCGCGTGGGGCCCACGATGCGTTCGAGCTCGGAGCGGTAGCGGAGGACCGAATTCCACACGCACCAGAGCTCGCCGCCGGGGCGGAGTACACGGGCGGCGTCGTGGAAGAGGCGCGGCGCGACTCGGTCGCTGACGGATGCGCCGGAGTGGAAGGGCGGGTTCAGCGCGATGAGGGATGCGCTCGCGTCGGCGCGGCGAGACAGCAAGTCATCGCGAGCGACCTCGACACGGTCGGACACCCCGTTGGCGCGCATGGTGGCATCTGCGGAGGCGACGGAGGCGGCCGACTGATCCGACGCGTAGACGCGGGCGGCGGGATGGCGCGTCGCCCAGGTCGCCGCGACGATGCCCGTGCCGCACGCGAAGTCGATCCACGGGTCTTCGGCGGTGCCACCCGCAGTGGGCGCCGGGAGGTTCTCGAGCAGCAGCCGGGTACCGATGTCGACGCGGGCACCGGCGAAGACGCCTCCGAAGGCCCGAATCTCCAGGCCGTCGATGCGCGCCGCGCGAGCCTCGGGCAGTGAGTCAGCGAGGGGTCCCCGCGCGATCAGCACCCGTGACTTCCCCCGCGCGTGCGTGACGTCCACCCGCTCGAAAGCTCCACGAAGCACGTCGTTCATGGCGAGTGACATGTGCTTGATACGGCCACCGGCGTAGACGACGACATCGGGTGAGGCGGCGGCGGCGATCGTGGCGGCGATGTCTGCCAGGGCATCGAGCGATCGCGGCAGGCGCAGCAGCACGGTCCGCGCGCCGGCGACGAGCGCGGTGTCGAGGGGGAGTGAGGCGAATCGGGCGTCGGGCATGAGACGCTCCGCGTTCGCGGCGAGGGCGGCCTCGCCGCTCAACGGGTCCTGGTGGACGCGGATGCCGGTAGCGCCCTCATCGGCCGCTCCGAGCGTGAGCGCGCCGTAACCGTCACCGATGACGGTGAGCTCGCCGGGACCCGTCGTGGCGCGAGCCGACGCGGACTCGTCGAGGATCAGCCGGTCGGCGGAATCGGCGGCGACGAGACCGGGCGCCTCGACGTCGGGCCAGCGGCGGAGAAGTGAGAGATCGAGCGCGCCGGACACCCGGGTAAGCCTAGTGGGGCGGATCGCAAGGGTTCGACGGTCGGGCGGGAGGAGCGCACACTGGAGGCATGAGAACCCTGCTTCGCCGGCTGCTCGCCGGTGCCATGATCTTCGCCGGACTGAGCCATCTGTTCTGGGCGAGGCGAGACTTCCAAGCGCAGGTGCCCGATGTCGTCGTCGAGAAGCTGCCGATCGATCGGGACGGCGTCGTCGTCGCGTCCGGAGCCGTCGAGGCGCTGTTCGGTCTCGCGCTCCTCGCGCTCCCGCGCGAGCGTTCGCGCATCGGAGCACTGCTCGCGGGGTTCTTCATCGCGGTCTTCCCCGGCAATGTCGATCAGTGGCGCAAGGGACGGAGTGCCTTCGGACTCGACACGGATCGTCGTCGCTTCGTGCGGCTGTTCTTCCAGCCGGTGCTCGTGGCGTGGGCGTGGTGGTCGACCCGTCAGCCGCGCGACGCGGCGTAGCGATGCTCCGGCCGCCCCGTCGAGCCGTAACGCAATCTGACGTCGACGACGCCGCGGCCCGCCATCGTCGCGAGATGGCGCTGCGCCGTCGCTCGTGAGATGCCGCACTCGGCCGCGATCTCGCCGGCCGAGGCCTCTCGGTCGCCGAGGGTGGCGAGGATCATCTGCTCGGTCGCCGAGCGGGTCGTCGTCGCGGGGCCGCCGTGAACGATGGAGAGTGCGCGATCGATGTCGTCCTGCTCCAGCTCGACGGCGTCGAGGACGTTGCGAAAGCGTGCGTACCGCTCCAGACGCTCGCGGAGAGCGCGGGCATCGAAGGGTTTGATCAGGTAGCCGATGGCGCCCGCACGCAGGGCGCGCCGCACCGTCTCGGCGTCGGATGCGGCCGACAAGACGATGGCATCGGCGTCGATGGAGCGCACGAGCTCGACTCCTTCGCCGTCGGGCAGGTAGTTGTCGACGAGGACGAGATCGGGACGGTGCTCCGCGATCGCCGAGCGCGCCGCCGCGACCGACCGCAGCGGCTCGAGGGCGCGGAACCCGGGCACCGAGTCGACGGCGTCGCGGTGCAGGTCCGCCACGCGGAAGTCGTCGTCGACGACGAGGACACGCAGCGGGGCAGTCGTGGTCATGAGCCGTCCTCCTCGGGGCGGGGTGCGGTGGTATCGGTCGTGTCGGCAGTGGTGTCTCTGGCGTCGGGGGCGGAGGCGCGGAGCACGCCCGGCAGTCGCGCCGCGAAAACGGCTCCGGATGCCGCAGGCGCCTGGCCGCCGGGGTCGATCAGCCACACGTCGCCACCGAGACGGCGCGCCAGCTCGCGCGAGAGCGGCAAGCCGATCCCGCGTCCCCGGACCCGGTCGTCCTCGGGCTCCGCGGCCGGCGCGAAGACATCTCGGCCCGTCGGCACGCCGGGCCCCGAATCGGCCACGGTCGTGACGAGCGCGTCGCCGTCGCCGAAGAAAGTGACCTCGACCCAGCGGGGCTCGGCGCCACGGGCGGCGGCGGTGACGGCATTGTCGATGAGGTTGCCGATGACCGCGGCGGCGTCCTCGACGCGAGCGAGCTCGCCCAGGATGAGCGTGTCTTCGCCGACGGCGACGCTGACACCGCGCGCGGCTGCCTCGCTCGCCTTCGCCGCGAGGAGGGCCTGCAGGAAGAGATCGTCGATCCGCGCGATGTGTGCGACGGCGGTGGCCACGCTGCCCCGCTCGAGGAGCTCGTCGAGGAATGCCCGTGCGTCAGCGACCCGCTCGGCGTCGATCAGGCCCGCGGCGACGTGCAGGCGATTCGAGAACTCGTGCCGCTGCACCCGCAGAGCCCCCGTCACGGTCCGCACCGAAGAGAGCTGCTCATCGAGCTCGGCGACATCCGTGTGATCCCGGACGATCACCACGTCACCGAGCTCGCGGCCACCGTGTCGCACCGGATGCACGTCGACGGTCAGCACGCGGTGCCCGACCGCCACGCGGTGCAGTGGCACTCCTTCTCTGATCGCGGATACGACGGTGTCCGGCAGCGCAAGCGCGGAGAGCGGCCGTCCCACAGAGCCGTCGAGACCGAGCAGTCGCTCAGCAGCCTCCGAGGCGACCCGCACGACGCCGGTCTCATCGAGGGCGAGTACCCCGTCACCGATGCCGTCGAGCACCGCGCTCTGCTGCTGCACAAGGGCCGTCAGCTCTTCGGGCTGCAACCCGAGGGTCGTCTTCTCCCAGCGGCGCCGCAGCACCGAGCCCGCGGCTACGCCGACGCCGAGCGCGAGCATCGCGGCGACGCCGATGGCGAGCAGCACCGAGGGCAAGTCGTCGAGCACGCTTCCCTCTTCGAAGCCGACGCTGACCTCGCCGACCGGCCCGCCGCCGCCGGGCGGCAGGACGGGCACCTTCGCCCGTGCCGAGCGTCCGAGGGTCCCGACCTCCCAGTCGACGACCTCCGCACCGCCGAGAACCCGATCGAAGGGGGTGGACACGGTCTCACCGAGTCGCTGTGCGTTCGGATGGGCGAGGCGGATGCCGTGGTCGTCGGTGATCACGACGAAGAGCGCGTCGGTCCGCTCTGCGACGGCGAGGGCTGTGCTCTGCAGCGCTCCGTCGACGAGGTCGGCGGCAGCCGGGGTGCCGGGGTCGTCGGACCACCGGGCGACGGCGGCCCGCACCTCCGGGGCCGCGGCCACGGAGCGGGCGATGTTGAGGGCGTTCTCCTCGGCGGCGCTTCGCACCTGTGTCACCGCGATCACGGCGAACGCCCCGGTGCACAGGAGCAGCACCGTCGCGACGACGGCCAGCTGCACGAGGAAGAGTCGCGTCGTGAACCGCATCCGACCTCCTGTGCTCTCGCGCGCAGAATGCGCAGAACACACGCTACGCGCTCAAGTCACCCGAATGCTCTCAAGCGCGCGGTTCGCCTGCAGCGCGGCCTAGATTCGACCGATCGCACCGCTGGTCCGTGCAGCCGCCGACGAAGGAGTCGACATGACCATCCCCGCCATCCTCGCCGCCGCCGCGGACGAAAAGGCCTACGACCTCGCGTTCCTGCCGCCCGAGGGCGTGCTCGTCGCGCTCGGGTTCACGATGGTGCTCACCTTCATGGCACTCATCATGACCCGCAGGCTCACGCCGATGGTGGCCCTCATCCTCGTGCCGACCGCCTTCGGCCTCTTCGCGGGCGCGGGGCTGGGGCTCGGCGACATGATCATCGACGCCATCACGAGCATGGCGCCGACGGCCGCCCTGCTCATGTTCGCGATCATGTACTTCGGCATCATGATCGACGTGGGGCTCTTCGACCCGCTCATCCGGGTGATCACCCGCGTGCTGAAAGACGACCCCGCGAAGGTCGTGCTCGGCACCGCCGTGCTCGCGGCCGTCGTGTCGCTCGACGGCGACGGCTCGACAACCTTCATCATCACGACCTCGGCGATGCTGCCGATCTACCTGCGGCTGGGCATGAGCCCCGTCGTGCTCACCTGCGTCGCGGGTCTGATGAACGGGACGATGAACATCGTGCCGTGGGGTGGGCCGACCGTGCGGGCGGCGTCGGCGCTCGGGCTGCAGCCGACCGACGTCTTCGTGCCGATGCTGCCCTCCCTGGCGGCCGGCATCGTCGTCTCGCTGACCTTCGCCTGGTTCCTCGGTCTCTCGGAGCGACACCGGCTCGCCGGCAGCATCGACACCTCGCGCCTCGGCGGGGGAGACGGCGTGCTCGGCGGGCCGAAGCTCTTCCGCGGCGCCGACCCTCGTCCGGGCGCCCTCGCCACACTGCGCACCGGCAACGTCGTGACCGTGCGTGGGCGCAAGCCCGTTCCGGCGGCGCGGTGGGTCGAGGAGCGCGACACCGCCATGGCCGACACGATGCTCGATCCGAATCGTGCGACGCTGCGTCCGCGCCTGGTGTGGGTCAACCTCGCGCTCACGCTCGTGGTGATGGTTCTGCTGGTGCTCGACCTGTTCCCGCTCGCGTACGTCTTCATGGTGGGCGCCGCTCTCGCCCTCGTGATCAACTTCCCCAAGCTCAAGCAGCAGGCCGATGAGATCGTCGCCCACGCACCCTCGATCGTCGGTGTGGTCTCGATGGTGCTGGCCGCCGGCGTGCTCGTGGGTGTGCTCAACGGCACCGGGATGGTGGCGGCGATGGCCTCGTGGGTCACCGAGGTCATCCCGACGCAGCTCGGACCTCACCTGGCCGTGATCACGGGAGTCCTGTCGATCCCGTTCACGTTCTTCATGTCGAACGACGCGTTCTACTTCGGCATCCTCCCGATCCTCGCCGAGAGCGCCGCGACCTACGGGATCGAGCCGGTCGAGATGGCGCGTGCATCGATCACCGGGCAGCCGGTGCACCTGCAGAGCCCGCTCGTGCCCGCCATCCTGCTGCTCGTGTCGCTGGCCAATGTCAACCTCGGCGACCACCACAAGAAGGTGCTGTGGCGCGCCGCGATCGTGTCGCTCGTGATGCTCGCCGTCGCGGTGCTCGTGGGCGTCGTGCCCTTCGCCGCCTGAGGACGCTCAGCCTTCCTGCGGGTAGCGCACACCGATCTGATCGCGGATGTCGTCGAGCACGCCCATGATCGCGACGGTCTCGGCGATCGGCAGGATATCGCCGTCGATGCGTCCTGCGGCGATGAGCGCTTCGGCCTCGAGCGCCTGGAACTGCATGCCGCGCCCCTCGATCTCGGACCGGTACTCCTCGAGCACCGTGCCGTCGTGGGACACGACGCGGAAGTCGGTGGCGGCGTACCAGACGCCCGAGACCTCGATGCGTGCCTCCGAGCCGACGATGTGAGCGGTGTTGGGGCCGGCGCCGCGCGACGACGACACGGTCGTCGAGATCGCGCCCGAGGGGTGGGTCATGACGGTGGCGACCTCGGCGTCGGCGCCCGTATCCATCAGCCGGGCGAGTGCGCGGACCTGAGTCGGAAGCCCGAGCAGGTCGCAGACGAACGACACGGGGTAGATGCCGAGATCGAGCAGCGCGCCGCCGCCGAGCGAGAGGTCGTTGAGGCGATGAGAGGGGTCGTCCGAGATCCGCTGCGTGTGATCGGCGAACACCGTGCGGATCTCGCCGAGCGTGCCGGCAGCCACGATCTCGCGCAGACGGACCATGTGCGGAAGGTAGCGGGTCCACATCGCCTCCATGACGAGGACGCCCGCGTCGGCGGCCAGATCACGCAGCGCGACGGCCTCGTCGCGGTTGAGCGTGAAGGGCTTCTCGACCAGCACGTGCTTGCCGTGCTGGATCGCGAGCGCGGCAGCATCGCGGTGGCCGGGATGGGGGGTGGCGATGTAGATGATGTCGACGTCGGGATCCGCCGCGAGCTGCTCGTACGAGCCGTGCGCATGGGGGATGCCGTATTCGTCGGCGAAGCGGCTCGCGGACTCCGGTGTGCGCGAGCCGACGGCGGTGACCTCGCGGCCGGCCGTGCGGAGGTCGCGGGTGAATGCGTGGGCGATGCCGCCGGTGGCCAGGATGCCCCATCGCAGGCCGGCGTGCGATGTGCCGGACGTCGTCTCGTTCGTCATGAGGCGAGCCTAGCCAGCGGGGCGGCGACCCGCGCGGCGTAGGCTCGCACCGTGGACACCGCCGCCGTCGAACGCTTCCGCGAGCTCCTGCGGATCCCGACCGTCTCGCACGCCGTGCCGGCAGCATCGGACGCCGATCAGCTGAGCCGCTTCCGCGAGACTCTCCGTCGCCTCTATCCCCGCGTGCACGCCGAGCTCGAGCTCGAGCTGGTGGGGGAGCACGCGATGCTCTACCGGTGGCCCGGGCGAGCGCCCGACGCCTCGCTCGTGCTCATGGCGCACTACGACGTGGTTCCCGTCGTGCCCGACGAATGGACCCACCCGCCGTTCGACGCCGTGCTGACCGGCGACGGCGCGGAGGCGACGATCCACGCGCGCGGCGCGATCGACGACAAGGGCTCGCTCGTGGCGATCTTCGAGGCCGTCGAGGCCCTCGTCGACGAGGGGTGGCGGCCGGCGCGCGATGTCTACCTCGCCTTCGGCCACGACGAAGAGGTGGCCGGCCTCGGCGCGCCCGCGATCGTCGAGGTGCTGCGCGACCGCGGCATCCGGCCCGCGCTCGTCGTCGATGAGGGCGGCGCGGTCGTGTCGGGCGCCGTCCCCGGTGTCGAGGTCGAGACCGCGATGATCGGCGTCGCCGAGCGAGGCGTCATGACCCTCGATCTGACGGCCCGCGAGGCGGGAGGTCACGCGTCGACGCCGCCGCGGCTCCCCGCCACCGCGAGACTCGCGCGGGCGATCGACCGGCTGCACCGTCATCCGGCTCCGATGCGACTCGTGCCACCGGTACGCGCGATGTTCCGCACCCTCGCACCGTTCGCCCGCGAGCCTTTCCGCTTCGTCTTCGCGAACCTCGCCGTCACCGGGGCCCTGCTCGCCCGAGCCCTGCCCCGGTTCGGCGCCGAGACCAACGCCCTCGTTCGGACGACCGCGGTGGTGACCGAACTCAGCGGCGCGGACGGCGAGAACGTGCTCGCGACGACCGCCCGCGCAGCCGTCAACATCCGCCTGCTCACGGGCGACACCGTCGCCGCGGCGACCGAGCGTGCACGACGAGCCATCGCCGACCCCCACATCGAGATCGAGGTGCGCCACGGCTCGGACCCGTCGCCCGTGTCTCCTTGGCGGGGTGAGGGGTGGCGGCGCGTCGCGACAGCGGTCGGGTCCGCCCTCGGCACGGATGTCGTCGCGACTCCGTATCTGCAGCTCGGGGCGAGTGACAGCCGGTGGTTCACCGCGATCTGCGAGAACGTCTACCGCTTCGCGCCCTTCCGCCTCACGGCATCCGAGCGTGAGGCCCTCCACGCTCACGACGAGCGCATCCGGGTCGACGTCTGGTTGCGGGGGATCGGCTTCTACCGCGACCTGCTGCGCCTCAGCTGACCTGGCTGCGCCGCGGTGGCACGTCGGAGACGCCCGTGAGGAACGCGACGATGTCGTCGGCGCTCGCCGAGATCTCCGGGCCGCGCCCGAACGTCCACCCGGCGTCGGTCGCACGGACGGTGTGCCCGGCGATCGCTGCCCGTCGCGCGAACGGAGCGTTCGTCGAGGCCGCGAGCGCGACCGTCCCGGCGACGTCGAACGGCAGCGGCGGCCGCTCGCCCGGCAGCCGGAGGTACGCGCGCGCGACGGCCGTGAGATCGCGGCCGGAGCGCCGTCGCCCGCGGCCGACGGCGTCGGCGAGATCGATGAGGGAAGCGCGGCCGTCGTCGTCGCCCGTCAGCCCGGCCTCATCGATGAACTGCCGGCGACGGTCGTCGGGTTGCGCGTCGAGCACGGCGGCCGCGAGCGTGAGGATGGCTGCGATCTGGACCCGGCGGTCGGCGGGCGCCGCGGCAGCGGCATCCGGTGACCGGTGGCTCAGAGGCAGGAATCGCGCCAGGTCGGACATGCGGTCAGCATACGGCGGCGAGGGAGCGCCGGGGCGGTGCGTCGGTCGTGTGACGCGGAAGCCTGCTGTCACACGACCTTTGCATGCCGGTGTGACTGTCACATTCCCTCGACCGCGTGTTTTCGAAACTCGCGGTGCATAATGGGCTCGAGCCGATGTGACCGTGCGCATCGGGCCGGAGGAAGCATGAGCGAGGACGCTGCAGGCCGTCGCCCGAGCATTCGCGATGTCGCGCGCCTGGCCGGTGTGTCGCACCAGACGGTGTCGCGC
Organism: Microbacterium arborescens; assembly: GCF_030369635.1. Lineage (NCBI taxonomy): Bacteria > Bacillati > Actinomycetota > Actinomycetes > Micrococcales > Microbacteriaceae > Microbacterium > Microbacterium arborescens. The sequence continues at coordinate 2,043,451 of NZ_CP128474.1, read as the reverse complement.
GTCCTCAACAATCACCCGAGCATCCGCGCCGAGACCAAGGAACGCGTGCTCGCCGTGATGGCGGAGCTCGACTACAGCCCCAACCGCGCCGCTCGTGCCCTGGTGACGAGCCGGTCGCACACCATCGGCGTGCTGACGTCATCGGCGACGCAGTACGGGCCGGCGTCCTCCATCGCGGCGATCGAAGCCGCCGCCCGCGAGCGCGGCTACTGGGTCTCGACCGCCAACGTCGATGCGCGCGAACCGAGCTCGATCCAGGCCGGGCTCGCCCACCTGGTGGCTCAGGCGGTCGAGGGGCTCGTTGTCATCGCGCCGCAGGTGCGCGTGTTCCGCGCCCTCGCCGCGCAGCCGATCGGCATCCCCTACGTCACGCTGCAATCGACGGAGGTGGATCCGGGGCACGCGCTGTCGGTCGACCAGATCGCCGGCGCTCGTCTGGCCACGCGGCATCTGATCGAGCTCGGCCACCGGTCGATCTACCACATCGCCGGTCCGCAGGACTGGATCGAGGCCGAAGCCCGCATGCGCGGATTCCTCGAGGAGATGAGCGACTCCGACATCCCCACGACCGCTCCGGTGCTGGGGGACTGGACCGCGGAGTTCGGCTACTACGCCGGCCGCGAGCTGCTGCGAGTGCGCGACTTCACGGCCATCTTCTCGTCGAACGACCAGATGGCGCTCGGGCTTCTGCACGCGATCCGCGACGAGGGGCTGGACTGCCCCCGCGACATCAGCATCATCGGGTTCGACGACATCCCCGAGGCGGCGCACTTCTGGCCGCCCCTGTCGACGGTGCGTCAGGATTTCGCAGAGCTCGGCCGCCGCTGCGTGGACCTGCTGCTCGGCCACGGCTCGGGCGAGGTGGACCCGGCCGTGCTCGTTCCCGCGCTGGTCGTGCGTTCCTCGACCGGTCCGCGGCGCTGAGTCGTCGTTATCGATCCGAGACACGCCGGGAGTTGACACCCCGGTTCCGACCCTGGCTATAGTGTCGCAATGTGAACGGTCACATCGACTGTCACACGATCGAGGCCCGCCGATGGTGGCCGGGCGAAGGAGCACTCGAGTGGCACGCAACGCAGCGATCAGCAGCGAGTACGTCGACGGCGTGAAGGTCGAAGTCGCGGTAGCGCGGGTTCGGGCCGAGGTGGCGTCGTTGCACGCGGAGCTGGTGCGTTACGGGCTGGTCGTGTGGACCGGCGGGAACGTGTCGGGGCGGGTTCCGGGGGCTGATCTGTTCGTGATCAAGCCGTCGGGGGTGTCGTATGACGAGTTGGCTCCGGAGAACATGATCGTGTGTGATCTGGATGGCCGTGTGGTGCCGGGTACGCCGGGTGCTGATCGGTCGCCGTCGAGCGATACGGCGGCGCATGCGTATGTGTATCGGAACATGCCCGAGGTGGGTGGTGTGGTGCACACGCATTCGACGTATGCGGTGGCGTGGGCGGCGCGGGGTGAGGAGATCCCGTGTGTGATCACGGCGATGGCTGATGAGTTCGGGGGGCCGATCCCGGTGGGGCCGTTCGCGATCATCGGTGATGACTCGATCGGTCGGGGGATCGTGGACACGTTGCGGGGGCATCGTTCTCGGGCGGTGTTGATGCAGAACCATGGGCCGTTCACGATCGGGTCGAGTGCGAAGGATGCGGTCAAGGCTGCGGTGATGGTGGAGGACGTGGCTCGCACGGTCCATATCGCCCGGCAGGCGGGTGAGGTGATCCCGATCCCGCAGGACGCGATCGATGCGTTGTACGACCGGTATCAGAACGTTTACGGACAGACCACCGACGACCGCCGGTAGCCCCGCACCGGGGCGCGGTCACCATTTCCCGCAAGACAGTGAAGTCACTGGAAAGGACACACAGTGAACAAGAAGTTCCTGTACGCAGCAGCGACGCTCGCCGTCGGCGCCCTGGCGCTCTCGGCATGCTCCAGCACCGGCGGCGGCGCCGGCGGCGGTGAGGGCGGCGGCGACGGCGGCCTCATCGGCGTCGCGATGCCCACGAAGAGCTCGGAGCGCTGGATCCAGGACGGCAACGCCGTCAAGAAGGCTCTGGAGGACCAGGGATACCAGGTCGACCTCCAGTACGCCGAGGACGACATCCCGACCCAGGTCTCGCAGATCGAGAACATGATCACCAAGGGTGCCGAGGCGCTCATCGTGGCTTCGATCGACGGCACGACGCTGACCGAGGCGCTGCAGAACGCCGCCGACGCCGAGATCCCCGTCATCGCCTACGACCGACTGATCAAGGGCACCGAGAACGTCGACTACTACGCGACGTTCGACAACGCGCTCGTCGGCCGCCAGCAGGCGTGGACGGTCCTGAACGGACTCGGGCTGACCGACCTCGAGGGCAAGCCGCTCGACGGCGCGCCGGCCGGTCCCTTCAACATCGAGCTGTTCGCCGGCTCGCTCGACGACAACAACGCGTTCTTCTTCTGGGACGGCGCGATGGAGGTCCTCGAGCCGCTGATCGACGACGGCACCCTCGTGGTCAAGTCGGGTCAGACCGACATCGAGCAGGCCGCAACGCTGCGCTGGGACGGCGAGACCGCCCAGAGCCGCATGGAGGACATCCTGACGGCCAACTACTCCGACGGCACGCAGGTCGATGCCGTCCTCTCGCCCTACGACGGCATCTCGCGAGGCATCATCTCCGCGCTCGAGGGCGCGGGCTACTCGCTCGGCGCCGAGTGGCCGATCATCTCGGGCCAGGACGCCGAGGTCGACTCGGTCAAGGCGATCCTCGCCGGTGAGCAGTACGCCACCATCTTCAAGGACACCCGCGAGCTCGCGAAGGTTGCCGCGAACATGGCTGCCGCTGCCCTGAAGGGCGAGGAGCCCGAGGTCAACGACACCGAGACGTACGACAACGACGTCAAGGTCGTGCCCTCCTTCCTGCTGGCACCGGTTCCCGTCGTGAAGGACAACGTGGAGTCGTCGCTCGTCGACACCGGTTACTGGACCGCCGAAGAGCTCGGTCTCTGAGCCGCGGCATCCGCCCATCCTCGGAACGGCGGCGGGAGCGAACCGCTCCCGCCGCCGCACCCGAGAAATCATCCACCCCCACAAGGAAGTCGGAGACGTGAGCGAAACCATCCTCGAGATGCGCGGGATCACCAAGACCTTCCCCGGCGTCAAGGCGCTCTCGAATGTCAATCTCGCCGTCCAGCGCGGCGAGATCCATGCGATCTGCGGTGAGAACGGCGCGGGGAAGTCGACCCTCATGAAGGTGCTGTCCGGGGTCTACCCGCACGGCACCTACGACGGCGAGATCGTCTACGCGGGCGACACCGTCGAGTTCAAGAATCTGCGCGACAGCGAGGCGCGCGGCATCGTCATCATCCACCAGGAACTGGCGCTCAGCCCGTACCTGTCGATCGCCGAGAACATCTTCCTGAACAACGAGCGGAAGGGCGCCGGCGGCCTCATCGACTGGAACAAGACCAACTTCGCCGCGGCCGAGCTGCTGCGTCGCGTCGGGCTCAAGGAGAACCCGACGACGAAGGTCAACCAGATCGGCGTCGGCAAGCAGCAGCTCGTCGAGATCGCCAAGGCCCTCTCGAAGGAGGTCAAGCTCCTCATCCTCGACGAGCCGACCGCCGCGCTCAACGACGAGGACTCCGACCACCTGCTCGATCTGATCCTGAGCCTGCGCGAGCAGGGCATCACGTCGATCATCATCAGCCACAAGCTGAACGAGATCAAGAAGGTCGCCGACACCGTCACGGTCATCCGCGACGGCAAGACGATCGAGACGATCTCGAAGAACGACGTCACCGAGGACCGCATCATCAAGGACATGGTGGGCCGCGACCTCGAGCACCGTTATCCCGATCACGAGCCGCAGATCGGTGACGAGCTGCTGCGGGTCGAGAACTGGACCGCGCACCACCCTCAGGACCCCACCCGCGTCGTCGTCGACGACGTTTCGGTGACGGTCCGCGCGGGCGAGATCGTCGGCATCGCCGGGCTCATGGGCGCCGGGCGTACCGAGTTCGCGATGAGCCTGTTCGGTCACAGCTACGGCACCCGCATCTCGGGCAAGGTCTTCATGCGCGGCAAGGAGATCCGCACGCGCACCGTCTCCGAAGCCATCGCCAACGGGCTCGCGTACGCGACCGAGGACCGGAAGACGTATGGCCTGAACCTCATCGAGGACATCAAGCGCAATATCTCGATGGCGTCGCTGAAGAAGCTCGAGAAGGCCGGTCTGGTCGACGACAACGAGGAGTTCTCGGTCGCTAACCAGTACCGCAAGAGCATGAACATCAAGGCGCCGACCGTGCTCGCCAAGACCGGAAAGCTCTCGGGCGGCAACCAGCAGAAGGTCGTGCTGTCGAAGTGGATCTACTCCGACCCCGAGGTGCTCATCCTCGACGAGCCCACGCGTGGCATCGACGTCGGGGCGAAGTACGAGATCTACACGATCATCAACAAGCTCGCCGCAGCGGGGAAGGGGATCATCGTGATCTCGTCCGAGCTGCCCGAACTGCTCGGCATCTCCGACCGCGTGTACGCCCTCTCCGAGGGACGGATCACCGGTGAGCTGCCCATCGCCGACGCGACCCCCGAGTCGGTCCTCAAACTCATGACCATGGAGAAGCCCCGCTGAGCGGGGCCGCAGGAGATCCTCGAATGTCTCAGAACAACGCCCCTGAAACCGCCGCCGGCGGCGGGCTCAACCCGACCGAGAACCGCTTCACGCGCTGGCTCGGACACATCCTCGCCGACCTCGGCAAGAACGGCATCTTCATCGCGCTGATCGCGGTGGTCGCCCTCTTCGCCATCCTCACCAACGGCATCCTGCTGCGTCCGCAGAACCTGTCGAACCTGGTCGTGCAGAACGGCTACATCCTCGTGCTGGCGATCGGCATGGTGATGATCATCATCGCCGGCCACATCGACCTCTCCGTCGGATCGGTCGCCGCCTTCATCGGCGCCGTGTCGGGCGTGTTCGCGGTCAAGATGGGGATGCCGTGGTGGCTCGCCATCGTCCTCTCCCTGCTGATCGGCGCGCTGGTGGGAGCCTGGCAGGGTTTCTGGGTCGCCTACGTGGGCATACCCGCGTTCATCGTGACGCTCGCGGGCATGCTCATCTTCCGCGGCCTCGCCCTCGTCGTGCTCGGCAACGCGAACATCGGCTCGTTCCCCACCGAGTACCGTGCCCTCGGCAACGGCTTCTTGGCGGGCATCTTCGGTGAATCCGATCCAGACCTCTTCACGCTTCTGATCGGCGCGCTGGGTATCGTCGCCCTGGTCGTGCAGCAGTGGCGCACCCGCGCCGGACGCCAGAAGTACTCGCAAGACGTCGAGCCGCTCGTCTGGTTCATCGCGAAGCTCGCCCTGATCGCCGTCGTGATCGGCTGGTTCACGTGGGCGCTGGCCTCCTACAAGGGCATTCCGGTGACCCTGATCGTGCTGGCGGTGCTGGTGCTGGTCTACGGCATCGTCATGAACCGCACCGTGTTCGGTCGTCACATCTACGCGATCGGCGGAAACCGCCACGCGGCCGAGCTCTCGGGCATCAAGACCCGTCGCGCCGACTTCTGGCTCTTCGTCAACATGGGGGTGCTCGCGGCCCTCGCCGGTCTCATCTTCACCGCGCGACTCAACCTCGCAGGTCCCAAGGCCGGTGACGGCTTCGAACTCGAGGCGATCTCGGCGGCGTTCATCGGCGGGGCGGCCGTGCAGGGTGGTGTCGGCACCATCGGCGGCGCGATCATCGGTGGTCTGATCATCGGTGTGCTCAACAACGGCATGTCGATCATGGGCATCGGCATCGAGTGGCAGCAGGCCGTGAAGGGTCTCGTGCTGCTGCTCGCCGTCGCCTTCGACGTCTACAACAAGCGGCGCTCGGGCAACTGACGACGCCCCGAGGCTGAGCGACCAAGCGGCGCTCGCGTCGGCATCCCGATGGGATCGCCGGTGCGGGCGCCGCTTCGCCGTGGTCGGGTGGCGGCCGGTCAGGGCAGGAGCGTGATCTTGCCGGGGGTGTGGGCAGCGACCAGCCGGTGCGCCTCCGCTGCCTCGGCGAGGGGCAGCTCGGGTCCGAGCTCGACGCGGAAGGCGCCGGCGGCGAGCAGCGCCGCGACCACGGGGATCGCCTCGGCACGCCAGGCAACCTGCTGTTCGGTGAGCGGCTCGGGGCTTCCGCCCGAGAACGCGCGGATGCCGAGGCCCGCGGCATCGGCTCCCCGCACGATCGTGGCGATGCGGGAACGGTCGGCGACCAGGTCGAGCGAGACCTCCAGCGCTTCGTCGGTGCCCGCGCAGTCGAGCGCCACCGTCACGCCTTGCGGTGCAGCGGCCCGGACACGGTCGGCGAGTCCGTCGCCGTACCCGACGGGTGTGGCGCCGAGCTCGCGCACGCGATCGGCCCGGGCCTCGCTCGCGGTGGCGATGACGGATGCACCTCGAAGCCGGGCGAACTGGATGGCCGCTTGACCGACCGATCCACTGCCGGCGTGCAGCAGCAGGGTGTCGGCCGGGCCGACGTCGAGCGATCGGAGCGACTGATACGCCGTCGCGACCGGGATGCCCAGGGCCGCGCCGACCGCAGGGGAGACGCCGGCGGGGAGAGGCGTGAGCTTGTCGGGCGTGACGACGATCTCGGTCGCATAGACACCGCTCGCCCCGAACACGACGACCTCGTCGCCGACACGGAAGCCGTCGACATCCGCGCCGACCTCGGTGACCACGCCTGCGCCATCGTTGCCGATGCGCCGGGGCTTCGAGATGGTGGCGGAGGGCCGCAGACCCGCGCGCAGCTTGTGATCGATCGGGTTGACCCCGGCCGCGGTCACGCGCACGCGCACCTGACCCGGGCCCGGTGCGGGGACCTCGATCTCGCTGAGGGTGAGGACCTCGGGTCCGCCGAATTCGGAGTACGTCACTGCGTGGGCCATGGGGCCACGCTACCGACAGATCAGCCCTTGCCGGCGAGCATCTTGGTGATGCGCTGGATCGACACGGGCTCGGCCGTGCCGAGACGCTGCGCGAAGAGGCTGACCCGGTACTCCTCCAGAAGCCACCGCGCGTGCCGCAGGTTCGGGGGAGCATCGTGGGCAGGGGGGATCGTGCCGCCGGCTTCGGTGTAGAGCGTCGCGGCGCGCTCGAACTCGGTGAGACGCTGCCGATCGCGGCCGGGGTTGTCGCTCAGCGAGGTCACCCGCTCGAGCGCGCCCTGGAGGTATCGGGGCAGATGCGCGAGCCGCGCGGTACCGGTCTGCGAGAGGAATCCGGGGAAGACCAGGCCGGCCAGCTGCTGCTTCACATCGCCGAGGGCGGCGAGCAGCACCATCGAGTTCTCTTTGCGGATCGCCCGCTCGACGTCGCGCTGAAGGGTCAGGATGCGTGCGCTCAGCGAGACGGTCTGGAACAGCTCGTCGACGACAGCCGCCGAGAACGCATCCCGCACCGCCTGGAACTGCGCCGGCGTGCGGACGGATGCCGCCGTGCGGTCGATGACCGCGTCCGCGACGGCGACGCGCGCGTCCTCGATGAGCGCCTTCGCCGACGGGTAGGGAGAGGCCGCGAGCGCGAGCTTCTCGGACGCGGTGAGGTGGTCGAGCACGTACGTCGCCGGAGACGGGACCGACAGCAGCACGAGCCGCCGGACGCCTGCGCGGGTCAGGCGCTCCGCTCGATCGGGGGTCGCCTCGATTCGCAGGGTGACGGCCGTTCCCTCATCGACGAGGGCGGGGTAGCCCCGCACGACGCCGCCGGCGACCCTCGTGTCGACGAGCTCGGGGAGGTCGCCGAACGTCCAGTCGGTCAGGCCGCTCTGCTCGGCGATTCCGGCTCGCTGGTCACTGCCGGATGCGGCGCCGAGCGCGGCGGCCGGCGCCGCTGCGGCGGGTTGCGAGCCGGGGCGCGGGGCGGCCTTCGCGAGCGAGCGAGCCACCGACGCCCGGCTGCGGTTCGCGAGCCGCTGCTGCAGCTCGGCCAGGTCGCGAGACGAGCCGAGCGGACGCCCGCGCTCGTCGACGGCGCGGAACGACATCGACAGGTGCGCGGGCACGCGCTCGAGATCGAAGTCGGCCGACGTGACCGGCTGATTCGCGACGCGTTGGATGCGGGCGGCGAGCGCTTCGCGCAGGGTGCGTGCGGGCAGCCCGTCTCGCGACTCGGGTCCGTCTGCGGCCAGCTCTTCGGCGAAGCGCGACGCCCAGTCGGCCGCGGGTACGACGTGCCGCCGGATGGCCTTGGGCAGCGCGCGAAGAAGCCCGGCGATCAGCTCGTCGCGCAGACCCGGCACCTGCCAGTCGAACCCGTCGGGTCGGAGCGAGGCGAGGAGTGCGAGCGGGACGACCACGCTGACGCCGTCGTCCGAGGCGCCGGGCTCGAAGCGGTAGGCGAGTGAAAGCACCTGATCGCCCTGGCGCCAGCGCGCCGGGAAGGCGCGCTCGTCACTACCGGATGCATCACCGGCGAGGTCGCTCTCGGTCATGTCGAGCAGGCGCGGCGTGCGGGCCGTGGCGTCGCGCCACCAGGCTTCGAACGAGCGGACGTCGAACACGTCGCGGGGGATGCGGGCGTCGTAGAACGCGAACACCGCTTCGTCGCCGACCAGGATGTCGCGACGCCGTTCGCGTTCCTCGATCTTCTCGAGGCGTCGCCTCAGCTCGAGGTTGCGCCGCTCGAAGGCGGTGAGCCGCTTGTCGAGGTGCGTGGAGTTCCAGTCGCCCTCGACGAGCGCGTGCCGCAGGAACAGCTCGCGGGCGAGCTCGCGGTCACGCCCGGCCAGCTGCACGCGCCGGCGGGGGACGATCTCGACGCCGAAGAGGGTGACCTTCTCGGCGGCGACCGCGGCGCCGGCATCCTTCGACCAGTGCGGGTCGCTCATCGACCGGTGCGCCAGGTCTCCGGCGAGCTCCTCGGCCCACGCCGGGTCGATCGCCGCCACCGTGCGGGCGTACAGACGCGAGGTCTCGACGAGCTCGGCGGCCATCACGGCGTCCGGCGACGCTTTACGCAGACCCGAGCCGGGGAAGATCGCGAACTTCGCGCCCCGAGCGCCGCGGTACTCGGCGCGGGGGCGCTGCGGCTTGCTCCCACCGCCCCGACCACCCGTGGCACGCGCGTTCGAGGTGCTCCGGGTGTCGAGGACGCCGATCTGCGACAGGAGGCCCGCCAGGATTGCACGGTGCACGCGGTCGGGATGCGCGGCCCCCGCGACGACGGGGCGTTCGTCGCTCTCGCGACGGCGACGGTCGCGGTCTCCGCGAGCCAGCGTGCTGAGCTGACGGTGGACGTCGAACCACTCGCGCACCCGGACGTAGTTCAGGTACTCGGCGCGGCACGCGCGGCGGAACGCGCTGGAGCCGAGTTCGCGCTGTTGGTCCTGCAGGTGGTTCCACAGGTTCAGCAGCGTCAGGAAGTCGCTCGTCGGATCGGTGAAGCGGGCGTGCAGCCGGTCGGCTTCCTCGCGCCGTTCCTCCGGGCGCTCACGTACGTCCTGGATCGACATGCCGGCCACGATCGCAAGCACGTCGCGGGTCACGTCGAGTGCGCGAGCCTCGACGAGCATGCGGGCGAATCGCGGGTCGATCGGCAGGCGCGAGATCTCACGGCCGGTCTCCGTCAGGCGCCAGGCGCCCTTGTCGTCGCGGCGCACCGCGCGCAGTTCCACGAGCAGGTCGAACGCGGCCTTCACGCCACGCGAGTCCGGCGGGGTGAGGAACGGGAAGTCGGCGATGTCGCCGAACCCGAGCGCGAGCATCTGCAGCACCACCGATGCGAGCGAGGTGCGCAGGATCTCCGGCTCGGTGAACTCGGGGCGCGAGGTGAAGTCGTCCTCGGCGTAGAGCCGAACGGCGATACCGGGGGAGGTTCGGCCCGCACGGCCGGCTCGTTGCTGGGCGGATGCCTGCGACACGGCCTCAATGGGCAGGCGCTGGATCTTCGAGCGATTGCTGTAGCGCGAGATCCGTGCCGTCCCGGCGTCGATGACGTACCGGATGCCGGGCACGGTGAGACTCGTCTCGGCGACGTTGGTGGCGAGGATCACGCGGCGCCGCACACCGGCGACCCGTGAGGGCTCGAAGACGCGGTGCTGCTCGGCAGCCGAGAGGCGACCATACAGGGGCAGCACTTCGGTCGGACGCGCGTCTCTCGCGTAGGCGGAGCGCACGGCATCCATCGCGTCGCGGATCTCCGCCTCACCGGGGAGGAAGACGAGGACGTCGCCGTCGGGCTCACGGTCGAGCTCGCGCAGCGCCGCGACCAGGCCGTCGACATCATCCGTAGCGGACTCGTCATCGCCGGCGTCGTCATGGGGGCGGTAGCGCACCTCGACGGGATAGGTGCGACCCGAGACCTCGATGATGGGCGCGGGCGCGCCCTGAGCGTCGGCGAAATGCGCGGCGAAGCTCTCGGGGTCGATCGTCGCCGAGGTCACGATGACCTTCAGGTCGGGCCGACGGGGGAGGATGCGGCGCAGATACCCGAGCAGGAAGTCGATGTTCAACGATCGCTCGTGCGCCTCGTCGATGATGATCGTGTCGTACCGGCGCAGCATCCGGTCGCGGTGGATCTCGTTGAGGAGGATGCCGTCGGTGACCAGCGCCACCCGGGTGTCGGCGGATACCTGGTCGGTGAACCGCACCTTGTAGCCGACAGCCCCGCCGAGCGGGACTTCCATCTCGGCGGCGATGCGCTCCGCGACCGTCCGTGCGGCGATCCGACGCGGCTGCGTGTGCGCGATGCTCGTGCGTCCGAGTTCGAGGCAGATCTTCGGCAGCTGGGTCGTCTTACCCGAGCCGGTGGCCCCCGCGACGATGACGACCTGGTGGTCGCGGATGGCGCGCGCGATCTCGTCCCGGGCCGCGCTGACGGGCAGCTCGGGTGGGAACGTGATCACAGGGGCGGGCGAAGACACAGCCCTCCATCGTACGGCGCCACGGCGCGGGTTCAGGCCTGTTCGCTGCGGACCTCGTCGAGGAGCGGCAGATCGGCGGCGGTCACGAGGCGGGAGAGTACGGCATGCTCGACGAGTCGCGCACGGCGGTTGGTGGCGAGCTTGCCCACGCCGCCGCGGAGACCGCGGACACCCTCGCGGTCGAGCTTGTCGCACACGTTGTCGAGCTTGCGGTTGAACGTCGTCAGCGGCCAGCCCAGCCGCTCGGCGGCCGCCGCCGACGTGGGCACCTGACTCGAGCCGACCATGCCGCCTCGCAGGATCGGCTCGCACATCGCCACGAGCAGCAGGCGCTGGCTGGAGGTCAACGCCACCGCACCGACCGTCGTCGTGCCGACGTGCTCGTCGGTGGTGCGGGGGAAGCTGTCGCGCACGGTGAATCGTGACCCGTCGGTGTGCACCGTCAGCTCGTACGTGTAGGCGCCCGCGGTGAACATCACCACCAGGGCGGGGAAGACCAGGGGAACCCGAGCCCCCGGGCCGAGGACGGCCTGATAGGCGCCGTCGGGGGTGGCGAGACTGACGGAGATCGACTGACCGGTGTTCGACAGCCACCACAGGCCGTGTTCGGCATCGATGGCGAGCAGCCGACGGTGCAGATACGGGTTCGTGTCGATGATGAGGTCGGCGTCGCGCCCGATCGCGTAGGTGGTCCCCGCGACGGGCCGGAACCACTCGCCGCAGAACTCGATCGCGACGCTCTCGGTGATCTCGCCCGAGGCCGGGCCCACCTCCTCGCGCTCGTGCTCGTCGGTCTCGTGCTCGATGGCTGTCATGCTCCTCCTCCGATGATCATCACGATGGCCGTCGCGGCGGCCCCGAGGACGATCGCCCCGACGCCGATGACCGCGATGACTGCGCCCCTGCCGCGCCGTCGCGGCGCGACCGTCGTCATGGGCTGTCTGACCGGCGCATCGACGCGGACGCGCGAGACCTCGGCGAGTGCAGGCGTGTCGCGCACCCGATAGCGCTCGCCGTCGACGTCGGGACCGATCGCCTGCCGTGCCGTGTCGACCCGCCCCCGTACCAGGTCGTCACGTCGCTGCCGCCGCACGAAGGCGGTCGGCTCGACGTCGGGGCCGATCGCGGGACGCTCCGACGGTGTCGGGGCCTCGTCCGCGACGGGAAGCGACCGTGCCGCCAGACGGGTGTGGTCGTCGTCGGGTGCGCTGTGGCGGGTCGAGAGGACGGTGTGGTCGTCGTCGGGTGCGCTGTGGCGGGTCGAGAGGACGGTGTGGTCGTCGTCGGGTGCGCTGTGGCGGGTCGAGAGGACGGTGTGGTCGTCGTCGGGTGCGCTGTGGCGGGTCGAGAGGACGGTGTGGTCGTCGTCGGGTGCGGTGTGGCGGGTCGAGAGGACGGTGTGGTCGTCGTCGGGTGCGGTGTGGCGGGTCGACAGGACCGTGCGCTCGTCCTCGTCCGGCGCCGGAACTTCCGCCGTCGCGGCGGCATCCGGTTCCCGGACGTCGAGGTGCGTGATGGGGAGGTGCCGATCGGCCTCGATGCGCTGGAGGGCGAGGCCGAACTCCGCGGCTGACGGCCCATCGCCCGCCGCGGTGGCCTCGAGGGTGGCGAGCACGAGCGTCTCCAACTCCGCGGGCACGGCATCCGCACCGGCGAGAGCCGACGTCGTCTCGGCGATCGGGCGTCCCGTCAGCAGCTCGGTCGCCGCTACGGCCAGGCCGTGGACATCCGCCGCTCGTGCCGCAGTTGTCGCACCGGACACGTCGCGGCGAAGCAGGGCGTCGGTGTCGAAGCCGATCATCGCCGGCCAGCCGTAGTCGGTCGTCAGGACGTTCTCGATGCCGACTCGGCCGTGGGCGATGCCGCTGCGGTGGGCGGTCTCGACGGCGCCGCACAAGCGGACCAGCAGCCGCAGTGCCTCGGGCACGCTCATCGGCGAACGGGACGCCGTTTCGGCGAGGTCGGCGCGTGAGCAGTACTCCATCACGAGAAACGGACGGCCCTCGTCCGTCGTCCCGGCGGAGTGGACCGTCGTCACGCTGGGGTGCGTCGAGAGGGCGACCAGTCGCGCTGCTGCGGCGGTGAACACCTCGCGCTCCCGGTGGTCCAGCGGATCGCGGAACACCTTGACCGCGATCGGATCACGGCCGGCGGCATCCCGGTACAGGTGCACCTCGGCCCGATCGCCGGACGCCAGCATCCGCTCGGGACGACGGCCGTCGATCTCACGCGGAGTCGGCAACGGATGCCGCGACCTGCGGCGCAGCTCAGCCATGATCCGTTCGGCGACGTCGCGAGCGCGCTGTGGCGACCTCGACCGTCGCGGTGACGGACTCGCTGTTCATGATGCCCCCGGTGGTGTCTTCGAGCCGAGGACTGATGCCGCCGGCGATGACGTCGAGCACGATCGTGCTGATGTTGTCGCGGCCTCCGTGAGCGAGCGCCTGGGCGACGAGCGATTCGGCCGTCTGCGCGGGCGAGCCGCCCATCATCAGGCCCGCGCGGAGCGCCTCGTCGGAGAGTTCGCCGGTCAGTCCGTCGGAGCAGACGACGATGCGCTCTCCGGTGACGATCGGGATGAGCCAGAAATCGGCGCGGCTGCGCTCGCCGCCGATGGCGCGGGTGATGACGTTGCGACCTTCGTAGGTGGCCATCTGATCGCGCGTCAGCTGGCCGGCATCGACCAGCTCCTGGGCGACGGAGTGGTCGATCGTCAGCTGTTCCAGGCGCTCGGCGAGCAGACGGTACACGCGTGAGTCGCCGACGTTGACGATGAGCCAGCGCCGCACGCCGCCCTGCTGGACCGCAACCACCCCCGACAGGGTGGAACCTGCGCCGCGGGAGGTGCCGGCGGCGACGACGGCGACAGCAGAATGAGCTCGCTCGACGGCGTCGGCGACCTCCTCGGGACGCAGGTCGTCGCGGCCCACGAGCGGCCGGAAGACCTCGATGACGGCGGCCGACGCGCGGTCTCCCGCGTCGTGTCCACCCATCCCGTCGGCCACGACGAAGACCGGGTACTCGGCCAGCAGCGCGTCCTCGTTCACCGACCGGCGGCGCCCGGTGTCGGTGCGACTGCCGCTGGTGACGTGGACGTCGATCGGAGGTGTGGCGGTGGTCATCAGGCCTCGGTGAGCTCGAGCTCGGCGTCGCCGAGGTGGAAGACACCCGAGACCGGCGTGGCCCCGGACGCCTCGACGTCGTCGGGGCCGACGAAGACGCCGTTGGTGGAGGCCAGATCGGTGATCGTCCACCCGGTGCCGGTGTGACGCAGCAGCGCGTGGGTCTTCGAGACAGTGCGGGTGACGTCGTCGACTGCGACGATCTGGGCGTCGGGGGCTTCGTCGGGCGCGAGCGGGTTGCGGCCGAGGACGACAGCGGTGGCCGACAGGACGACCGTCGATCCGTTCGGCAGCCGGAGCGCCGTCTGCGGACCCCGACGAGCCGCGAGGACGGTGTGGTCGTCGAGATCCGCCTCCTCGGCGGCCGGGGCCGCATCGGCGGCGATCGGGGTCGCGGCGACGGGCGCCGCGGGCTGGGCCGACGGCGCCGCCACCGCGGCGCTGGCCGGGGCGGACCACGCCTGCGGAGCCGCGGGAGCCGCCGACGCGGCCGCGCCGGTCTCGGCGGGCGGGGGCGGCGGTGCCCAGGGGCTCGCGCTGATCGGCTCGGAAAGCGGGGGCGCGGCCGGCGCGGCTCCGGCGGCGGGAGCTCCGGGCGCAGGCTGAGACGGAGCGAACAGCGGGGGCGCGGGCACAGCAGCCGGCGCCGGTGTCGCGAGCGACGCCGCGACAGGCGAGGTCGGGACCCCGGTGCCGCTGGGCGGGGGAGAGCGGAACGGGGCAGGCTCCGTCGGCGCCTCGCGGCCGAGCCACCGCGCCGAGCCCCACCCGACGACGCTCGCCCACACGGGGAACAGCAGCGCGCCCAGCACGACGTAGCCGGTGCTCAGGCCGAATCCGCGACACAGGGCGCGCAGCATCCGGATGTGGATCACCAGGGCGAACGCGAGGAATGCGAGCCAGATGAGCGCGGGGACGATCGCCGCCGCAGCGAGCGCACCCGCCGCGCTGCCGGCGTCGCCGCCGAAGCCCGCGTTCAGGGCGATCCCGGCGAAGAGGCCGGCGACGACGCCCGTGATGATCGTCACCAGGACGGCGCCTCCCGCCAGCACCGCAGCCCACCAGCCGCGCATGCCGGCCAGGACGAAGAGCTCCCAGATGTTCAGCACGGGCACCCAGGCCCGCCACGGGTCGATCCCCGTCTTGCGGAACACGGCGGTCAGCGCGAACGCCGTCCACACGTAGATGCCGATGCCGAGCACCACTTGGACGACTCCGAGCGCCGCGAAGGCGCCCGTGGGACCGCCGTTCGCGCCGCCGAGCGCGAAGACCGCCGTTGCAACGTCGATCGTGAAGCCGTGTGCCCTCACCTGTTCTCCTGCCCTCGAGCGCGGTGCGTCCCGCGCGTGCCGCGTGCCACCTTATCGATCCCGTCGGTCGCGCGGCAGTCGTTGCGCCCGGGCGACACGACGCTCGCGTCGTACCAGGGAGCGCAACGACACCCGCGCGCGGAGCCGTGCCCAGAATCCGAGCCCGTGGTCGAGCCGGGAACGTTCGGATTCGACGATGCGCCAGAAGCGGTCGGCATCGTCCTGATCGGGCGGCGCGACGTCGAACACCGAGCGGTCGGCGAGCGTGGCCAGTTCGGCTGCGCCGGCTGACCCGCCGTAGGCGGTGACGAGCTCGTGGCGGGTCCGCGATCCCGGCCCGGGGAGACCGTGGTCGACGGCCGCGTCGACGAACTCCTGCCAGCCGCCGGTGAATCGCTCGACGGGGTCGGCACTGGCACGGCGTCCCCGCCGGCGCGCGAGCTTCACCAGCACGATGAGCGCGAACGGTCCGAAAAGGAGCAGGAGGACGAGCAGCGAGATCCCGCCGATGCGGAGCGTCGTCCACAGCGCCGAGAGGTCCTGCGACGTCGCGGTGTCATCGCCGGGGCTCCGACCGCCGTCGCTCGGATTGGCGTCGGCGGGCTGCACCGCCTCCGCCTGCTCCTGCCGCACGTCGGTGGGGATCTTCGGGTCCTGCCGCTGCTGGGTGTCAGGGGAGGGGAAGACGGCGTGCTGGGGCGTGACGTCGACGGGCACCCACTCCGGTCCGGCACCGCGCACCTCGAGCCATGCCGAGATGTCTCCGGCCGTGCAGACGCCGTCGTCGCAGGTCGACAGGGTGTCGTCGGCCGACTCCAGGCGCATGCCCACGACGATCCGCGCGTCGAAGCCGAGCCGGTCTGCGATCATCATCGCGGCCACGGCGAACTGCTCGTCGTCGCCGACGGCGGCCACGAGCGCGGCGTCATCGTCTCCGCCGACCTCATCCTCACGGGCGAGCAGATCGGTGAAGAGCTGATCGATGCGGTCGGTGGAGTGCCCGGCGCGGCTCGGCTGGAACGCGTAATCGCCCAGGTCGGCGGTCCACGACGGGGGCGCCGCCGCGTCGATCGTGAGGGCGTGGCTGAGGAACCCCCGCGCGCGCAGCAGCTCGACGAGCTGCTCGAGACCGGCGCCGCCCGAACCGTTCGCGTTTTCGTCCACCCACCGCACGAGGCTCTCGGGCACGATGTCTTCCCCGAGCGTCGGAGCCGACCGGGCGGGCTCGAGCGACCCGAGCGCCGGGACGGCCTCGGGGTAGGCAGCGCCCTGCCGGTACTCGGCGCCGGTCCGCAGCCGCGGCTCAGCCAGCTGCACGCCCGCGGAGGTTTCCGCGTTGTAGTAGAAGCCGTCGGCGAGAGTCGCGGCATCCGCGCCGTCGAAGTCGATCGAGGTGACCGATCCCACCGTCGGCATCCAGACGCCGTCCCAGCCCTCGACGGCGATGCGCGCCGAACCGGTCACCGACCCGGCATTCGCGGGGAGAGCCGACGGGACGCGGGTGAAGGACGATCGCGCATCACCGGATGCGGCGGTCGGGTCGACGACCCGGGCGACCCGACCGTCGTAGAACGGCAGAGTCGCCAGCCGCACCCGGTCGACGCCGTCGGGGGCCGCGACGCGGAACATCGGCTGATCGAACCGGTCGTCGCCGAACCACGTGCGGTACTGCCCGAGCGGGCTGAGCTCGGCGGCGAGCTCGAGGCGGGGATCGACATCGGCCCGGAGGACCTCGCGCGGCGATCCCGCGAGCGCCCAGGGGGCGACGAACGTCGCGCCGACCAGGCCGATCGCGACCATCCCCGCAGCGGTCGCGGCGCGCCCGGCCAGTCCGCGGAGAGGGCGGCTTCCGCTGCGCACGCCCGTCGCGGCCGTGGCGGTCGCGATCGCGCGTCGGCGATCCGCCGTCGTCCGCCACACGATCGCGACGAGCGCCGCGACCAGGGCCGCCATTCCCACGAGCGCTTCGCGGCTGAGCGTCAGCGGACCGAGGGCGGGGGCGGGCATCGGGGCCGTGGAGCCGAACGTGATACCGAAGACCGTGGGGATGAGCGCAGCGATGACCGCGAGCGGCCACCAGCGACCGCCCCGCCACGCGATAGACAGCGCCAGCACCGTGGCCGCGAGGAAGACCAGGAGCGCCGGCGCGAGGGTCGCCTGATAGCTGCCGAGGGGCAGTTCGAGGGTCAGGAGGTCTTTCCACCCGGTGACCGGGGCCGTCACGACGCCACGAAGCCCCTGCAGCGCCTGCGGCACGGAACCCAGTGATCCGGGAGCGGCGAGGGGCAGACCGAGCACGAGGTACGCGCCGATCGTGACGAGCGCGACCCACCAGCCGTTCAGGCGCCACCGCAGGCCGGCCACGGCGATGGCCGTCGCCGCGATCGTGGCGACGATGACGAGGACGACGAACGCCGGGCCCCGGTAGATCGGCCAGGCGGCGAGGGCGCCCACGGCGACCACGAGCAGCAGCACCGCGGCCTGTACGACGAGAAAACGCCACGGCGTGCGTGCGGCGCGTCGAGCGCGCAGGTCGCGGCGCGCGGGTGTGCTCATGACTGGGCCGCCCGCGACAGCAGCTGGCGGAGGTCGTCGAGCAGGCCGATCGAGAGCACCGACATGGCCCCGAGCGACCTGAACCCGGGTTCGGCCTCGAGCGAGCAGGTGACCGCGATGACCCCGACGTCGGCGGGGAAGGCGAGCGCGGCGGACTGCAGCTGCGCGGCGGTGAGCGTCGAGCCGCAGACGAGGAACGCGATCGAGACGTCGGGGTGGCTCTCCGCGGCGAGCGACGCCGCGTCGCGCAGCGGGCTGACGTGCTCGATGCGGTCGAGTCCGGCGAGGTCGTCGAGCAGCGTGCGGGTCGTGATGGTGGTGAGCTCGCGGATGGTGCGGATGCGGCGGCGAGCGAACTCCGGCACCTCGCCCCCGACCACGACGTCGACGTCGCGGCCGTCGCGGATGCCGCGGATACCGAGCGAGGCGGCGGCGCTGACGGCGAGCTCGAACTCGTCGTCGGAGGCGTACTCGTCGTCGCCGACCGCGAGAGCGATGACCATGCGGCTGCGCCGCGTCTCCTCGTACTGGCGCACCATGAGGGTGCCGGTCTTCGCGGTCGACTTCCAGTGGATCTGGCGCTGCGAGTCGCCGGCGACGTAGGGGCGGATCGCATGGAACGAGAAGTCGGCGTCGACGACGGTGCGCGACGCGCTTCCCTCGAGATCGCGGATGTAGCCGGTCGTCGTGCTGCGCAGGGTCGTGGTGACGGGGTGTATGTACAGCGTGTGCACGTCATCCCACGTGCCCTCGCGCTTGAGGATGCCCAAGGGGTCGCCTCGCACGGTGCGCGCGGGGCCGACGGTGATGATGCCGCGCCGGTGCGTGGGCACCACGACCTGCTCGGTGTGGGTGTGCCCATGGCGCAGCAACGGCACGTGCACGTCGACGATGCCGTCGCCCACGGGGACGTCGATACGGCCCGGAAGGGCGGGCGCGGTGCCGACATTGGTCACGACGAGGGTCCCCTCGACCTGCGTGCCGGCGACGACCCGGTCGTGCTCGAGCCGTAGGTCGACCTGGTAGGCGCGCGCGCTGAAGAGGAACGGCACCGACAGGGCCAGCAGCACGAGGGCGACCACGCCGGCCGCGGCGAGCTCCATGAGGCCGAGCGGCAGTCCGATGCCGAGTCCGAGGACCGCGGTGATCACCATGAGCCACCCGGCCACCGTGACCGTTTCGGAGATCCACCGCGCCGTCGCCCGTGCCGCGCGACGCAGACGCCGCCACGACTGCAGGCCGCGCACCGCGAGCACGGTGGTGCGGCCGGTCGTGCCGAAACGCGTGCGCGCGAAACCCGTGCCCTCCGAGAAGGAGGTTCGGGTCAGGCGGGACTCGGTGTCGAAGCTCACACGGTCTCTCTCTGGCTGGGCGGCACCGTGTCGAGGAGCACCTGTCCGATGACCGCCCCCGCCGTCACGCCGTCGAACTCCGCCTCGGGGTCGAGGATGAGACGGTGGGCGAGCACCGGCTCGGCCAGCGCCTTCACATCGTCGGGCGTGACGTAGCTGCGACCATGCGCGATGGCCCACGTCTTCGCTGCCTTCGTCAGCGCGATCGCGCCGCGGACGCTCACGCCGAGGCGGACCTCGGTGGCCAGGCGCGTCGCCTCGATCAGGCGCGCGATGTAGTCGAGGACGAGCGCGTCGAGGTAGACGCCGCGAGCGATGTCGGCCATGCTCACGACGCCCTGGGGCGTGATGACGGGGGAGACCTCGCGGCGGGACTCGGCCGCGCCCTCGAGGATGCGCACGGTCGCGGCGTGATCGGGGTATCCCAGCGTCGTCTTCATCAGGAAGCGGTCGAGCTGCGCCTCGGGCAGCCGGTAGGTGCCCGCCTGCTCGACGGGGTTCTGGGTCGCGACGACGAGGAAGGGCACGCCGACGCGCCGGCTCACACCGTCGACGGTGACCTGGCCCTCCTCCATGACCTCCAGCAACGCCGACTGGGTCTTCGGCGAGGCGCGGTTGATCTCGTCGGCGAGCACGATGTTGGCGAAGATCGGTCCCTGGTGGAACTCGAACTCGCCGCGGCTCTGGTCGTAGACCGTGATGCCGGTGACGTCGCCGGGCAGCAGATCGGGAGTGAACTGGATGCGGCTGCTCGTACCCTGCACTGTCTGACCCATGGCGCGCGCGAGCGATGTCTTGCCGGTGCCCGGGTAGTCCTCCAGCAGCAGGTGGCCCTCGGAGACCATCGCGGTGAACGCGAGCTCGATGACGTGGCGCTTGCCGAGGACGACCTTCTCGACGTTGTCGACGAGCGTCGCGAACGTCTCCTGGAACCAGGAGGTCTGCTCCGGTGTGATGCTCATGGGGTCCTCTCGCTTCGCCTTCTCGGCGGGGGTCAGGGGGTCGTGTTCGTTTCGGCGGGGGCGCTCGGCTCCGCCGGAGGCGGGGTGACCTGCTCGCAGTTCTGGCGCACGGTGATGGGTTCGAGCGGCGACAGCTTGCCCGTCCAGGTCACGGTGTAGTCCACGTGCGTGATCGCTTCCGCGGCACCGCCGATCTGCGACGTGACCTCGTACGTGAGGTTCGGCCAGCGCGGGTCCCAGCTGGGAGCAGACGTGTCGGTGCTTCGGCATGACGGCAGATTCTGGATCGCGACCGAGACAGGCGTGGACGCGCTCCCGGAAGCGGGCGAGATGGCGATCGGGTCCGAGCAGTTGCTGTCGAAACCGAGGAAGCTGTCGCACCACCGCGCCGTCCACTGATCGTCGGGACGGTTGTACTCGGGTGCGAACGAGTCGCGCCGGTTGCCGTTGACGTAGTAGACGAGTCGGGCATCGTCGAAGGGCTTGGCGCCGGGGTCGCTGTGCGTGCCCTGGAGGGCGTAGGTGTAGCCGCTCTGCGCGTTCCCGCTCGCCGTCGACGACACCCGGAAGGTCATCCCCGTCGGCGCCTCGACGTTGCCGACCGGCCGAGCGGAGATCTCCGCTCGGGTGACGCCAAAGCCCTGCTTGCCGTTGAACGTGTGCTCGGCGCACGCCCACACCGTCTTGCGCTTGAACGCCTGCGCCTCGAACTGCTGGCTCGTCGCCGAACCAGACGGCACGCACGCGTCGGCCGATACGTCGCTGAACCCGATGAGGGTCTGCGTCCCGTCGCCGTTCGGGGCCACCGATGCCGTCACGCGCATCGAGTTCGACGTGTTGGTCTCGGTCAGGGTCAGCCCCGGAGCGCCGACGCCGTGCGCGGTGACCGCGCGCGACTGTCCTTCGCTCGAGCCCGCCGCGATCGGCGGCAGGTCGAAGGTCGTCAGCGGGGTCGCGGTGAGCGTGGTCGCGGAGTTCGAGCCGACGTCGTAGTTCGTGAATGTCGCGGTGCCGCCGACGACCGGACGCGTGTCCGATCCCTGCCGGCCGCCGGTCAGACGC